>DAOKZW010000009.1:0-37047 GCA_035325445.1 Flavobacteriales bacterium
ACGGCAATTGAGCATCAATGAAAAGGCTGTTGACACACTTTTCATAATACTCCCCGTGGGCGTGGTCCTTTTGGTCTTTCTGGAAACACTGGGAATCCTCAACCTGGTCAGCGGGCGCATGATCGACCAACGCCGGAACCGCACGTTCACGCAGGTGGTGGCCGCGCTGAACTGCCTGAACATTCCGTTCGGCATCGCCTTGGGCATCTTCACCTTCGTTGCGATGGCCGACGATGAGGTGCGCGAGGCCTATGGCGTTTTAGGCTGATCGGTTACTCGCTCAGGGTCATGCGGAGCGGACCCTGAGCGAGTAACTTCGCCGCACCATGAACTACCTGACCATCATCCAAGGCGAACTGGACACCATCGCCCAAGGCAACAAGAAAGTATTGGAGCGCCTTCCCGCCGATAAACTGGGCTGGAAGCCCCATGAGAAATCGATGACGCTGGGGCGCTTGGCGCAGCATATCGCTGAACTTCCGCATTGGATGGGGCACATCACGGCCAAGGACCACTTCGATTTTGTGCGCGACGGATACAAGATCCTTCCCGCGCCGGCATCCGTGGAGGAGATCCTGAAGCTGTGGGAAACGAGCTATGCCCAGGCCAAGAAGGCGCTGGAGGGCGCTGACGGCGTGGATATGGAGGAGCGCTGGGAAATGCGCCGCGACGGGCAGGTCATCGCGGGCATGCCGCGCCGCGTGGCCTACGGGACGCAGTTGCAGCACATGGTGCACCACCGCGGCCAGCTTACCGTGTACCTGCGCCTGCTCAATGTGCCGGTGCCGGGCCTGTTCGGCCCCAGCGCGGACGAGCATTGATCTGCGGGAAGACCGCTCAGCTTGAGTGCTCCTTCATCAGTGCCCGCTCCACGCGGCGGTCGGGGATGACCCACATGATGGCCACGCAGATGTAGAGGATCCCGGATACCAGCGGGCTAAGGAACGCCACTCCGATGGCGAGGAGGTAGAACAAGGCGGAGAGCTTGCCCTTCACGTCCTTGCCTACGGCCTTGGCGACCACTGATCCTTCGCCTTGGTGCCGAATGATGGCCCCTTGCAGGATGAAATAGGCCAAGGCCGACATCAGCAGCACGAAGCCATAGGCCGCTGTGGGCAGGGGTTGGAAATGGTTCTCGCCCATCCAGGCAGTAACGATGGGGACCAAGGACAACCAGAACAGCAGGTGCAGGTTGGCCCACATGATGCCGCCATTGATCCGCCCGGTGGCGTGCAGCAGATGGTGGTGGTTGTTCCAATAGATGCCCACGTAGATGAAGCTCAAAACGTAGCTCATCAGGCGTGGCACGAAGGGGATCAGGTCGGCCGCCTGTGTTCCTTTGGGCACCTCCAGCCCGAGCACCATGATCGTGATGATGATGGCCAGGACACCATCGCTGAACGCTTCCATACGGCTCGTTCCCATGGTACAGGCCGGCCGGATAGCTGTCTTTACCGGCGGCCTGCGGCGCCGCTGAGCCGGTTGTGGGCGTACTTCTTGTTCTCCTTGAACTTCAGCACGTCGGGCGTTTGCCGCTTGGAGATGTCCACGCGCTGGTCCATGGGCTCCACCAGTTCCTCCTTGGTGAACACCAAGGGGTTGCGGAGGAAGTCGCTTTCCACCAGGCGGTCGGTGAGGAAGATGGCCTCCTTGGGGCAGGCCTCCTCGCACAGGCCGCAGTAGATGCAGCGCAGCATGTTGATCTCGTAGGTCACCGCGTACTTCTCCTCCCGGTACAGGTGCTCTTCGCCCTTTTTGCGCTCGCCGGCGGTCATGGTGATGGCCTCGGCGGGGCATGCCACGGCGCACAGGCCACAGGCCACGCACCGTTCGCGGCCTTCCTCGTCGCGCTTCAGCACATGGCGGCCGCGGTACACGTCGCTGCGCGGCCGTTCCTGCTCGGGGTATTGGATGGTGACCTTCTTGCGGAAGAAGTGCTTGATGGTGATCCACAGGCCGATGAGGATGGCTGGGATATAGATGCGCTCCATGAGCGTCATCTTCTTATTGCTCACCTGCTTGGAACGCCCCGACAGCGAGGCGAAGCCGGCGGGCACGGAGTTGTTGCTTGCCGTGCTCATAGTGCGATCTGGCCTTGTGCGAGCATGATGCCCGCCGTGATCAGGATGTTGAGGATGGCCAAGGGGATGAGTCCTTTCCAGCCCAGGTTCAGCAGCTGGTCGAACCGGAAGCGCGGGAGGGTCCAGCGCACCCACATGAAGAGGAAGATGAAGAAGAAGGTCTTGGCGAACATGGCGGCCACCCCGATCAGGGTGATCACGTTGGGGTTCCAGCCGGTGCTGGCCAGCCCCGGCACGTGGTAGGCGCCGAAGTACAGCGTGGCCATCACGGCGCTGCTGATGAACATGTTCACGTATTCCGAGAAGAGGTAGAAGCCGAGCTTCATGCTGCTGAACTCGGTGTGGTAGCCGCCCACCAGTTCGGTCTCGCACTCGGGCATATCGAAGGGCGACCGGTTGGTTTCGGCGAAGGCGCAAGTGATGAAGATGAGGAAGCCCAAGGGCTGGTACAGGATGTTCCAGCCGTGCTCGGCCTGGTACTCCACGATGCCGCCCATGCTCAGGGTGCCGGTCATCATCACCAAGGCCACGATGCTCAGGCCCATGGCCAGCTCATAGCTCACCATCTGGCTGGCGGCGCGGATGGCGCCCAGCAGCGAGTACTTGTTGTTGCTGCCCCAGCCGCCCAGCATGATGCCGTACACGCCGATGCCCGTCATGGCGAACACGAACAGGATACCCACCTCCGGGTTCATGCCTTGCAGGCTGATGCTGATATCGCCGATGGTGAGGGTGCCGCCCCAAGGGATGATCACACCGGTGATCAGGGAAACGGTCATGGCCACGGCTGGCCCGAGGAAGAACAGGGTGCGGTTGGCCTTTTCGGGCACGAAGTCCTCCTTCATGAACATCTTCACCCCGTCGGCCAAGGGTTGTAGCAGGCCGAAGGGCCCGGCGCGGTTGGGGCCGTACCGGTCTTGGAGGAATGCGGCCACCTTGCGTTCGCCATACGTGGAATAGGCCGCCACGGTAAGGGTGATCACGAAGATGATCACCAGGAGGATCGCGGTGGTGAGGAAGGTCATTGGAGCTTCTTGGCGGGTTTCAGGCGGGCCAGTTCAGGTACGTTGGGCGAGGGATGGTCCAGTATCTTTTGTTTCACGGGCAGGGTGTAGTGGCCTTGGGAGATCACGCTGTGGCGGTCGATGTTGCGAGGGCCTTCCACCACCCAGTCGCTGAGCTGCTTCTTTTCGAAGCGGCATTCGTTGCAGATCCATTCCTCCACCTCGCCCCACTGGTTTTTGCGGCCGGTGACGCGCAGCACCTCCTGGCCCTTGAGCCAGATGGCCGCCTTGCCGCTGCACTTCTTGCAGTCGCGGTGGGCATCCATGGGCTTGGTGAACCACACGCGGGAGGAGAAGCGGAAGGTGCGGTCGGTGAGTGCGCCCACGGGGCACACATCGATGACGTTGCCGCTGAAGTCGTTGTCGATGGCCTGCTCGATGTAGGTGCTGATCTCGGCGGCATCGCCGCGGTTGATCATGCCGTGCACGCGGCCATCGGTGATCTGCTGGGCCACCTTCACGCAGCGGTAGCAGTAGATGCAGCGGGTCATGTGCAGCTTGATCGTCTCACCGATGTCGATGGGGTCGAAGGTGCGCCGCTCAAACTGGTAGCGGCTTTGCGATACGCCGTGCTCGTAGGAGAGGTCCTGCAGGTGGCACTCGCCGGCCTGGTCGCAGATGGGGCAGTCCAGCGGGTGGTTGATCAGCAGGAACTCGGTGACCCCGGCGCGGGCGTCCATCACCTCCTCGCTCAGGGTGTTCTCCACCACCATGCCGTCCATTACGGCGGTGCGGCAGCTGGCCACGGGCTTGGGCATGGGCCGCGGGTCGCGGTCGCTGCCCTTGGTCACCTTCACCAGGCAGGTGCGGCAGTAGCCGCCGCTGCCCTCCAGCTTGCTGTAGTAGCACATGGTGGGCGGCACCACGTGGCGGTCCGCCTTGTTGCGCTCGCCGATCATGCGGGCGGCCTCCAGGATCGTGATGCCGTCCGGCACCTCGATCTCGATGTTGTCAATGGTGACCTTGGCCATGGTATACCTCAATGGGATAGGTGGACCGAATGGCTGCAAAGAAAGGGAAGGAAGTGCACAAAAGCGAACCGGGGTGGCCAAGCCGGCGAGCGGGGGCGAAAAGGCCCCCGGAAAAGGGGGTCATGCCCCCTTGGAATGCCCGCCGGAAGCGGCGATCTTGGATAGCTGCTGCGAAAGGCCCCCCAAGAGCCGGAATTGCTCTTCCTGCATCTCGGCCAGCGAACGCATCTCCTCCTGGATCAGCAGGTCCATCTTCTGGTGCAGGCTCCGCAGTTCCAGCTCCGCCTTCAGGTTGATCAGGTAGTCGTTCTCGGCCCGCTTCCGGTCCTTTTCCTCCTGGCGGTTCTGGCTCATCATGATCACCGGGGCCTGCACGGCGGCCAAGCAGCTGAGCACCAGGTTCATCAGGATAAAAGGGTAGGGGTCGAAGGCGTCGCCCCGCGGAACGGTCACGTTGAGCACGATCCAAACGGCCAACACCGCGAAGAAGGCGATGATGAAGATCCAACTTCCCCCGAATGCCGCCACCCGATCGGCCAGTTTTTGGCCCCTTGTGATCACCTCCTGCGGCGGGTGTGCCAGGTTGTTCACGATCAGCTCTTGCTCCTCAATGGCTTGCTTCACGATGCCTTGGAGCTTTTTCATCCGCTCGTTGCGGGCCGTGAGCAGCTGGTTCAATTCACTGTTCAGCACCTTCCTGCGCGACATGGTCTGGGCCGGCCCGAATGGTGACGGGCACGATGTAAAGATGGTTTGCGCCGGGACAGGAACGGAACCGGCCCGGTCGAAGGATTTCAAACCAAATGCGTTCCCCGGTTGTTTCCTGCGTGTTCCACGAAGCTGTTGCCATGTGCCGTTTCCTTGCCTACCTCGGGGCGCCCATCAGCATGGGGGCGCTGCTGTTCGACCCGTCGGACTCCATCATCAAGCAGAGCTATGCGGCGCGCGAGATCGAGGAGCCGCTGAACGGCGACGGCTTCGGCGTGGGCTGGTACCACCACGACCGCAGCCCCGACCCGGCGGTGTTCGTGAGCGTGATGCCCGCCTGGAACAACCGCAACCTGCGCTACCTGGCGCCCAAGGTGCGCAGCCACTGCATCGTGGCCCATGTGCGGGCCGCCAGCGTGGGCGACGTGGCCGAGGCCAACTGCCATCCGTTCCACAGCCGGGACCGCCTGCTGATGCACAACGGCGGGGGGGAGCAGTTCGGCAAGATCAAGCGCGAGCTGTGCAACCGCCTCAGCCAGCCCATGTACGATTGGTTGGACGGCCAGACCGACAGCCAGCACCTCTTCGCCCTGATGCTGGACCGCCTGCAGGCGGAGCACCCCACGCCCGACCAGGTGGCCGATGCCTTCGAGGCCATGATCACCGACCTGAAGGAGCTGATGGCGGCACACGGCATCGGCGAGCCGGCCTACCTGAACATGGTGTATGCCGATGGGCGCATCCTGGTGGGCCTGCGCTACGTGACGGACCGCAGCGCCCCGCTCACGATGTACTACAGCGAGGGGAAGAAGTACAGCTGCGAGGGGAATGTGTGCCGGATGCTGCGCGGCACGGAAAAGAGCGAGCACGCCGCGATGGTCGTCTCCGAGAAGCTCACCGACGTGGAAGGCGATATCATTGAGGTGCCGCCCCACCACTTTGTGCTGGTGGACGGCGACCTGCAGGTGCGGCTCAGGCCGGTAAAGGGATGAGCAGGCGCTTCAGCTGAAAAAGCCGTTCACCGTATCGTGGCTGAACGCGGTCTGCTCCAGGAGGGCGGTCCAGCCCTTGGCCTTGATCTCCCGCGCCATTTGCTCCACGGCGGGCAGGGCGGCACGCATGGGCCCGGTGCCGAAGGAGATGCGGCGGATGCCCAGTTGCTCCAGCTCGGCCACGGAAAGTGTTCCCTGCCCCACGAGCACATTCACCGGGCAGGGCACTTCGCGCACGAAGGTGGCCACCTGTTCCCGTTGCTTCAAGCCGATGGGGAACACGCAGTCCGCGCCCGCCTCGCGGTAGGCCAGCGCGCGTTTCACGCCTTCGCGGAATTGCTCCTCCGCCCCGCCGAGATCATGGATGAAAGTGTCCACGCGGGCGTTCAGCACGAAGGGGATCCCTTCCTCGCGGGCCGCTTGGCGCACGGCCTTGATCACTTCCACCTGGTATGCGACGTCCACGAGGCCGCCCTTGGAATCGGCGGTATCCTCGATGTTGCCGCCCGCCACTCCCAGCCGGATGGCCTTCCGGACGGTTTCCGCGACCTCGCCGGGCGTGGTGCCGTAGCCGGCCTCCAGGTCGGCCGTTACGGGTACGTTCACCGATGCGGCGATGCGGCCGGCCATCAGGAGCATCTCGTCCGCCGGGGCGTATTGGTGGTCCGAATAGCCCAGCACGGCGGCCACGCCCCCGCTGGTGGTGGCGATGGCGTGAAACCCGGCCTTGGCAAACAATACGGCACTGGGGCAATCCCAGGCATTGGGCAGCACCAGCACCCCGGGTCCGTGGTGTTGGGCGAGGAGCCTTTCGGCCCGTTTGTGCAGTGCTTTGCTGGTCAACTTCCGGTCATGTTGTCCGTCCGGTGGCCCATGCACCGTGCAGGGGCCGTCATGTTCCCCTCAGTGGTCTTTCACCAGTTCATACAGCTGCTTCAGGTCGGGTGCCAAGATCACCTCGATGCGGCGGTTCTTGGCCTTGTCGTTGGGGTCGGCGGGCATGTATTCGCCTCTTCCTGCGGCGGTGATGCGGGTGGGGTCCACCTTGGCGCTTTCCTGCAGGATGCGCACCACGCTGGTGGCGCGCAACACGCTCAGGTCCCAGTTGTCCTTGTAGGGTGCGCCCGCGAGCACCTTGTCGGTATCGGTATGGCCCTCCACCATGATGTTGAGGTCTTTTTCATTGGCGATGGCCTTGGCGAGGTTGCTCAACGCCTCGCGGCCTTTGGCATCCACGGTGGTGCTGCCACTGGGGAAGAGCAGCTTGTTTTCCAGGCTCACGTAGATCTGGCCGTTCTTCTCGGTCACGGTGAGCCCTTTGCCTTCAAATCCGGTGAGGGCCTGGCTCACGCGGTTTTTCAGGGCCTTCATGGACTGGTCTTTCTGGTCCAGCTCGGCCTGCAGCTTGGCCAGCTTGGCCTCCCGGTCGCGGAGGGAGGCGCTGAGCACGTTCAGTGAATCCTCTTTGCCCTGCAGCTTCAGGCGGTTGGCCTCCAGGTCGGTCAGGAGCTTGCGGTTCTCGGCGCTTCCGCCGGCCACCAGGGTATTGTATTTGGCCAGCAGCTCATTGTTCAGCGCATTGATCTTGTCGTACTGATTGGTCATGTTGCGCAGGCTGGTCCCCAGGGTGAGGGTATCGCGCTCCAACATGGCCTTGCGCCGCTGCAGGTCGTCCAGTGTCACCTGGAGGTCCTTCATGGCCGCCTCGGCCTGCTGTGCCTTGGCTTGGGCGGCGGCCTCACTGTCCTGTGTGGCCTTGTAGCGGGCATTGAGTTCTTCGTACTTGCGGGCCGGTACACAGGCGCTGAGCAGGGCTGCGGCGACCAGCGTGGCGGACAGGGTCTTTCGGATGTGGATCATGGCTATCTTTACGGATGGCGCATCAAAGTTGGCCCCGCCGGGTGCAAGGCGAAGGCGCCGTACAACCTTTTTATGAACAGTCCGTTTCCCTGTTTGCCATGGAGCCGTTAAGCTGGACCGGTCCCGGTGCGGGCCGCATCATCACCCATGTGATGGACGAGGAGCTGGAAGTGTATAGGTTGCTGGCCTACCTGCAACGGGTGGATGCCCACTACCGGGACCACAAGCTTTATCCCGTGCTGGAGGAGTTGGGCCTTCGGATCGGCCAGTTGCGCACCTTGCAGGAGCGTGCCAGTGAGTTGGAGGCCCGCTTGGGTGGTGAGCTGGTGGGGCTCGATCTGGCGCGGATGGAGCTTTTGCGGCGCAAGCCTGCCGGTCCTGCGGAATGGGCGCAGGTGCAGCGGTCGGTGGAGCGGGCCCTTGCTGCGCTGGTGGAAGCCCATGGGCGTGGCCATGAGCTGCGCCAAGAACTCGGCGGACATGTCCACATGGCCCCTGTGGGGGTGGTGCCGCTGGATGTGCGTGAAGGCTGGCTGCTGCTTCGGCAACGCAATGAGGCCCTGGTCTACGCATACGTGCTGCCCTTGGTGCGCGAAGTGCCGCCGCCGGATCGATACCGGTATGTGCGCACCCGCTACTTCGCCACGTGGACGCTCAGCCTGTCCACCACTTACGAGCACATCAAGGCGGAATTGGCGCGCGTGGGCCCGATGCCGAACCCGGCCACCTTCGTTTTTGAGTCGGACATCACCTTGCCACGGATCGAGACCTTCCTCCCGCTGGCCAAGCGGATCACCTACGAAGTGGTATCGGCCGCGGCCGGCACCGGCGCTTGACGGCCGAGGTGCACTTCGCGCAGGTCGAGCAATTCCATGGCGTTGATGTGCAGGCCGTGCACGTGCGGGGCCACCAGCATCACGTAGCGTTCGTGGTACAAGGGCACCAGGGGTACATCGTGCATGGCCACGGCTTCCGCGAGGGCGAGGTCTTTCATGCGCTCCACCTCGTTGCCCTTCGAGGAGGCCGATAGGAACAGGGCATCAAAGCGGGGGTTGGCGTACCGGGTGGTGTTCAGCGGTGATGGCAGGGCCGTATCGGCCTCGGCATTCTTGCCATACAGCAAGGCCAGGAAGTTCTCGGGGTCGGGCAGGTCGGCCACCCATCCTTCGCGCCAGAACAAGGCATGGCCCCGTTCGATGCGGTCGTAGTAGGTCTTTGGTGCAATGGTCGTCACCGTGATGGCCACGCCGAGTTCGCGCCAGAGCATCTCCTGGGCCGCTGCGGCCACGCTGCTGTAGCCGAAGCCTGAGGTGTTCACGTGGAGTTGCACGCGCGGGAACCCGCGCCCTTGGGGGTATCCGGCGAGGGCCAGCAATATGCGGGCGCTGTCGGGGTCGTAGGGCAGGCCGGGTACAAGGCCGTATGGATAGCCGGTGAGGCCGGGCGCCACCAGGCCGTGTTCGGCCGGAACGGCCAAGCCGTGCAGCACGCTGTCCACCAGGCGGTGCTTGTCCAAGGCCATGGCAAAGGCGCGGCGCACGCGGGCATCGTTGAACGGGGGCTTGTTGGCATTGAAGCCGTAGTACTGCACGGCCAGCGCCGGGGTTGATCGCACCAGGAAGCGGCGTTCGCCCGTGGCGGGGTCCAGCGAATCGGCCAGCAACCCGAAGCTGGGCAGCGACACTTCGGACACCATGGTGAGATGGCCCCGCAGGAACTCGGCCACTTCCTTGTCCTTGTCGGTGGTCAAGGTGATGCGTACCGCATCCAGGTACGGCAGCGGCCGGCCTTGGCCGTCCTGCCCCCAATAATCGGCATTGCGCTCCAGCACGATGGCTTCCTCCGGCCTGACGACCTTCAGCCTGAAGGGCCCGGTGCCGATGGCATGGTGCAGCAGTTCCTGGTCATGGGCCTGCAGCAGTTCGCGCGGCCATATCCAACAGCCGGACCCGGCGATGATCTGCAGGAAATTGGGCTGAGGGCGCACCAACGTGATCTGCACCGTGTGGTCGTCCAGCGCCTTGATCCCCTTCACCTCGCCGCCCTTGCGGCCCGATGCATGGTATTCGTCCGCCCCTTCCACCTTGTCTTGGAACATCCAGAACACCGCATCCCCCAAGCCCTTCTCGCAGATGCTGGTGAAGCAATGCACCACGTCCTTGGCCGTGAGCCCGCGCCCGATGCCGTCGGGGAAGGCGGTGTCATCATGGAACCGCACGTCGTGGCGCAGGTGGAAGGTGTAGATCTTGTTGGAGGGGTCGATCTCCCACCGCTCGGCCAAGGCCGGTTCCACGGAGAGGTCGCGGGCATTGAAACGGACCAGCCCCTCATAGATCTGGCCGCCCACATGTTGCTCGGACACCAAGGCTATTTGCAGCGGGAAGATGCTCCGCAGCACCTGTGTTTCGTTGATGTTGAACACCCCGCCATGGATGTCGCCGCCGCCATGCGTCCGGGGCGCGGGTTTACCACAGCCCATGACCAAGGCCACCCCAAGGGCAATGAAGGGGATCCGGAGCATGATAGGTGCCAAATCTATTTGCGCCCAGGTCCGCCCCGTTGGGTATGGGCCCGGTTTACGAACAAACCGGTCGTGATCCCGTGGGAGGGGGCGATGGGCTGAAATGATGGAGCGGGCGGGGAAGGGTAATTTTCAGCCCGTTGCCGCGTATTCCACCCAGCATCCCGTGTTTCCCCGCCCCAACACTCCTTCCGCGTTCCGCCATTGCTGGTCCGTGCTGCTGCTGCTCGCGGCCGGCGCGGTGCATGGCCAAGGGCAGGACAACCGGGTGGTGCGCCACGTGGTGGCCGACCGCGACACCGTGGTCCTCGATACGTTGAGCATTGTTCCGGGCAGCTTCAGCCTTTGGCGGGGGGGCGAACAGGTGGCGCCGACGGATTATGCCCTCGATGCCTTTGCGGGCCTGCTCCTGCCGGGCCCGGGCCTTGCGGGCGACTCGCTCATCGCGCGCTTCCGGGTGATGCCCCTGCTGCTATCGGCCACCTACCGCCACAAGGATGAGCAGCAGCTGCTGCGGCCCAGCGGCGACCGCGAGGACCCCTTCCGGTATGTGCCGGGCAAGGTGCCGCAAGACCCCTTCGGCATGGGTGGCCTCAGCAAGAGCGGCAGCATCTCCAGGGGCATCCTCGTGGGCAACAACCAAGACCTCGCCGTGAACAGCACGCTGAACCTGGAACTCAACGGGCGCTTGACCGACAAGCTGAATGTGCAGGCCTCGGTGACCGATAACAACATGCCGATACAGGCCGGGGGCAACACCTTGGAGCTGCAGGATTTCGATCGGGTCTTCATCCGGGTGTTCGATGACCGGCAGGACCTGGTGGCCGGTGATTTCGTGGTGGAGCGCCCCAAGAGCTACTTCCTCAACTACCACAAGAAGACCAAGGGTTTGGGCTATTCGGTTCGCTCCGGCGGGGAAGGCGGGCCCAAGAACCAGTTGTCGGTGGGGGCTGCCATCAGCAAGGGCGAGTTTTCGCGGAACCAGGTGCAGGGCGTGGAAGGCGTGCAGGGCCCCTATCGTTTGACGGCCTCCGGCGGAGGGGCCTTCATCATCGTGCTTTCAGGCACCGAACGGGTGTACTTGGACGGGCAGCTGCTTACCCGCGGCATGGAGAATGACTACGTCATCGACTACAACAGCGCCGACCTCACCTTCACCGCGAAGCGGCCCATCACCAAGGACAGCCGCATCGTGGTGGAGTTCCAGTACTCCGACAAGAACTATGCGCGCTCCTTGGTGCGCGTGTCGGACGACTTCACCAGCGGGGCCACCACCCTGCACCTCAATTTCTATAGCGAACAGGACCACAAGAACCAGCCCTTGCAGCAGTCATTGAGCGACGCGGAGAAAGCGGCGTTGGCCGAGGCGGGCGACGACCCGCTGAAGGCCATGGTGCCCGGCGCCGATAGTGTGGCGTTCTCGACCGACGAGGTGCTCTACGCGCGCATCGACTCCTTGGGCTGGTCGCCTGTGTACAGGTACAGCACCAACGCGGACAGCGCGCATTACCGGGTGAGCTTCAGCGTGGTGGGGGCTGGCCGGGGCGACTACGTGCAGCAGGAGTTCACGCCGAACGGCCGGGTGTTCCGGTGGCTGGCGCCGGATACGGTGGAAGGGCGCATCGTGCACAAGGGCGACCATGCCCCGGTGCGTGTGCTGGTGCCTCCCCGCACCAAGCGCATGCTGTCGCTCGGGGCCGAGCATGACTTCTCCCGGCGCACCAAGACCTGGGGCGAGGTGGCCTGGAGCGGCCAGGACCTCAACACCTTCAGCACGGTGGACGATGCGGACAACTCGGGCCTGGCCGTGCGCGCAGGCGCCAGCCATGCCATACGGCTCTCACCCTCCGACAGCACCCGGCAGCTGGTGGTGTCCACCGACAACGAGTGGCGCTCCCGCCGGTTCACCGTGGTGGAACGCTACAGGCCCGTGGAATTCGACCGCGACTGGAACCTCTCCGCCGTGGCGCAAGATGCGGACCAGGTGCTGGCCGGGGCCTCCCTGGGTTGGATCAACGGGCGCAACGGGCGGGTGGACCTCTCCGGCACCATCCTGCACGTGGACGGCCGCTACGACGGGTTCCGCCAAGCCTTGTCGGGCCGGATGCGCATGGGCAAGTACGATGCCTTGGTGGACGGCAGCCTGCTGGCCACCTCCGCGGGCGCGCTCTCCACCGGTTTTGTGCGCAACAAGGCCCGCCTGGCGCGCCGCTTCAAGGGCTTTACCGTGGGCCTGCTGGATGAACTGGAGCAGAACCGCTTCCGGAACGACAGCTTGGCGGTGCTCACCCCGGGCAGCTACGCCTTCAATCTGTGGGAGGCCTTCATCCAGTCGCCGGATTCGGCCAAGGCCAAGTTCCGGGTGGCGGCGGGCCAGCGCACGGACGAGACCTTCCGTGATGGCGGCTTGGCCCCTGTTACCACCGCCGACCAATACAGCGCCACCTTCGATGTGGGCGGCAAGCGCGTGCGCAAACTGTCCTCCAACCTCAGCTACCGGCGGTTGCGCATCCTGGACAGCACCCTTACCGCGCAGCGGGGCGAGGACACCTGGCTGGCCCGCCTGGACCATGGGCACAGCGCCCTGAAGGGCGTATTCAATTGGGACCTGTTCTACGAGTTCGGCAGCGGGCTGGAGCAGCGGCGCGAATACATCTACGTGCAGGTGCCCGCCGGACAGGGCGCCTACGTATGGATCGACTACAACGGCAACGGGGTGAAGGAGCTCAATGAATTCGAGCCGGCCCCATTCTCCTACGAGGCGGACTACATTCGTGTATACATGCAGACCAACGACATGGTGCGTGTATTCAGCAACCAGCTGAGCGCCTCGGGCGAGCTGCGGCCCGCGGCGGTATGGCGCGATGCCAAGGGCCTGCGCGGCTTTCTGGGCAAGTGGAATGACGTGGCCAGCTTCCGCAGCGACCGCAAAACGGCCAACAACGATGTGGCGCAGGCCATGGACCCCTTTTCCCTGAATACGGTGGACAGTGCCTTGGTGGCGCTGAACAGCTCCACGCGCAACACGGTTTACTACGATCGCAGCAGCCGTACCTGGAGCGCCGACCACACTTGGCAGAGCGACCGGGGCAAAAGCCTGTTGCTCGGGGGGTCGGAATCGCGGGTGCGCGAAGGGCACATGGTGCACCTGCGGTGGAACACCACCACGCAGTGGACGGTGGAGGCCGAAGGAAGCCGGGGGCGTAGCTCCAGCAACAGCGAGCTGCTGTCGGGGCGTAATTATGCCATTGCGGAAAAGGCCGTGGCGCCCAAGCTCACTTGGCAGCCCAATACGCGCATGCGGGGGACCCTTAGGTTCAAATACACCGAGAAGGACAACGGCACCGAGCTGGGCGGAGAGTCGGCCGTGCTGCGCGACCTGGGAGCGGAGTTCCGGTTGAACACCGCGGACAAGGGGTCCTTGCAGCTCAGCATCAACCTGGTCGACATCAGCTACGATGGCACGGTGGATTCCTCCTTGGGCACCGAGATGCTCGGCGGGCTCAAGCCGGGCGGCAACGCTACTTGGGGGGCGGTGCTGCAACGGCGGTTGAGCGATCACCTTCAGGTGGACCTCACGTACAATGGCCGCTCCAGCCCGGGCTTGCCCGTGGTGCACGTGGGCGGCGCACAGGTCCGCGCCTTCTTCTGATCGGTGCCGGGGCGGTGGCCAGGGAAGGGCCCCCGCGCTTGCGCCTTACTTCAGGCTGAACGAGGTGCGGCCCACCAGCAGGCTGCTCTCGTACACGTCCACCTTGTATTCGCCCCCGGCCAGTTCGCCACTGGCGGTCCAGAACACGCAGACGTCCACCGGGGCGTTCTGGTAATCCACGTCGCGCTTGGCGCTGAATTCCCCTTCCACGCCATCGAAGAAGAAGCGGTTGGCCTGTTCCTGCGCGGCGAGCACCGACCCGTCGGGCCCGATGATGCGCATGTACAGCGTTTTCTTGCCGGCCGCGGTGATCCGGTTCTCGCCCAGTTTGAAGCAGCACTTGATCATCTCCGCCTTACGGGCGCGGTCGGTGTCCACCTGCTTGCCATTGTTGCGTACGAAGAGTGCGCCGGCCGACATGCCGGTGGCGGTCAGGGCCGCACCTTTCGTCAGCAGGGCCTGCTGTTCCGCGGACTTCACCTCCAGCGCCTCCTTTTTGCCGGTCATCTCGCCCAACTGCTGCTTGGTGCTGATGTTTTCGGCCATCAGGGCCTGGTTCACCTGGTTCAGCGAGTCGATCGTATGGACATAGCCCTTCATGATCTTTCGCAACGTTTCCGCTTCCTTCTTGGCCTTGCCCAGGTCATAATTGCCACGCTGCACCTTGTCCTTCAGCGCCACGATCTGTAGCTGCAGCGAATCCATTTGCGTGCGCAGCTGGTCGTTGTTGGTGCTCAGCGTGTCGTATTGCACCAGCATGTCCTCCAACAGTTTGGTCACATTGTCCTTTTCGCTGGTCACCATGGCCACCTGGTCTTCGGCGGCAACGGCTTGGTCCTTTTTCTGGAACCAAAGGACAAGCAGGATCACATTGCTGATCAGCAACAATACCACCAAGGCGAGCAGCAGGGTGTTATTGCGGTTTTTGGAGGGCTGTTGGCTGTCGGTCATGGGCTCAGTTTGTTGGGCTAAGGGACAAAATTACCTTCGTGCAATGGTGCATGGCCCGTGCCATGTGCCAGTTGTCAACAGATCCATGAACCATGGGCGCCCCCAAAAGTTCCTTGTTGCGGGATATGGCGGGTATTTTCCTGCCGCGCCGGTGCGCCGCTTGCGACCAGGGGCTTCATGGGCACGAGCAGGCGCTGTGCCTGGATTGTGTGGAGGACCTTCCCCGCCTGCGGGGTCATGATGACCCGGACAACAAGGTGGAGCAGATCTTCCGGGGCCGTGTGCGGCTGCATGCCGCCAGTGCCTTTTTGCAGTTCACCAAGGACGGCATGGTGCAGCATATGTTGCACCGCTTGAAGTACAAGGGCGATACGGGGGTGGGGTTGGAGGTGGGCGGCCTGATGGCCATGGATGTCAGGCACAGCCGCCGCTTTGCCGATGTGGATGCGGTGCTGGCCGTGCCGTTGCACCGCAAGCGGCTTCAACAACGCGGGTACAACCAGGCCCAGGTGCTGGTGGACGGCATGTTGGCCCAATGGCCGTTGCAGAAGATGGACATCGGCCTGCTGCGGGTGGTGCATACCTCCACGCAGACCAGGCGCGGGCGCTTGGCGCGTTGGGGCAATGTGAAGGCGGCCTTTGAGCTGGCCGATGCCGGGGCGCTGCACAATAAGCATGTGCTGCTGGTGGACGACGTGGTGACCACCGGCGCCACCCTGGAGGGCTGCGCGCTGGCCTTGGCGGCCGTGCCGGGCATCCGCATCAGCGTGCTGGCATGTGCATGTGCGTAGCCGAACAGCGAGCCGCGAACTTCGAACTCGATACTGCCCACTACGTCTCGCCGTCCGCGTGCCGCTGAAGCTTCAGCGGAGGCGCAAGCCATAGCGAAGGCGGACTGCCTGCTGCTACTGCCCGCTGCTACTGCCCGCTGCTACTGCCCGCTGCCAACTGCCCCCTGCCAACTGCCTACTTCATCCCGCCGTAGCCTTGCGAAGGCGGACTGTTCACCCTCGGGCAAGAACCGCTGTTTGCGGCAACCGGTTTTCGTCAGGCCAGTTTCTCACTCAACAACCTCATCTCTATCGCCGGTGCTATCCGTTCGTACAGCATGCGGTAGGTGGCCTGGGTGATGGGCATATCCACGCCCAGTTTGGCGTTGATCTCGTGCACGCACTTCACGGCGTAGTAGCCTTCGGCCACCATGTTCATCTCCAGCTGGGCGGCGCGCACGCTGTAGCCCTTGCCCACCATCACGCCAAACTCGCGGTTTCGGCTGAAGGTGGAGTAGGCCGTCACCAGCAGGTCCCCCAGGTAGGCCGGTTCCTTGATGTCGCGTTCGATGGGGTGCACGGCCGTCACGAAGCGCTCGATCTCTTGGATGGCCCGGCTCACCAGCACCGCCCGGTAGTTGTCGCCATAGCCCAGCCCCACGCTGATGCCGGCGCAAACCGCGATCACGTTCTTCAGGATGGCGGCGTATTCCGTGCCGTAGATGTCATCGCTCAGCGTTGTCTTCAGGAATCGCCCGGCCAAGGCATCACCCACCAGCTGGGCCTTCTGCGGATCTTGGCTGGCGATGGTGAGGTAGCTCAGGCGCTCCAGGGCCACCTCCTCGGCATGGCAGGGGCCGCAGATCACGCCCAGGTCGGTTTTGGTCACGCCCCAATGCTGCATCAGGTATTCACCCACCACCTGGTTGGTTTCGGGCACGATCCCCTTAACGGCGCTGAAGCATGTTTTGCCGATCAAGGCATCCTTGGGCAGCTGGTCCAGGGCATGCTTCAGGAAGGCGCTGGGCACCGCGAGCACCAACACGTTGGCGTGCTTCACCACTTCCCGGATATCGGTGTGCATGGACAGTCGGGAGGCATCCAGGGCGGCCCCCGAGGTGTAATCCGGGTTGTGCCCGTACTTGGCCACATGGTCGATGGTGGCCTGCCGGCGCACCCACCACCCCACGTTCTCCAGGTTGCTGCTGAGCAGTTTCACCAGGGCGGTGCCCCACGAGCCCGCACCGATGACGGCAAATCGCGTCCCGCTCATTTGAAATGCACGGTCACGGTCATTTCCTTCCCGTCGCGCAGCACGGTCACCGGGGCGTTGTCTCCCTTCTGGTACAGCCCCAAGGCCTTCATGTATCCCATCATGTCGGGCACTTCGTTGTTGCCGATGCGCACCACTACGTCGCCTTTCTTCAGCCCGGCCAGGGCCGCCGGCTTGTCCTCGGTCACCCCGTCGATGCGCATGCCCTTGCCGTCGTACATGTAGTCGGGCACCACGCCCATGGTCACCTTGAAACGGGGCGCGTCGGTCTTGTCGGCGTCGGCGGTCTTGGTGAAGGTGAGCTTGGTGCTGTCGTTGAGCACGGTGACCAGCTCTTCGATATAGCGTGCCGTGCGGAGCATGCCTTCGTAATTGATCTTGTCGGCATCATCGCTGGGCTTGTGGTAGTCATCGTGCGTGCCGCTGAAGAAGTGGATGGCGGGCACGTCCTGCAGATAGAAACTGGTATGGTCGCTGGGGCCGATGCCGCCTTCCGTGGTCTTGATCGTCAACCCGCCGGCCTTGATGCTGGCCACTTGTGCCCACGCGGGTGATGTGCCCACGCCGTTGATGCCCATGTGCCCGGTGCTGTCCAGGCGGCCCACCATGTCCATATTGATCATGTAGTTCAGGCTGTCCAGGGGCAGCGTGGGGTGCTTGGTCCATGCGCTGGAACCGTACAGCCCCTTCTCCTCGCCGCTAAAGGCGATGAACAGGTAGTTGTTCCCCTTGGCCTTGGGCATGTGCCGCAGGTCGGCGGCCAGTTGCAGCATGGTGGCCACGCCGCTGGCGTTATCGTCAGCGCCGTTGTGGATCTGCGGTTCATGGCCCCGGTACAGCGAGCCCTCGCCGCCATGGCCCCAGTGGTCGTAGTGCGCTCCGATCACCACGGTGTAGGGCGCCCCGTTTCCGAGGTAGCCCACCACATTGTACCCGGTGAGCTCCTGGTGGATGATGTCCGTGTGAACCACCACGGGTTCCCCGTTTTGCCCCAGCTTGGCGAGGCCGCTCTTGGTGATGAACACCACCGGCACCGGTGCCGTCATCAGCTTCATCTTGAACTCCGGCGAAGGGTCGTCGGCCTTGTCCGGGTCGTCGTTGAAGAAGATCACCGCGTTGGCCCCCCGCGCCACCGCGTTGTCGATCCGCTTGCGCAGGTCGTGGTGGGCCAGCCAGGCCGAATGCGGGTGGATGCCGTCCGGCGAGCTGACGCTCATGCAGGCGGCGCGGTCCTTCACCTCCACATCCTCGAAGTCGTCGCGGCCCTTCTCCGGTGCCACGATGCCGTACCCGCAGCGCGCCACGCGGGTGAGCACTTGGCCGTTGGCGGTGTAGCCCAACGGATAAAAGTCCTCATCCAGCTTCAACTTGTTGCGCCCCAGTTGCAGGGAGTTGCCGGTGCCGCGCTGCGGCAGGTCCTGGAACTGGAAGGCCTGCGTGTAGCTCCCTTCATCGCCCTTCGGTGCCAGGCCGATCTGTTGGAACCGCTTCACCAAGTAGTCGCGGGCCATCAGCTCCCCTTTGGTGCCCACCTCGCGGCCTTCCATGCTGTCGTCGGCCAAGGTGTACACGTCCAGGCGCAGCTGCTTCAGCGCGTCGGCATCGCCCATCAACGATTGGGCCTGCGCGGCCGTGGTCGATAGGAGCAGGGTGAAGAAGGCCGCGAGGCCCGCCGGTTTCATCGGATACATGGTCTGGGTTTGGCGGTCGCGAAGGTATCGATCCCTGCATGGGGCAACGCGCCGGGCCGGCAAGAAGGGAGCCCACCAACAGTGGTCTGAACGCGTTTGCGGACGCCCGCACCGCAGGAAATCGGGGCCGTGGTTCCGTTTCCAGCCCCCTTCCGTCATCGGTTTGTAAAAGCGGGCGCCAACGCGTGGAGGCCGTGGCAGGCGGGCCGTGGCTCGGGCGAAAGATGGGGGCCGACCACCGGATTGCGTGGACCATGGCGGCATAGCGGGGAGTGCATGCCTCAAGGGGCTCGTCGGAACAGGCTGGCGAAGCGGCCATTTCCGGCAAGGGAGGATGGGGCCACTCACTAAAAATAGTACGGCATCCCCCGTAGCTCTAAGGGCCTGCAACGAAAAACACCTATTTCTAGGGATTGTGGGCCGTTCCGTGATGCCCTTGTTTTGATCGTCGACATAAAGCAGACGTGAAGCATGGAACAGATGGAAATGATACCGGGAACCTTGGTGCCCGTTACCGACCCCCCGGCGGTGCCTTGGCTGTACGACATGCCCAGGGCACCCTTGAAGGGGCTGCGCACGGGCATGGCCAAGCCCAAGGAGATGCAACGGTACCACCCCTATCTCTACTTGAAGGAAGGCCGCGCCTTGGTGAAGATCTGGCTGCGGGACGTGCTGCTGGTCCGTTCCGACCTCAACTATGTGGAATTGCTGACCAGCGACAACCGCCGCCATGTGGTGCGCGCCACCTTGGCAAGCCTGATGGGGTTGCTTCCGCCCCGCTTCTTCCAGCAGGTGAGCCGCAGCACGGTGGTCAACCTGGTCCACTTGCGTGCCATTGAAGGCAACGACCTGTCGGTTGGCGCTGAACGGGTACGGCTGAGCCGCACACTGAGGCCGGGGCTGCTTGAACGCCTGAAGATCCTCGGCTGCCGATGATGCCCGTGGCCACGAATCAGCCGTTCACGGTGCCCCAGCTGCATTCCGCATACAAAACCGCGGGCAGGTCCACGGAGCTGGCCACCTTGGCTAACCCCTAACGGATGACCAACGCACGGGCCCGCCGAACAAACAAAAAGCGACGCCCACATCACTAAAAAACCCATCACAAGATGCCACTGACCCTTACCCGTTCCTTGGGTGTACTGATGGCCGCCGGCCTCATCACCTTCTCTGCTGCGGCACAGTCCACGGTAGACATCGGCCTGTTCCGGGACCACAACACCTTGGAGGTGCGTGTGCGGCCCAGCGAGGATTTCAATGGGGTGTTCTCCAACCTCGTGTTCACCATCCGCTGGGAAGCGGGCGGCAAATCTTCCCTTGGCGAGCTCCGGCAAGACCCGCTGCCCGGCCAATACATCCCCCTGCAGCCTTCGGGCGGGGTGCATGAGGTGGGCGCGTACAACTATCAGGTATACGCCGGCTTCGGCATGATGGACATCAGCGAGGCGGGCACCAGCTGGAAGGCCGGCCAGGAATACACCGTGGCGCGCATCCCCTTCCGCGGCAACGCCGACTTCACCCTGCTGAACGACCAGTGGACCCGCCAACCCCTGAGCAACGCCAACTACTACGCCAGCCTCGGCGGCTATGACCGCACCGGCGACATCTATACCAGCCTGGTGGAAGTGAAGGACCAGATGCCCTTCTCCATCCAGCCCAATCCTACAACGGGCCCGGTCACCATCACCATCCCGGTGGCCCCCGGCGAGCGCATGTGGTATGAGCTTGTGAACAGCGCCGGCCAAGTGGTCTTCACGGAAGAGGCCGCCGCAGGCAGCAACGGCTACCGCAAGCACCTCGACCTTTCCGACAAGGGTGCAGGCGTGTACTACCTGCGCATCCATCGGGACGGCGACACGGAGTCGCACCGCATCGTGGTGAACAACTGATCGACGGGGAACGGCAGTCCACCCGCCTACCAATCCGGCCACCACAGGTCAAGCGCAAGATGGACAAGCATAGCGGATACATCCTGGGCGCCACATACGGGCACGGCAAGGCCGATGACCGGGACAAGTGCCCCTCGGAAAAGGACTTGGAGGCATGCTACGTGCGCGAGGAAGGCACGCTGTACAGGGTGCCCTTCCGCTCCATCCTCTCCCTCAGCGCCCAAGGCAACCGGGTGGGCATCGCTGCCGACGGCCATACCTACACCATCAACAGCAGCCTCACCGAGGTGCAGGCCCAATTGGATGATCCCCGCTTCGTGCAGGTGAACCGCAATACCGTGGTGAACATGGAGCGGGTGGCCAGGGTGGACCACGACTGCATCGTGATGGAGAACAACGAGGAGTTCACCCTATCACGCAACTACCGCCAATCACTGATCGAAGGCCTGGGGGCCATTGTAGGCAAATGAACAAGGCACCCACCCTGACCAGCCCTGCCGGAAACCCGCCCGTCCCACGGATACGGGGCTTCATCACGGATTATGCGCGCCTGATGCACAACAAGGCCTTCCGCTCCCTCACAACCGCCTTGCTTAGCTAACCCAACAACAAACCCTCGACGCCACTGGAAGACGTTACGCCCGATCCCCGGCACCTGCCGGCGATGACCTGAAAAGCTCCGCCCCCCTCAACCCGTCCCCGGCGCACCACCGATGTGCCGCGAAGGACCCGGGGCGGCCCAGCGGCCGAGGCCACCAAGGTGGACAAGCACCCAAACAGCATGAACCCCCACCGGAACCATACCGAACGGACGCACCTCCTCCCGAAGGAAGCTGCGGGCGCCCGCACTTGCGGGAGCAGGACTGGGAACCATACGGTGGTTCATGAAACCACCGATCACCATAACAGATCTCTAACCCACTCAACCATGGAACGTACGTACGCATCGATCAAAAACGCCTGGCGCCTGTTGCTGGCCTGTGTCCTGTGCCTGCCACTGATGGTGAAGGCGCAGACCACCAGACACGTGCCGACTCCTTATAGCACCATCCAAGCGGCGATCAATGCCGCCACTGCGGGGGATATCATCGAGGTTGCAGCAGGGGCCTACAGCGAACAGCTCACCATCAACAAGGCACTGACCTTGAAAGGTGCGCAGGCGGGGGTGGACCCTCGGCCTGGCGGATCCCGCACCATCGGCAGCGGGACGGAGACCATCGTGCAAGCAGCCAAGAACCAGACCGTCGTCATGATCAAAGCCAACGGCGTGGTCATTGATGGCTTCCAGTTCCAACAGCCCACCGGTAGCGGAGGTGCTCATTGTATCGATGGCGACGGCAATTACACGGGAACCATCTTCCGGAACAACATCATCACGAACCTGGGCAGTGGGATGGCCGTCCGTCTGTATGGTGGTACGGGCGACCTTATTGAGAAGAATTACCTGAAGGACATTAGCGGGAACGGCATCGTGCTCCGGAACGGTAACAACCAAATGACCCCGGCCACCAACCAGAAGATCCTTGACAATTACCTGGAGAACGTGAACGGCGTGGGTGGGGCGATCTACATCTACGGCGAGACCGACTTGGAGATCGCGCGGAACGTCATTACCGCCAAGTACGTGGGCATGGGTATCGGCACAGACGCCGCTGCGCCATACTATCTCTCCAAGAATATCCATGTACACCACAACGAGGTGGTGATCGGCCATGTGCCGGCCAGCGGCCGTGGGATCGTGGTCGGCTGCTTCAGCAAGGACATCCTCATTGACCACAACCGGGTCACCAGCACCAGCACGAACACGGGTCCGCAATACGAACTGGTGCGGGTAGCCTTCGACGGCGATGGAGCACCGTACCAGGCGGAGAACATAGCGATCACCAACAACTATTTCGAACGGCCAGCGGCTGCGAACGAACGGTACGCGGTCGTGGCCAATTACCTCACCAACCCGGTGGACCTCTCCTGCAACTGGTGGGGCACCACCGACTCATCCACGGTGAATGGCCTGGTCATCGGAGCGTCCCAAGTACACACGCCCTTCCTGATGGGCGGCACGGACAGCGATGGCGGCGCAACGGGATTCGTTCCTTCCGCCACCTGCGGAAGCGGTATTGTACACAACACCACGCAGGACAAGTACTACGCTACGCTCGATGCGGGGATCAACGATTCCGACCCGAACGACCACATCGAGATCTTGGCGGGTACCACCAGCATTACTACTTGGACGAATGTGGACCACCCGCTGACCATCAAGGGTGCCGGGATCGATCAAACGACCGTGGAACTGGACCCCACTTGGTTCAACACGAATGGTTACAACGCACTGCAACTCAATGCCGCCAACATCAGCATCGAGGACATCCATTTCAAGGTGACCGGCGCCACGGGACAAGGCAATATCCTTGGCCTGTTCGCCTCGAACCTCCAGATCAAGAACAACAAATTCTCCGGTGCATACACATTCGGGGCCGGCGAAGTGACCCGCGCTACTGTATGGGTGGCCTCGATCACGGGCATCGCCTTCGAGAACAACATCATCGATGCGCTTCGACAACCGGGATACATCAACGGCGGCTCGGGCACCATCAAGAACAACTCGATCACCAACACCAGGGGTTGGGTGATCGCCGGTGCCGGCAACCTCGCCATCACGAACAATACGTTCGGGACCAATGCCACGCACATTGCGATCCTTGCGAACTCTGGGGACCTCTCCTACCTCACCATCCATGACAATGACCTCTCCGGCGCCACTACCGGCCCGGCCATCGACAGCCAGGACGCCGGTAACAGCACTGTCAATGCCTCGTGCAACTGGTGGGGTACCACCGTGGCCAACGACATCGCCAGCCGCCTCGGCGGCCCCGGTCTTGTGACCTACTCCCCCTACTTCGTATCCGGTGATGAAGAGGCAGGAGAAGAGACCACCCTCGGCTTCCAGCCGATCCAGCCCAACACCTGCACCGGCACTCCGGTGGAGATCACGGCCACCTACCCGCCCATCACCTGCAACGGGGGTACCACCAACGTGTCCCTGACCGTGGCGAACGGCCTGCCGAACTACGTATTGGACCCGAACAACCCAGACGTGGCAGGTGTGCCTGCCGGTATCTATACCTACGCGGTAACGGACGCACTGGGTTCCAATGCCAGCGTAACGATCACCATTACGCAGCCGGATGCCCTTTCCGGCACAGTGAACGCCACAAACCCGAACTGCCACGGGACCAACACCGGGTCCATTACCATCTTGAGTTCCCAGGGCGGCAGCCTCTCGTATGAGTACAGTATCGACAACGGTGGCGCCTGGCAAGGGTCCAACACCTTCGCGGGCTTGGCCAAAGGCACCTACCAAGTGCGCATGCGCGATGCGGCCGACCATGACTGCTGGTTGGACCTGGATGGCGTCAACGGCACGGTTCTGTCCGAACCCGATGAGCTGAGTGCCATCGCAACACCCACTATCGCCAATTGCTACGGTGCCGCCACGGGTGAGATCCTGGTGAATGCACCGCAGGGTGGAAGCGGCAACTACGAATACAGCGTGGATGGGTCCAACTGGTATACCGGACCTGCGTACACCTTCACCGGCCTCCTGGCCGATGACTACACGGTGCAGGTACGCGATGCCGCTGCGCCCGCCTGCCTGGTATCGCTCTCCTCCACCACGGTGGGTGAGCAGCCGCAGATGGACGCCACGCTGGCCTCCACGAACGTGACCTGCAACGGTGCCAACAACGGCACCATCACGGTGAGCGCCCCTACCGGTGGTAGTGGCTCCACCTACAACGTGAGCATTGATGGCGGTAGCTGGGTAACGAACCCATCCTTCCCCTACGCCTTCACCGGCCTCACGCCTGGTGCGCACACGGTGGCGATCCAAGATGGCGGTGTGCCTTCCTGCACCCGCACCATCGGTTCCATCACCATCACGGAGCCTGCGGTGCTGGGGGCAGGTGTCAGCCCCACGGCGATCCTGTGCAACGGCGGCATGAGTTCCGTTACGCTGAACATCACCGGTGGCACTCCCGCCTACCAGGTGAGCGTGAACGGCGGTGGATTTGCAGCCTTGGCATCCCCCTATTCCCTCCCCGCCGGTGCGCATACGTTCGCCATCCAAGATGCGAACAATTGCACAACGAGCACCAACAGTACGATCAGCCAGCCCTCGGCGATCACGTTCACGGCCACCGCGCCACGTATAGCGTGCCACAATGGAACCACCAATGTTACCCTGAACATCACGGGGGGCACCGCGCCCTTCACGTTCTCCCCGCTGAACCCACCGGTGTCCAACCGACCGGGAGGCTCCTATACGTACAGCGCCACGGACGCGAACGGCTGTCCGGACACCGCACAAATCTCGATCTTCAATCCTGGAACGCTTCAGGCTGACTTGGCCGCTAGCGCAGTGACCTGCAACGCGGTGGGTGACGGCACCATCAGTGTAAGCTCTCCCACAGGCGGCTACAACGACTACCAGTACAGCATTGATGGTGGCAGCACTTGGCTGCCCGCCGCCGGCGATGCTGCCGGTGGACATACGTTCACGGGACTCACCCCGGCCACCTACACCGTGCAAATGCGCGACAAGGACACCCCGCGCTGCACGGTAACCTTGGGCAACCTTACCATCTCGGAACCGATTGCCCTCAGCGCAACCGTGACCACCTCGGAGGCCACGTGCAGCAACACGAACGATGGCAGCATCACGGTGAGCTATCCCGTGGGTGGCTACGGCACCTACGAGTGCTCGATCAACGGCACCGACTGGGTCTCTGTCTCCACGGGTAGTCCGTACACCTTCACCCAACTGGCCCCCAACACCTACACCGCGCAATTGCGCGATGCCGACCACAACCTCTGCGTGTACAGCCAGGCCACCGTGGTGGGCATCACGCCCCACAGCGGTAGCGACTGGTACGTGAGCAGCACCGGCAGCAACGCCAATACGGGCGCACAGGGTTGCCCCTTCCAATCGGTCCAATTCGCCGTTAATACGGCGGTGGACCACGATGTGGTCCATGTGGACGCGGGCACATACAACGAGAACGTGACCGTGAACAAGACCTTGACGCTCTTGGGCGCCAATGAGGGCAATGCCCGGTGCTCGGCGAACAATGAGAGCACGATTGCCTCGTCCAACAGTTCGCCGGCGGTGACGATCACGGCCGACAACGTGACCATCAACGGCTTTGAGATCACGGCGCCGCATCACATTACCGGCATCGAGGCCAGCCAGACCTTCGGCACGGCAATCCGCTACAACTTCATCCACGACATCAATACGGGTTCCCCGCAGGGAGGCGGAAACGTCCAAGCCATCCGCAACCAGACGGAAACCGCTTCGGGCTCCGTCTGGGAGATCACAGACAACTGCATCCAAGGTGTTGCCACCAGTCCTGATAATTACACGGCCCAAGCCATCGGATTCCTGCATAGCGGAGCCACCGGGGTGCTGAGCGATATCAACGTGGAGCGCAACTGGATCAGTGGTGTAACCGCCACCAGGGGTGCCTACGGCATCATGCTGGGCGTCGGCAAGGCCGGTGTGAACAACGGTGCCGTGGATGGTGTCCTCGTGAAGGATAACACGATCAGCGGTCTTTCCGGCGCGTGGTCCACGGCCATCGGCTTGGAGGGCAACACGCGGAACACCGAGGTGAGGAACAACCTGATCACGGGCGCCAGCACCGTGGGTGTGATGGTGGAGAACAACGACGGGGCCTCCAGCGTGAAGGTGGAGGATAACAGTTTCGATGGGTTGGGCATGGGCATTTTCAATAAGATGCCGGACCCCTTGCAGAGCGCCGAGTGCAACTGGTACGGCAACGCTGCCGCACCGTATGTGGCCGCCCACGTGAACGGCCCGGTGGACGCCACCCCGTACCTGACCTCGGGAGGGAACAGTGCTTCGGTCGGGTTTACGCCCACCGGCCAGTGCGAGGAAGGCCCGGTGAAGGTGTACGACACGAATGACGATTTCGTGGCCTCGCACATGACGATCCAGGCGGCGATCGACGATCCGACCACGCTGAACGGCTACACAGTGAAGGTGGCAAAGGGGACGTATGCGGAGGAGATTACGGTGACGAAGTCCTTGGACATCCGTGGGCCGAACTACCTGTTGGCGGGCAACGACGGCGGCCGGGCTGACGAGGCGGTCATCATACCGGCCTCCGATGAACAATGGGCGCTGCTGGCCATCCAGGCTGATGGCGTGTCCGTGCGCGGCTTCTCGTTTGACGGTGTAAACGTGGATTTGACACCGAACAGCTGGGGCACCGGTGGTGCGAGCCTGAATGCTGACGTCGCGGTCCAGATCGAGCGGTATAACGATGCGTTGGTGAGCAACAACATCATGCGCAACCTGAGCTATTTCGCCATCACGGCCTACGATGATCCGGGCCCCTCCACGGAGAGCACGATCACGAACAACCTGATCGAGGACCTGGGGACATACACTAGCGGCACGTGGCGGGACAAGTGGGGAGGCGGCGTGCTGTTGTATTACGACATGTACGCGGAGGTGCAGGGCAACGAGATGAACGACGTCCGCATCGGCATCCAGACCGGACAGATGAGCAGCACGAATGCCCATGGCAGTGCCTTCCGGCAGATCACGGGCAACGTGATCCACGCCCGTGCCAAGGGCATTTTCTTCAACGAGCACTACAACACCAGCGATCCGTGGACGGTGTCGGGGAATGTGATCGGGGCGGTCAATTCTGCGGATGAGGCCGCAATAGCCAATGCTGAATGGCGGGGCATGCTGATCTCCGGGCAATGGTCCGTGCCTACCACGTTCAGCGGGAACGACGTCGACGGCAGCGCCCTGACGAGCTTGCCTTCCGTGGGGATCAACGTGTGGAACGTGAGCGCCGCGGCCACCGCGGACATCCAAGGCTGTACGATTGAAGGAGTGGGCACAGGTATCCGCGTGGACAACTGGGATGGCTACCGGCTGAACACCAACAACATCGGTTCCCACGCCTCCATTGCGGACGTGACGATCACGCCGGCGTCCGGCGGCACAGGCATCCGTGTGTTGGACAGCCCGAACAATGGGAACCACCACGATGTAGTGGCCACCATCGGCACAGGTGTGACGGTTGACGGCGGCGCCCACGGCCTGAGCGTGGAAGGCGGCAACGCCAGCGTGGTGAACCCGCTGGGCAACATCGCCTTCACCGGCCAAAGCGGCAACTACATCCAGTTGGCCAACAACGCCAACGACATCGACGCCACGGCGGCGAGCTTCGATCTGGCACCGGACTACTTCGCCATCGAGGACAAGGTCCTGCACAAGATCGATGATGCCGCCTTGGGCCTGGTGCGGGTGAAGGAGGACGAGCTGTTCGTGACCTTGAACAGTTATAACAACCCGGCAACGACCACGCCGAGCATCCAGCGCGGCATTGATGCGGCCGATGCGGGCAACACTGTGCATGTGCAGGGCGGCAATACCGCTTATGAGGAGAACGTGACGGTGGACAAGTCCCTGACGCTCAGGGGCGCCAACGCGGACATCTTCGGCTGTGATGATGGCCGTGCCGACGAGTCCATCATCGCCCCCACCACCGGCATCCCCGTTACGGTGACCGCCGGTGGCGTGACGATCAGCGGCTTCGAACTCACCGCACCGGGTGCCCTTGCGGCCCTCACAGCCAGCGGCGTGAGCAAACTGACCGTGACGAACAACAACGTGCATGACATCGGCACCACCGGCGGTACGCAGCCCACCCATGCCATCACCTACGAGGTGGGCACAGGTGCGCCCAGAGATCTGGCCATCACCCACAACTGCATCACCGACGTGGGCAGCGCCACCTCCGCCACTCGTGGCGGCATCTACTTGGGCAGCGGCGGCTCCACCGGCAGCCTTTCGGGCAACGTGGAGATCGCATACAATAGCATCTCCGGCGTTACCTCCAACAACGCCGCTTATGGTGACGGTGGACGAGGTGCTTATGGGATCCTGATCAACGCCGGTGCTTCCGGTGGCGGATCGGTGGTCAATGCACAGGTACACCATAACGACATCACCGGCCTCAGCGGCCTGTGGGCCACGGCCATCGGCCTGGAGGGCACGACCCCCGGTGCCCAGGTAAAGAACAACCTCGTGAGCAACCTCACCGCCAGCCAAGCGCTCTACCGCACGGGCGTGAAGCTGGAAAGCAACACCGGCGTGAACACCGTTGTTATCAACGACAACAGCTTCTCCGGCGTGGACTACGGTATCAATCGTGATGCCGGCAACACATCGAGCGACCCACAATCCGCCACCTGCAACTGGTACGGCAGCGGATCGGCCAACGATGTGCAGGCCCGCCTGAACAACATCACCAACTACACCAACTACCTCACCAGCGGTGCGGATACGGATGATGGTGCCATCGGGTTCGTGCCCGATCCGTCCAACTGCAACGGCACACCTGTAGTGGTAGCCCTCGCCAGTGGCAGCCCGGTGAATGTGACCTGCAACGGAGGCACGGATGGTTCGATCGATGTCGACATCACAGGCGGTACCTACCCGACTGATATGACGTTCGCATGGACTGGGCCGAATGGCTTCATCAGCAACAGCGAGGACATCAGCGGGCTGGTCGCAGGGACATACAATCTGCTCGTGACGGACGGGAACGGTTCGACTGATGATCTTGAGGTGGAAATCACCGAACCCGCTAAGCTTTCCGCTACGGTCGGCATTCTTCCTGGAACGATCTGCTATGGCACGAACACCACCGCCACCTTCAACGGGCCTATCGATGGAACGGTGACCTACACGGTGAACAGTGGAGCGCCGACCAACATCCTCCTCGATGGTAGCGGACAGGCAACGTTGCCGCTCAATGGACTGACCGTCAACACCACGATCGATCTGGTGAGCGTGAGCACTACAACACCTGCTTGCAGCAATGAGGTCACGGGCAATGCAAGTGTCACGATCGACCCCCTGCCGGTGGCCACCATTACCCCCACGGGTTCGGCCATCTGCGTGAACGGCTCCTTCACCTTCGGTGGTACGGACGCATCCACGGCCAACGGCACCTACGCATGGTCGCACAACGGTTTTGGTTCCCTGGCCAATGACAACACGCTCGCCCCGACCTATACCCCAGCCGGTGGTGATGCGGGCAACACCGTGACCATCACCCTCACGGTCACGAGCGACAACACCTGCGGCGCTGCTGAGGCTTCGGATACCTATGCGCTTGCTGTGGATCCCCTGCCGGTGGCCACCATCGTTTCGGCGGGCACGACCATCTGCGAGAACGGTTCCGTCACCATCACGGATGCCAGCGTCGCGAACGGCACTTATGCCTGGTCGATCAGCAATGGTGCTGCGGGCACGCTCAGCAACGACAACTCATTGACCCCGACCTATACGGCTGCGGCCGGCGACGCGGGCCATACCGTGATCCTCACCCTGACGGTGAACAGCAACAATGTCTGTGGAGGCACAGCAACCGATACGTATGAGATCACCGTCGATCCGCTGCCCGTGGCCACGGTTGACCAGCAGGGCACGACGGCCATCTGCCAGAACGGTTCCTACACCTTGCAAGGTGGTGAGGCCAACGCGCAATACGGCACCTATGTGTGGACGTGGAATGGTGCCGGCACCTTGGACGATGCCAATACCCTGACCCCGACGTACCACGCTGTGGCCGGTGACGCCGGTAACACGGTGACCCTTACCCTGACGGTGACCAGCAACAATGCATGTGGCAGCGCCACGGACGTGGCCACCTATGAGATCGACGTCGATCCTCTGCCCACGGCCAGCGCCGGCGGCTCGGCCAGCGTTTGCGTGGCGACCCCCGTCATCGTTTCCGGGGCATCGGCCAGCAACGGCACCATCCTGTGGACGAAGGGCAACGGTACCGGTACGCTTACCGGCGAGACCACGCTGACGCCCACCTACGCACCCGGTGAGGGCGATGCGGGCCAGGCGGTGATCCTCACCATGACGGTGACCAGCAACAATAGCTGCTCCCCGCAAACGGCCACGGCCACCTTCACGGTGAACGTACACCCGCAGCCGACGCTGACCCACACGTTCGATCCGATCGCTTGCTTCGGCGGTTTGACCAATGTGTTGCTTACGCAGACCGGCGGAACGCCCCCGATCAACTACGCGATCACCAACTCGCCGGTGTACCAAGTACCGGCCGGCACTTACACCTATGTGGTGACCGATGCGAACGGATGTTCGGATACGACCAAGGCGGTGATCTCCAATCCTGCCCTGTTGGCCGCCACCTTGGGTGGCGCGCAGGCCGTATGCCATGGCCAGGATGCCATGATCACCTTCACGGGAACGGCTGACATCACGGTGGAGTACTCGCGCAGCGACATGATGCCCACCCAGTTCATCACCTTGAACAACAACGGAGAGGCCTCACTGACCCTCAGCGCCCTGACCAGCGATGTGACCATCACGTTGATCGAGGCCACCAGCACCACACCGTGTACCAATGTGTTGTCCGGCTCCCGGACGGTGGAGGTGCAGCCTCTGCCGGAGATCGAGGGTACCGTAACCGCAACTGGCTACAACCAGACGATGACAGCCGGTGGTTCACCCTATGCACACACCATCTGTTCGGGTGCGGCGATCATGACCAGTGCGCCGAGTTTGGTGAGCCCGTTGGCTGACGCTTGCGGTACCCTGCGGGTGGAAACGACCTACGCGAGCACCCTGCTCAACATCCCCAGCAATACGATGGATGTGACCTATGCACAAGCACAGGCAATCGGCGCACAGACCATCACGCCGGAGAACCATACGGGCAGTGCCCAAACGATCACCTTCACGAGCACGCCGTACTACGACGTGGACGGGGATGAGGAATACAGTGCCGGCGATGTGGCCGGTGATCCGGTGGTGTTCGTGCTGACCGTGGAGGCCGAGCTGACCTTGAGCGCCCCGGACAACATGACGGCATCGGCGGACAACGGGCTGTGCGGTGCAAGCGTGGCCTTTGCCGCCACGGTAGGCGGAACGCCCGCCCCGATGGTGGTCTATTCCATCGAAGGCACCACGATCACATCACCGCATGTCTTCCCCGTGGGCACGACCACCGTGGATATCGAGGCATCGAACACCTGTGATACGAAGAGCGGGTCGTTCCAAGTGACCGTGACCGACGACCAAAAGCCTGTGTTTACCACGTGCATGTCCGATCAGACCGTGGGTACGGATGCGGGTGTCTGCACGTACACGCACAACGGCACGGGCTGGGATGCGGCCGCCAACGACAATTGCTCGGTCGCCTCGCTGACCTATGCGCTGAGCGGTGCCACCAGCGGCACGGGCATCAGCTTGGACCAAGTGGTGTTCAACAAGGGGGTGACGACGGTGACCTGGACCGCCACCGATGCAAGCGGCAACACGGAAACGTGCCACTACGATATCACGGTCGAGGACAACGAGGCACCGGTGATCACCCTGTTGGGCAATGCCGTGGTGGATGTCTGCTTGGGCAGCTCCTACACGGATGCCGGTGCAACAGCCTCGGACAATTGCGACAACAACCTCACCATCGTGATGAATAACCCCGTGGACGAGAATACGGCGGATACGTACTACGTGACATACAACGTGAGTGACGCGGCCGGCAACGCCGCCACCCAAGTGACGAGGACCGTGCGCGTACAGGGCGACATGCAGGCCTTCGTGGACGGCCTGACGACAACGTACAACGAGGGCTTCAACTACGCCCCGGCGTGCATCGCTTCGGGCGACCAGATCAGCTCGATCAGCGGAACCGGTAGTATGGTGGACCTGTTCAACGGCCTGCCATCGACCACGGTGAGCATTGCCGGCTATACGCTGACGGGGAACCAAAACGACGACATGGCCGGAGTGAAGGACGCCTTGGTGGCCCTGATGGTGGCAGAGACAGCCACCGGCACTGTGGGCGAACTCAACGGCAAGTCCATCACGTTCGATGTGGTCTTCCAAGATGACTATTGTACGGCCTCCGTGCCCTTCACGATCAACTTCAACACGACGGTTCCAGATGCCCAGCAGGCGATGCTGGACTTCATTGCCGCACAGAACACCTCGATCACCGAGAACTTCAACTATGCTCCGGCCTGCATCGCCTCGGGCGACCTGATCAGCTCGATCAGCGGTACCGGAAGCATGGTGGACCTGTTCAACGGCCTGCCGAACAACGTGACCACGGTGAGCATCGCCGGTCACACGCTGACGGGCAACCCGGGCACCGACATGGCGGCCGTGAAGGCCAACCTGTTGGCGCTGATGCAGGCATACGGCAGCACGGTGGGCGACCTGAACGGCGAGTCGATCAGCTTCGACGTTGTGTTCGCCAACGCGGAGAACCCGTCCTGCACGCAGACGGTGACCTACACGATCACCTTCGACACGACGATCCCGGACGCGCAGCAGGCGATGCTGGACTTTATCGCTGGGCAGAACATCTCGATCACCGAGGACTTCGACGGGCTCTGCCTGGAAAGCACGCAGTTGATCAGCTCGATCAGCGGCACGGGCACCATGATTGATCTCTTCAACAACCTGCCGAACAGCGTGACGACGGTGAGCATCGCCGGCTACACGCTGACGGGCATCCAGCCGGCCGACATGATGGGAGTGAAGAACGCCTTGGTGGCGCTGATGGTGGCTCAGACCACCAATGGCACCATTGGGGAACTCCACGGCAAGTCCATCACCTTCGACGTGGTGTTCGCCAATAAGAAGAATGTGGCCTGCACGGAGACGGTGACCTACACGATCACCTTCAACACGGCCATCCCGGACAACCCGCTGACCGTGACGGCACCGGCGGATATCACCGTGGATAATGAGAACGGCACTTGCGAGGCACATGTGAGCTTCATCGCCACCACCAGTGGCGTGCCTGGAGCCAATTCCGTGGTCTATACGGTAAACGGAACCGTGGTGAACAGCGGTGATGTGTTCCCGGTCGGAACGACCACGGTCACGGTGACTGCCACCAATGACTGTAAGTCGGTCCAAGACAGCTTCGACATCACGGTCACCGATGATGAGCTGCCCGTGATCAGCGGTTGCCCGTCCAACATCACCGTGAGCAATGACGCTGGCGTCTGCGGAGCGGTGGTGACCTGGACCGCACCCACGGCGGCCGACAACTGCGGCGTGGACAGCTTCGGCGGCGATCATGCCAGCGGCGACGTGTTCCCTGTGGGCACCACCACGGTGACCTACACGGCGGTCGATGTGCACGGCAACCAGGCCACGTGCTCGTTCACGGTGACGGTCACCGACGATGAGCTGCCCGTGATCAGCGGTTGCCCGAACAACATCGCCGTGAGCAATGACGCGGGCGTCTGCGGCGCGGTGGTGAACTGGACCGCACCCACGGCGGCCGACAACTGCGGCATGGCCAGCTTCGGCGGCGATCATGCCAGCGGCGACGTGTTCCCTGTGGGTACCACCACGGTGACCTACACGGCGTTCGATGTGCACGGGAACCAGGCCATCTGCTCGTTCACGGTGACGGTCATCGATGATGAACTGCCCGTGATCAGCGGTTGCCCGAACAACATTACCGTGAGCAATGACGCTGGCATCTGCGGCGCGGTGGTGAACTGGACAGCACCCACGGCGGCCGACAACTGCGGCATGGCCAGCTTCGGCGGCGATCATGCCAGCGGCGACGTGTTCCCTGTGGGCACCACCACGGTGACCTACACGGCGGTCGATGTGCACGGCAACCAGGCCACGTGCTCGTTCACGGTGACGGTCACCGACGATGAGCTGCCCGTGATCAGCGGTTGCCCGAACAACATCGCCGTGAGCAATGACGCGGGCGTCTGCGGCGCGGTGGTGAACTGGACCGCACCCACGGCGGCCGACAACTGCGGCATGGCCAGCTTCGGCGGCGATCATGCCAGCGGCGACGTGTTCCCTGTGGGTACCACCACGGTGACCTACACGGCGGTTGATGTGCACGGCAACCAGGCCACATGCTCGTTCACGGTGACGGTCACCGACGATGAGCTGCCCGTGATTACCGGTTGCCCGAACAACATCACCGTGAACAATGACGCGGGCGACTGCGGCGCGGTGGTGACCTGGACCGCGCCCACGGCCGATGACAACTGCAGTGTGGCCAGCTTCGTGAGCGATCACGCCAGCGGCGAGACCTTCCCGGTAGGAACCACCACGGTGACCTACACGGCCACGGATGGCGCTGGCAACCAGGCTATCTGCTCGTTCACGGTGACCGTTGAGGATAATGAGAAGCCGCAATTCGCGGGTTGCCCGTCCGATATCCAAATGAGCACCAACATCGGGGCTTGTGACGGGGCCACCGTGACCTGGGTCGCGCCGACGGCGACCGACAATTGTGCGGTCGACGGCAATGGCGTACAGCAGACCCAAGGACCGGCCAGTGGTAGCTACTTCCCGTTGGGAACGACCACGATCAAGTATGAGGTCTCCGATATCCACGGCAATAGCAGCATCTGCTCCTTCACGGTGACGGTGACGATCGTGGACAGCGATGGTGACGGTATTTGCGACTTCCTGGACAGCTGCCCGTTCGCATACGGTCAGATCGGCGACCCCTGCGACGATGGTGATGACGACACCACCGGCGACATCCTGGACAGCAGCTGCAACTGCGTGGGCACGCCGGTGCTGAAAGTGTCGGTACGCGCCATGTTGCAAGGTCCCTACAATGCAGGCACGGGCAAGATGAAGGATGACCTGCGCTTTAAGGGCCTGTTGCCGGCTGCGCAGCCGTACAATGTGCCGGCCTTCGGCAACTACAACGGCGGCGAAACAGTGGCCCAGGCCGTATTGAATGTCACCGGTGACAATGCCATTGTGGACTGGGTGCTTGTGGAATTGCGCGACAAGGCCACACCCTCCACCATTGTGGCGCGTCGGGCCGCTTTGATCCAAAGCGATGGTGACATCGTGGATCTGGACGGGGTGAGCCCGGTACGGTTCATCGGCCCGGCGCCCGATGATTACTACGTGGCGGTGCGCCACCGCAACCACTTCGGTGTGATGACCGGCTCCCCGATGGGCATCTCGCACGTGGCGGCAGGTGCTGACTTCACGAACCCCACCTTCACAACTTATGGCACGGATGCGCGCAAGGTGCAAGGCGGAAAGGCATGGCTGTGGTGCGGCAATTCAGTGGCCGACCAAGTGATGCGGTATTCCGGCGCGAACAACGATCGCGACCCCATCCTGGTGGCTGTTGGAGGCGTGGTTCCCACGAACGTGGTTCTCAACGTATATGCCAATACGGACGTGAACATGGATGGAGACATCGTGTACTCTGGTGGCGCTAATGATCGGGAGCCCATCCTGCAGAACCTTGATAGCAAAGTATTGGGGCAACGCTTCCAGGCACTGCCTTGATCGGAACACCAATGGGGATGGCCGCCCGCTGCGATGAATGTCGCAGCGGGCGGCGGCCCCAACCACCGCCCAATCCCTGGAATCATGGCATACCCTAACCCGCGAGCATCAATGACCATCTTCTGCCTATATGATCTGGCCCGTTCATTCTTGGGGACCATAGTGAATGGGCAAAGGATACTGGGGTTGCTACTATGCACATTGACGCTCTCCCAACTGCATGCTTGGGCGCAGCCGAATGTCAAACTGGGCTTGTCCGTTGACGGCAGGGACCTGGTGTTCAGTCTTCTTCCCGATGATGATTTCGAGGGCAACGTCGCGAATACGGTGGTTACGGTGCGTTGGGAGACGGCCCCGGGGGTTTCGGTTGCGAGCCCGAACAGCGTGCTGCCGATCAACATGGATTGGTGGCTTCCCGTGGGGGCGGTCACTTATGCCGGCACCAGCACGGACGGCATCTATTCGTACGCGAGCTGGTACACGTTCTCGGTGAACGTGCTAGGTCCTTCGAAAAAGTGGCCCGCCAACCTCGAGCAGTCGTTCTTCCGCGTCCCGTACACGAACACCAGCGGGGCCTGCGTGGAGTTCGAGGTGGTGACGGACGCATACCAGACGGCGCACAACCTGGGGTGGTACATCTCCTTGAACGGCCAGGACAAGACGGACGGGTACATCCCCGGGAAGGAGTCGGCGCAGGCGTACAGCACGCCGTTGTGCCAAGCCGGCACGGTCCAGTTGGACGCCTCGGGGGAGGTTGTCCTTGCGGCGTCTGACCTGGACGCGGGGGCGGGTTCGTACTGCGGGGTCGATTCCACGGTGCTGTCACCTGCGTCCCTGGGCTGTTCGGACGTGGATGTTGCGCGGCCGGTCCAGCTGAAGGTCTATTATACGAACGGTGGCATTGCCACCTGCACGGCAATGGTGACGGCGCTGCAGGTGGACAGTGATGGCGACGGGGTGCTGGACTGCGCTGACGGATGCCCGACGGATCCGCTGAAGACGGCCCCTGGGCTGTGCGGTTGCGGTAACCCTGACATGGACCTGAACAACAACAACGTGTGCGACGATGACGAGGTTCCGTCGGGCGTGAAGTTGGGCTTGTCGGTTGAGGGCGGGGACCTTGTGTTCAGCCTTCTCCCGGACGGTGATTTCGAGGGCAATGTTGCGGGTACGGTGGTTACGGTGCGTTGGGAGACGGCCCCGGGGGTTTCGGTTGCGAGCCCG
>DAOKZW010000009.1:37147-38390 GCA_035325445.1 Flavobacteriales bacterium
ATCTCCTTGAACGGCCAGGACAAGACGGACGGGTACATCCCCGGGAAGGAGTCGGTGCAGGCGTACAGCACGCCGGTTTGCCAAAACGTCACCGTGCAGCTGGACGGCAGTGGACAGGCCGTGCTTTTGGCCGATGACCTGGATCCTGATGCGCCCAACTACTGCGGTGTGGTCTCTACGAATATCAGCCCCGCCAATTGGGATTGTGCCGATGTGGGCGCACCGCAAACGGTGACCATGACGCTGACCTATGCCAATGGCAGCACCAATACGTGCACCGCCATGGCGAACGTGGAGGACCAAGTGTTTCCCACGGTGGCCTGCAAGGATGCCACCGTGCAATTGGACGATATGGGCTTGGTTGGCATCCAAGCATCGGATGTGGATGACGGCAGCAGTGATGCCTGCGGCATCGCAACAATGACCGTATCGCCGAATGCCTTCGATTGCAGCCACCTGGGGCCCAACACGGTAACCCTCACCGTGACAGATAACAACAACAATTCCAACACCTGCAACGCAACGGTGACCGTGCTGGATGTCACTGCCCCGGTGGTGTCGATCGGCAACCAGACAGGCACGGTATCCTGCCCGGCGGCGGCGGTGGCCCCCACGCCACCCCCGGCCACGGATAACTGCGACGGGACCGTGAGCGGGGTTTTGGCCAGCGTCCAGGACCTGCCGGACCCCGTCACCTGTGAAGGAACCCGGATCTTCACCTATACCTATGCGGATGGCAGCGGCAACACGGCCACGTGGACATACACGTTCACGATCGAGTACGATGACATCAGCATGTCTGCCGATGATGGTAGCACGGTCGCCTGCGCCGCGGACATGGTGGCCCCTGCGTTGCCGACCGTAGTCGATGCGTGCGGGAACACGCTGTCGCCCACGGGCCCGTCCGTTGACCCTACCCCCTCGTGCGACGGCACGGTGAGGTACGTGTACACCTACACGGACTGCGCCGGTCACAGCCATCCGTGGACGTACACGTACACGATCCAGCGCAACGACTTCACCCTGCCTCCGGATGCCGGCAGCCCGGTGGCCTGCGCGGCCGATGCGGTCCAGCCCATGCCGCCCTCGGTGAACGACAACTGCGGTAACGCGATCACGCCCAGTGGCCCGGTTGTCAGCAACGCCCCGGCATGTGAGGGGGCGATCACCTACACATGGACCTACGAAGACTGCGCCGGTCACAGCCATCCGTGGACGTACACGTACACGATCCAGCGCAACG
>DAOKZW010000009.1:38490-41138 GCA_035325445.1 Flavobacteriales bacterium
ACTTCACCCTGCCTCCGGATGCCGGCAGTATTGTCGCATGCCCGGCCGACATGTCCACGCCCACACCACCCGCGGTCCAGGATGACTGTGGACAGGTGATAACACCGGTTGGCCCGGTGGTCAGCAATACACCGATCTGTGATGGTGATGTGACCTACGTATGGACCTACGAGGATTGCGCAGGGCACGTACACGATTGGACGTATACCTATACCATCACCCATGACCAGCCGCCCGTGGAGATCGGTGGACCTATGCCTACCTCCGCCTCCGTCCAGTGCTATGCTGATGCCGTTCCGCCGCAGCTGCTGGTCATCCAAGATCAATGCGGGGATTTCCTCACCCCCGGCGTGCCGATGATCACCGACCATTATGATCATCAGAACGGGACCACCACCGTCACCTACTCATACACGTATGTCTACTGCGCCGGCCAGTATATCTGGAGCTTTGTATACACGGTGGATGATACTCAGGATCCGGTGGTCGTGGATTGCCCTGCTGACATCAATGTGGAAACGAATTCCGGCAATTGCGACGGGGCCGTCATCACTTGGGATGAGCCCACGGCCACGGATAACTGCGGATTGGACATGTTGATGCAGACCATGGGGCCGCTCAGTGGCAGCTTCTTTGCCGTGGGTCCGCCCACGACCATCGAATACACGGCGTACGACCTGAAGGGCAACATCAGTACCTGCAGCTTCACGGTGACGGTCACCATCACGGATGCTGATGGGGATGGCATTTGTGATCATCTGGACAACTGCCCGAGCTTGCCCGGTGTGATCGGCGATCCCTGTGATGATGGTGACCCCAATACGATCAACGATGTCCTCGATGCCAACTGCGAGTGCCACGGCATACCCTTGGTGGTCTATGACTGCCCCGGCCTCCAAGCCAATATCGGCGACCCCTGCGATGATGGCGATGATGATACCATGGACGATATGATCACCCCGTCCTGCCAATGTGCCGGAACACCATTCGTCGTTGTGGCGCCCAAGGCTTTGCTCCAAGGACCCTATGCCAATGGGTTGATGAAGGACGATTTGAGGAGCAATGGCTTGATACCATTGGCACAACCCTATAACTTGCCGGCATTCGGCAACTACAACGGGGGGGAAATCGTGGCACCAGCGGTACTTGCCAATACGGGCAATGATGCCATAGTGGATTGGATCATGGTGGAATTGCGGGATAAGAATGCGCCGGGTTACGTCGTGGCCCGTCGTGCGGCGTTGATCCAGCGGGATGGCGATATCGTGGACACGGACGGTATTTCACCGGTCCGGTTCATGGGCGTCGTGGCCGGCCCTTATTATGTCGCCATCCGGCACCGCAATCACCTTGGGGTCATGGGAGCGGCCACGGTCACCCTGTCGCATAGCCCCGCCCAACCCGATTTTACCGATGTGGCGTACAGCACCTATGGCAGCGGTGCGCAGTCCACGGTCGGTGGAAAGCACGCCATGTGGTGCGGGAATGCCAATACGGATCAAAGCTTGAAGTACAGCGGTAGCGGAAATGACCGGGACCCCATCTTGGTCGCGATAGGAGCGGCTATCCCCACCAAGGTCATCAACTCGGTGTACGCCAAGGAGGATGTCACCATGGATGGGAAAATCGGCTACAGTGGACAAGGCAACGATCGTGACCCGATATTGGTCAATGTGGGATCTTCTATCCCCACTACTGTAAAATCGGAGCAATTACCATAGTTTAACGCCCTCAAAGGACAAGTCTCACCCAAACCAACCCAAAATGAGAACACCTCTCCACCGCCGATCGCGACTTGCCGTCGCCCGATGGCTGGCCGTTCTGATCCTTGGCTTCACAGCCATGGGATTGAAGGCACAGCCTAACCAGCACGATACCATATTGGATATTGGCGTCTTCCTCAAACCAGGAGACCCCAACATGATGCAGATCCGGTTGCGTTCAGCCCAGGATTTCTATCACGTCGTATCCAGTATCACCATGACGATCCGGTGGGAGACGGCATCCGGTGCCAACTTGGGTCCGATCAACCAAATGCTCAGCGTAGCCCCTGGTCCGGAGTGGTGTCCGTTCTATGCCATGCCAATGACAAAGTCGGGTGATGGCGAGGTGGATGTGAACGGATACCGCTACTTGACCATCAATTCATTCCCGCTCACGGTCTTGCAGGATTGTCCCTGGCAGCCAGGGTTCCATTTGGTTGCAGGGCAGGAAATGGTCATCGCGGAATTGCCCATTCTTAACACCACGGGGTGCGCGAATTTCAATGTTGTGAATGATGCCTATACGAACGCCAATAACAAAGACTACTACTCGTCCGTGGGCGGTTGGCCTTCAACCGGCATCATCTATTCGCCTGGGTTCCAACACGGCAATTGCGGCCCGGCGTATGACTGTCCCGGCTTGAGTGCGAACATCGGAGACCCCTGTGACGATGGAAACGCAAATACCGGCAATGATCAAGTGAACGCCAATTGTGAGTGCGTCGGACAGTTGATCGACTGCAACGGTGTGGCTGGCGGTACCGCCTATCTCGACAACTGCGGCACCTGCGTTGGCGGCAACACCGGCGCTGTGGCTTGCGTGCAGGACTGCCATGGTGATTGGGGCGGCACGGCCACCCTGGACAACTGCGGCACCTGCGTTGG
>DAOKZW010000009.1:41238-48133 GCA_035325445.1 Flavobacteriales bacterium
GCCATGGTGATTGGGGCGGCACGGCCACCCTGGACAACTGCGGCACCTGCGTTGGCGGCAACACCGGCGCTGTGGCCTGCGTGCAGGACTGCCATGGTGATTGGGGCGGCACGGCCACCCTGGACAACTGCGGCACCTGCGTTGGTGGCAACACCGGCGCTGTGGCTTGCGTGCAGGACTGCCATGGCGACTGGGGCGGTACGGCCTACGTGGACAACTGCAGCACCTGCGTTGGTGGCAACACGGGTCTGACGCCCTGCGCCGCGGACTGCCACGGTGATTTCGGCGGGACGGCGTATCTGGACAACTGCGGCACCTGCGTTGGCGGCAACACCGGCGCTGTGGCTTGCGTGCAGGACTGCCATGGTGATTGGGGCGGCACGGCCACCCTGGACAACTGCGGCACCTGCGTTGGTGGCAACACCGGCGCTGTGGCTTGCGTGCAGGACTGCCATGGCGACTGGGGCGGTACGGCCCTGCCCGGAACGGCATGCGATGATGGTGATGCAGGAACCGAGAACGACATGTACGATGGCAACTGCGAATGCCACGGTACGGTAATCGTGACTTACGACTGCCCGGTACTCCAGGCGAACATTGGGGATGCCTGCAACGATGGGGATATGAGCACCGTGAACGATGTGATCGATGCCAACTGCGAATGCCACGGAACGCCCGTTGGGCCGGTTTGCCAAGGCAATCAGGTGGTGGTGCGCATCTTGGCCGACGCCAACCCCTCGGAGATCACCTGGGAGGTTCTGGACGCTGGTGGCGTAGTGATCGCCACGGGAAGCCCGGCCATGGCCAATGCCATGAACGAGGAGACCGTTTGCCTGAGTGCCACCGTTAGCTCCACGTGGTATGGCTTCCGCCTCCATGACAGTTTCGGTGATGGCATTTCCTCCGGTAACTGGGAGCTGCGCTCGGTGGATGGCAAGCTCATCCTCCGTGACGATTTCGGCAGCGGAAGCATTTCCCCCGAATATCCTGGCCCGAGCCCGGCTTACGGCGATGCACACAGCTTCGGCCTGCCCTTGGGACAAGCCAATATCGCACCTGGAAATTGCGGGGTCTTCAACAACATGCTCGGGGCCAAGGTGTTTGCCAACAAGGTGGGAGGTAACAACTACCTGGGCCAAACCCTGAACTACCAGTTCGAATTCTCCAACCCTGATGCAGGCTTTATCCGCCGTATTGCACGCCCCTACAACTACGTGCATTTCTGGGATATGGTGACCAAGCCGCTCACCCCGGGCGTGAAGTACTTCGCCCGTGTACGTACGGACAAGAACGGCCCCATGCAGGAGGCCTTCTGGGGCGCAGGATGCGAAATGGGCATCAGCACTGCCGTTGTGGGTTGCTCCGGACTTATTCCGGCACCGGCCTATGGCCACTCCTGCAACGAGGTGCGCAGCTTCAACACGAATAACAGCTTCATCTATGCCACGCCGGTGGTGGGTGGTACGGAATACCAGTTCCGGATCTACAATTCGGATGAGAGCTACAACCAAGTGTTCAGCCGGAGCACATACATCCTGCAGTTGAAGTGGAACAGCAATGTGGCGCCACCGCTGATCAACGGCAATACCTATAATGTGGAGATCAGCGTGAAGGTGAATGATGTGTGGAGCGGATTCTGCGGCAACGTCTGCACCATCACCATCGACAACAACCAAGGACAAGGGAACAGGTTGGTGGAGATGGCCATGGGCGAAGCCACCATGTGGCCCAACCCGGTGCGCGGCGGCCAGGTGAACCTCAACATTGAGGGCATGCAGGCTCCTGAGCAGCACATCGTGGTCGATATCAAGGATGTCTATGGACAGCACGTGTACGGCCAAGAATTCAGCAACAACGGCCAGCGCTTCCAAACGATCCTTGAGCTGCCTGGCCGCTTGGCCACCGGCGTGTACATGGTGAACATCACGGTCAACGGCGAGACCACGGTCAAGCGTTTGAGCATTGTCCGTTGATAACCGCACCCGATCTGAAAGGCAGAGGGGCCGCTCCGAAAGGGCGGCCCCTCACCGTTTTGGGGCCGAGTGGCCTCGCAGCCGGATGAAATCCTTGGAGCGGGCGCTGCATGCAGGATAAATACGGGGAGATCCGGGCCAAATCCGCATAAGAAATCGGAATGGGGCAGGGGGGAAGGTCAAAAAATAAATTGATGGATAGGCCAAGCCGGACGTGTCGCGACGCCCCCTATCTTGGCGATGAAAATTCAATGCCCGGAACAGGCCCTTCAGAAGAAAAACGGGCCGATGCCGGAATGGCCGACCACACAAATCCCAAGCCCATGGACCTCAACCCATACATGCTTAAGCTGGCACGTCCGTTGACGCTCGCCAGTGTGTCGCTCCTGATGGCAACATCGGCATATGCCCAAGCTGATTCATGGCATGCCAAGGCAAACCTCGGCAATGCACCGGCCGCTGAGCCGACCGCACGTTATGGCGCGGCCGGTTTTGCGGTGGGCGGCAAAGGCTACATCGGTACGGGCAATGACGGCGGCTTGCGGAAGGACCTATGGGAATACGATCCCGTGGCCAATGCATGGGGGCAGAAGGCCGATTTCGGCGGAAGTGGCCGTGAATATGCCGTGGCGTTCGCCATCGGGGCCAAGGGCTACCTGGGTACTGGAAACGCCACAACCGGTTATAAAAAGGACTTCTGGGAGTATGATCCCGGAACAAACACGTGGGCTCCCGTGGCCGATTTTGGGGGCGTTGCCCGTGCGCGGGCCGTGGGATTTCCCATCGGCACCAAGGGTTATGTCGGTACCGGATGGGATGGTACCCAGCTCAAGGACTTTTGGGAGTATGATCCCGCTACCGATACCTGGACGAACAAGGCGGATTTCGGGGGCACGGCACGCTCTTTTGCAACAGGCTTCGGGTTGGACGGCCTGGGGTATGTCGGCACCGGCAACGATGGCGCGAACAAGAAGGATTTCTGGGCTTATGATCCCGGCACGGACACGTGGGCCGCGAAGACGGACTTCGGCGGTATCGCCCGCAATGGGGCTGCTGCATTCGCCACCACCACCCTCGGGTACATCGGCACCGGATTCGGCGGCGGCAATTACCTGGCCGACCTCTGGGCGTATGACCCCGGCACGGACACATGGACACAAAAGGCGAACCACGCGGGGGGCGCACGCTCGGGAGCCGTGGCGTTCAGCATCGGCGCGATGGGATACATGAGCACGGGCTGGAACGGCGACGTGATGAATGACCATTGGGCCTATGACCCCTCCACGAACCAGTGGTCGGGCAGGGAGGTCTTTGGCGGCATCGGCCGGGGCTACGCCGTATCGTTCAGCATCGGGGCCAAGGGCTACGTGGGCGCCGGTTGGAACGGTGCCTTCAAGAAGGACTTCTGGGAATATGACCCCGCCACGGACACGTGGTCCCAAAAGGCGGATTTCGCCGGGGCTGCGCGATCGGGCGCCGTCGCCTTCAGCATCGGCACCAAGGGCTATGTCGGCACCGGATGGGCGGGAGCCTACAAGAAGGATTTCTGGGAATACGACCCGGCCACCAACGCATGGACGGCCAAGGCTGATTTCGGCGGCGCGGCGCGCTATGCCGCCACAGGCTTCGCCATCGGTGACAAAGGATATATCGGCACGGGATGGACGGGCAGCTACAGGAAAGACTTCTGGGAGTACAACCCCGCCACGGACACATGGACCCAAAAGGCGGATTTCGGGGGAGTGGCCCGCTACAACGCCGCAGCGTTCAGCATCCACACCAAGGGGTACATCGGTACCGGCTTTTCCGGCAGCAACCGCAAGGATTTCTGGATGTATGACCCGGCCACCAACACGTGGACGCAGAAAGCCGATTTCGGAGGCACCGCGCGCAACGGCTCATTTGGCTATGCCACCGGCAGCACCGGCTATTTCGGCGGCGGCAACGACGGGGCCTACAAGAAGGATTTCTGGGCGTATGACCCGGCCACCAACACATGGGCGGCCAAGAGCAATTTCGGTGGCAGTGGTCGTGCATTTGCCACGGCTTTCGCCATCGGCACAACGGGCTACGCAGGCACAGGCAGGGATGGGGCCAGCAAGAATGATCTCTGGTCCTATACCCCCACGGGTCCTTGCACGGGCGACCGGGTGGTGGTACGTATAGCCACTGATGCCGCCCCGGGGCAGATCACATGGGAGATCACCGATGCCAGCAATGCCGTGATCGCCTCCGGTGCCCTGGGCGCCGCACAATCCAATACGATGGTGGCCGAGCAGGCTTGCCTGAATGCGGCGGCAACGAGCGCGTGCTACGGCTTCCGCCTCCACGACAGTTATGGCGATGGCATCACCAACGGCGGTTGGGAGCTGCGGACCACCACCGGCAAGCTCATCCTGCGCGACAACTTCAGCAACGGAAGCGTGTCGCCCAGTGCCAGCCCCGCCAGCGCCGCCTACGGCGATACCCACAGTTTCTGCCTGCCCCTCGGCCCGGCAGACATCGCCGCCAATGAATGCAACATCTTCGACAACCTGCTCGGCAACAAGGTGTACTGCAACAAGGTCACCGGCGCGGCCAATTACCAGTTCGAGTTCTCCGATCCCGATGCCGGTTTCATCCGCCGCATCGCAAGGCCGCACAACTACGTGGCCTTCGGCGATATGGTGACCAACCCGCTCACCCCGGGCGTGAAGTACTTCGCACGGGTGCGCACCGACAAGGATGGCCCCATGGCCGGCGCACATTGGGGCAGCGGTTGCGAAATGGGCATCAGCACCCAGGTGCTCGGATGCTCGGGCCTTATCCAAGCCCCCGCCTACGGGCATTCCTGCAACGAAACCCGCAGCTTCAACACCAACAACAGCTTCATCTACGCCAAGCCTGTGCAGGGTGGTACGGAATATCAGTTCCGCATCTACAACATCGCCGAGGGCTACGATGAAACCTTCACGCGCAACACCTACATCCTGCAACTCAAGTGGAACAGCAACGTGGCGCCCCCGCTGGTGAACGGCTATGTGTACCAAGTGGAGGTCAATGTGAAGGTGAATGGCGTATGGAGCGGATTCTGTGCCGCCAGCACGTGCTCCATCACCATCGACAACCCGGCCAGCCGCATGGCCGGGGAAACCATGGGCGGGGCCATGCTATGGCCCAACCCCGTGCAGGATGGGCAGGTCCATATCGAAATACAAGAGCTGCCGGACATGGACCAGCACATTGCCGTCGACATCAGGGATGTATACGGGAAGCAGGTCTATGGGCAGGAGTTTGGGCATGGTGGTGGCCCCTTCCAAGCGGTGCTTCACCTGCCGGAAGGACTGGCCAGTGGCATGTACATGGTGAATGTCACCGCCAATGGGCAAAGCATGGTCCAGCGCTTGAGCGTGGTGCGGTAGCGCCGGCCGGGCCATCCATACCGAGGGGCCGTTCGTGGCGCGTGCCGCGAACGGCCCCTTGAGGTGAAAAGGGGGCCGCACCGGGGAGGTATGGGCACGGCCGGGCCGACCGCATCCAACTTTCTGGCGGGTCGAAAACATCCTCGGAAGCAATTGCCCGCGGGATGCATATACCTTTACCAAGTCGTAAGCTCGCTCCCAACTTGTCCTTAAAGGGACACTCTCAATACCACATCACATGAAACGCTCCTTTTTTGGGCTGGCCGCTGGGCTGGCCGTTTTGCTGGTGGTTCCTCCGGACCTGTGCGCACAGGCGGGCAGCTGGAGCCCGCGATCCGATTTTGGCGGCGGTGCCCGGCGCGAGGCCGTGGCCTTCAGCCTGAATGGCAAAGGCTACATGGGCCTTGGCCAAAATGCGGGGTATACCCATCCCAATGACCTGTGGGAGTACGACCCGGCCCTCGACGCATGGACCCAAAAGGCCGACCTCGGTGGAGGCGGGCGCTATGGGGCCGTGAGCTTTGCCATGGATGGCAAGGGATATGTCGGACTTGGCTATGATGGCAATTACAAGGAGGATCTCTGGGCCTATGACCCATTGGCCAATACATGGACGCCCAAGGCGGATTTTGCCGGAGGCCAACGGTATGGGGCTGTAGGCTTCGCCTTGGATGGGGTGGGGTATGTGGGAACGGGTGAGGATGCAACAGGAACATATCGCCGCGATTTTTGGCGCTACGACCCGACTGCGGATGCTTGGGCGGCCGTGGCCGACCTGCCGGGGGCCGAGCGGGAAGGAGCCGTAGGCTTTACCTTGGGGGATAAGGGATATGTGGGTACAGGGTGGCTCCAAGGGTATGCAGCCATTGGGGATTTCTGGTCCTACGAACCATCAATGGATACGTGGACTCCCGTGGCGAACTATGGGGGCGGGGAGACCTCCTTTGCGGTTGCATTTGTGATTGATGGGCATGGCTATGTGGGCACAGGGTACGACAATGCTGCCAACCAAGAGTTTTGGGCCTATGAACCGTTAACGGACACTTGGACGCAGAAGGCTGACATGGCGGGCCCGGCCCGTTATGGAGCTTCCGCCTTTGCCATTGATAACGAAGGCTTTGTGGGGGCGGGAATGGAAAACAGCCACATGGCTGATTTCTGGGTCTTCAAACTGGCTTACGACTGCCCGGCGCTGGAAGCGAACATTGGTGATGCTTGTGACGATGGCAATGCTTCCACGGAAAATGATGTGGTCACGGCGGACTGCGAATGCGTGGGCACGGCGATCGTGTACGACTGCCCGGCGCTGGAAGCGAACATCGGTGATGCCTGCGACGATGGCAATGCTTCCACGGAAAACGACATGGTAACTGTGGATTGCGTTTGTGCGGGTACACCTGTGGTGGTGCAGTGGGATTGCCCGGCCTTGGAGGCGAACATCGGCGATCCCTGCTATGATGGTGATGATTCCACGGAGAATGATGTGGTCACGGCGGACTGCGAATGCGTTGGCACGGCGAT
>DAOKZW010000009.1:48233-117760 GCA_035325445.1 Flavobacteriales bacterium
CGTGTACGACTGCCCTGTGCTGGAAGCGAACATTGGCGATGCCTGCGACGATGGCGATGCTTCCACGGAGAATGATGTGGTCACGGCGGACTGCGAATGCGTTGGCACGGCGATCGTGTACGACTGCCCTGTGCTGGAAGCGAACATTGGCGATGCCTGCGACGATGGCAATGCTTCCACGGAAAATGATGTGGTCACGGCGGATTGCGAATGCGTTGGCACGGCGATCGTGTACGACTGCCCGGCGCTGGGAGCGAACATTGGTGATGCTTGCGACGATGGCGATGCTTCCACGGAAAACGACATGGTAACTGAGGATTGCGTTTGTGCGGGTACACCTGTCGTGGTGCAGTGGGATTGCCCGGCCTTGGAGGCGAACATCGGCGATTCCTGCTATGATGGTGATGATTCCACGGAGAATGATGTGGTCACGGCGGATTGCGAATGTGTGGGCACGCCGATCGTGGTGGTTTGGGATTGTCCGGACCTGGAGGCCAACATCGGCGATGCCTGCGATGATGGCAACCCTGTCACGGTGGGTGATGTGATCACGGAAGACTGCGAATGCGTGGGCGACATCCCGGATGCAATCCCTGGCCTTGACGCCCCGAATGGTATTTCGATGACCATCCATCCGAACCCGGTCACGACGGGCTTGGTCACCGTCCAGGTCAAGGGCTTGCCCGTGACGGATTCCCCGGCCTTGATCGTGATATTGGATGCGAACGGCAAAGTGGTCCACCGGGAGGAGGTGGCATTGACCAAGGATGGGCTTGATCACCGGATGGACCTTACCGGCCGGGTGTCCACCGGCTTATATGCGGTGCGGGTGCTGGTGGGTGATCGCCAGCTGGTGCAACGACTGAGCGTGGTCCGGTAGGCGGGGCCAGGGTATCGGGAAAGGGCCGTTCCGCAAGGGGCGGCCCTTTTTGCATCCGGTGGGCCCGAAGGTCATTCTGTCCGGTAAAACCACCCCCTATTCAACAGCGGTTGACGGCATCCTGCCGGAATGCCTTCGCCAATTCAACCGAAGCATATACATTCGCCGCCGATCCCCCCATTGCGGGCCCAACATGCTCACGCTCTTCTACCTCTTGGCCGCCGTGTCCGTCATTGCTGCATTGGTGGTGGTGGCCGCCAAGAGCCCGATCACCAGCGTGATCGCGCTGATCGTGTGTTTCCTCAGCATCGCCGGTCACTACGTGCTGCTGAATGCGCAGTTCCTGGCCATGGTGCACGTGATCGTTTATACCGGTGCCATCCTCATCCTGATGCTCTTCGTGATCATGTTGCTGAACATGAACGAGGAGGTGGAGAAGCGCAAGCCGGTCCTGGCCCGTATCTCGGCCGTTGTTACCGGCGGCCTGCTGCTGCTGGTGCTGCTGGCGGCCACGCGCCAAGGCCTGAACCTTTCGGCCTCGGGCGATCTGGCCGGTGGAACGGGCCTGGTGAAGCACATCGGCACGGTCCTGTTCCGTGAATTCCTGATCCCCTTCGAGCTTAGCAGCGTCCTGTTCCTGTCGGCGATGGCGGGTGCCATGATGCTGGCCAAGAAGGACGGTACCGAGCACATCAACCTGCCGCCGAGCAGCGAACCCGACGAAGCCTGATGGAAGAGCTGATGACCGCCATCCGCGTGGTGCCCATGGAGCACTACTTCGTGCTGAGCTTCCTGCTCTTCAGCATCGGCATGGCCGGTGCCTTGTTGCGCCGCAACATCCTCATCATCATCATGTGCCTGGAGCTGATGCTCAACAGCGTGAACCTGCTGCTGGTGGCCCTGAGCGCATGGTTCGGTGATGCCGGCGGGCAGGTGATGGTCTTCTTCATCATGCTGGTGGCCGCCGCGGAAGTGACCGTGGGCCTGGCCATCCTGGTGCAGCTCAAGCGCAATGCCGAAGGCGTGGACATCAACCAATTGAACAGGCTGAAATGGTGAAGATCGACCTGCTTGCCACATTGGTTCCGGCCCTGCCCCTGCTGGGGTCGCTGGTCACCGGCTTCGGCCGCCGCAAGCTGTCGGCCTACGCCGCGGGCGGCTTCGCCTCGGCCATGGTGGCCCTTTCCTTCGTCTTTAGCCTGATCCTGTTCATGGGGCACGACGGGGGCACCCACATCGTGCACCTGTTCCACTGGATCACCGTGGCGGACATGAACATCCCGTTCGCCTTCCAGATCGACGCCCTCAGCCTGTGGATGATGCTGTTCGTCACCGGTGTGGCCACGCTGATCCACATCTATTCCATCGGCTACATGCACGACGACCCGCGTGTGGCCACCTTCTTCGCCCAGCTCAACCTCTTCACCTTCGCCATGATGCTGCTGGTGATGGGCAGCAACTTCCTGGTCACCTTCATCGGCTGGGAGGGCGTGGGCCTGTGCAGCTACCTGCTGATCGGCTTCTGGTACACCAACCCGGAGTACAACTACGCGGGCCGCAAGGCCTTCGTGATGAACCGCATCGGCGATGTGGGCATGGTGCTGGCCATGGCACTCATGTTCCTGCAGTTCGGCACGCTGGAATACACCCAGATCATGGACAAGGCGGGCTCCTTCGGGTCCGGCAACCCCATTCTGGTGATGGCCACGCTGCTGCTCTTCCTCGGTGCCACCGGCAAGAGCGCCCAGATCCCGCTGCTGACCTGGCTGCCCGACGCCATGGCCGGCCCCACGCCGGTGAGCGCCCTCATCCACGCGGCCACCATGGTCACCGCCGGTGTCTTCCTGGTGGTGCGCAGCTCGGTGATGTACGAACTGGCCCCCTACACGCAGGACATCGTGCTGTGGATCGGGGTGGCCACCGCGCTTTTCGGTGCCACGGTGGGCCTCTTCCAGAACGACATCAAGAAGGTACTGGCCTACTCCACGGTGAGCCAGTTGGGCTACATGTTCGCCGCCATGGGTGTGGGCGCCTACAGCGCGGGCATGTTCCACGTCACCACCCACGCCTTCTTCAAGGCGCTGCTCTTCCTGGGCGCCGGCAGCGTGATCCATGCGCTGGGCGGTGAGCAGGACATCCGCAAGATGGGCGGCCTGAAGGACAAGACGAAGACCACTTACGTCACCTTCCTGATCGCCACCTTGGCCATCGCGGGCTTCCCGCCCCTGAGCGGCTTCTTCAGCAAGGACAGCATCCTGGCGGCCACCTTCGAGGGCAACCCCGCCGCATGGACCGTTCTCGTGTTCGCCGCGGTGCTCACCTCCATCTACATGTTCCGCCTGCTGTTCCTCACCTTCTTCGGCAGTTACCGCGGCAAGGCCGTGCCGCATGAGAGCCCCAAGGTGATGACCGTGCCGCTGATGGTCCTGGCCGTGCTGAGCGTGGTGGGCGGCGTGCTGAACATCCCGCACGTGTTCGGCGGCAACGAGTGGCTCAAGAACCATTTGGGCACGGCGGTGGATGGCGTGCTGGCCGAGCACCTGTCGCTTTCCGCGGCCACCGAGTTCACCCTGATGGCCATCACCTTGGTGTTGGTGCTGCTGGGTACCTGGTATGCCTGGAAACAGTTCGGTGAGAAGACCACCTTGGACGGCGAGCCGGCCGACATGCCCTTCCTGAAGGGCCTGATCGCCCGCAAATGGATGCTCGACGAACTGTACGCCCGCCTCTTTGAAAGGCCCTACGGCTGGTTGAGCCGCAACTTCTTCAACGTGGGCGAGACCAAGGTGGCCGTGCCGTTGACCGTCGGCGCCGGGGAGAGCACCTACCGCTTCAGCGATTGGTTGCGGAAGATCCACACCGGCAATACGAGCTTTTACCTCTTCGGCATGATGCTGGGCGTGGTGTTGTTGTTGATCCTAACCTGGATGAGCGCCTGATGGAACTGTTCGCCCTCCTTCTCATCCCCCTGATCGCCGGTGCGGTGCTGCTGGCCTTCCGTCCGGCGGCGGCCACGGCACGTGGCGTGGCCTTGACCTCCACGCTGCTCACCTTGGGCGTGGTGCTTTGGCTTTGGTATACCTGGACGGGCGGGACCGTCACGGTGCTCTCGCAGGACTGGGTGCCGGCCTGGGGCCTCCGCCTTTCCTTCGGTTACAGCGGCATCGGCCTGCTCATGCTCGTGCTCACGGGCGTGCTCTTCCCCTTCATCATCGGCACGGGGTACAAGCAACCGGTGGGCGATGGCGCCTTGGTGAACGCCCTGCTGCTCTTCTGCCAATCGGCGCTCTTCGGCGTGTTCATGGTGCAGAACGCGTTCCTGTTCTACATCTTCTTCGAGCTTTCGCTCATCCCCATCTTCTTCCTGCTGCTGCAGTGGGGCGGCCAGCATAAGCGGGCCATCACCATCCGCTTCTTCCTGTACACCCTGATGGGCGGCCTGGCGCTGCTCTTCTCCATCGCCTATGCCACCCTGCAGACGCCGGCCCCGCACAACGCCGACTTCAGCGCCTTGGCCGCCTTGGACATCCCCGTGGCCACCCAGCAGTGGCTGTTCTGGACCATGTTCTTGGCCTTCGCGGTGAAGATGCCGATCTTCCCCTTCCACAGCTGGCAGCCGGAGACCTATACGATGGCCCCCACCCAAGGCACGATGGTACTCAGCGCCATCATGGGCAAGATGGGCCTCTATGGCATCGTCGTGTTCCTCTATCCCATCGTGCCGCAGGGCACCGCCTACTGGCAGGACATGGTGATCTGGCTGAGCCTCTTCGGGGCCATCTACGCGGCCGTGATCGCCTTCCGGCAGGAAAACTTCAAGCGCCTGGTGGCCTATTCCTCCATGAGCCACCTGGGCCTGATGGCCGCCGCCCTGTTCACGTGGAATGCCTACGGCATCAGCGGGGGGCTGTACCAGACCTTGGCCCACGGCATCCTGATGGTCTGCCTGTTCTACATCGTGGGGATGATGGAACAGCGCGTGGGCAGCCAGGAATTCTCGGCCATGGGCGGGCTCAAGGGCCGCATGTCGCGGTTCGCGCTCATGTTCATGCTCATCACGGGCAATGCCATCTCCATGCCGCTCACCCAGAGCTTCCCGGGCGAATGGCTGATGTTCAACGGCCTGTGGCAGCTCAACCACTGGATGGCCTTTGCCGGGGTGGTGCTGATCATCCTTGGGGCCATTTACATGCTGTATGCCTACCAGCGGGTGTTGCTGGGGCCTGCCCGCGAGCTGCAGGTGGCCGACGCGGACGGCGAGGAGCATTTCTTCCTGGTCCCGCTGATCGCGGTGATCTTCCTGGTGGGCCTGTTCCCCAACCTGGTGCTGTCGCTGGTGGACGGGCCGGTGCAGCAATTGTTGAACTCAATACCCCCGCTGCCCTAAGATGAGCGCGCTGATCCTGATCTCCGTGCTGGGCGTGTTGGTGCTCTACCTGGGCATCTTCGCCAAGAAAGGCGTGCTGGCGCCGGTGAGCATCCTCGGGCTGCTGGGCGTGATGGCCCTGTTCTGGACAGGCTGGAAGATCCCGCACGAGTATTTGGGCGGCATGCTCGAATTCGACGGGTACAGCACCGCCTTCAACCTGGCCATGCTGGCCATCACCGTGCTGATCTTCCTCTTCGGCCCCGACTATTACAAGCGCATGGAGCGCCACGTGGCCGAACAGTATGCCTTGATGATGTTCTCCCTCACGGGCGGCTTCATCCTCAGCTCGTACAACAACCTGTTGATGCTTTTCCTCGGCTACGAGATCCTGAGCATTCCGCTGTACGTGCTGGCCGGTGCCAAGAAATACAGCCTGCGCAGCTCGGAGGCCTCGCTGAAGTACTTCCTGCTCGGCTCCTTCGCCTCGGCGTTCATGCTCATGGGCATCGCCCTGCTGTACAGCCTCACCGGCACCTTCGAGATGGGGCGCTTGGGCGAATACATGCTGAAGTATGCCGGCAGCGGGAACCTCTTGCTGAACTTCGGCCTCTTCTTCGTGGTGGTGGGCCTGGCCTTCAAGGTGGGCGCCGCGCCGTTCCACTTCTGGGTGCCCGATGTGTACACGGGCTCGCCCACGCTGGTCACCACCTTCATGGCCACCGTGGTGAAGATGGCGGGCTTCGCCGGTTTCTACCGCCTGATCGCGGTGACGGGCATGCCGGACACCTTGGCCACCACCTTGGCGCTGCTGGTGCTGGCCACCCTGCTGCTGGGCAACGTGGCGGCCCTGCGCCAGACCAATTTCAAGCGCCTGATGGCGTACTCGAGCGTGAGCCATGCGGGCTTCCTGCTGCTGGCCGTGCTGGCCGATGGCGCGGCCGAAGGCACCGGCCTCTCAACGGGCGGCACGCTGTTGTTCTACACCTTCACCTACTCGCTGGCTACGGTGGGCCTGTTCATCCTGTTCATCATCGCCAAGCGCGCCAATCAAGGTGCCGAGCACAACGGCATCTTCCAGGGCCTGTGGAACGCCAACCCGTGGCTGGCCCTGTGCGGCCTGGCGCTGCTGCTGTCCATGGCGGGCATACCGCTCACGGCTGGCTTCATTGCCAAGTACCAGGTGTTCCTGCTGGCCATCAAGGCCGGTTGGTTGAAGGTGATGGGCTTCGGCGTGCTGATGGCGCTGCTGGGTGTGTACTACTACATCATGGTGGCCAAGGCGATGTTCACCCCGGCCGCACAACCGGTCACGTTCGTGGCCGCCCGCCTGAACTGGCTGGTGATCACCCTGTGCACCGTCGGCATCCTGCTGCTGGGCCTGTGGCCTTCGTTGGTGGGGCTCTAACACATTCCCGGCCGAGTTCCTATCGGACAGCTTGCGGCCCCTAATCCGCGTTCATCGGCGTCCGATACCTATCGGACCATCGGCGGTTCATCCCCTTTCCCCGCAGATCCTATCTTCGCTGCACCGCCAAAGAGCAAACCACGGCGGGCACAGATGAGCAAAGTAGTGAGCGGTGCGAACGAGGCCCTGAAGGACCTGCAAGACGGTATGACCTTGATGGTGGGCGGTTTCGGCCTGTGCGGCATACCGGAGAACCTGATAGCGGCACTGGTGGAAAAAGGGGTGACCGGCCTTACTTGCATCAGCAACAATGCGGGTGTGGACGACTTCGGCCTGGGCCTGCTGCTGAAGAAGCACCAGATCAAGAAGATGATCGCGAGCTACGTGGGCGAGAACGCCGAGTTCGAGCGGCAGCTGCTTTCGGGCGAGCTCGAGGTGGACCTCATCCCGCAGGGCACCTTGGCCGAACGTTGCCGGGCCGGCGGGGCGGGCATTCCCGCTTTCTATACGCCCACGGGTTACGGCACCGAGGTGGCCGAAGGCAAGGAAACGCGCGAGTTCGACGGCAAGATGTACGTGATGGAGCGTTGGCTGCGCGCCGATTTCAGCTTGGTGAAGGCTTGGAAGGGCGACACCCACGGCAACCTGGTGTACCGTCACACCGCCCGCAACTTCAACCCCATGATGGCCATGGCCGGCAAGATCACCATCGCCGAAGTGGAGCATCTGGTGGAACCCGGTGAACTGGATCCCGACCAGATCCATACGCCGGGCATATTCGTGCACCGCATCTTCCAAGGGCGGAACTACGAGAAGCGCATCGAGCAGCGCACCGTGCGCAAGCGGGCCTGAGGCCATGGTGCCGGTCCGCGTTTCCCGTGCCGAGCAAACCGCCTCTTTGCTGGCCGCCGGTGCGGTTTTCGTGTACGTGGTCCTGCGGGCCTTGCAGGTGCCCATCGTGCACGACGAGGCCATGACCTTCTTCCTGTATGTGGACACGAGTCGTTTCCTGCCCTTCCTGGCGCATTGGGATGCGGCCAACCATCTCCTGTGCACGGCGTTGGGATGGGCCTCGGTACAACTGTTCGGTGTGCACCTGTTCGCGTTGCGCCTGCCCAGCGTGCTGGCCTTCCTGCTGTATGCTTTCTACGTCCACCGGTGGGCCGGCCGGCTGCACGAGCCGGTGGTGCGCTGGTGCTTCCGGGCGGTGATGCTGGGCCTGCCGTTCCTGCTTGATTTCTTTTCGCTTTTCCGCGGATACGGGCTGTCCATGGCCTTTTGGCTGATGGCGTTGTATGAACTGTCCGCCGTGCTGGCCCGTCCATCGGTCCGCGGCGTTGCGGCCACGCTGCTCTCCATGGCCGCAGCCGCTTACAGCGGCCTTAGCTTGGTCTCGCTTTGGGCGATGGTGCTGGCCGTGGTCGCCCTGTTGGCGTGGCACCGCCGCAAATGGTCATTCGGCCTGGTCTGGTTCTTCCTGGGCCTGCCACCCTTCCTGTTTGCCGCCTACTACATGTCCCGCCTCTCCGCGCTCGGGTCGCTTTACTACGGCTTGGAGACGGGTGTCTGGGGCGGCACGGTGCCCTCGTTGCTCCAGGTGATGGTCGGGCATGGCGGCCTCGTGCCGGTCGTACTGGTGGCGCTGGCCTATGGCGCCACGGTGTTGGCGGCCTTGCAGGCCCTGAGGCTTCGCCGCCGGACCTTTTCGGCCTGGGTGCTCATGGCGGGCGGGGCCATGCTGCTGGCCGATGGCGTGGGGCGGGTGGTGCTGCATGCATGGAACGGTACGCCTTACGCCGAGGACCGCACGGCCTTGCAATGGGCCCCCTTGTTCCTGCTGCTGCTGTTCTTCACGCTCGATGGGGCGGCGGCTCGCACCGGTACGGTCAAATGGGCCGCGATGCTGCTGTTGGCGCTGCCGCTGCGGACCGTGGCCCACGCAAACCTCAGCACCACGGTCTATTGGCCCGAGCAGGCCATTCCCGGTGAGGTCTTCCGGGCTGCGGAGGAGCAGCAACGCGGCTCGCCCCATCTGCTCACTATCGGCGCCTACCACCAGATGCAGGCCTGCTGGGGCTTCGGGCTCCGGCAGCGGGGGGTGCATCTCAATGCGGTCGATTGGTCGGCATTCCCCGACGGCGGCCAGGACCTTCTGCTCACCGACCCGGCACGCATGGAGCCGCCGGCAGGCTACCGCACCTTGGTGACGGGCCGGGGCGGCCGTGTGGCCCTTTCCATGCGCGGGGATCGGCCGAAGCTGGACCTGGTGCTGGATTCATTGATCGAAATGCCGCACGGCGAGGGCGAATTCGTGGAATTCTGGCATCCGCCGATGGAACAGGTGAGGGGCCATGCCTTCCGGGTGGAACTGGAGCTTGAGGCCCATGCGGACCGCCCTCCCTTGACCGGAAGCCTCGTGGTGGAGGTGAATGCCGGGGGCCGGCCTTGGCACCGCGACGATGCCTTGGTGCAGTGCATGCGCAATACGACTGGCCCGGACAGCCTGGTCACGGTGCGGGCCATACCCGCGGTGCCGCCCAATGCGGACAGGCTGGTGGTGTACTACTGGGCTTGGAACCCCAACGTCCAAGGATTTTCCGGCAGTGGCAGGCTCCGGGTGTACCGGGTGGCACGTGACTGACAATTGTCGGTCCTGGGGCTGTCGATCCTCAGGATTTATCGGATGGTGCGTGCATACCTTGTATGCGTAAAGCTGAAACACCTGTCCCTCGCAGTGTTTCGGGCATGTTGAACGCTTAAAAACCCAGATAAATGGACCAAAACACAAGGGAAGAGTTGAAAAGGATCGCAGCCGTCCGTGGTGAGGCATGCGTAACCATCACATTGAACACGCACCGCACGGCGCCGGATTACCTGAAGGACCCGATCCTGTTGAAGAACCTGTTGAAGGAAGCGGAGACGCGCCTGGTGGATGAATACGGGAAGAAGACGGCCGACCTGGTGATGGCCAAGCTCAATGCCTTGGCTGACGGCATCGATCACGCACACAACTTGGAAGGGTTGGTGCTCTATGCCAATACGGAGATCTCCGGCCTGGCCAAGCTGCCGGTGACCGTTGTGGACCGTGTTTCGCTGGATGATCATTTCACCACCCGCGACCTGGTGCGTGCCATGCAACAGGGGTCCGAATACTACATCCTGTGGCTCAACCGCAACTCGGCGCGGCTGGTGCGGGCCTTCAACAACCAAGTGGTGGAGGAGGTCAAAGGTGAGTTCCCGCAGAAGAACCATGTGGCCAGTCATGATACGGCCAAGCAGGTGGCGGACCGCGACTTTGGTGCGCTCATCAAGGAATACTTCAACCGGGTTGACAAGGCCTTGGTGAAGGTGCTGAACGACCATCCGCTGCCCGTGGTGTTGGCCACTGAATCGCGCAACGTGGAGCATTACCGTGCGGTGGCCGACAGGAAAGCCTTCCTCAAGGGCAACTTCAACCCCACCCACGACGACCTCGCCGTGCACCACTTGGTGGAAGAGGCTTGGAAGGCATACGGCCCGGTGGTGCAAAGCCGCTACAACGACCGGGTAAAGGTGTTGGATGCCGCGGTATCGGCGGGCAAGCTGCACAGCGAGCACCACGATGTGTGGCAGGCCATCAACGAGGGCAGGGGCGATACCCTGTTCGTGAAGGAGGGTCTTTTCCAACCGGCAGTGATCGTGGATGAGCGCATCGAACTGCTGCCTGCGGAGGAGCGCGAGCGCCACGGGGCGGTGGACGACATCCTCAACGAGATGGTGCAGCGCAACCTGGCCCATGGCGGTGATGCCGTGTTCGTGAGCGGCGATGAGCTCGATCGCTTCAACGGACTGGCCTTGGTGACCCGCTACTAAGCCGCGATATTCAGGGAACAGGGCCGGTGTGGCCGTCCGGCTTGGGCAACGGCGCCCTTGGACCGGGCAACGGTGAAATGAACGGCAGGTGTTTCGGGTTGTACAGGTGATAAGATCTTGTTCAACCTCAACACCTGACCGGACATGACAACCGTGATCGCACTGGCCCTGTTCACCTTTCTATGCCTGCTCATGGCCCCCGGCCGTGCGTGGGACAACCTCCTCTTCGCTGATCGCAACGCCTTGGTCTTCCAAGGCAGGCACAAGGACTACGGCGCCTATCGCCTGCGGCGCGGTTACGCGAACCATCTGGCCTTGGCCGTGCTGCTGGCATTGATCGCGCCGGTGGGGGCGGCCCTGCTCGCCAAGGCGTGGCATACCAACATGCCGCCGCCGGCACCACCCTCCGGGAAGACCGGGATCGATGTGGTGATCCGTGATGTGTATTACCCGCCGCCGCCCGCCCCGCCCCGGAAGGTGGTAACGCCGCCTGCGGCCATACCGGACGGAAAACCGGTGCCGCCCACGGGGCCCGGACCGGTGGAGGCCGCCAACGACCCGGTGCCGCCAGCCCCTCCGATCACGGATTCCACCGCTTATGCCACGGGCCCTGCCGGTCCTGGCGAGGGCGGGACCGGGGACGGGGCCTTGGAAGGAGGCCCGGATGCTGGAGGGTCCGGGCTGGCTTGGGGCATGGCACCCTTCCGCGAATTCGAGGTGGAGGAGTTGCCCGAATTCCCGGGCGGCGAGGCGGGGCTGCGCCAGTGGATGCAGCGCAACCTGCCGATCCCCGCTGATGTAGCGGGCTCCGCCGAGGCCTTCGTGCAGTTCACCGTGATGCCCGACGGCAGTATCCGCGATGTGGCCACCGTGCGGGGGCGGAATGCGGGATTCAACCGTGCGGTGGAGCGTACCGTACGGCGCATGCCCGCTTGGAAGGCCGCCCGCATGAACGGCCAGCAGGTGCCTTGCCGACTTACGTTGCCCGTGCGTTTGGAGACGAGGTAGATTTGCCGCATGAAATGGTTCGCCTTGGCCATGAGCATGCTCTACATCGTGGTGGGCGGCATGCTCCTGTTCACGGAGTCGCTGTGGCAGGTTACGCGGTACCGTATCCCCTTGGGCATGCTGCTGATGGTGTACGGGGTGGTCCGCGGGTTCATGTGGCGGCGCAAGCTCGCCCAAAGCAAGGATGAACGTGATTGACGGACGCCATATCCTCCTGTTGACCGGCCTGCTCCTGCTGGCGGCTTGCCGCTTCGATGCGCCCGATCCCACCAAGGAGGACACCCCCACGCAGGGCCGGGTCCTGATCTTGGCGGATGCCGATTGCGCCGCCATGGTGGAGCGGGAACTGGGCATCTTCCATTCCTTCTACAAGAAGGCGGACATCACGGTGCGGTACTTGGACGAGGCCGATATGCTCAGGGCCATGATGAATGACAGCGTGCGCTGCGTGATCACCACGGTGGAGCCGGGGGCCGAGCAGGATGCCTATTACCGCAGCCGCAACATCACGCCCCCGGTGGTGCCGCTGTACCATTCGGCCATTGCCGTGGTGGTGGGCCCGGCGAGCGGGTTATCGCAGTTGGACATGGGGCAGGTGGCCCGCCTGCTTGGCAAGGAGGGCGCTGAACAGGCCCCGGACACGCTGCAGGCCATTTTCGCGGGCAAAGGCAGCGGATTGGCACGTCTGCTGAAGGATTCGTTGGGCATCGGGCAGTTGCGGGCGCAGGCCTTGGCCGATATCCCGGCCGTGGTGGAGCAGCTGGAACGCAGCCCCCGGTCGGTGGGCTTCCTGCCCTACGAGGCCATCAGCGACCTGGACGACCCCCGGGTGCAGGCCCTGCGGGAACGGGTGCGCATCCTGCCCGTGGCGGGCCAAGGGGGCGGGCCGCCGGTGCTGCCCTCCCAATCCACCATCGCCGACGGGTCCTATCCCTTGCTGCGCACCGTGAAAGCCATTGTAACGGAAGGCAAAAGCGGTCTTGGCACTGGTTTTGTTTCCTTTGTTGCGAACCATAAGGGACAGAAGATCATCCTCAAGCTGGGCATCGTCCCGATCACGGTACCCGAACGGATCATCGATATCGTCCACAATTAGAAACATTGCATGAAGACTTTCCTCACCATCGGCCTCTCGGTCGCCACCTTGGCCACCTTCGCGCAGTATCCCGAAGCGGTGAAGCTCACCGACCGGGAGCAGTTCGAAAGGGCCACCACGGCATTCAAGGCCATTTTGGAAGCTTCGCCCAACAATGGCGAGGCCTGGTTCTACTTGGGCGAGAACTACTATGCGAACGATCGCACGGACAGTGCGGCCCTGGCCTATCGCAGGGGCATCGAGGTGAACCCGAGCTTCCCGCTCAACTACGCGGGATGGGGCAAGGTGTTGCGCGGCGAGGGCAAGAACGCCGAGGCCCAGGCCCAGTTCGACAAGGCCACTGAAATGGCCAACCTCAAAACGAACAAGTTCAGCAAGGTGCAGCAGGGCGCGGCCTACCGGGAGGTGGCCGAAGGCCTGTTGGCCGGGGAGCATCCCGACTTCAGCGCGGCCCTGCCCCTGTTCGACCAGGCCATCAACCTGAACCCCAAGGATGCCAAGGCCTATATCCTCCGGGGGGATGCCTTGTTCCAGCGCAACCCGCGCGACGGCTCGGCCCCGCTGGAGAACTACAAGAAGGCCATGGAGCTGGAGCCGCTGGCGGCATTGCCCGTGGCGCGCAAGGGCTTCATGTACTACCGGGCACAGAACTTCCCCGTGTCCATCGAGGAGTACTCCAATGCGATCAAGTTGGATCCGATGTTTGCCCCGGCCTATCGCGGCCGCGCCGAAGCCTACTTCAAGAACCGCGAGTTCGACAAGGCCACGGCGGACATGAAGAAATACCTGGAATTGAACGTGGGCAATACCAGTGCGCGGGTGCGCAACGCGCAATTCCTCTTCCTGGTGGAGAAGTATGACGAGAGCCTGCAGGAGATCCAGGCCTTGGAGCAGGAGGGCGTGAAGAACATGACCTTGAAGCGCCTGAAAGCCTTCGACCTGTTCGAGAAAGGCGATGTGGCGGCGGCCGATGTGGCGCTGAAGGCCTACTTCGCCGAGCAGCCCGCCGACAAGGTGATCAGCGTGGACCACGAGTATGCGGCCAAGATCAGCCAAGGGCTTGCCAAGCAGGCCAAGGAGGCTGGCCAGGCATCGGCCCCGCTGGATTCGCTGGCAGGCGAGCTATACCTGAAGGCCGCCGGCATGGAGGCCTCCAAGGACTACCTGTACCTGGAGGCGGCCAAGGCCTTCACCGATGCGGGGTTGCCCGTGCGGGCGGTGGATGCCATGCGGATCAAGGTGAAGAGTCCGCGGCCGGAGGTGAACGACTGGTACTACTTGGGCTCCATGGCCAACCGGGCGCGGATGTACCAGACCGCCGACAGCGCTTGGGCCATGTACATCACCAAGCAGCCGAACATCTACCAAGGCTACCTGTACCGGGCACGTGCCCTGGCGGGCCTGGACACCGCCGACGTGAAGACGTGGTCGGCCAAGCCCTTCTACGAGGAGGTGATCCGGAAAATGAAGCCCGCCGAGGTGGACCGTGCCAAGGCCGATCTGGAGGAAGCTTACAACTACATGGGCCTGTATGCCTTGTACAACACGGACGGTCCGGACCGCACCCTGGCCAAATGCTGGTTCCTGAAGGTGAGCGCGCTCAACGCCGGCACCAGCATCACCAAGCAGGTGAACGACGTGTTCCTGAAGATGAAGGAACTGAAGGACTTGCCCCCGGCGGAGCAGTGTGAGCTGGGCGACCTGCCGAAATAGGCAGCGGACAGGTGCCAAGGGCGGCGGGCACGCGTGCCCGCCGCCCTTGGCACATAACCCAAGCAAGGCCCTTGGCGTATTACGTGCCTAAATTTCGAAACCCGGTACACCGGATACTGAACGACCCCATCATGTACGAATTGATCCGCGACTTCCCCGATCACCTCAATGAAGCGATCACCATTGGCCGGCAGGCCAAGCTCGGCCCCCGCAAAGGCCCCTACGCCAACGTGGTGATCACCGGTCTGGGCGGCAGCGGCATCGGCGGCCGCATCGCCGCGCAGGCCGTGGCCCATGAAGCCACCTGCCCCATCGAGGTTTACAGCAACTACTACCTGCCCCACTACGTGGGCAAGGACAGCCTTGTGATCGCCTGCAGCTACAGCGGCAATACCGAGGAGACCTTGGCCGCCATGCACCAGGCCATGGAAAAGGGGGCGCACGTGGTGTGCATCACCAGCGGCGGCGCCATGCTGGAAGAGGCCAAGGACAAGGGTTTGGGCCATGTGGTGATCCCCGGCGGCAACCCGCCGCGCACCATGCTGGCCTATTCGCTCACGCAACAGTTCTTCGTGCTTAAGCACTTTGGCATCATCCACAGCGACTTCCAAGGCTCCATCGCCAAGGCGGCCGGCTACCTGAAGAACGACCAGGAGGCGATCAAGGCCTCTGCCGAGGACCTGGCCAAGAAGCTGTTCGGCAAGCGCGCGGTGATCTACAGCGAGGCCGCCACCGAGGCTGTCTGCATCCGCTTCCGCCAGCAGCTCAACGAGAACAGCAAGGAACTGTGCTGGCACCACGCCATCCCCGAGATGAACCACAACGAACTGGTGGGCTGGGCCGGCGGCGACAAGGGCGTGGCGGTCGTCATTTTCCGGCACAATGACGATCACGAGCGCAGCCAGATCCGCATGGAGATCAACAAGGAGGTCTTTGCCAAGTACACGGCCGACATCCACGAGGTCTGGAGCCAGGGCGACGACCGTTTGGGCCGCCAGATCTACTTGATCCACCTGGGCGATTGGGCCAGCTGGTACCTCGCCGAGATGAAGGGCGTGGACCCCACCGAGATCGCCGTGATCAACATGCTGAAAGGCAAGTTGGCCGACGTGAAGTGAGCCGCACCGGCGGGCCGGGCCAGCACCTATCTTGGCCCAATGCAATTCACCGCCCAGCAGATCGCCGACCTTCTACAGGGAGTTGTGGAAGGGAACGCCGCGGCCACCGTGTCCCGTCTCTCCAAGATCGAGGAAGGCGGTGAAGGCTCGCTCTCCTTCCTGGCCAATCCGGCCTACGCGCAGTATGTCTACGGCACCACGGCTTCCGTGGTGATCATCGGCAAGGACTTCGCGCTCACCGGTCCGGTGAAGACCACCTTGGTGCGCGTGGCCGATGCGCAGGGGGCCTTCGCCAAGGTGCTGGAGCTGTACGACCAGGTCAAGCGGAACAAGAAGGGCATCTCGCCGCAGGCCGTGATCTCCGAAGGAGCCGTACATGGAACCGATTGCTACATCGGCCCCTTGGCCTTCATCGGGGAGCATGCGCGCATCGGCAACAACGTGAAGATCTACCCGCAGGCCTACATCGGAGATAACGTCCATATCGGCGACAATACCACCATTTACGCCGGGGTGAAGATCTATTCGGACTGCGTGGTGGGCAAGGATTGCATCATTCACAGTGGCACCGTGATCGGCAGCGACGGATTCCGCTTCGCCACCGGCCCGGAGGGCGGAAAAAAGATCCCGCAGATCGGCAACGTGGTCATCGGCGACGAGGTGGAGATCGGCGCCAACTGCGCCATCGACCGCGCCACCTTGGGCAGCACCATCCTGCGCAAGGGCGTGAAATTCGACAACCTGATCCACATCGCGCACAACGTGGAGGTGGGGGAGAACACATACTACGCGGCAGGCGGCGTGGTGGCGGGCAGCACCAAGATCGGCAAGAACTGCATGTTCAGCGGGCAGGTGGGCATCATCGGCCACCTGAAGATCGCCGACGGCACCATCATCGCCGCGCAGAGCGGCATCAGCAAGGATACCAAGGCGGGCGAGAGCTACATGGGCAGCCCCGCGTGGGAAGCGGCCAAGTACCGCAAAAGCTACATCCACTTCCGCAATTTGGAGAAGCTGGTGGAGCGGGTGTCAGAGCTGGAGCGGAGTGCTGCACGAACCAATGCACCTTCTTGACGGCATGGTCATTTGGGGCCCAGCTGGACGGGAGCACCACGCCGGGCCATCCGCCTGATGTTCAGTACACGATCAGCCGCGGCTCCGTCATCTCCTCCATCGCATAGCGCACCCCCTCGCGGCCCATGCCGCTGTCCTTCACGCCGCCGTACGGCATGCTGTCGATGCGGAAGCCCGGCGTGCCGTTGACGATCACGGCACCAACGACCAGTTCGTCGTGGGCCTGTTTCACGTGTGCCAGGTTGTTGGTGTATACCCCGGCCTGCAGTCCGTAGCGGCTGTCGTTCACCCGGGCGATGGCCTCGCTGAAATCCTTCACCGGCTCGATCAACGTCAGTGGGCCGAAGACCTCATCGCGGCCCACCTTCATGTCCTTGCGGGTGTTGGTGAGCAGCGTGGCCGCGAAGACATGGTGGGCCGTATCCACCACGTGGCCGCCGGTGAGCACTTGTGCACCGCCTTTCACCGCTTCATCCAACCACTCCCGGATGCGCAGGAAATGCTTCCCGTCAATGATCGGGCCCACCGACACTTCCGGATCGGCCGGATCACCGGCCTTCAAGGCCTCGAATTCCTTCGCCAGCAGGTCGCGGAACTCATTGAACACCGGTTGCACGGCGAAGATGCGCTGGGTGCTGATGCAGGTTTGCCCGGCATAGAGGTTGGCGCCCATGGCCACTTCCTTCGCCGCCGCATGCAGGCCGGTCCCTTCGTCGATGATCACGGCGGCATTGCCACCCAGCTCCAAGGCCACCTTCTTCTTGCCGCTGATGCCTTTGAGGTACCAGCCCACGGTATCGCTGCCCGTGAAGCTGAGCATCGCGACCCGTTCATCCTTCACCAGGCTTTCGGCCACATTGTTGTCGCAGAGCAGCACATTGAACGCGCCTTTGGGCCAGTCCACAGCATTGATGATCTCCGCCAACATCAAGGCGCTCAATGGTGTTGCCAAGGCGGGCTTCAGCACCACCGGGCAGCCTGCGGCCATGGCGGGGGCCACCTTGTGCAGCACCAGGTTCAGGGGGAAGTTGAACGGCGTGATGGCGGCCACCACACCGACGGGCACGCGCTTGGTGAAGGCGGTGCGGCCAACACCCTTGCCGAAATCGAGGGCCACGCTTTCACCGCTGAGACGCAAGGCCTCGGCCGCCGCCGTGCGAACGGTCACCAGCGCGCGCTCCACCTCGTTGCGGGCGTAACCGATCGGCTTGCCGGCCTCCTGCATGATGGTCCGTGCGAAAAGCTCGCGTTGCCCCTCGATGCGCCGCGCCACTTCCTCCAAGGCATGGCTGCGGTCCGCTGCGCTCAGTTTGCGCAGCGCCGTCGTGCTGGCATGGGCCGCTTCGATGGCCTTTTCCATCAGTGTTGCCGGCGCTTTCGGCAACCGGGCCAGTTCGGTACCATGGTATTTGTCGCGGACGATGACCTCGCCGTCACCACGTTCCCGTACCCATTCACCGTTGATGTAGTTGCCTGAAAGATGGCCCATCCCGGCCTTGGAGGCCTCCTTCATCGTGCTTGTGCGTGCCATGATGTGAATCTACCCGGAATACAACAAAAGCACCCGAATGTTCGCCGTGGCGGATCTTTGGGGCGCAATAGCCTGATCACAAATGGCCATCCTTCGTTTCCATTGGGATTTCCTGGGGCCTGATGCGGAGCCCACCGCCAAGCATTTCTGCCATCACCTGGAGGAGTTCTGCGAGCAGCACGAGATCGCGGAGCCCCGCACCTACACCACACTGATGCAAGGGCGTTGCGTGGCCACCATGGAGTGCGACGAGAAGCACATGCTCCTGGTGCGCGACCATCTGCGGCCCAAGCGGGCGGAGCGCTTGGGTTAATCCCCATCAATCTCTTGGATACGAACGTCCGCAGGGTATCCGCCTCGGGACCCCGCGGCCCATTCACCCCAGTACGCGCCGGATCACTTTCTCCTTCCAACCCGCATAGGGCGGGTACTGGATACCCGGCTCTGGAAGGGAGCTTGCCCGCACGATGCTTTGCCGGTGGGAGAACAGCTCGAAGCTGGCCTTGCCGTGGTATTGCCCCATGCCGCTGGTGCCCACGCCCCCGAAGGGCAGGTTCACATCCGCGAAGTGCAGCAGGCAGTGGTTGATGCATCCGCCCCCGAAGGCGACGCGCTCCGTGAAGTGGCGCTGCACCTTCCGGTCTTCGCTGAACACGTACAGGGCCAAGGGCGTGGGGTTGCGGCGGATCACCGCCTCGGCTTCCTCCATCGTGCCCCACGGGATCACCGGCAGCACCGGCCCGAAAATCTCCTCGCTCATCACGGGGCTCCCCAGCGGCACATCCGTGAGCACGGTGGGTGCGATGTAGCGCTCACCGGCATCATGCTGGCCGCCGATCAACACACGTCCGTCCACCAAGTAGCGGCTCACCCGCTGGTAATGCTTGTCGTTCACCATCCGTGCGAAGTCGGGTGAACGACGGGGTTCCTCCCCGAAGAAGGCCCGCGTATGCTTCGTGAACGCCTGCAGGAACGGTTCCATCACCTCGGCGTGCACCAAGGCGTGGTCAGTGGCGATGCAGGTCTGGCCGGCGTTGAAGAATTTGCTCCAGGCGATGCGTTTGGCGGCGCGGTCGATGTTGGCCTTGCGGTCCACGATGGCCGGGCTCTTGCCGCCCAGCTCCAACGTCACCGGGATCATCTTCGGGGCGGCCTGCGTCAGGATGGCCCGTCCCACGTTCACCGAGCCTGTGAAGAAGATGTGGTTGAAGGGGAAGCTTTCGATCAATGGCGGCACCACCTCGTGGCCGATGCCCTGCACGACCTGCACATGTACGGGCCTGAAGGCTTGGCGGATGATCCGCTCCACCACTTGGGCCGTCGCGGGAGCCTCTTCGCTGGGCTTTACCACCGCGCAGTTTCCGGCGGCCACCGCCCCGATCAGTGGAGCCAGGGCGAGTGCGGCAGGGTAATTCCACGGTGCGATGATCAGGACCACGCCCAAGGGTTGCGGTTGCGCGGAGCTTTTATGGGGCCACAGGGCGATCGGTGCCGGCATCCGCTCCGATACCATCCATTGGTGCAGGTTGTCCAACGCATGCCCCAGTTCGGCATGCAGCTGCCCGACCTCGGCCAAGTACGCTTCGAGCCTTGGCTTCCGCATGTCGGCCTGCAAGGCATCGAGCAGTTCGGCCTCGTGGTCCTTCAGGGCCTTTTTCAGGGCCTGTAACGCCTTTTTTCGGAAGGAGAACGGGAGCGTGTGGCCCCCATGGTAAAACGCCGCAAGCGGCGCCATGAGATTGTTTGTATCGACGGTCCCGGTCATGGTCATGCGCGTGGGAAGACTTGGCCGGCGCGCCGATGGCAGCCTACTGGCTGTCGAAATCGGTCACGACGTAGTAGGGCCTGAAGGTGCGGCTGAGCGGATCAAAAAACTCCTCGGTTGAATAGGACCAAACCCCGGTGGCGCCCCTTCCTTGGTCCGATCGGCGCAGGACGTTGGCCACTGCACCGGCCTGTCCGAGCAGCAGCAGGTCAAGCGTGCGGCCATCCCCGGTCAGTACCACCAAGGTGAGGAACTGCCCCGAGCGCACGCTGGTCAATTTGCCGGTCACTTGTTGGACGGCTCCTTTGGAAGATACATGTGGCGGCACCGGCGGTGGCGGAGGAGGGTCGGCCGAAAAGCCGTTTATCCGCCTCGTAAAATCGGCGAAGGTCTTGGGGCATTTGGAGGCCATGCGCATACCGACCAACCGGCCGAACTCCTCGGCATTCTTGTCGGACCGGCCGAGGTCGAGCTTGTACTTCTTCTTCAGCTCCTTTTGGTAGGGCTCGGCGGCCTGCAGCATGCAAAGGCCCAGGAGCATCTGGAAATCCTCCAAGGTCGCTGTCGAATCCATGTCCTCGACACATTCGCAAGCCTTGATGGCTATGGGGTCCAGGACATCTTGTGCCCATGTGTTCCCCACAAGGAGCGGAAGCATCAGGACAACGGCCCAAGTACGCATGGCTTTTGGATAATGATGGTGCAAAGTAGGGAATAGGCCTGCAGGTCGTGTCATGCAGCCAGCACAAAGTCCATGCCCTCACGGAGCCCGCGCGATGCGAGGAATGCCGCGATGCGGTCGCCGGAACCACGTTGCGAGATCATGGAAACGATGAACCCCTCGCCCGGAGGTGGAAGCTGGCCGTGCGGGATGAAGGCGTAGCCGGGTATTTCGCGGGGCCGCACATCGGTGAAGGCATGAACGGGGATGCCTTCGCCCTCCAGCAGGGCGGCCCTGTTCCGGCAGATGGTGCTGGTGCCGGCGATGATCACCGGCCGCCCTTCCAGTTTGCGCCGTAGCCATTTCGCCAGCCACTTCACCTTGGTGCGGAAGAAGGCGTCCGTGCTGTAGTTGGGGTGCGTGCGGCTGAGGCGCCGGGCGTGGTCATTCCAGGTGAGCAGCTCCTCCGGCAGCTTCGCGAAGCGCACCTCGGCATCCATCCAGCGCAGCCATAGTTCGTGGTCCTCAGGCAGGGGATCCGTGCTGTAGCCGCCATGCCCTTCCACCAATTCGCTCCGAAATAGTACGGTGGGGTGGGTGAGGGGCGCATCCACGAAGCGCTTCACGTAATGCGCATGCGGCGTGAGGATCTCATTCTGCCATTGCACGAACCAGCGCATGCCGCTGTTGCGTTCCACCGTGGTGGCAAAGGCGGTGCGGGTGCCCAACACACCGATCTCCGGGTGAGTCTCCATGTATGCGTATTGTTTGGCGAGCCGTTCCGGATGGCTGATATCATCCGCATCCATCCGGGCGATGTAGCGCCCTTGCGCATGGGCCAACCCCGTGTTCAGGGCATGCGCGATCCCGATGTCAGGCTCTTGGAGCAGTCCGATGCGTGGATCCCTCGCAGCCCATTTCCGTGCGATGGCCTGATCTTCCTTTGAAGAGGCATTGTCGATCAGCAGCAGCTCAAGGCCGGTGAAGCTTTGCTGCACGATGCTGGCGATGGCGGCATCCAAGGCCGTGCCCGCGTTGTGGAAGGGGAGTAGAACGGAAATGGCGGGCATGGCGCGAAGGTGGGTGCGAATCCGATGGATATGGTGGTTGTGAATAAATGGGTTTCACTTTCTTCGGTTCCACTCCTTCTTGTGCGTATGTTGGTGCCAGTACTTTGACGAAAATACTGGCAACGGAAAATGACGAGTGTTGAGATCTGTGCAGGTGCCGGGGGACAGTCACTTGGGTTGGAACGTGCCGGATTTGGGCACCAAGCCTTGGTGGAGATCGATGATGCCTGCTGTGCGACCTTGCGGAGCAATCGCCCGCAATGGAATGTGCTGCATGGTGATGTCACCAAATTTGACGGGACACCATTCAAGGGAGTGGAGTTGTTGGCAGGTGGTGTGCCTTGCCCCCCATTTTCGGTAGCGGGCAAACAGCTTGGTGCCAAGGACGAACGTGATCTTTTCCCTGAAGCCTTGCGCTTGACCGATGAGATCCGGCCCCGTGCGGTCATGCTGGAGAACGTGCGTGGCTTCCTGGACCCTGAATTCCAGGGATATCGGGAATGGCTGTTCAAGCAGTTCAGGAAGTTGGGCTACCTACCGGACATCCGGTTGCTGCATGCATCAGACCATGGGGTTCCACAGTTGCGGCCCCGCGTTGTGATCGTGGCATTGAAACCTGGCGATGCCGACCATTTTGCATGGCCGGAGAAACAGGAAAGCGCACCGCCCACCGTAGGTGATTCCTTGCTGGACCTGATGGCTGCGAATGGATGGAAGCGTGCCCGCCGGTGGGCAGCAGGGGCACAGGCGATCGCGCCGACCATCGTTGGTGGATCCAAAAAGCATGGTGGTCCCGATCTGGGGCCCACGCGCGCGCGAAAAGCGTGGGCGGCATTGGGCGTGAATGGCGGGACGATCGCGGAGGAAGCACCCGAGCCTGATTTTGAGGGCATGCCGCGGCTTACCGTCAGGATGGTGGCCCGGATCCAAGGCTTCCCGGATGAATGGCACTTCACGGGAAGGAAGACCGCCGCCTACCGCCAAGTGGGCAATGCATTCCCGCCGCCTGTTGCGGAGGCCGTTGGCAAGAGCATATATCGCATGTTTGAACGTGCTTCGAAACGTGCTCTATTAGTGGCCTGATGAGCTCTATCCTATCGGAAGCGCGCAGTGCGTTCCACAGCAGCCTGCTTGCCTCAATTCTATACGTGGACAAGGATGGGGTGCCATCCAACGCCGATAAGGCAAGCACGGCTAGCATTGAAATCGCCAAAGGCATTGTGGAAAGGATTGGCCATCATGTGCGTGCACCTAGGTTAGCCGGTCAACGTTCTGGAAACAAGTTCGAAGAGATTTGCACTGAGTTTGTACGGACCACATTCAGTGCTTTACATCACATGCGACCGGGGCAATGGACTGTCAGCAAAGGGGTTGGCGGCGGACGCATGGGGATTGCCCAATTTGCCCAATACGCACATTTGGACGACTTGGCGGAATTAGCGGCATCCACTCCTGCATTAGCCGCTGCCTTGGGCAGCGACTATTTGATCAAGCCTGACGTGGTGATATATCGCGCGCCTGAACCGGATGAGAACATTAACGCCAGGAAAGAAATAGTGGACAACAGCCAGGCTAGATACACGAACCTTCGTGAAGTCAATAGCTCCCTTCCCATTCTACATGCCAGTATCAGTTGCAAGTGGACCCTCCGTAGTGACAGGGCGCAAAATGCACGGTCGGAAGGCTTGAATTTGGTGCGGAACAGGAAGGGACGATTGCCGCATATTACTGTAGTTACTGGCGAACCCACACCGAACCGCATTGCTTCCATTGCCTTGGGTACAGGCGACATTGATTATGTCTACCACTTTGCCCTTCATGAACTGTTGGATACAGTACGTGATTTGGGCATGAGCGATGCAGAAGAAATGCTGAATACGATGATCGGAGGGCAGCGTCTGCGTGATATTTCCGACCTGCCCTTGGATCTTGTCGTGTGACGATTGGATTCCGCACATTCCTTAGTCTGTGCAGAATCACCATATCGACTCTTTGTTATCTACCTAGCTCCAACATCCTCCGCGCCTCATCAAGTCTATTGCCGTAGCGCCAAGCCAGAACGCATTCTGGTAGCTTGGCCTCAGGAATAACGGTCTGAGCCCCTATTTGAGAAAGGAACCACTCGGCTGCGGCGATGACACGGTCACGTGGCCAAGGACCTTTCAGAGGGCCGACATACAGGCACGCGAGGCCCCTTCTGCCATCCAGGTAGAAGATATAGACCCCCTCATTACAGGCGTTTCCATCAAGCCACCACTTGTACTGCCGAGCTTTATAGATCGATCCAGTTAAGGTGTCGTGGATATCCAAGTTGTTATTCATACGGAAGCCATTGTCCTTAGCTTCCTTTGTGCCAAGTGCGATGATCTTCAGCATCATCGAGTGAGAATTAAGAGTTTATCCTCCTATCCTCACCTCACCAATCCTTTCCAAAATCCTGCAACGCAAAGATAGCAAGACGCTTCGTAGGTCGGCTTGCGGCTTCTTGATCACAGCTCCCCGCTGTTCACGATCTCGGCCCCCTTCTCGCGCAGTTCCTGCAGGTGCAGCCCTTCCTTGGCCGGGTCGAGCACGATGCTGGCATCGGCGATGAAGTGCACGTTGAAACCTTCGCGCAGCGCATCCATGGCGGTGTAGTGCATGCAGATCTCGCCGGCGAGCCCGCACAGCCACAGGTCCTTGGCGCCCTTGCCGCGCAGGTAGTCGGCCAAGCCCGTGGACTTGCGGCGGCCGTTGTCGAAGAAGGCGCTGTAGCTGTCGATGGCCGGGTCGGTGCCCTTGCGGAAGATGGCCTCGATGGGACCGGCGTCCAGCTCGGGCGAGAACTCGGCGCCCGTGCTGCCCTGCACGCAGTGGTCGGGCCATAGGGTTTGCGGCAGGCCGTTCAGGTCGATCTGTTCAAAGGGCTTGCGCCCGGGATGGTTGGAGGCGAAGCTGCCATGGTCCTGCGGATGCCAGTCCTGCGAGGCCACCACCAGGTCGAAGCGACGGATGAAGGCGTTGATCCTGGGCAGGATCACGTTGCTGCCCGGCACGGCCAGGGAGCCGCCCGGCAGGAAGTCGTTCTGTACGTCGATGACCAATAGGGTTTTCATGGTGTCGTCTTTTTCGGCACGTGCTCCTTCCGCAGGGCTTCGCGCTGTTGGTGCAGGTGTTCACTGATGCCCACCTTGTACACGTGCGGGTTCTCGAAGCGCAGGTATTCGGGCGGCAACAAGGCGAGGCGCTCGGCGGCAAAGGCCTTGATCTTTTCCAGGCTGATGGGCGCGGCCGTGCGCTTGCCGTCCACCATCATGGGGTGCAGCAGCGGCTCACTTTCGAGTCCGGCCGTGGCCATGGACTTATGCGGCTCGAAGGGATGGATGATGCGCGCGGGCGGCTCCTCATCGGTGGTGGCGATGCCGTCCATGCCGGCGAAGAGCCCTTGCCCGTTGATGAAACGGTGCACCTGTTTCCGGCCGGGCAGGGTGGTCTTGGCGATGCTCTCCGACATTTTGATGCGGGGTTCGCCCTGCGCCATGGCCAGCTTGTACACGCCGTCCAGGGCGCCGTCGGGCGCGCCGGTCACCAGGCTGGTGCCCACGCCGAAGATGTCGATGGGCGCCTGTTGTTCGCGCAGGCTGCGGATCACGTATTCGTCCAGCTGGTTGGAGGCCGCGATCTTCACGTAGGGCAGCCCGGCCTCATCGAGCATGGCGCGGGCACGGCGGGCCAGATAGGCCAGGTCGCCACTGTCGAGGCGGATGGCGCGCAGGCACTGGCCGCGTGCTTCCATCTCGTGCCCCACGGTGATCGCGTTGGGGATGCCGCTCTCCAGCGTGTTGTAGGTGTCCACCAGCAGCACGGTGTTGTCCGGACGTGCCTCGGCGAAGGCGCGGAAAGCGGCCAGCTCATCGCCATGCCATTGGATGAAGGCGTGGGCCATCGTACCCTCGGCCTGAAAACCGTAGCGCTGCGCGGCGTACACGTTGCTGGTGGAGTCGAAGCCGCCCACGACGGCAGCCCTTGCCGCCAGCACGCCGCCGGGACCGGGCGATCGCCTCAGCCCGAACTCGCTGAGGATGCCATCGCCGGCCACCGAGCGCATGCGGGCGGCCTTGCTGGCCACCAGCGATTCGTAGTTGAGCAGGTTCAGCAAAAAGGTCTCGATCAGCTGCGCCTCCACCACGTCGGCCTCCACCCGCAGCACCGGCTCGGTGGGAAAGACCACATCGCCCTCGCGGGCCGAATGGATGGCACCGGTGAAACGCACGTTCTTCAGGTATCCGAGGTAATCGGCGTCGAACCCTTGTGAGGCCAAATAGTCGATCTCGTCCGCCGTGAAGCGCCAGTTCTCCAAGGTGTCCAGCAGGTCCTCCAACCCGGCGAAAACCACGTAGCCCCCGCCGAAGGGCAGCTTGCGGAAGAAGTAGTCGTACACGGCCGGCTGCCGGTGGTGCCCTCCGAGGAAGAGTGCCTGCCCCATGGCGATCTGGTACAGGTCGGTATAGGTGCCGGTGATATCGATGTGCATGGGAGGCGGTTGAAGTACAAACTTCGGCAACAAACGTGGGCGCGGCCCGCATGGCGGACTGCATGGCCAGCATTCAGGAGTAGCCCTTATTCGGGAAGATCCGCTATGACCGCCTCCAGTTGTCCACGCAGGATGGGAATATGGTTGGCGACAACCTCGGCCACGATGGTCGTATCGATCCGGAAGTAGTCATGCACCAAGCGATGCCGCATCCCGATGATCAATGGCCAAGAGATATCAGCATGACGCTCGCGCAATTCCTTCGTGAGCATATTGGCAGCCTCACCGATGATCTCGATCAGTTTCACCGTGCCAAAGCGAAGCATGGGGTCATCGTCCAAGGCTTGTGCTGAGGCGCAAGATGGATTCGCCTCCAATTGCCGGATGGCATCCAGCATGTGCAACACGCGGGCCCGGTCCGCTTCAGCTGCGCGCATAGATCAGTTGCTTGTCCCGATCCACATAAGGTTTCACATGCGGGCTCAGGCCTTTGGTGGTCACCAGGTCCACGCGGCGCGAAAGCAGGGCCTCCAGATCAAGGCCCATTTGGATGAAGTGCAGGCCGATCGGCTGTGAATGGTCCAATTCCACCAGGATGTCCACATCACTTTCAGCATCCGCCGCACCACGGGCAAACGAGCCAAACAAATGGGCCTGTTTCACCGGTTGTCCGGCAAAATATTCCCGCAGCTGGGCCAGCGCATGCTCATCCAATTTCATGCAACTAAGATACGAAGGCTAAGACCTTTTGGAAGAACGTTACTCTTTGCAAACGACGTTACACCCTACTCCGCCAGCCCCTTCAGCAGCACCTCTGCCTTCTTGGGACCGAGTGTCGCGATGATCTCCTCGCTGCTGGCCTCGCGGATGCCCTTGATGGAACCGAACCGGGTGAGCAGCTTCTGCGCGGTGGCCGGCCCGATGCCGGGGATGTCCACCAGGGCGGTGTGCACCACGCGCTTGTTGCGGCGGCCGCGGTGGTGGGTGATGCCGAACCGGTGGGCCTCGTCGCGCATCTGTTGGATCAGGCGCAGGCTGGTGCTGCGCTTGTCGATGTGCAGCGGGTACGGGTCGCCGGGGAAGTAGATCTCCTCCAGTTTTTCGGCGATGCCGACCAAGGCGACCTTGCCGCGCAGGCCCAGACGGTCGAAAACGTTCAGGGCCGCATGAAGCTGGCCCTTCCCGCCGTCGATCACCACCAGTTGCGGCAGGGGCTCCCCTTCGGTGAGCAGGCGTGCGTAGCGGCGCTCCACGGCCTCCTCCATGGTGGCGAAATCATCCGGGCCTTCCACGGAGCGCACGTTGAAGTGGCGGTAATCCTTCTTGCTGGGCTTGGCGTCCTTGAACACCACGCACGCGCTCACCGGGTCCGTGCCTTGGGTGTTGCTGTTATCGAAACACTCGATATGGCGGGGCAGTTCCGTCAGGCGCAGGTCCTGCTTCAGTTGTTCCAGGATGCGCTCCGCAGCGGCCTCGGGGTCCACCAGAGCCTCCTGCTTCTGCTTCTCCAGCATGAAGTAGTGGGCGTTGCGTTCGCCCATTTCCAGCAGGTGCTTCTTGTCGCCGCGCTGCGGCACGGTGAAGGTGACGCCCGGCATCTCGATCCCGGGGTCCATGGGCACGATGGCCTCGGGCGCGTTGCTGCGGAAGCGCTGCCGCAGTTCGGCGATGGCATACTGGAGCACTTCGTCATCCGGCTCCTCCAGCCGCCGCTTCAGTTCCACGGTCACGCCGTGCACCACCGCCCCGTCGATCACGCGCATGTAGTTCACGAACGTGCTCGTGGAGTTTCGCACGAAGCTGAACACGTCCACGTCGCCCACATCAGTGCCCACCACGGTGCTTCGGGCCTGGTACTTCTCCAGTTGCTCCAGCTGTGAGCGCACTTCCTCGGCCTCCTCGAACTCCAACTTCTCGGCATGTTCCTGCATGCGCTGGCGCAGGATCTTCACCACACCGCCGATACGGCCCTTCAGGATCTGCCGTGCCTGGGCCACGTTGGCGTTGTACTCCTCCTCACTCTGCAAGCCCTCGCAAGGCCCGCGGCAGTTGCCCATGTGCCACTCCAGGCAGCGCTTGTACTTGCCCTTGGCCACGTTCGCGGGTGAAAGGTCGTAGTTGCAGGTTCGCAGCTTGTAGAGCCGGTGCACCAGTTTCAGGGCCGTGCGCATGGCCCCGACCGAGGCAAATGGTCCGATGTATTCCGAGCCGTCGTCCACCGGGTTGCGCATGCCCTCGATGCGCGGGTAGTGCTCATTCCGGATCCGGATCCACGGATAGCTTTTATCATCCTTCAGCAGGATGTTGTAGCGCGGCTGGTATTCCTTGATCAGCGAGTTCTCCAGCAATAGCGCATCGTATGGTGTCTCGGTCACGATGGTGCGCAGGTCGGCGATCTTGCTCACCAGCAGGCGCGTCTTGCCGTCGGGGTGGCTCTTGGCGAAGTAGCTGCCCACCCGGCTGCGCAGGCTGGTGGCCTTGCCCACGTAGATGACCGTGCCCTCCGCGTTGAAGAACTGGTACACCCCCGGTTTGTGGGGCAGCAGCGCCACCTTTTCGCGCACGTCAAGACTTCCGTCCATGGTATGGTGCAAAGGTACGGAGGTGGGGAAGCAGCCCCTGGATACGCTGATCCGCCCCGGCTTGCCACCTTTGCCCCCGTGAGAACCATCCATTTCCATGATATCGGCCTGGTGGATTACGCCACCGTGTGGGACTATCAGAAAAAGCTCTTCGAGGCCATCCAGGAGCGGAAGAAGGCCAACCGCGACCTGCCCGTGGAGCAGCGCATACCCACGGAGGACCACTTGATCTTCTGCGAGCATCCGCACGTGTACACTTTGGGCAAGAGCGGCCAGCCCTCGCATTTGCTGATGAACCGGCAGGAGCTGCAGGAGGCTGGCGTGGAGTTCTTTCCAATCGATCGGGGCGGCGATATCACCTACCACGGCCCGGGCCAGATCGTGGGCTATCCCATCTTCGACCTCGACCACTACTTCCACGACATGCGGCGCTTCATCGCCACGCTGGAGGAGGCGGTGATCGGTACCTTGGAGGCGTACAAGATCAAGGCGGGCCGCATCGACGGCCTCACCGGTGTGTGGCTCGACCCGGAGGATCCGGTCAAGGCCCGGAAGATCTGCGCCATCGGCGTGAAGGCCAGCCGCTGGGTCACCATGCATGGTTTCGCCTTCAACGTGAACACGGACATCTCCTACTTCGACCACATCGTTCCCTGCGGCATCACGGACAAGGGCGTCACCTGCATGGCGAAGGAACTGGGCGGCCTGGTGGGCATGGAAGGCGTGAAGGACCGGTTGAAGCTGGAGCTCGCCGATCTGTTTGAGGTGGAACTGGTTGGCGGGTGAACCGCAGTTCGATGTTCGTCGGGTGAATGTAGACCTCGGGTTACGAACGTACACGGAGGCTGGCCGGCGTTCACTGCGCCTACGCGTAGCCGCTACGGCGAAGCGAGGTCCGCGTCCGATACCTATCGGGCCATCGGCGGTTGGACCTGACGAACATCCATCCGCGTCCGATCCATATCGGACTATCTTCGAAGCGCAACCGCACATCCCATGCGCATTCTCATCAAGATTCTTTCGTGGGTGCTGGGCATCCTCGCCGTGCTCACCGCCGCCAGTTACGTCACCGGCAACGGACATATCCCACGCGGCGTGATCTATACCTACCTCAAGGGGCGTACCGGCCCGGAGATCGACGACCGCAATTTCTTCCCGTACGGCACCATCCCGGCGGATGCCCCACAGCCATGGCCCAAGAGCAAGCGCTATGGCACGGTGAAACTCACCGATGACCAGGTCCGGGCATTGCATGCCTTGAATACCGTGGGGTTCGTGGTGATCAAGAACGACAGCCTGTTGTTCGAGGACTACTTCGAAGGGTGGCGTGAAGACTCGGTGAGCAACTCCTTCAGCGTGGCCAAGAGCTACATCAGCCTGCTCACCGGGGTGGCCATGGAAGAGGGGAAGATCACCAGCCTGAAAACGCCGGTAGGCCAATACCTGCCCGAGTTTGATGAGCTCGATCCCTGCCACAAGGACATCACCCTGTGGAACCTGCTCACCATGAGCACCGGCCTGGACTGGAGCGAAAGCGGGGCCAGCCCGTTCAGTGACAATGCCAAGGGCTACTATGGCTACAACGTGCGGAAACTGGCGATGGACCAGCCCTGCATCGAGGAGCCAGGCAAGGAGTTCGACTACATCAGCGGCAGCACCCAGATCATGGCCGACGTGCTGCAAAAGGTGTACGATAAGCCGCTGAACGACCTGGTGCGCGAGAAGATCTGGAAACCCTTGGGGGCGGAGCACGAGGCCTATTGGGGCAAGGACCGCAAGAACGGTGACTTCAAGGCCTTCTGTTGCCTGTATGCCACGGCCCGCGATTTTGCCCGCATCGGACAGCTGTGGCTGGATAGCGGCAAGTGGCATGGGCATCGCCTGATCCCGACCGACTATTGGCGGGAGTCCATCACGCCGGCAAAGCTGATGGACCAAGGGGCGCCCAATGCACGGTACGGCCTCTATTGGTGGCTGGCCACGGTGGACGACATGCCCATGTACTACTGCCGCGGCTTCCACGGGGAATACGTGGTGGTGCTCCCGCAGGAACGCCTGGTGATGGTGCGCACCGGTGCCAAGTGGGAGGAGAAGAATGAGTCCGGCCATCCCAAGGACGTGTTCCAGTGGACGGCGATCGCGAGGGAGTTGGCTGGTGGATGAGGGGGGGTGGAAGTAAGGGAAGTGATGGAGGTAAGGGAAGTAAGGGAAGTGATGGGAGTAATGGGAGAGATGGAGGTCAGGGGAGTAATGGAGGTAAGCGGACGAATAAGGTTAAGGATGTGAACCACTGAACACGATCAAGATGGAAGATTGGATCTCGGGATATGACCCACAGGATTATGACTGGAACCTGGAAGGATTCTTTGAAGAAGGATCGGCGATATCCATGGTATCGGAGCCGGGCCTTCCCACCGCGAAGGGTTTTAAGGATTTATGGGTATGGTCGCATGGGTTGGAATTGACCACGATGATCTATCAACTTACCAGCACCTTCCCGGTGGACGAACGCTACGGTTTGACATCACAGTTGCGCAGGGCTGCGGTTTCCGTGCCCTCCAATGTGGCCGAAGGTTGGGCCAGAAACAGGATAGGCTACTTGCAACTCGGATTGACCTATGCGCGGGGATCAGCCGCAGAAATTGAAACGCAGACCTTGATTGCCGTCAATCTCGGTTACATAACAGAGGAGCAAGCCAGACCCGTACATAGCTTGGTAAACGGGTTAAGCAATGCTCTTCTGAAATTCATTGTCAGCTTGGAGAAGAAGAAAAAGAAATAGCACCCCACCTTACCCACCTTACTCGCCTTACCCGCCTTACCCACCTTACCCACCTTACCCGCCTTACCCGCCTTACCCGCCTTACCCGCCTTACCCGCCTTACCCGCCTTACCCACCTTACCACACCCCTCATCCCCCCATGCGTCCCGACCGCCCCACCGACCCTTCGAAGATCCTCTTCCTGGACATCGAGACCGTCCCGGCCGTGTACAACTTCGGGGAGCTGGATGAACAGACGGCCAAGCTCTTCGCCGACAAGACGCGCTACGAACAGGAGCGCAACGGCAAGAGCGTGGAGGAGATCTATGGTGAACGCGGCGGGATCCTCGCTGAATTCGGCAAGATCGTGTGCATCGGCGTGGGCTACCTGCAGAAAAAGGAGGAAGGTCTTGGCTTACGGGTCACCTCCTTCCACGGTGATGATGAACGCGACATCCTGTTGCGCTTCACCGACCTGCTGAACAGGAACTTCAACACGGACAACCATTGGCTGTGCGGGCATAACGGCAAGGAGTTCGACTTTCCGTGGATCGCACGGCGCTGTGTGGTACATGGCATCAAGCTGCCGCACCTGCTGGACGTGGGCGGCGTGAAGCCCTGGCAGGTGGGCTTTATCGACACCATGCAGCTGTGGAGCTTCGGGGACCGCAAGAACTTCACCTCGCTGGCGTTGCTGGCGCACATCCTCGGCATTCCCACGCCCAAGGATGACATCAGCGGCGCCGATGTGGCACGGGTGTACTACGAGGAGGGCGATGTGGAACGGATCGCCACGTATTGCCGCAAGGACGTGGTGGCCACGGTGCAGCTGTACCTGCGGTTGACGGGCAGCCCCGCCATACCGGAGGAGGGGATCACCTTCGTGTGATGCCCCGGACCCCCTTGCAGGGGCACAAGGGCGGGCCGGTCGGGCCATGCACTTCCGGCTACATTTACCGCGTGAAGCGGATAGCCGTTTTTCTGTTGGTCGTTGCCGTGGCAGCCAGTGCGCTGGCGCTTGCTTGGCGGGCAGCCACCTCCGACCAGCAGCGTTGGGCCAAGGACCGCATCAAGGTCCTGTTGGGACGAAATCCCAAGCCCCTTGCGGGCCCGCCCCCGCCTGCCGCCCAGGCCCGGCCGCACGGCGGCGAAGGGCTGGTCACGGGTGATGACCCCCCGTTTGCGTACGCCTCCGGCGCTTGGTCAATGGTAACCTATGGCGAGGGCGATGCGGTGATCAGGCCCAACCTGAGGTTTGATTTTGAGCTGCCGCCGGGAATGGATACCTCGCGGCTGGGCCGGGAATGGGCCCGGTCAGGCACCCGCTCCTACCGCATGGGGCGGGGTGACGAGTATTCGCCCGCGGTGCGGCGACTGGTGCGGGACGTGGCGATAAACCTGTCCGCCGTGGAGGTGGGCCTGTGGGCGTGGTCCCCTTCCCCCTCCACCTTGCTCACGGTCGTGGTGTCCATCGACCGGGCGGGAAAGCAGGTGGCCTGGTTCGGCAAGGACCTCCTTGCGGACCCTGCGGCCAAGGCCGGGCAGCGGGTCAATGCCCAGTTCCTGGTCCGCGATACGAAGATCGAGTCCGATGACGTCCTGTCCGTGTACCTCTGGAAGCGTGGCGGTGCCGAAGCCTTCATCGACGATATGGACATCTTCTTCCACAGTGACGAGGTGCCGGGCCGCGCCCAAGGCCGGGCCTTAGCGCTGGACAGCCTGCTGCCCGACGGGCCCCGGCCTTTGCATTATGCGCAGGTGTCGATCACCGATGTTCCGGTGGATACGGCGCGGTTCCGCGTGGGAGGTACGGCCCCGGCGACCACGGTGGAGGCGGTACCCATCGGCGGCACGCCACGCTTCTGGCGCTTTGTGCCGGAGGAGGGAACGGCCTGGTTGCAGGATGCCGGAGGTGAGCAGTTGGAGCTTATACGGCCTTGGTCAACGGCCGCGAACAGGGACATCACGCACTACGACCGCGTGGTGGCAACACCGTTGCCGCAAGGGCTGTTGCTTACGGGTTACGATGTTGAACACGCTGGGGAAGGGGAGCGGATCGCCGGGTGGCCCGCACCTTTGGCCCTGAAGCTCGAGATCATCGCCGAATGAAAATGTTCCCTTGGGTTGTGCTCCCGCTCCTGTTGGGCTGTGCCGGCAACCCGCCGGAACACGGCGATGCCGTGGGAAGCTTCGAGGTGCTCACCAACTGGAACGGCGTGAACGACCAAGGCGTCAAGACCATTGATCTCGACTATACCGACGCGCTGGACAGCGGCTTTGTGATCCCGTCCATCCGCCAAGTGGACGGCGGGCGCTTCGCCTTCTCCTTTGAGGTGGGCGATCCGGAGGCGAAGGGCCGGTCGTTCCGCTACAAGCTGTACTACCGGAACGAGTCGTACAAGATGGAGGAAACGCGGTCCGATGGCGGCCAGCACCCGCTCGCGGAGGAGAACTTCTACGGCAGTTGGGAAAGTGCCTCTGAAGGTTTCCGGGTTACCGCGCCCACCACGGGCACCGAGCCCCTGAAGATGGTCGACCATTTCCGCATCCAAGGCGACCCCCGCGAGGAGGAACGGTTCGTGGTGGACGGCCAGCGCAAGCGTTGGGCCCGCAATCCGCGGGTGGGCGAATACGCATTCTTGCTGGTGGTGGTGCCCGATGACGCCTTCGCGGCGGCGGCCTTCCCCGAGGCCGTGGTGCAGATCAACAAGCAGCAGGATGGCCGCTACATCGAGCCATGGTGGTATTTCCTGCATGGGCCGGGCGCACGTGCGGCACAGGTCACGGTGGTGCAGGCCCGCGAGCGCCTGAAGGTGACGGCCCGCCCGCCGCTGGGCGCCGGCATCTATGTGGAAGAGCAGGATGGGCTCTCCAATGAGGCGTATACCGATGCATGCAACCACGGGGAGGAGCTCCGCAGGCAGGCCGCCTTCAAGCAGTTCATCCACTATGTGGATCCCTCCACACGCTTCTCCAACATCCCGCTGATCGCCGACGTGCTCGGCAACCAGTATACCCCGGAGGACCATGATTACAACCGCGCGTTCTTTCCGGAAGGGAGGAAAGTTTCGCTGACGCCCATGACCACCAAGGTGCCTTGCGAAACGGTGAGGTCGAATCCTGTGAACAACACCATCGAGATCCACAATCCGGCCTCCAGACCGGGCGATTTGCGCAAGGAGAACGTGGGCGTGCGGTCACGGCACGGCCTGATGTACGGCAAGTACTCCGTGAAGTGCAAGCTCACGCCATTGCTGAACGATTCGGACATGTGGAACGGGCTCACCAACGCCATCTGGCTGATCTACCAAGGGGCGCCGGGGAACTATCGCCGCATCTGCGAAAAGGACGGCTACATGTCTGACTACTACGGCGGTGACGCCGTGGAGCGCGTACCGCAAGTGGCCTATGCGGAGATCGACTTCGAGATCCTGAAGACCCCGCTCTACTGCCCTGACGCCACTTTCCCGCCGTTGCGGCCCCAACAGGTGGCGGTACCGGGGCAGCGAGCCAACTGGCAGCGCCCTTCGGATGGTGGCATCCCCAAGGGCATGATCACCGTGGCTTGCACCAACTGGGACATGGCCTGCCATTCACCGGTGGATTTCGCGGCGGGATGCAGGCCCATCGAACATGAGGGGCACACTTACCTGAGCCACCGCTGGGACGACAACTACCGCGCCATCACCCAGAAGAAGTACGAACCGGATGCCGAGCTGTTCCGTGGCGATCACTATTGGTTCCAGATCGACTGGCGGCCGGACCAGGTGATCTGGCGCATCGGGCCCGAGCTGGACCAACTGCGCGAGGTGGGCTACATGGACAGCACGGTCACCTCCATCAGCGATGTGCAGATGGAGCTGATCGTCACCCAGGAGTTCCATAACACCAAGTGGTGGCCGGGCTCGCCGTACGACCAAGGATGCATTCCTTTTGCGGCAAAGGATTACACCGGTGTGATCCAGGAAGTAGTGATCGAATGATGATGAAGCATCGAGGCCTTTGGCTCACCCTGGCCCTGTCCGTTGCCCTTCTCGCCTTCTATTTCGGGGCGGTCCTGCGATCGCCCGGCCAGTACATGTTCAACACGGCAGGTGATGGCTTGAAGAACTATTTCTCCTTTGCCTGGCATGCGGAGCACGATACCTCCTTCACCACGTTCTCGGGGATGAACTATCCCTTCGGGGAGCACATCGACTATCCGGATGCGCAACCCTTGCAGAGCAACCTGTGGCGCGCAGTGGCCAAGGTGTGGCCAGGGGCCCTGCAACACACCGTTGCGGTGGTGAACCTGATGATGCTGTTCAGCATCGTGCTCTGCGCGGTATTCCTGTACCTGATCATGCGGGAGCTGGCCATGCCGGACCTGGTGGCGGCCTTGTTCGCGGTCTTGATCTCCTTCCTGGCCCCGCAGGTGCTGCGTGGCACGCAGGCGCACTATGCACTGGCCTACGGATGTGCCATCCCGAGTGCCATGTGGGTGCTGCTGCGGCAATGGCGGAGCAGCCGCCCGTGGCGCTGGGCGGCCGGCATGGTCCTGTTGATCCTGTTCTGGCTGTTCACCCACGTCTATCTGGGCTTCATATCGGCGGTATTGGTGCTGGCCACGGGCGCACTTGTCCTGGTATTCCGGGCCGGCGAGCGCCGCGCCGCGTGGGGCATGGTGGCCGCACCGCTGGCCGCATTCCTCTTGTTCTTCCTTTGGCAGCAGCTCACGGACACCCATACGGGCCGCACGCAGCATCCCACCGGGTTCTTCACGTACCAGATGACCTGGTCCACGCTCTTGGCCCCCGATCCCCTCTTCGCCTCCTCCATTTGGACCAGGTTCATCGGGCTGCCCGTGTTCCGGTTGGCGGAAGGATGGAACTTCATCGGCCTGGGAACGGAGCTGGTCGTGGTCGTCGTGCTGATCTTGTTGATGCGCGGCCTCGCGAAGGGCACCGCAGGCGAACTGTTCAATCGTGTGTTCCCCGCGAAACTGTTGTTGTTGCTGGGCGGCTCCCTGCTGCTCCTGGCCTTTGCATTCGGCCTTCCGTTCGATCCCTGGTGCAAGAAGTGCCTTTGGTATATCCCGACGCTGGGGCAGTTCCGTGCACCGGCTCGTTTCGGGTGGGCCTTCTATTTCGTCATCACTGTGTGGGCGGCACGCACGGCGTGGGTCCTGTATGACGGTGCCGCGCAAGGCCGGGCGCGCAAGGCCGCAGCGGTGCTGGTGGCCGTGGTGGCGGCCTTCTTTGTCACGGACATGCATGCCTTGGACAGCTACGTGGCCCGGCGGATCGTGGAGCAGCCCAACTACTTCGATCCGGAGCAGTTGCCGGCGGACATGCAGCCCATCTACCAGGCCGCCAAGCGGGTGGATGCCCGGGCCATGGTCACCTTGCCATACTACCACAATGGCGGCGAGGAATACATGGTGCCTGCGGACGAGGCCGGCCTATTGATCGGCCAGGCCATGGCCCAGCTGACCGGCATACCCCTGATGAATTCGAGCTTCACGCGCACCGGCGTCGAGGAGGTGCGTGAGCTGATCCAGGCATTCGGTCCGGATTGGTACCCCAAGGCGATGGCCGCCAGGTTCCAAGCCTCCGATACGATCCTGCTCATACTTTCCGGCAGCCTCTTGGGACCATACGACCAGGTCTTGGCCTCCCATGGCAGGGAGCTTGCCAAGGGCGGGCCGTACACCTTGCTGGCCACCACCGCGGGCGAGCTTTTTGCCGATAGGGCGGGCAGGTATGTGGCGCGCTTTGAAGCAAGCCGGGATACTCTTCATCAAAGTGGCGAATGGCTGTTCAGCAGGCCGGACACGTTCCTGTTCCGCAAGGATTACGATGATAGGCCCGCGACCCATGTGCGTTCGGGCTCCGGCGCATTCTCGGGCCTGAAGCATGATTTCAACCTGCTGGCGGAATTGCCGGTGGAGGCCATGGATACCGGGGTGACCTACTTGGCCTCATTCTGGTACTACAACCGCGGGCCCATGCGCAACCATGCTCTTGCGGGGATCGATGACCACGACCCGGTCCAGGGCACAGGTGCTTGGGACTACTATACCGATCCGCGTTTCGCGCGCACCATCGTGGGCGATTGGAGCTTGGTGGAATTGCCCTTCCGGAAAGGCGGCCCGGGCCACGAGCTGAAATTGTTCGTCCAAGGCGCGGATTTCTATCCGGACAGCATTTGGGTGGACGACCTCACCGTGCGGGTGGCCGATGTCGATGTGTACAAGGTGGATACGGTCGGGAACAGGCTCTGGTATAACAACCACTGGATTGCTCCATGAACCTTGGTCGCGATTGGTCGCCTTGGCTGGCGCTTGTGGTTTTCCTCGCGGGCTTTCTTTCTTTTCTGGGGCACAACGGCCACATCTTGGATGTCATGCTGGCGCACAACAGTGACCCCCGGGGTTATTACCAGTATCTCCCGGCAATCTTCTTGGACCACGACCTGCGCGGCATGCCCTACGTGCATGTACTCCCCAACGGGAACCACCTCAGTATGTTCAACATTGGTTTGGCCTACCTGTTGGCCCCGTTCTTTTTGGCGGCGCACGGGCTTTGCATGGCCGGGTTGGCACCGGCGGACGGTTACCCGTGGCCCTACGCCGTGGCCGTAGGCTTGGCAGCATCCACCTATGCGGCCTGGGGATGCACGCTGGTGGCGAGGCCCTTGGGTAAGCGCTTCGGGACGCTGAACGCCTCCTTGGCGGTGCTGTTGCTCTTCGCCTGCACCAACCTGTACTTCTACACGGCCATGGAGCCCGGCATGAGCCATGTGTACTCCTTCTTCCTGTTCACCGTGCTACAGTGGGCCACCCTGCGCATGCGGGAGGCGCCGAAAGGGAGAACGTTGGTGCTGTTGGCGGTCACGTGGTCGGTGATCGTGCTGGTGCGGCCCTCGAACGGCATCGCAGGGCTGTTCCCGCTGCTCTACGGCACCACGGGGCCGCGTGGGGTGCGCGAGCGGCTGGCTTCGTGGGTTGCTGACTGGCGGGCGTTGGCCCTTGCCGTGTTTCTCGGGTTGCTGCCATGGATCCCCCAGCTTCTTTATTGGCGGTCGATCACCGGCAGCCCCATCGTCTTTACCTACGGCACCATGGGCCAAGGCTTCCATTGGCTATACCCGCGCTTGTGGGAAGTGCTGGCGCACCCTTGGAACGGCTGGTTCCTCTACTCGCCAATTATGCTGCCGGTGATGGCGGCCTTGTTGTGGATGGCCTTCAGGCGGACCGAAGGCGCACGTACCGTGCTGCTCCTCTGGCTGCTTGCCTGGTACATCATCGCCTCTTGGTGGTGCTGGTGGCTGGGCGGCGCGTTCGGGCACCGCGGCTTTGTGGAATACATGGCCTTCCTGGCCCTGCCTACCGCGTGGCTGGTCCAGCGTATGGCTTGGCGGAAACAGGCAGCCCGGGCGGCCGCTTGGGTGCTGGCGCTGCTCTTTGCCTGGGCCAACATCGGCCTCAGTTGGAACTACCTGTCCCCTTGGGACGGGCCGGAGTGGACCATGCAGAGCGTGCAACGGGAATACCTGCGCCTGCTCCCGCACAGGTGACGAAAATCGCCTGCCCCGTTTACCGCAATCCGTATTTCAAGATGCACCAGATGGCCCGGAAGCCGTCCTTCCAACCGATCTTCTTGCCTTCGGCATACGTGCGGCCATAGTAGCTGATGCCCACCTCGTAGATGCGGACGCCCTTGACCCGTGCAAGCTTCGCGGTCACCTCAGGTTCAAACCCGAAGCGTTTCTCTTTCAGGTCAAGGCCTTGGGCGATATCTGTGCGGATCAGCTTGTAGCAGGTCTCCATGTCCGTCAAGTTCAGGTTGTTGAACGCGTTGGAGAGCTGCGTGAGGAACTTGTTGCCGATGCTGTGCCAGAAGAACAGGATGCGGTGCGGGTGATGGCCCATGAAGCGGGAGCCGTAAACCACGTCAGCGAAGCCTTCCACCACCGGTTTGAGCAGGTCGTTGTACTCGCGGGGATCATACTCCAGGTCGGCATCCTGCACGATCAGGTATTCGCCGGTTGCTTCCTTGATGCCGCGGTGGATGGCCGCGCCTTTGCCCATGTTGTGCGGCTGCTCGATGAGACGAATGTCCAAGGAGGGGTTCGCTACCATGTATCGTTGCACAGCGGCTGCGGTGCCGTCTGTGCTGCCATCATTCACCACTATGACCTCCTTCCGGAGGTCGGGGTGTAACTGAGCCTGATAAACCTTCGCCAGTATTTCGTGGATGGTGTGTTCCTCATTGAAAGCAGGAATGATGATGGAGAGGATGCGAAGATTCATTGGGAAGCCAACATGCGGATGTCATAGACGGAGATCTCTTTGTGCACGAAGAGTGGGTCTCCCAAGCACGCCGTGAGCTGATCGCGGATTACGGGTTGTTTTTCGATGAGGTAGAGGTATTTCGCCCCCTGTTTGGCACGCTCCACAAGCTGTGGGCATCGGATGGTAATGCCCCCGAATTCATTGAACCCCCGTTGGCCTGAAAGGTATAATGCCAAGCATACCGAGTTGTCAGGTACGGTCACCACGAGATCGTCCTTGCTAATGCCATGTTGTCGTGCAATCGGTTCAATGTCCAATAACCCTTCAAAGTCCCAGTATTGGGTGAGATGCCAATGTCCTTGTTCAACGCCACTTGTGCCCAAGATATCCGCCATGGAAAAGTCCTGCTGCTTCATACGGATGTTGTTCATGGCAAACAAGGCCTGGTGCGCCAGCAAGCTGAAAAACAGAAGCTTGGCCCAAGGTGACCGAATTGCCCAATCCCAATATTTCCGCATATACCAAAGGAGGGCGAGGATTACCGCGAAGGGTAATACGAGTGGCTCGACATAGTAATAGTCATGGTTGTCTAGTGTAATGAACCAGAGCAATAAGTAGAGGGTCACGCCCAAGATGAGCACGGTAAGCATAAGGATCAGGGCTGTAGGCAGGGTCCTGAGATTCAAGGCCAGATAAGCGCCGGAAACGAGTAGAAGGATATAAACCGGAATGGTGAAGAATTGATGGATAAGGATGGTGTATCCAAAGGTCCATGCACGATCAGCCTCATCATCGGGAAGATCCCAATAAGCCCATGTGCCTTGATAGGAATACTCGGCACCATGTATGTTGTTGTAATGGATACTGTACCCAACCCATGCAGCCATTAGGACCAATCCAATGGCAACGCCCGAGGCTATGTTGATGATCTGCTTTCTCTTGATGCTTGGCCAAGGAAAACAATGCGGTAAAACAAGTGAAGCAATACATACAAATAGGATAGCTAGTGGAAGCATCGCTGCCGATATCTTCAATAGCATTCCGAGAGCAAAGAGGGAACTGCCGAGGACGAGCTGTTTAGGGGATTCCGATTTCAAATAGAGAAGGAACGCCAATGAGCCGGCGAGAATTAAGCTGAGAGCGGGCACATCGGTCAGAAACCCAATGCCGAAATACACCACGGTGGGTATCGTGAAGAAGAGCAACCCGATCATCACTCCCCAGAATCGATCATCCATAAGCAGGTGTACTATGCGGCAAAGAGCCCACGATCCCCATGCCAGAAGAGCCAACATGATGGTCCGATAAATAAATTCACTGGGACCGGTAATCTTCCATATCATGCCAATGAGGTAGTACATAATGGGGAATTCACCGGCACTGTACCCGGTGGTTCCTCCGTCCGCGATTAGGCTTTGGAGCCTGGGTTTGAACAGATTCCACTCGCCGCTATAGAACTCATAGGTCAATGATAGGCAGTTGGTCTGCCGCCATAAGTGATGAGGCAATGGCCGGAGATGCAAGATCCGGCCGTATTCATATGCGGATAAGAGAAGGAAAAAGCCCAAGAACCACCAAGCCACCAATGGGACACGTTGAAGGAAGTGAATGAGCCGCTGGCGTGTCATTGAACAAATACACGGTGGATCTCCGCGTTCGCTATTCAAGCCGTTGTCACATGACATGTAGTCCCGGCACGATCATCATGATCATTACGTGCAGATGGTATCTCACACCACCATCTCCGGCACCTCGCCCTCCACCACCAGCCTCCCCTCCGTCTTGGCCTTCACCTCATCCACGGTCACGCCGGGGGCAAGTTCCTTGAGCACGAAGGCACCGTCGGTGATGTCGAACATACCCAGGTCCGTGAGCACGCGCTTCACGCAGCCCACGCCGGTGAGGGGGAGGCTGCAGCGCTTGAGCAGTTTGCTCTCGCCGGCCTTATTGGTGTGCATCATGCACACGATGATGTTCTGCGCGCTGGCCACCAGGTCCATGGCGCCGCCCATGCCTTTGACCATCTTGCCGGGGATCTTCCAGCTGGCGATGTCGCCGTTCTCGGCCACCTCCATGGCACCCAGCACGGTGAGGTCCACCTTTTGGCCGCGGATCATGGCGAAGCTGGTGGCGCTGTCGAAGATGGCCGCCCCGGCCTTCAGGGTCACGGTCTGCTTGCCGGCGTTGATCAGGTCGGCGTCCTCTTCGCCCTCGTAAGGGAACTCGCCCATGCCCAGGATGCCGTTCTCGCTCTGCAGCGTCACGTCCATGCCCGGTGGGATGTGATTGGCCACCAAGGTGGGAATACCGATGCCGAGGTTCACGTAGTAGCCGTCCTTCAGCTCGCGCGCGATGCGCTTTGCCATTTGGTCCTTGCTCAATGCCATGTGTCGATCGCTAGCTGTCGGCCGCAGTGGCCGCGTTCATTGGAAGAATGCCAAATGTAAGGTTGGCCGGGTGAGTCGGTCCGTTGGGCTATGGATCGCGCAGGATCGCCCGTGCCGCCCACCGCCCCATGGCGAAGCAGCCTTGCAGCAGGAAGCCGCCGGTGGGCGCGTCCCAGTCCACCATTTCGCCGATGGTGTACAGGTGCGGTGCTCGCTTCAGCGAGAAGTCCGGGTTGAGTTCCTCCACCGGGATGCCACCCACCGTGGAGATGGCCTCGCCGATGGGGCGCAGCCCGGTCACCGGTATCACGAGCCGTTTCACCAGATGGACGAAACCGGCGGCATCCTGCACGGCCTCCTTGGGCGTGAAGGCCTTGAGCAAGGCCATCTGTTGCCGGTTCAGGTGGACCGCTCCCGCGAAATTCCGGGGCTCCCGGTTGCCGATCCGTTCCAGCAGCCGCTCCGCCGTGCTGTCCGGTTTCAGGTCCAAGCAGAGCTCGGTCGCGCCGTCGCGCACGGCAGGCACCACGGGATAGATCGCATTCCCCTCCAGCCCGTGCCGGGTGATGGTGGCCTCGCCCCATGCCTCTTTCATGCCGGCGGAAACCCGCACGTTCTTCAGCGGCTTGCCCTCGTGGGCATGGTCCCAGCCCGCCGGCCATGGCACCTCCACGCCGCAGTTGGAAGGCCGGAAAGGCCGCACCTCGATGCCCAGCTCCCGGAAGAGCGGCGGCCAGATGCCGGTGGATCCGGTGATGGGCCAGGAGGCCCCGCCCAAGGCGAAGATCACGCGGTCGGCCTGCAGGATGAAAGGGCCTTCGCGGTTCTCCATCCGCACGTTGCCGTGCCCGTCGAACCCGGTGAAGGCATGTTCCGTGTGTATGCGCACACCTTGCCGCTCCAGCCGCCCCCGGATCGCGCGCAATACATCGATGGGCTTGATTCCTTTCACCGGGAATATCCGGCCGCTGGTGCCGATGAAGGTATCCACCCCGCACTTCGACAGCCATTGTCGCAGTGAAGGGGAACCGAAGTTGCGCAAGGCCCCGTCCAGGAAACCGGGCGGGGAGTACTGCCGCAGCAGCTCATCGCCTTCTGCCGAATTGGTGAGGTTGAAGCCGCCCTGTCCCGCCACGAGGAACTTGCGGCCGATGCGCCTGCCATGCTCGTACAGGTCCACCTCGGCATGGCCCGCAAGGGTGTCGGCGGCCATCATGCCCGCCGGTCCTCCGCCGATGATCGCCACGCGCATGGCACAAAGAACGGAAAGCTCGATGAGGAGTTGTCGGAGCAGCCGGTTCGGCGGGGGCCGAACGGGTGCGTTGGAAGACTTGGCCTTGGGGCGGGTCGGGGCATCGCGGGGCCTTGCCCATTTTTGCGCCCGCATGTCGTGGTTCCCTCGGTATCTGTTGGTCCTACTGCTCCTGCCGCTCGCGCTTGGGGTTGCCGAGGCCCAGGTGGTGAACATCGAAGGCCGCCGTTTCCCGAATGATACGGTGCCTTGGACGGGCTACTCGAATTTCCGCTTCAACGTGTCGGAGAGCGGGCAGCGCTCACTGAACCTGGGCCTGGTGGGTGCGGTGCAGTACATCGATGGCCGGGACCGCTGGTTCTTCATCAATGATCTGGCCTTCAGCCAGGTGGAAGCGAATGAGTTCCAGAACACGGGCTACCAGCACTTGCGGTACAACCTGCGGCACGATTCGCTGTGGACGGGCGAGGGCTACGCGCAGGCGCAGTACAACAAGCCGCTGAAGCTGGACCTGCGGCTGGTGCTGGGCGCCGGGCCGCGCCTGCGGGTGATGGACAGCAAACGCTTCCGGGTGAATGCGGGCACCTCCTTCCTGGTGGAGCGGGAAACGATCACCGGCGGTACGGTGCTGGTGGAGGGGCGCAATAGCAGCTATGCGGCGGGCACCTTGAAGATCTCCCCGCTCGCCAGCCTCACCGGCGTGGTGTACTACCAGCCCAAGGTTTTCGACGCCAGCGACCACCGGATCTTGGTGGAGGGCGGCCTGCTCATCAATGTCACCAAGCGCTTCACCATGGAGAGCCGCTTGAACCTGATGAAGGACAGCGCCCCGCCGGAAGGGGTGAACGAGCTGAACTACAGCTGGAACAACATGTTGGGCTATCGCTTCTGACCGGCCCCTACCTTTCACGTGCAAAACGGCCGGCCATGACCTGCGCACGCTATCCCCTTGTTGCCCTGTTGGCGCTGTGCCTGTCCACGGCCTTTGGCCAGGTTTCCTTGGGTCCCCGCGTGGGATTGGCGATGTCCAATGTGGCTTTCAGGGTGGTGGAAGGGCCCGTGTTGCCGGGCTTGGACCTGTCCACGGAGCCGCATGCCGGCCTCTTGGGAGGTTTGATCGCGGACATTCCCGTTTCGGCGCATGTCAACCTTGTGCCGGAACTGGGCTATCTCCGAAGGGGATTCAACGAGCGGGTCCCAGTGTCGGCCCAGCTTCCCGCCGGTGAGCTGAACAACGTGCTGGAATATGTGGAAGCCTCCATGTCCGCCAGGTTCCACATCGGGCGGGATAAGGCACGCCCCCACTTCCTGGCCGGTGTCACTTGGGGCCATCTTCTCGGCGTAAGCCAGTATTACAAGGTCGCGCTTGGGAAAAAGGGATCGGTCACCACCCATGATCCGGATGACCTCGACATGGCCCGCTGGAACTTCGGCCTGTGCGGAGGGGCTGGCCTGACCATCGTGTCTGGGAAGAATCTCCTGATCGTGGAGGGCCGTTATGGCCATGGGCTTTCCGGCCTGTGGAAGGAATTGCTTCTCACGGACACCGATGGGAACAAGATCGCCAAGCTCAACGGATATGACCGGAGCTTCCAGTTCAGCGTAAGCCTGGTGTTCCCGCTGAGGGGCTGAATTCGGAAGTGGAAGGCCCGGTCCTCCTACTTGAACGCCGGGATGCCCGTCACCTCGTGGCCGGTGATCAGCAGGTGGATGTCGTGCGTGCCTTCGTAGGTCACCACGCTTTCCAGGTTCATCATGTGGCGCATGATGGGGAACTCGTTGGTGATGCCCATGCCGCCGAGCATTTGGCGCGCCTCGCGTGCCACGGTCAGTGCCAGGTGCACGTTGTTGCGCTTGGCCATGCTGATCTGCGCGCTGGTGGCGCGGCCCTCATTGCGCAGCACGCCGAGCCTCCAGGTGAGCAGTTGGGCCTTGGTGATCTCGGTGATCATCTCGGCCAGCTTCTTCTGCATCAGTTGGAATGAAGCGATGGGTTTGCCGAACTGGATGCGCTCCTTGCTGTAGCGCAGGGCGGTATCGTAGCACTCCATGGCCACGCCCAGCGTGCCCCATGCGATGCCGTAGCGGGCGCTGTCCAGGCAGCCCATGGGTGCGCCCAGCCCGTTCTTTCCGGGCAGCAGGTTCTCCTTGGGCACCTTCACGTTGTCGAACACGAGCTCGCCGGTGGGGCTGGCGCGCAGCGAAAGTTTGCCGTGGGTGGTGGGGGTGGTGAACCCTTCCATGCCGCGTTCCACGATCAGGCCGTGGATGCGCCCTTCGGTATTCTCGGCCTTGGCCCACACCACGGCCAAGTCGGCGAAGGGGGCGTTGCTGATCCACATCTTGGCCCCGTTCAGCAGGTAGTGGTCGCCCTTGTCCTGGAAGGTGGTGACCATGCCCCCGGGGTTGCTTCCGAAGTCGGGCTCGGTGAGGCCGAAGCAGCCGATCTTCTTGCCCTGCACCATGTCGGGCAGCCATTTTTTCTTCTGCTCCTCGGTGCCGTACTTCCAGATGGGGTACATGGCCAGCGAGCCCTGCACGCTGCACAAGCTGCGCAGGCCGCTGTCGCAGCGCTCGATCTCCTGCATGATCAGTCCGTAGCTGATCTGGTCCAGGCCGGGGCCGCCGTATTCGGCGGGGATGAAGGGCCCGAAGGCACCGACCTCCGCAAGGCCGGGAATGATGTCCTTGCTGAACTCGGCCTTCTCGAAGCGCTCCTCGATGATGGGCTTCAGGTGCTTGCTCACATGCTGGCGCACCGTGTCGCGGATCATCTTCTGCTCCTCGGTGAACAGTTCGTCCACCAAGTAGTGGTCGTGTGCTTGGAAGAGATCGGTGGCCGTGCGCGGGGCTGCTTGGGTGGTGCTCATGGGGTCCGTTTGAGGCCGCGAAATTAGGCAGTCTGACACATTGATGGCGCCGGAGCGAGGTTCTCAGGGGTTCCCACGCACACAACAAGCCGTCAGGCGCCGGTTCCAGGCCTGGTCGCCTTGTTGGTGATGGCCCGGGGGGTGCCCACCATCCTGCCCATGACGGTCCGGCGCACCTGCCGGCGGTTATTTTTGCGGCCCATGGACCAGCTTCGCGCGGTGGATGCCTTGTCATCGGACTGGATTGCCGGCATCTTGCTGGTGGCGGTGGGCATGCTGGCTTGGGTGAACATGGCCTCGCACCGGCAGTGGGTGGTGTTGGCCAGGTCGTTCGGTGCGCTGCGGTTGGGGCGGCACCGCATGCGCGAGGAGCTGGATGTGCGTGACCGCGCGCTCACGGGCCTGGCGGTGATGTCCACCATGGTGATCGCCCTGTTCGCGTACCAAGTGCTGCTTTTCCATGGGCTGGTGCAGGCCGGGGCGGTTTCCTTCCTTCAGGTGTTCCTGGTGGTGGCCTTGGTATTGCTGGCGCGGTTGGGCCTGCTGGAAGGAGTGGGTTTGCTGTCCGCACGCGATGGCGGCCTGCAGGAATACCAATACACAGTGGTGGTGTTCCACGTGGTGCTGGGCCTGATGCTGTTGCCTGTGGCGATGTTGATGGCCTACCCCGGGCAGGTGGCCTGGCGGGGCCAGCTCTGGTTGGCGGGGGTGTTGCTGGTGGTGGCGGTGCTGCTGTTCCGCTGGGTGCGTGCAGTGGCTATCGGCCTTGGCAACGGCACCCCCTTGCGATACATTTTCCTGTACCTTTGCACGCTCGAAATCCTACCCTCGGCACTGGCCATGGAGCACGTGCGGGATTTTGCGAAACTGATGCCCACCCCTTAAGCTGCGCGGAACTTGAAGATCAAGAATATCCTCGTCACCCAACCGGCCCCCACGGATGAAAAGTCCCCGTACTTCACGCTGGCCAAGAAGTACGGGTTGAAGATCGACTTCAAGCCATTCATCAAGATCGAGGCCGTGCCCGGACAAGAGTTCCGGCAGGAGCGGGTCAACGTACTGGACCATACGGCCGTGGTGCTCACCAGCCGCAACGCGGTGGACCACTTCTTCCGCATGTGCAAGGAACTGCGGATCACCGTTCCGGAGAGCATGAAGTACTTCTGCGTAAGCGAAAGCGTGGCGTACTACGTGCAGAAGTACATTGTGTACCGCAAGCGGAAGGTCTTCATAGGCCGGCTCACCTTCAGCGACCTGATGGACGTGATCAAGAAGCACAAGGATGAGAAATTCCTGGTGCCCTGCTCTGACATCCAGAAGGCGGAGATCCCGCTGCTGCTGGACAAGGCCGGCGTATCCTACACGAACGCGGTGTTTTACCGCACGGTGGCCAGTGATCTGAGCGACCTGCGCGACATCAAGTACGACATGCTGGTGTTCTTCAGCCCGGGCGGGGTTGAAAGCTTGCGGAAGAATTTCCCGGACTACGAGCAGAAGGACACGGTGGTGGCGGCCTTCGGGCCTACCACGGCCAAGGCGGTGCGCGACGCGGGCCTGCGGCTCGATATTGAGGCGCCGATGCCCGAGGCCCCGTCGATGACCGGCGCCATCGAGCTGTTCCTGAAGAAGGGGGGTAAGCCTGAACCGGCGGCCGGGCCGTCGCCGGTGAAGAAGGCTGCTGCCAAGGCCAAGGCCGCGGTGAAGAAGACCGTGAAGGAGGCCACCCGGAAAGTGGCCGCAAAGAAAGCGCCGGCAAAAAAGGCCGCGGCGGCCAAGAAAGCCAAGAAGTGACCGCCTGGCGGCCCAACCTGTGGGCCCGGCACCGGCCCCGACAGCATGCGCGCCACCTTCCGCAAGCATGAACGGCTCACCGGGCGTGATCGGGTGAGGCTGGTGGCCACCACGGGCAAGGCCCTTCGGGAGCATCCATTCCGCTTGGTGGGCAAGCTTATGCCGCTGGATGGCCCGGCACCGGCGCAGGTGGCCTTTGCCGTGCCCAAGCGCAACGTGCGTTCCGCCGTGCAGCGCAACCGCGTGCGGCGCCACATGCGCGAGGCATACCGCCTGAACAAGCACCGCTGGTACCCGCGCCTGGAGGAGGCCGGGACGCAGTGCGCGTGGCTGGTGATCTTCCAAGGCAATGCCCCCTTGGGCTGGGAGGGCACCTCGCAAATACTGATCAACCTATTCGACCGTTGGGTCCAACAGCATGTCGGCGCTGATCGGTAAACTGTTCATCCTGTTCATCCGCGGCTACCAGGTCATGATCTCGCCGCTCTTCCCCGGTGCCTGCCGATACACGCCCACCTGCTCCCAATATGGGGTGGAGGCCCTGCGCAAGCATGGCCCCTGGAAAGGCGGATGGCTCACATTGAAGCGCTTCCTATCTTGCAATCCGTGGGGCGGCCATGGCCACGACCCGGTGCCCTGAACCTGAAAAAAACACATGAAGAACCTGTTCGGATCCTGGAAAAAACCCGCCATCGGCCTGGCCCTCGTGGCCGGCGGGGCCTTGGCCATCGCGGCCGGCGACAACTATTTCGAGGTGGGCAAGAACCTGGAGATCTTCAATGAGCTGTACAAGGACGTGAACATCTACTACGTGGATGATGTGAACCCCGGCGAGCTCATTTCCACCGGCATCGATGCCATGCTGGAGAGCCTGGACCCGTACACCCAGTACATTCCGGAGAGCGACATGGAGAACTACCGCCTGATGACCACCGGCCAGTACGGCGGCATCGGTGCCATGATCCGCCGCAAGGACGACGGGATGATGGTGAGCGAGCCCTACGAGGGCTACCCGGCCATGACCAGCGGGATCCGCGCCGGGGACCGCATCCTGGAGGTGGATGGGCGCAGCACCAAGGGCTTGGATACCGACGAGGTGAGCAAGATGCTGAAGGGACAGGCAGGCACCAAGGTGAAGGTGCTGGTGAAGCGCGACGACCAGGCCCCGCAGGAGCATGTGCTCACGCGCGAGGAGATCAAGATCCCCGATGTGCCCTACAAGGGCATGGTGGATACGGTGAACCGGGTGGGCTACATCAAGCTGAACAGCTTCACCCAAACGGCCGGGCAGGAGGTGCGCAATGCGCTGAAGGAGCTGAAGGAACAAGGGGCCGAAAAGCTGGTGCTCGACCTGCGCGGCAACGGGGGTGGCCTCCTGCGCGAGGCCATCAACATCGTGAACATCTGGGTGCCCAAGGGGCAAACGGTGGTGGAGACGCGCGGCAAGATCGCCGAGTGGGACAAGACCTACAAGACACTGAGCGAGCCCATGGAGCCGCAGATGCCGCTGGTGGTGCTGGTGGACACGGGCTCGGCCTCGGCCAGCGAGATCGTGGCCGGGTCGCTGCAGGACCTGGACCGCGCCGTGATCATGGGGCACCGCACCTTCGGGAAAGGGCTGGTGCAGCAAACCCGCGACCTATTCTACAATAGCAAGCTGAAGGTGACCGTGGCCAAGTACTACATCCCCAGCGGGCGCTGCATCCAAAAGGTGGACTATGCCCAGCACGACAGCACGGGCAAGGCCGTCATCAAGGCGGATTCCACCATCAAGGCCTTCAAGACCGCCCACGGCCGGCCGGTGTACGATGGCCGGGGCATTGCGCCCGACATCGATGTGGAGCTGCCGCCGATGCCGCGCGTGGTGGGCAGCCTGTACGGCGGGGACATGTTCTTTGATTTTGCCAACCGCTATCAATGGACGCACGCATCCATCCCGGCACCGGGCCGCTTCGAGGTCACGGACGAAATCTACCGCGAGTTCACCGACTATGTGGCCAGCCGCAAGTTCGAGTACCACACCACGAGCCTGGACGACCTGGACAAGCTGGTGGCCGACGCGAAGAAGGAGCGGTTCTATGACCAGGCCGAGGCGGCCATCGATGCGTTGCGGGTGCAGCTGAACCCGGACCTGCCCGAGACCATCAAACGGTTCCGGCCGGAGATCACCGAGGTGCTGAAGAGCGAGCTGGTGAGCCGCTACTATTTCCAGACCGGTCGTGCCGAGGCCATGTTGGGCAGCGACCCCGTGCTGCAGGAGGCCCTCCGCGTGATCAACGGGCCGGCCTACAAGGAGGTGCTGGCAGGTACCTACAAGGGCGGCAAATAGGAACGGCCTGGGCCTGTCGCGGAAACCGGCATGGGCACCCTGGGCATAGGCGGCAAGGACATGCACCGGCAGGTGTACCTCGGCGCCTTGGCCTTGGCCGTGGTGGCCCTGCCCTGGTCGGAGTTCCTGCTCAGCCTTTCCCAGATCATCCTGGTGGCCAATTGGCTGTGGGAGGGTGTGGCGCGGGGCGACCTTGCGGGCCGGTTCAAGCGGTCCTATGGCAAGGCCGAGAGCGCCGTCTTCCTTTCCTTCTTCGGGCTGCACCTGCTGGGCCTGGCATGGACCACCGACCTGAAGTGGGGCCTCGACCTCAGTCGTATCCTGTTGCCGGTGCTCGTGTTCGGTGTGGTCCTTCCCTCGGTGCCGCGCCTGTCCAAGGAGGAGCTGCGGGCCTTGCTGCTGCTGGGTGCTTGGAGCGTTGTGGCGAGCACCATCGCGGCCATGGCCATGCGGCATGAGGTGTTGGCGCAGGGGCGCTACCGCGACCTTTCGCCCTTTATCAGCCACATCCGGCTGGGCCTGATGCTGTGCTTCAGCATCGCGGTGTTGGTGTACCACTGGCCGCGCCGTTGGGCACTGCGGGCCGCCCATGTGCTGGCCATCCTGTGGTGCCTGTGGTTCATGGACCAGCTGCGAAGCCTGATCACCCTTCCGGTGCTGGCGGCCTTGGTGGTCTTCGCTCTTTGGCGTGTGGCCCGTCATGCGGGCAAGGCCTGGTGGACGGGCGCTTTGCTGCTGTTGCTGGCGGGTGGCTTCGGCACGGCCGTGGTCCTGCGCTCGGTGTACCACGATTACGTGCGGGTGGACCGCCAGGCCTTGGAACATTTGGATGAACGCAGTGCCGGGGGCGAGATCTATTACCACGACCTGAAGAATCCCTTGCGTGAGAACGGCCACTACGTGTGGATCAATGTGGCGGACAAGGAACTGGAGCGGACCTGGGGTCGGCGCAGCGCGCTGCCGTTTTGGGGCGACGACAAGTTGGGCCAGCCCTTGCGGTTCACCTTGGTGAGGTACTTGGCCAGCATGGGCGAGCGCAAGGATTCGACCGGCGTGCAGGCGTTGACGGATGCGGACGTGGCTCGGATAGAAAACGGGATGACCAGCGTGGTGCAAGGCCGAAAGGGGGCCATGCGGGCCCGGATAGGGCAGGTGCTGTACGAGGTGGAGGCCTACCGCACCCAAGGCGACCCGAACGGCCATTCGGTGACCATGCGCGTGGAGTTTGTGCGAACGGGGCTGCACATAGCCCGCGCACATTGGCTCACCGGGGTGGGCACCGGCGATACCCAGTTGGCGTTCAATGCGGCCTTTGATGAGCTGAACAGCCCTCTTGCGCCACGCTGGCGGCTGCGGGCCCACAACGAATACCTCACGCTGTTCATCAGCTTCGGCCTTTTCGGCTTCCTGTGGAGCATGTTCTCGTGGTGGTGGCCGGCCCGCCGCCTGCAAGCCTGCGCGCAACCGCTGTTCATCGCATGGGCCATCATCTTCCTCCTCTCGTGCCTTACGGAGGACACCATCGAAACGCAGATGGGCGCCACCTTCTTCGCGTTGTACTACGCGCTGTTCGTGTTTGCCGCCCCTATGCCGGCAGCATCCGATACACACGCTCCGGAGGGATCCGCGTGATCGGGTCGCCATTGTCCCTTGAGCAGGGCACACAGTCGTCCGTGTTCACCAAGGCATGGGCATCGCGGCCCAAGGGCGCCCAGCGCCCGGGATGGATGGGCCTTTGCGTGCTGAAGAGGCCGATGGTGCGCAGGCCCAGCGCCGCGGCCATGTGCAGGGGGCCGGTGCTGGCGGCCACCAGGGCATCGGCCGCGCCGATCAGCTGCAGGAGCCCGGCCAGGTCCAGCATGCCTCCGGAATCGGACACATGGGGAAGGTCCACGGGCAGCACGCGCCGGTACTGTTCGGCCTCTTGCCGGGTGCCGGTGAGGATGCAGTTGTGGCGGGCGGGGTCCAGCATGTGGATCAGCGCCGCGAAATTGTGCAGGCCCCATTCCAGACCGCTGGCCTTCAGCGGATGCAGGATGACGTTCACCTTGCCTTGGCGCAGGAAGCGCTGCACATCGGCCGATGGGGGCGGGGCGGATAGGCCGATGAAGGGCACGAGCTCCTGTGCCGTGGCCGGCACGGGGATCCCGAATGGCGCCAGCAGCTTGATGTTGAGCTGGGCCTCGTGCAGGTGGCTGCGCTTGCGGCTGAAATGCACGCGCTCATTGCAGGTGGTCCAATGCCACCAGCGGTGGCTGGTGCCGATCCGGTGCGGTAGGCGTGCGGCCTTGGCCCAGCGCGCCACATCGCGGTGCGGGAACACGTGCACGAGGGCTTTCGCGCCGAGGGCCGCCAATCGCTTGGCGGCACCGGCATCGCCCTGCTCCTGCAGGTCCTCGAGGATGATCACTTCGTCGATGTGGCTGCACGCCTCCCAGATGGGCCGCGTGTAGCGCTTGGCCAGCGCGATGATGCGCGTGGAAGGGGCGTGGTGCTTGATCCAGCCCGCCATGGGCAGGGTGACCACGGCGTCGCCGAGGTTGTCGGGCCTGCTGAGGATGATGGTGCCCGGGACGTTCATGCCTTGGTGCGCCGCAGCTCGTGCAGCTTGGCATACTTCAGGAAGGTGGCGTGCGCGCTGATGCGGGCGATCACCAGGCCGTGCCATCCGTCCAGGAAGCCGCCCCTGAACACGTAATCGCCGATGAATTTGGCGACGGGGCTGAGGAACAGCTTGGTGAGGCCGGCCCGCCTTCCTCGCTTGTGCAGGTCCTTGGCGGCGATGGTGGTGAAGTAGTCCACCTGCCGCAAGTGGTCGCCGATCGTGTAGTAGCTGTGGTGCAGGAGGTCTCCTTGCAGGTGCCCGATACGGCTCCCGGCCTCCATTTCGTACCGGTCGTGGGGGTTGATGCCGCCCCACCGCCCCTTGCGGCTGTCCCAAAGTCGGAGCTTCCGGTCGGGGTACCAGCCGCCGTGCCGCACCCAGGTGCCGCAATAGTTGGTCAGGCGGTTCATGGTGTACCCGTCGGCATCGGGGGCCTGCATGGCCTTGCGGATGGTGGCGGCCAGCTCGGGGCTCAGGGCCTCATCGGCATCGAGGGAGAGCACCCAGGGGTGGCTGGCTTGCGTGATGGCCCAGTTCTTCTGCTCGATATGGCCTTCGAAGGCGTGTTGCACGAAGCGGGCGCCATGTTCCTTGGCGATGGCCTCCGTGCGGTCGGTGCTGAAGGAATCGACCACGACCACTTCGTCGGCCACACCCGCCAAGGAGCGCAGGCAGCGGTCCAGGTTGCGTTCCTCGTTCAGGGTGATGATGACGGCCGACAGTTGCACGGCGCCGAAGTTAGGTGGTGCCGCTACGCGGATGCCACGCCCGACAAGGTCTCCGTCCGGTCGGTCTCAGTGCACTACCACGAAGCTTCCGCGCGCCACCACGGCGCCGCCTTGCTCAATGTGGTAGCTGTACAGGCCGTTGGCCAGCGTGCCGGTATCCACGATGGTGTTGCCGCTGAAGGTCCGGTCCATCAAGGTGCGCCCGGACGGGTCCGTAACCAACAGCCGGACAGGGGCCGGTGCGCCGATGGCGATGTTAAGCGCCCGATCCGCCGGGTTCGGCCATACCTGGACAGGAACTGACCCCGGGATCTCGCCCACGCCCGTGGTGCTGTCCACCAGGTTCACGCAGTAGTCCTCCGTTTCGCCGTACGGGTACACCAGGCAGCCGTCCGCCGGGTGGTTGGAATCCTTCATCAGCACGCGCAACCGGGCCGGCCCGGGTGTGGCGGTGGAGGGTATGGTGATGGTCCCGTTCAGCGGCTGGGGGCTGTTGGTCATGGTTTGGAGGAGCCGCTCGTCCACGCTGAACTGGCCGTCGCGGTCCAGGTCCACCCACACGGTGAAGGACTCCTGGTAGGCGAACAGCGAGTATCCGGGCTTGAGCTGTATGGGGTAGGTGTTGCCGATGATGAGGTCCGTGGTCTGCGCGGTGGTGTTCACCCCCGCATACCCGCCATCGCTACCGGAGCTCCGGTTGATGTCACCGATGTTCACCAGCGCGATCCATTCATACGTCGTGTTCTCGCCCATGCTCGCGCAGAAAACCCCTTCCACGCATTGGCCGCAACCGGGCACGTGCAGTTGCACGCTGGCCGACCAGGGTGAATCGTTCACTTCGCAGACGGTCCCCATCTGTATCTCGATGTCCGAGCAGGGCGTCAGTCCGGTGATGACGGCGCCGTTGCCGGTCAGTTCATGCAGTTCGGTCCATTCCTGTTCGCCGATCTCGCGGTAGCGCAGGCTGTAGGTATCGGAGGCGAGCACGGAGCTCCAGGTGATGTTCGCCCCGGTGGAGTCCACGACCTCTGCGGTGATGGTCAACGGGGCGTTGCAGCACCCCTCGCTGACGAACACGAAGGATGGCCCGAAGCCACCGGTTTGCCCATTGCACGTGGAGGAAGCCTGCACCTCGTATGCTTGGCAGGTCTCCAGCCCGTTGATGTCCAGGCTGAGGCCGCTGAGCCCTTCCACGGTGGTCCATGTGTTGCCGCCCACGGGGCGGTAGCGCAAGGTGTAGGTGCCCGGCATGGCGTTCCAGCTGATGGTGGTGCTGCCGATCGCCTCACTTGTGGCGGCCAGGTTGTATGGTGCGGGGCAGGCCTCGCAACTGTCCATGAGCAGTTGCACGCTGTTGTACGCGTTCACGCGCCCGCCGGTAACGGTTTGCCCGGCCAGGTTGCCCACATGGTCCACGCCGTTGAAGAGGGCTTGCCGCACGCGCAGGGCGGCTTCCATGGGGTCGTTGTGGGCGAGCGCGGCCAGGCTGGGGCAGGGCACGCTGTACATCAGCGCGATCACCCCGGCGGTGAGGGGGCTGGCGAAGGATGTGCCGCTGGGGGCGGTCGTGCCCCCGTTGATGGCGGTGGTGCGCACGTTCTCGCCGGGTGCGCCGAGGTCCACCGTAGTGGCGCCATATCCGCTGAAGGTGCGCATGTCCTGGCTGTTGGTGGCCGTAACGCTGATCATGAAGTCGCTGGGGCAGGCCGTTGGCAGGTCGCCCGCTTGGTCCACGTTCACGTTGTTGTTGGTGGTGGATCCGCAATTCAAAATGCCGGCCGTGCCCAAGGTGTCGTACATGGCACACCATAGGGGCGCATTGGCCGGTTGTCCGCCGTTCACGCCCCAGCTGGCGTTGGTGGCCACCACGAAGGCCCCGCGTGTGCCGCCGCTGCTGTTGAACAGGCGGCGCATCACCAACGGATAGGTGTATGCGGCGAGAACGCTGGCTTCCTGCGTGTTCTGGTAGTGTACGGGCATCATCTTCACGTTCCAGTTGACGCCCACCACCTGGTTGCCGTTGTTGCCCACGGCCCCCACCATGCCGGCCACCTGGGTGCCGTGGCTTCCGCTGTACACGTTGTCGTTCATGGACTGCGGGTTCCATCCGCGCACATCGTCCACGTACCCGTTGCCGTCATCATCGATGCCGTTGCCGGGGATCTCGCCCCGGTTGGTCCATGCGTTGGCGGCCAGGTCCGGATGGGTGAGGTCGGCCTGCTCGATGATGGCCACCACGATGGTGTCGCCGGTTGCGGTTACGCCGCCGGTGGTGATGTCCCAGGCCAGTTCGCTCTGGATGTTCTGGTGCCACCACTGCTGCGTGAACTGCGGGTCGTTCGGGGTGGTTTGCCGCTGCTCGATCACGTGGTTGTTCTGTGCCATCTCCACGCCGGGGTGCGCCCAGAAGGCCTTCACCATGTCGTCCTGCCCGATGGCCTGGGCATCGAACCGGTACAGCCAGGCACGCATCGGCGCGGACACTTCCCGCTCCACATATACGCCGGTGACGGTGCCCTGCACGCGGGCCAGGTCGTCGGCCACGGTCCGGGCCTCCACACCCGGTCTCAACATCACCAGCACATCACCGGGCACGAACCGGGCTTGGGCCCATACTGTGCCCGAAGCCAGAAGCAGGCATGCGATCAGGAGGTTTTTCAGCATCTTGGACATGGTTCAAAAGTAGACGCATACAGGAGGGCCTTCGTGGCCTGTGGCGGAAACTTCCCCCGGATAATTGGAAAGCTTATGCCACCGCCATCCGCGGTTGTCCGCCAGGTGTACGCCTTCAACGTGGTGTGGTGCGGGCGCCTCCTTCAGCAGCCCTGTGGCCGGTAAGGCCGTCGCGAAAGCGCGGTCAGCGTGCGGGCAAAGCCCCTTGCGTGGTGCCCGAAAGGCTCACCGCCGCCCAGTTGCCTGCATTCAGGCCACTGCTGCTTTCGCTCTGGTACAAGCCGTAGGCATGGCTGGTGGTGTACACCACGATCTGGTGGCGGGAGGCCGTGGCACCGATGGGCGTACCTTCCAGCGTGGTCACGGCCCAGTTACCTGTGTTCAGGTTGTTCGATAGTTCGGATTGATAGAAGCCGTAGGCGTGCGTACTGGTGTACACCGCCACTTGGTTCACATTGCTGACCGCATCGAGCACCTCGCCTTCCAACGCGGTCACCTTCCAATTCCCTGCGTTGGGGCCCGTGCTGCTCTCACTTTGGTTGAAGCCGTACGCATGGCTGTCCGTGTACACCACGATGGTCTTTTCCGATGCGACCGCACCTTGCACCGTGCCCTCCAAGGTGGTCGTTGCCCAATTGCCGGCATTGAGTCCCGAGCTGCTGCCGGACTGGTAGAACCCGTACGCTTGGCTATCGGTGTACACCACCACCATGTTGCCCACCCGCACCATGTCGCACCCCGGTGCGCCTGCCGCACCCGGAGGGCCCGGAGGCCCGGCGGGGCCCGCCTGGTTGTTGCCCGCATGCAGTGCATACGGCACGCTCAGCAGCTCGCTGGCCCCGGTGATGCTGTAATTGGTGCCGCCCAGTGGATCGGATTCAGTGCGCAGGTAGTACGGCCCGCTTCCCCATTGGATCCCTGCCATGGAGCCGCTTTCCACCGTGCCAGCCCCGATCTGCAAGGTCACCAGGCCGTTGGCGTTGGTGGTGGCCTGTTGCGTTTCCACGTACACCGGCGTACCGTTTTCGCCGCCTTGCAGGATGCTCAGGCGCAGGCCCACCGGCGCGTTGACCAACAAGTTGTCCGAGGCATCGCGCATCACCGCCTGGAAGCTCATGCGTTGCGGCACTTGGGCAGCAACGGTCAACACGCAGAGGGAAAGAAGGGCGAACAGGAGGGGGCGCATGGTTCAGTGTTTGATTACCGGCAGCAAGGAAGAAGTGCCGTCGGGATGCAGGATGCGGATGAAATAGGAGGCTGCCGGGCGGTCCAGGAAAGAAATGGTGAAGGGCGATGCGTTCACCCGACCCTCGGCAATCAGGTTTCCGGCCGCATCCAGCACTTGGTATTGCGTGTTTGCATCAAAGGCTTCGCCAAAGTCTATGGTCAGGGCATCGGCGGTGGGATTGGGCCAGGCCGAAAGGCCCGGTGTCTGCCCTTGTTCCTCCACGGCCACGGTGAGCAGCTCCACCGGATGCTGTACGCCTTGTGCCATGGAGCCTGCGGAAGAATTCAGGAAGGCCGCGTCCACTTGGCCAAGCGTCCAGGCCAACGAGCCTCCGTTGCCGCTGGCATCGGCCCCGGCAGGCGTCACCGCTTGTTGGGCCATGGCCGATGCGGCGAACAAACCAGCCGCCAGAACGAGGTTCAGGACCCTTGCCACCATGGATCAAACTTAGGGGCAAAACGCCGCCGGGGCGTGTATCTTCAATCCGTTGACACCTTCACCGAGGTCATCGTCAATGATCCCGCCAAGGGAGCGTCGTTGAAGAGCGTGGCCTGCTCGCCCTTGCCCTGCAGGGCCAAGGTGTAGAGCAGCGGCAGGAAATGTTCGGCGGTGTTGATCGCCAGATTGAAGGCGGTGCCTTGCTTGTGGAAGTCGATCAGCGGGCGATGGTCTCCGGAGCGGATGGCCTGCTTCATCTTGTCGCTGGCCTCCTGCGCCCATTCAAAGGCGAAGGGCTCGTTGATCTTGTCCCAGGCCACCATGCGCAGGTTGTGCACCATGTTGCCGCTGCCGATGATGAGCACGCCCTTGTCGCGCAGGGCTGCAAGCTCCTTGGCCATGGCGTAGTGGCGTTCGGGCTGCAGGGTGCGGTCCAGGCTCAGTTCGATCACCGGCACGTCCGCGTTGGGGTACATGTGTTTCACCACGGTCCATGCGCCATGGTCCAGGCCCCAGCTGTGGTCCAGGGCCACCGGATTGCTTTGGATGAGCTGTTGCGTTTCGGCGGCCAGCTCCGGGCTGCCCGGAGCGGGGTACTGCTGCTCGTACAGTTCCCGCGGGAAGCCGCCGAAGTCGTGGATGGTGCGCGGGTTGGGCATGGCGGTCACCTGCGTGCCGCGCGTTTCCCAGTGGGCGCTCACCACCAGGATGGCTTGTGGTTTGGGGATCTCCTTGGCCATCCGGCGGAAGCCTTGCACGAAGATGTTCTCCTCGATGGCGTTCATCGGGCTGCCGTGCCCCACGAACAGCACCGGCATGCGCGGGCTGCGGGGCAGGCTGTCGCCCAGGTTGAGAAGGCTGCGTGGTTCCATGGCTTTCAGGGCCAAGGGCAAGGCGGCCAGTGCAGCCAGGAATTGCCGACGGTCCATGGAACAAAGATCGCCCATCCGGCAATCGATGGTGGTTTCCGCGTTTCATCCGTCAATTTGCGGCATGGCACACCTGTTCTACTACCTCGGCACGTGCAGCACCTGCCAGCGGATCATGAAGGAGATCCCCAACTTGGACCGGTTCACCCTGCGGGAGATCAAAAGCAACCCGATCACCGCCCAAGAGCTGGATGCGATGAAGCAACTGGCCGGTAGCTACGAAGTCTTGTTCAGCCGCCGCGCCATGAAATTCCGGCAGATGGGCCTGCACGAACGCACGCTCTCCGAGGAGGACTACCGCACGCTGATCCTGCAGGAATACACCTTCCTCCAGCGCCCGGTGATGGTGTTGGAAGATCGGATCCTGATCGGCAGCAGCAAGAAGGTGGTGGAGGAAATGGTGGCGGCGGGGTGATAGGCTACTTGTAGGTAGTTATCAGTTGTCAGTTCTTGGTTGTCGGGAATGAACGTGCCGCAGCACGGCAAGCTCACGGCTCGTAGCCTTCAACGCCGTTGCCCGCGGCACGCGTTTGTCCTGTTTCAAGCTCCCGTTTCAAGTTTTCCTCCTCCTCCGCCCCCTCAGGGTCTCTCGCAGAGGACCCTGAGGAAGGGCGGGCTATTCCTGCACAAACACCCGCTTCACCCTCGGACTGATCGCCGTCAACGCCTCGTAGGGAATGGTGCCCAGGCGCTCCGCATATTCCTGCACAGGATGCTCGGGCGAGAACAGGAAGGCCTCCTCACCGGGGCGACAGGGGATGGCGGTGACATCCACCATGCACATGTCCATGCAGATGGAGCCTACCGTGGGAGCCGCTTGGCCGTGGATGTACACGACACCGCGTCCTTCGCCCAGGCGACGCGACAGTCCATCAGCATAGCCGATTGGCAGGATGGCCAGGCGCATGGGCTTGGCGGCTTTCCCGCGTCGGCCATAGCCGATGGTGTCGCCCGCTGGGATCTCCTTCACCTGCGCGATCACCGTGCGCAGCGTTTCCACAGGCTGCATGCGGGATGTTTCATCCGCGTTCGCACCGATGCCATGCAGGCCGATGCCGAGCCGGACCATGTCCAGCCGCGCCTCGGGGAAACGGGTGACCGCCGCCGAGTTGGCGATGTGCAGCAGCGGCCCCGGGCCGGTGACCTCCGTGATGGCGGCGGCCATGCGGCGGAAGCTTTCCAGTTGCTTGCGGGTGAAGGCATCCTCGGCCGGGTCTTCGCTCGCGGCCAGATGGCTGAAGATGGACGCCACGCGCAGCGTGCGTTGGTGGCGCAAAGCATCCAGCAGGGTCGGCAGTTCATCGTGCTGGAAGCCCAAGCGGTGCATGCCGGTGTCCAGCTTCAGGTGTACGGGCGGTGCGTCGGGCACATGGGCCGCGAAGTCCAGCGCGGCTTGCAACGACCGTTGGTCGTACACCTCGGCCTCCAGGTGATAGCGGTGCAGCACCTCCATGGGCACCGGCTCGGGGTTCATCACGAGCACCGGGGTACGGATGCCCTGTCGCCGCAGCTCGATGCCTTCATCGGCATAGGCCACGCCGAGGTAGGCCACCTGCTCGTGCGCGAAGAAGCGGGCCAGTACCACCGCGCCGCTGCCATAGCCGCCTGCCTTCACCATGGCCATGATGCGCACCTGCGGGCCGCACAATTCACGGAAGTGGTTCAGGTTGTGGCGCAGCGCTTCGGTGCTCACCTCCATCACGGTGCCGTGCGTGCGCTCCTCCCAGCGCTCCACCACGCGCTCCAGCCCGAAATGGCGTGCACCCTTCACCAGCACCACCGCTCCGTTCAACGGCGGCTGCGGCAAGGCTTGCAACAGGCTTGGGACATCGGGAAAGAATCGACTACCCCCGGGGAAGAGTGCGGCATGTTCCTGCAGGCCCGGCCCCACGGTGATCAGCTGGTCCACCTGGGCGGCACCGAGCAACGCCGCCATGCGTGCGTGGCGTGCCTCCGGGTCGTCGCCGCTTTCGGCAATGTCGGACAGCACCACCACCTTGGGGCGGCCGCCCGCCGTTCGTGCCAGCTGGTTCAAGGCGTTGGTCAGCGAGGCGAGGTCGTTGCTGTACGCATCGTTCAGCAGCGTGGTGTTCTGCAAACCGGGCAGCAGTTGCATGCGCATGCTCACCGGCTGCAGGTGGCGTACGCGCCGCGCGATCGTATCCGGGTCGCGGCCCAGCAGCAGCATCACCGCGATGCAGTGCAAGGCATTCTCCACGGAAGCCGCGTCCACGAAGGGCAGCTCCACGCCGAAGTCATGGCCTTGCCAGCGGAGATCGATCCGGGTGGTGTCACCGTTGGCTTTCTCGTCCAATATCCGCAGCGCGGCATCGTCGCCATGTCCCCAGCCCAGCAACTGCACGCCCTTCAACGCTGACAAGGTCTCATGCACCACGGAATGTTCCCGGCAGTACACCACTGCCCCCGCGTGGCGGAACAGCCTGGCCTTCTCCGCTGCCTTGGCGGCGTCGTTGGCGAAACCCGCGCCATGCGCCGGCCCGATGTTGGTGAACACGCCGATCGTCGGTGCGATGATACGCTCCAGCGCGTCCATCTCGCCCGGCTCGCTGATGCCCGCCTCGAAAAGGCCCAGCGTATGCTCGGGCTGGATCTCCCACACGCTGAGGGGTACGCCCACTTGGCTGTTCCAGCTGCCCGGGCTGCGCACGATGCGTTCCTCCGGCACCAGCAATTGGTTCAGCCATTCCTTCACCACCGTTTTGCCGTTGCTGCCGGTAATGCCGATCACGGGCAAGGTGAATTGCCCGCGATGCCACGCCGCCAAGTCCTGAAGGGCCTTCAGCGTATCAGCCACCTCGATCGCACTGTCGCCCGCATTCAGTTTCGTCGCCCCGGCCTTTACCAGGAAGTTGCGCACGCCGTGCTTCCGCAGGTCGGGCAGGTAATTGTGGCCATCGTGGTGCTTGCCGCGCAGGGCGATGAACAGCGTATCCTCGGCCTGGAAGGGTTGGCGCGAATCGATCGAGAGGTGCCGGATGCAACGATCGGCACCATGCATTTGGCCACCAATCGCTGCGGCCAGTTCGCTCAACAGCACTCCTTCGTCCATTACTCGAACAAGGTGCTCCCCGCACCCGACTTCTCCTTGTGTGCCGCGTTGTAGCACTGGCGGCACAGCGGCTCGTAGCTGTCCGTTTCGCCCAGCACCACCAAGCGTTCGCTCGGGATGGTGCGATGGCTGTAGTGGGCCAGTTCGCCGCAGCGCACGCAGATGGCGTGCACCTTGGTCACGTATTCGGCCATGGCGAGCAGTTGCGGCATCGGGCCGAAGGGCCGTCCTTGGAAATCCATGTCGAGCCCCGCGATGATCACGCGCACACCCTGGTCAGCCAGTTGGCCCACCACGCGGGGCAGGCCCTCATCGAAGAATTGCGCCTCGTCGATGCCCGCCACCTCCAGTTCGAGGGCCAGGGGCAGCAAGGCGGCGCTGTCGCGCACGGGCACGCTGGCGATGGCGCGGCGGTCGTGGCTCACCACGTCGCTTTCGTGGTAGCGGGTATCGGTGCCGGGCTTGAAGATGCCCACCCGCTGCTTGGCAAATTCCGCGCGCCGGATGCGGCGGATCAGCTCCTCGGTCTTGCCCGAGAACATGCTTCCGCATACCACCTCGATCCAGCCCCGCTTCGGGCTGCGCTTGCCGCTTTGTTCCAGAAACATCCGTCGTTGCGCTGCGGCCGCCAAGGTAGTCCGGGCGGGTTGAACCGTGGTAAGGTATTGATGCTTCCCACGTATAGACACGGGGACGCTCGCAAGCTCGCGGGTTGTTGGTCCGATGCATATCGGACCGCGGATGCACACGGATAAACACTGATGAGGGGTCGTTGAAACACTTTGGGCCTTGGAACAGCATCCATCTACCGGAATCAATCCGTGTCCATCCGCGTCCATCCGTGGTTCATTCAAAAAGCAATCCATGGTTCCCGGCATGTTGTTTGTCCATGCGGAATAGCGAATTTCGCGTGCAACCTTTGCGCATGGCCGAGACCAAAGCTTCCGACCGCATGAACGAGCTGATCCGATCGTTGCAACAGGCCATGGGCCGGTTGCAGGGCGGTCAGCTCACCTTGGAAGAACTGGAACAGGCCACCGGCCAGGCCCAGGCGCTGTACGAGCGTTTCGTGGTGCTGCGGCACAAGGCGCGCGAGGCGGCGGTGGGCACGGTGAAGAAGGCTGAAGGCGCCAAGCCCAAGGCCGAGGAACCCAAGGCGGCGACCGAGGAACCCTCCATCCGTTTGGACACCCGCCCGCCGGATATCTCCCCGCAACAGACCTCGCTGATCGATGCCATCGCCGAGACCGAAAGCCTGAACGCCATGGCCGCCGAGACCGCCCCGGCCCCCAAGCCGAAGGCCGAAAAGCCGGTGCCCAAGCAGACCGCGCCGGAACGGCCGGTCACCGTGGCCGACAAGCTGGAGCACGCCCCCGTGACCGATCTGCGCAAGGCCATCGCGCTCAGCCAGAAGTTCTGGTTCGTGGCAGAGCTCTTCGCCAACGACCGAAAGCGCTACGAGGAGGCCATCGATGCCTTCAATGCCATGCAGGGATTGAATGAGGCGGAGGCTTATCTGAAGACGGAGGTCATTGCCAAACTGGCCACGCCCCCTGGTGAGGAGGTCATGGCCACGTTCACCGAATTGCTCCAACGCCGATACAGCTGATGCCTTTTTTGCTTGATGGAATTTGGTTTCGGGCCGCGAGCCTCAGGCTTCGGGCTGCTGGCCGTACTACGTACCACGCCAGCAGCCCGAAGCCCATGGCCTGTGGCCATAAACGCTATCTGCGACAAGTCCTTTCAACCTTCACCATTCTCCTTTCCGCGTACGCACTGGCGCAGGACCTTCCTTCCGTCAAGGCGCAGGCCAAGCAATACGTCGAAACCCTCACTTCCCCGGCGTTCCATGGCCGTGGCTACGTGAACGGCGGCGACAGCATCGCGGCGGACTGGATCGCCCAACAGTTCGACCGCATCGGGCTGGCCAAGCTGAACGACACCCGCTTCGAGCGTTTCCACTTTCCGGTGAACATCTTCCCCGACAGCATCGGCTTCGTGGTGGACGGCCGCATGCTCATTCCCGGCGAGGACTTCCTCGTGGATCCCGCCTCCGGCACCTCCGATGGTGAATTCCATCTGGCCCATGTCACCCTGGAGGACCTCCTCAGCCCCGAGCGCAAGGCCCTGACCATGGGCGTCATCCAAGGCAACGCAGCGGTGGTACACTTCCCGCCCACCTCCAACCGCGATTCGCTGCAGCTGTACCGCGAACTGGAGAACGAGCTGGCCCGCTACGTCCCGGTCATCCGTCGCGGCAGGCCCAAGCTCACCTGGAGTGTGGCCGGCACCCAGGCGCGCAACGCCATCCTGGAAGTCCGCGAAGGCCTCCTGCCCGACACCGCCGGGCAGGCGGCGATCCGCGTGTACAACAGCTTCGTGCCGCGCCACCAGGCCCGCAACGTGTGGGGCGTGGCCAAGGGCAAGAGCAAGGACTGGGTGCTCGTTACCGCGCACTACGACCACCTCGGCCGCATGGGGCAGGCCCTCTTTCCCGGTGCCAACGACAACGCCAGCGGCGTCAGCATGATGCTCAGCTTGGCGGAGTACTTCCAAAAACATCCGGCCAAGAGCAACATCCTCTTCGTTGCCTTCGCGGGCGAGGAGGCCGGCCTGAAGGGCAGCGAATGGTTCATCGTGGACCGCCCGCTGGACTTCTCCCGGATCAAGATGGTGATCAACCTCGACCTCAACGGCACCGGCGAGGACGGCATCACCGTGGTGAACGCCACCAAGGAGAAGAAGATCTTCGACAAGCTCACCGCCATCAACAACAAGAGCAAGGCGCTGCCGCAAGTGAAGGCGCGCGGCCCTGCCTGCAACAGCGACCATTGCTCCTTCGTGGAGAAAGGCATCCCGGCCATCTTCATCTACACCATGGGCGGCGTCAGCCACTACCATGACGTGTATGACCGCGCGGAGACGCTGCCGCTGACCAAGTTCGACGAGCTCTACCAAACGCTGGTGACGTTGATCGGGCCGCTGAAATGAGCCAGGTCATTCACCACGCTTGTGCCATCGGTAAGCGACCGCAATAGCCGCCGTCCACGCCATTTCCTTCAGGTCCTCATCCCGAAAGAAATCGGGATTGCTCAAGGTGTTCAGGGCCACATCGTAGCAGACTTGGATCCCTATGGACAGGTTTTCGGCGATGTGATAACCCAGACCACCAGAGCCATAGGCAAAATGGATAGGTCGGCCCATCTTTCCGGTAAGGTCCTGCAATGTATACGCCTTGGGGTCGGACACCTGTTCGATATCGGGTGTGCGCACCGATGCGCGATGCACCAGAGTAGGCATGAACCCTAGATGCAGTTCCGCATGCAGCCTGCCCGGCGTGCGGAAGCTTCCGCCCAAGGCAAAGCCCCAGTGGTCGAATTGGTACACGGCTTGGCGACTGCCGTATTCCTGGCCTTCTGGGCCATGCAGCACCAGGGGTAGTTCGCCGCCCATGCGGATGCTGTTCACTTGCAGTTGGAAGCCCAGGCCGTTGGGGTACCAGCGTTGGTAGCCCGCACCTATTCGATGGCCAATAGTTGGGAGGGCCTGCTTGAAAACATCCTTGCCATCCAGCTGCCCCTTGCCCGGTCCGGCTACCAGCACCACCGCTTGTTCTTGCGCGGTGCAAAGCGTGGGCGCAAAAGCCAGGAAGCCGATGAAGAGCGACATACGCATCTCAATCAGGGAAGGGAATGTGCACGACTTCCTTACTTGAACCGTCCAGGTTCATGATGACAATGGATGTTTCAACTTTAAGGGAGTGTTGGATCGGTGAGTCTGGCGTGAATCTGGACTTGGAAAGCAGCAGTCTATTATTCAATGGATGGCAGTCAACACTCCTATAACAATTGGACGAGCATGTCCCTTCAATGAGATAGGTCTCATGCGTGCTGATGCTGGTGGCATACAGCCCCGTGTCCCATACCCATGAAATTCGATCCAAGTCGTTTACAAAAGAAACACCATAATAGGTTGCTGCCGTTGTATCATGAATTAGGAAAATGGGTAGTCCTATATAGGGGTTTGCGACGAACAGACCGGCACCAACAGTTGCAATATAGCCAGGATGATTCCATGTGGAATTGTCTACGTCGTAACCGCCGCCATTAGGCAGGTGTTGAATGTATGTGCCACTCGATAGCATAATCCGCGTGTCATTGAATGCATGATAATAAACAATGGTATCTCCCCAATAGTTCCAATCCCCACCGAAGTTCTGCCCGTCAGTGGTGAGCTGGGTCAGACTGTCACCATTGGCCTTAATCTTGTAAATGTTCGCAGGCCAACCCATGTTTAGCAAAATCCAGCCTGTTTTCCCCCATGCTGGGGAGCCTAGGATATTCCCTTCGGTGAGCAGGTCGAGGTTATGGGTGGACAGATTGTATTTCCACAATTTCATCAGCGTGGGGGTACGGTATTCCAATACGATGAACTCTTCCGGATTGTTGGGGTTCCATCGCGGGTAGCCGATGTAGGGCTGTGAGAGCCATTCATTCCATCCTTGTGGCGGGGCTTCGGGCAGCGGAATACAGGGCGATGTTCCCGCTCCGCCTGCCGAGGGACCCGTTTCCGGGTCCTTTCGGCAGGCTGCAAGTGCGATTAAACCAATTAGTAAGAGGTAAGGCGAACGCATCCCTAGAACTTGACAAACGAGCGGTTGATGCGAACGTTGTCCCTCCACAACCGGAGGGTGTAGGTGCCGTTTGCGAGGTCGCCAATCGGCAAGATCTCCTGCAAGGCAGTGTGGACACCAAGATCCGCTGTACGTACGAGCCTTCCGGACACGTCGAAGATTTCGTATCGAAACCGCGCGGCATGGTCGTTGTCAACCTGCAAATGCAATTGATCCATGGCTGGATTCGGGTAGGCGTTCATGGCCCATCCCGCCCCGGTTTCTGAAATGCCATCGAAAAGTGGGTCATAGAGATGTAGGGAGAAAGCCGTCTTCACGTTCTCCGGCGGCGCCGGGTACCACTGTCCGTTTATCTGGTAGGTGGCCGTAACGGCGGTCACTTCCACACTATTCCCGCTAACATTGAAGGTATAGTCGGCATAAGGCCGACCATCAAGATAAGCGGCGTTGTAGTTGAACCCTACCGTGCCGCTATACCTGGGCCACTGCCCCAGCACTTGGGTGCTTGTGGAGAAGGTCAAGTTGTAGGTCTGGGTCACCTGCACCTTGTTGGCCGTGTAAATGCCGGGACTCAGGCCATTGATGGGGTAGGTCAGGTTCAATGGCCCGCTGCCCAATGAGCTTTGGCTGGTTGAGTTCGGGGTTCCGGAATGGAAGACGCTGTAATGCGGCCACAGGATGTGATCCATGGTGTTGGTGGCATCGATAAGCCCCCAGCCTCCTTGAGCATCATAACCTACGGAATAGATGCCCAATGGCTCTGTAATGTCGTGTGCGTAATGTTCCATCAGGTAGGTCACATCATCCGGGGCAAGGTTGTGGTCGCGCCCGTTCTGCACGTTGTACTCGCTCATCAACAAGGCCGCCACGCCACTGGCCACTGCACTTGCCGCACTGGTTCCATTAAAGCAGGAGTAGTCACCGCTCAATCCGCAGCTCGTCCAATTGAACGGATGGCCCGCGTATTGGGTGGTTCCAATTAATTCGGTGACACCCGGTGCCAATAGGTCCATGTACAGGCCGTAGGAAGAGGAAAAATTGTTAGAGGTCGTGGCAGTGTGCCGTTTACCAGTGATACCGCTTGCGCCCACGCTCAATACCCAATCCCCCCAACTGCTGCATGCCGGGAAGTATATGTTCTGAGCACCTCCATTGCCCCTGCCGGCCACCAGCAGGCATTCGTTCTGGAAACAGTAGATGATGGCACCACGCAATTCGGCGTTGTCGATGGTGGTGACCCAACCGTGGTTCTGTACATCCAATCCGTAGCCGAAGCTGGATGCACCCTCTTCAATGGCATTGGCCACCGCGGAGAACGGGGCCAGGTTATTGTTGTTGTAGATGGCCATGGAATAGAGGGCAGCGCCCGTGTTCCCGTTGCCATCCACATCCCCGCCGGCAATGCCGGCCACGCCTATTCCATTGTTCCGCAGGGCACCGATAACACCGGCGGTGGCCGTGCCGTGGCTATTGGGTGGGGCAGTCACGTTTTGGAGATCAGTGGAATTGTAATAGTCATAGCCTTTTACCTTGGAGCCTGAGTAGGTTCCGTCTCCGAAGTCCTCGTGCGCCCAGTAGATCGGATCGTCGTACACCCCGACCTTCACATACGGCTGGCCAGTTTGGACATCCCAAGCCCCGTCAAGATTGATGCTTCCGTCAGGGTAGCTTGCATTGGGAATCAACCCACCTTGAAATGCCGTGAAATATGGATCGTTCGGGGCACTGGTGTAGACGCCTAGCCCGTTCACTTCGGCATAGTCGATGAACTGCGTCAATTGTACAAGGCTGTCCTTGGCTGCAGCTAGGTCGAGGCTGGGGTCAAGTTGCAAGAGGAAGGAACTCCAGAACGGTGGCACGTGTACCTTATTTCCCGTACGCGAGATAGAGATGGTGTCCGCAGTTGTTAATCGGGTGTAAATCTTGAAGGCGTAAAGTGGTTTTCCACCCGGATTGATGCCGAGCCTGCCCATTATTTCATGCGCAACTGGTGACCCTACAACCTTATCCAACTCTCCATACTGCCATCCCTTATCGTTCACCACATCGGTATTCACAATGCTTGGTCGGAACTTCACGATCAGTTCATTGTCCATGCAATAGGGGTTTCCATCGGCATCATACACGTAACCATTGTCCTTCTTCAGGTAGCTGTATTTCACGGTGGTGTAAGTTGCTGCTGGTCCGGTGCCTGATATGCCGTTGACGTACACTTTGCCATCAGCGCTGAGGTTGACACCCATGGCTTTGTCGTCCCCGTTCAGCCCGTCATATTCCTTTTCCCACTCCAGCTTTCCATCGGCGCTGTATTTGATGGTCATGAAGTTGTCCATTTCCCCATCGAATATAGTGCCAGCCACAATGACACCACCGTCTGGCGTAACCGCCAACTTGCTGGCCTCGGCCTTCCATTCATCGTTGCGTGCGCGATAGCGCTGCTGCCACAGCACGTTCCCTGAGGCATCATACTTGATCGTGATGTAGTCGCTGCCGCCGTTCGCCTTATCCGTGTGGCCGGCCATGTACACGTTGCCTTGGTTGTCGGCACCGATGGCCTTACCTCTGTCATCCAATCCTTCCCCGTCAAAATCCCTGACCCAGGCCAAGGTGAAGGTGTTATCGATCTTCACGGTCTGGATGTCCTTGTTCCCGCTTGTTTCACTGTAGCCCGTGATATACAAATTGCCACTGTTGTCCTGGGCAAACGCAAGGGCATTGGCCATGTTCACACCCGGCACCACCACGCGGTTCACGGCGCTCTGTACGCCGTTCACTTTATTATACCGGACGGTGGCATAGTCCCAGGTAGTGGCGGTGCTATTAATTCCCCCCGTGGCCACGGGGGCCCTCACCGCAGCTCAGGAGGCACCCGACGGCACATCCGGGGAGACCGCGTAATCATAAGTCGGGGGGCACTTCGA
>DAOKZW010000010.1:0-61377 GCA_035325445.1 Flavobacteriales bacterium
CTTTTGAACGCATGACCCCATGAGCAATCAGTTGCGTTTATGGGTTGAATCCAAGTTCCCATATCTTTTTGGGGATGGTTGATAGCGCATGGCTGTTCAAGGGGTTGGCGGTCCTGTTTCTCTTCGCGGCCCTTCCCTTGCCGATCATCGTGATCAACAACAAAAAGATGTTTCCGGCCTGGGAAAATTGGATGAAGCAGCTGCTGGTCGTTGGATCCTTGTTGATAGCTGCACATCACTTCTTCATGACCTTTATTTTCGTCATGTTCCTGCCGGAAGGGCACGTCTTTTAAGTTAGATCGACCCTGGCCCAGGACCAGACTGATATCCTATTCATTCGTAACCTTTCGTTGCGGGTCCCGTTTCAGACCCGAGGTAATGTTTATCAATAAAATCGGTACCCCTGGTTAAAAGGCTTCATCAAAGCCTTCCCGAAGCCCGTAAGCAACGAAACCAGGATATTCGGAACGCGCCCTGTAAGGCGCGTTCCGTTTTTTTTAGGACTTCGGGATGCGGATCATGTGGCCAGGCCTGAAGCGCTGTCGGGCGGCTACTGTTCGATCACAATGGAATCCGCCGTTGCGCCCAGCCCCTGCAAAATGGTGCTGATGTCTTGTACAAATCCCTTGGGGCCGCAGATGTAGAACTTCTGGTCGAAGTTTTGCACCAGTGTGATCATGATGTTCCTGTCAATACGCCGCTCCACGAAGCCGATCACGTGTTGCCGGGTGAAGATGTTGAGGAAGTTCTTTCCCAGCATCTTGTTCAACTCCTCATACAAGATGATGTCGTCCGCCGTCTGGTTGGAGCATACTAACGTGTTGCCTGTCAATTTCTTTTCCTTGTGCAATTCGCGCAGGATGGCAATGAATGGGGTTACCCCCGCACCGCCGGCAAAGAAGAAACCTGGCCCTTGGTAGGTGATCGCCCCGAATGGCTTGCTGATCAGAAGCTCGTCCCCTTTGCGGGCCAAGCCCAGCTGATGGGTTACACCGGCCCGTTCATCATAGATCTTGATGATCAACTCCAAGGTGTGTGAACCGGTCAAGGAGGTGAAGGTGAAGGGGCGGGAATGGTCGGACCATCCTTCCTTGTTGAGTGCGACCCACGCGCCTTGGCCCGGCGTGTATTTATATCCCTTCGGCTTCTCCAACACGAAACGCTTCACATTGTGCGTCAGGAAGCTGGAGTCCAAGATCTTAATCGGATACTTGGTCGGTAATTGTGGGATTTCCATATGGGGAAGAAGCATGCCGCGCCGAGGATAGTGGCATCCTGGTCATGGCTGGCGATCAACTCTTCATATTGTCAAACTGGAGCGGCAAACTGAAATCCTCCCCGCGCAAGTGGCTCATCACGGCTTGGAGGTCGTCGATCTTTTTGCCGGTGACCCGCACCATGTCATCCATGATCTGGGGTTGCACCTTCAGTCCCGTGTCTTTAATGGACTTGACAATCTTTTTGGCCGTTTCGCGGTCAATGCCCTGCTTGATCTTTACGGTGCGATAGAGCAACTTGCCACTGGGGGCCGGCTCTTCACTCAGGTCATAGCTCTTGACGTCCACCTTTTGTTTTGTGCTGCGCTCCAAAAGGATATCGAGGATCGCATCCAGCTTCAAATGGTCTTCGGTGGACAGCTTAACGGTCAGCGACTTCTTGTCCAGCTCAATGTTGCTGTTGGAGCCACGCAGGTCGTAGCGCGTCTCCAATTCACGCTTGGCTGTATTGATGGCGTTGTCGAGGGTTTGCGGGTCCACCTTGGAAAGGATATCAAAACTGGGCATGGGCCTTTAGGTTTACCGCAAGTTTACGGACGAGCTGTAATCATCGTGCCATGCACGGCACAATCGGTCCAGCCTTTCGGGTTTCATGGCGATGGACCGTGAAGGCTGCGCACGGCCTAACTGTTTAATGCGCATACGACACCGCATGCGAAAGCGTAAATCCCGAACGGCGCATGAACCATAACATGAGCAGCGCTGTTGCAGCCTCTTCCAAGCAAACCGGGATTGACCGCGGTGTGCATCAGGCCTCTCCTTGTTGGCAGCCGGGTCAACCGATCACCTCAGCCTGGGGATAGCGCTGCTTCCAGAATGCCAACTTTTTCAAGTCCGAGAGGGTGATGACCGTCCGTTGGTCCAACCGCACCTTGATTGCCTTGATTCCCTTTTTGACCGGTTGGGTCAGGATGATTTCTTTCTTTTTCCGTGGCATCGTCAGCAGTTTTCTCGATGCGCGACAAAAGCGTGCCAAAAGCTGACAGGATGGATCGCCGGAGGAATGTTTAACAGAATGACAGGCTTGGCTAACAAGACCCGTCAAAACGGCGCATTCCAGTTATCGGATTGGCCCAGGGAGCGTTGTGAAGCCTGAGGAATTGCTTGGGACGACGAGAAAATAGTCCGGTTTGGGGGCTGTTGAGGGGTATGGCCCTGTAATACAGGGTGGGGTAATACTGGAGCCGTCCGGACACATCAGGATGCAAAAGGCCCCGCTTTTCAGCGGGGCCTTTTGCAATTCGGGAATGAGTCCCTTACTTGGTTACAACCACACGGAAGTCGGATTGGGTGCCGTTCTCGAACAGGACGTGGAACATGTACACGCCGCCGTTGAGCTCGTTGAGATCCATGGTCAGCAGGTTGTTGCCGCCAATGGTAACCTGGCGATCGGCAACTTTTGCTCCTTTGGCATCCATGACCTGGATGGTGGCCTTGCCGGTCATGCCGGTCATGGGGATGCTGATGGAGGAGTGCGTCGGGTTGGGGTAGGGGGTCAATTCCACCATGGCCTGTTCGTGAATACCCACGGCATCACTGGTTTGCAGGGCCATCGCCGGCACCTCTCCGCTGGTCCATCCGCCCGACCACTCATCGTCGATGTGGAGCAGGGTGGTCAATACATCTGTAACGTCTTCAGTCTCCGAGTAGTTGACGCTCGAGGCATGGCCGAGGAAAATCTCGGCGTCGGGCGTGGAGGCACAGAAAAGGTACTCTTGGTTGTTGGTCAGTGTGATTGACTCGAAGAAGGGAACGAACACCGGCAGGCGCTCCATGGCCACTCCTTCATAGGCGTATTCACCTTGCATTACTTCCGAAATGGAGCCCAAATTGTTACCATCCCACTCGTACAGGTGTACATTGATCAAACGACCGTCCACAGTGGCCGGGCTGTTTACCGAGATGGCGGCGTAGACCCCATCAGCCTTGAGGCGGCTCGCATGCGGGGAAGAGAAAGTGCCGCAAATCCCGAAGAGCTGGTATTCGCTGGCGGGGCGGTAGAAGGCTTCCTGCAGGGGTAGGTTGTCCTCGTCCAAGGGGGAGTAGGAGACCAAGGAGCCGAAGACAATGCTGGTGGTGAAGGTGTTGTCATCCGGGAAGTCATCAGCCTCACCCATTTGGGCGGTGTAGGTGATGGTGTAGCGGCCGGTATAGCCGTTGGCTTGCGTGAAGGTCGGCAGGCTGATGTAGGCGCTGTCGCCGGGATTGATGTTCACACTGTTGGACGTTTGGTCATACACAGTAGAGCCATTGTTGATGACCGTGCACTTCAGCGAGGTGGCCGGTTGGGCGTCGCTGCCGAAGTTGTACACCCAGCCCCCCAGTTCAACCGAGAAGTTGTCGTCACCGGTGGATACCTGCTGCGGGCGTGCAGCTTGGGTGGGGATGAGCATCCGGGCCTTCTTCAGGCTGAGGTTGTTCGGGAACAGGTTTTGGATGTTGCCGATCAGCATCTCCACGTTGCCCGCCACGATCTCATCGTGGAGCATGGCGCCCGCATCTTGGGAAATCATCACCACGGGAACCGATACTTGGCCACCATTGACGCCGGCAGCCATGCCAACAGGTGCGCCAGGGGCGTTGTTCACGATCACCACGGCGATAGCTCCGGCGTTCTGTGCATTCAGGGCTTTCAGGCCGAATTCACAGGTGCCGCGGTACACCACGGCAATCTTGCCTTGGATGTCGGCGCCGTTGATCAAGGCGTCACAACCTTGGTTGGGGTTGGCTGAGCCATCGTCCACCAAAGCCGCAAAGCCTTGCACCAAGTTGGCCGGATTGCTCATGTCCGGCAGCAGGCCCCAGCCGTCGGCCATGTTGAACTCCAGAGGGCCGGACAGGTCCGCAGGTTGCAGGACGTATGTTGAGATTTGGCCAAATGCCGTGAAGCCGACAAGTGCCACCGCACAGGTGAGTAAGGTTTTCTTCATGGTAGGGTGTTTTTGGATTGTTGTGGTTAGGGGCTTTCGCTTGTGTACAAAGCTAAGTGTTGGAAATGGGTTTCCAAAAAAGAGCCCTCCGCTTAGGCCCAGCCGTTCAGCTTGTAATACGCCAGGGCGGCATACTCCCGTAAGCACGTGATCTCCAGCTTCAGGTAGTTCCAGAAGTTGTAGCGAAGCCCGGTATGGCCTGCCATGTCCGGGATGTACGGTTTGCCGCCGATGTCCCGGAAGCCATAGCGCAAGTCGGAGAACAGGGCATGGTCGAAGGCCGGGGCGCCGACCACCTCGGTGAAGCCAAGCTTGCGGAAGGCCAAGAGGCTGCGGTACATGTGCTCCGGGGCCGTCACCACGGCCATCGACCGGTTCTTCCACGCAGGTTGGGCATGGGCCAAATCCAAGGCTTGTTCGCGGGTGTTGCGCCCATGCAGCAAGGTGCGGATGCGCTCCGGGGCCACGCCCTTCAGGATCAGTTCCTCCCTCATGGCCCTTTCCAAGGCCGTGTCCAACGGCAACAACAGCATCACCACCGCTACCGGCGAAAGCCGGGCCTGCCGGGCCGCCTCGTGGCATCGCATCAGCTCCGGGCCGGAGGGCATGCCGCTACCCGAAAGTACCACGATGGCTTCCACGCTTCCGGTGACCAAGCCACCGGCCGTGCCCAACCAGCGATGCGCATGGAAGGGCAGGCTGGTGAAGGATAAAAGGGCCATGATCATGGCCATGAGCCCCAACGCCAAGGTCCCCCGCCTTAGCCATTGGGCGATATGACGTCGCAGTTTGGCTAAGTCCATGGGGGCAAGTTAGCGTTGGCAACACCACATGTTGCCGCCTGATCATGTGCCAGCAATGCGGCTGGCATCTTCGGTGCAACGCCTGCGATCGGCGCTGATCTTAAGGCAGGGGGCTGCCTACGGGTACAGCGCAATCGTGCCCCGGCTCACCATGCGGTGGGTTGATCTTTCCGCTGTTGACGCCCGTAGGAGAGGAAGGCGTGGGGGAGGGTGGGTTTAATGTGATGGGAGGGGCGGAGGAGGCAGGGGGAGGGGCGCTGCCATCCAAAGGAGCCCCCACGGGAATTTCGCAGCGATGACCCGGTTCCCCGTGCGGTGGGTTCAATTGGGCCGTGCCGCTGACTGGAGCAGCAGCATCAGGGGAAGGCGATGGTTGAGGTGCGACCTCCACGTTGATCGGCGAGGGGGCGGTCTCTGTGGGTAGTGCAGGGGCCTTGGCCTCTTCCGTGTTGGAGCAGGATGCAAGGGTGAACGCAGTGGCTACGGCCAGTGTTGCGAAATGGGGCAATCTCATCGGGTTGGAGGGCGTTGTTTTCTGAAGGAATCGATGGGGCAAACATATCCCGTAGAATTTCGCCTGACCGGCGCCGATTTCGTTAATGCCGGAAGCGCACAAACAAGCGGCCGTGGTTGTCGCGGTCCTTGTCGATGCGGTCATAGCGGCGCTTCACTTCGGGCTGCTGCAAGAAGCGTAGCACCTTCTTCTTCAACTGCCCGCTGCCCTTGCCGGGGATGATCTCCAGCATGTCGATGCGGCGCTCGGTGCAGAAGTCCATGGCCTCCCGCAGCGCACGGTCGATCTCTTCGCCCCGGTTGAAGATGTCGTGCAGATCGAGCTTGTGCTTGCTCATGCCCGCACGTCGGCGTAGGCCTCGGGCTCCTGGTCCATCACCTTGGCCACGAAGGAGCATTCGGGCACGATGCGCCAGCCACGCTTGCGGGCCTCGGCCACCGCCGCGTTGAACAGCCGGATGCCCGCGCCCTTGCCCTTGGAGCCGGGGAAGCCCAAGGTGTGGTTGATGGTGATCTGGCCGGGCGCCGAGGTGAAGTACGTCATCTCGCCCAGCTCCTGGCCGTCCTCTTGGATGACGAAGCGGCCCTTGTCGCCGGTTTCCTGCAATTCGATTTCCATGGGTGAAAGGTAGAGGCGGCGTCCAGGCCGGATCGTGCCGACGATCACAATTTGGTCAGGTGCAATTTCCCGATGGCGTCCATTTGTTTTTTCGGCACCCCGGCCTGCTGCGCGAATTCCTTCCACCGGGCCACGCCGGCCACCACCTCGTCCACGATGCGGTCGGCCTTCTTGATGTTCATCTCCTTGGCCACGGCCAACAGATCCTCGCGGGTGATGCCGATGCGCTTGCCGTGGATGCTCATCTGGTGCTGCTTCACCCACAGGCTGTCGGGGTTGTAAGCGAAGGACATGTCGTAGGCCGGGCTGAGGTGCCATTCGCCCTGCGGGTCCATCAGGAAGCTGGTGTTCTTGGTGTGGTCGTCGTGGTTGCGGGCGATGGCGTTGAAGCACATGCGGCGGAAGTACTCCTCGGCGGCCGGGTAGGGCAGGCCCAGGGTGCGCATCACCGCGAAGGCCTGCTCGTAGCTGTGGGCCAGCGGATCGTTGTAGTCCAGGTGGGCGATGCCGCACAGGGTGGCCATGTGCAGCTTATGGGTGCGGCCCTGTGCATCCTGCACCCGGTCGAAGCGCTGGGTGAGGAAGTGGGCGCGGCCGTTCTCCTCCAACAGGCGGCAGGGCATCATGGCGATGCCGCAGGCCCGGGCCATCAGGTAGTAGGCGTATTCAATGCGGCCATAGCCCGCAGGTGCGCCCTGCATCTGGTGCTCCACCCCGTCGAACTTGATCAGGCAGTAGGTGAAGCCCCGCAGCTTGCCGATCTGGCCGCTGCGCACTTCGCCCGTTTCGGCGTTGAAGGCCACGATGGCCTTGGCGCGTGCGCCGCCCGCCGAGGTGCCCACTTGGATGATGTCGCGCAGGGCCTCCTCCTTGCCCTTGGATCGGCGGGTGGTGAAGCGTTCGCGGTCGTCGAGCACTTGGCTGGCCACCTTCACCAGCTCCTGTACCTCCAGGCTTTCGCCGGGAGCTTCCAGCACGTGGTGGGCCGGCTCGTACTCCAGGGCGCCCATGCCACGCACGCCCACGTAGCACAGGCGCTCCACGGGGTTGGCGGTGCCGGGCAGCCGGCCTTGCAGGGCCAGCCAAGTGTTCAGGAGCTGTTCGCCAAAGCGGTCGGGCAGGCTGTCGGCCAAGAGACCGGGCAGGCCCTTGAAGGTTTCGTCGCGCAGGTTGCCAAAGGAGAAGACGGCCTCGCCATCGCGCGCCACCGACAGCGGCATCATGATCGGGGCCACGTCCAGATGGCCTCGGGCGAACTCGCGGTGGTATTGGAAACGGGCCCGGTGCTGCTGCTCGTCCCACACCACCACGCCCACGGGCTGGCCCCAGAGCTTGACGGTGGCGTGGGTTACCATGTGCTTTTGGGCTTCGGTGGTGCGATGGTGGGCTTCTTGCGGCTGGCGCGCTTGCGCTGCTTCTTCAGGTACTGCTCCTGGGCCTCCACCAGCATGTAGGGCGTGGGCTGGGGCACTTGGTGGAAGGCATCGAGCAAGGGCAGTTGACCGATGGCCCGCAGCACCTGAACCACGGTGAGCAAGGTGGCGGCGCGGCCGGCCTCCAGCTGCACCACGGTGGTGCGGTCCAGGCCCGCGCGCTGGGCCACCTCGGCCTGGCTCAGGTTGCGCTCCAAGCGCATGCGGCGCAGCTCCGTGCCTAACTGCTCCACCACTTGGGTGTCGCTCAGGTCTTGCCAGATTATGTTGCTTGTAGACATCGTAAAGGTGGTTTCAGTTCACTAACGCGGCTTTCCCGCCACAAGTATACGAATTTTCTTTGACTCTGTTGCATCCAAAGGATGCTCAAGAGCATCAAATGGACAATAAGTTGCTAACAGTGATGCCTATGCGCAATATAAATGATTAGACAATCAGACAATTAGAAGATCAGAAGATCAGAAGATCAGAAGATCAGAAGATCAGAAAATGGAATGACTGCCTGGGCGCTGACATCATCTGATCTTCTGATCATCTCATTGTCTGATCGGTTGGGGGGCGTGCCCCGCCTGATTCCTTCACTGCGCAGGGCCTCCGTTCGGGAGCTGGCGGGTCGGGTGCTTCGCTATAGCCCGACTTGCCCTGGCCGGCGGTCGCGGGGCTGCGGGGTCTGCTCCTTCGTCACAGCCTCCTCGCTCCACGCGCCCGCAGGACCACGCCTGCGCGGGGCTGCCGCTGCGCCCCCTCACGCAGAGCACTCCATGCACCGAGCCCCTCCTATGCAGCAGTACCACCTACCAAACCCGTTGCTCAGGTCGGTCACGTTAATGCCGCCCGGATTGCTTGAATGAGTTGCTCGTAGCCACCCGCGTTCTTGAGATATGTGGCTCTATTCAACCGCACCCGAACATCGCCCAAGAGCTGGATATCCAACTCCTGGCCGTTCTTCACTTCGAGGAACTTGTTGTAGGCATCGTTGCCTGCGATCAAGTCCTTGGCTAATGCACTTCTGGTGAGCAAGTTGTTCTTGACGTATTCGATGCTGATGTTTGATCCATACGCCCCCCGTTCGATCAGGCATAGCGCCCTATTGACATCGTCCGTTCGCCAAGCCATCGCTTGGGATGGTGCCAACTTGAGGGCATCGGTAGATCCTCGCGCAACGGACTTCAGCTCGATGTAGAAGACCTTGCCGTTGCTCGGGTTGCTGACCGAGATATCATAGTCGCCGATGCCCTGCACATGCGTCTGGAAGCCCTCGGAATCCAGCGCCTCCTTCAGCAACTGCTCCATGCGTTGGCCAAGCTCCTTCTTGTACTCAAAGTCCTGTTCTTCCTCAAGCATTTCCTTGGCCTTTGAGATGATCTCATCCAGCGACCCCAATGCACCGGTGACATCCAGTAGTTCCTTTACCTTCTCAATGTCCATTCCACGCTGCTGGATGGCCTGCAGTAAGGCGCCGTATCGCTTATCCCCGAGCAGACCAATGACCCCGCTGGAAAGGTTCGGCCGTATGATCAGGTCGAAAGACAACTTGTCCTTGATCTGCATAAAGCTGGGCATGAAGCGCTTAGCATCGTCGTCGTGCTTGTTACACCAATCAATGAGCGCCACAAGGGTTGATTGGCGCTCCTCCAGAAGCCTCGGTTCTGAAGCTGCTTTGCCCCAGACTTGGGCCACTTGGTCGTCGATGGACTTGCCGAGCTGGAGCATGGTTCTAGTCTCGTGCATAGGGATACCGATACCATCACCAACCAGCACCTTATTCCAGTTCTGTTGCGGATCAAGAGCTTGCAACACCAGGATCAAGTCGGCATCCAAGGGTTGGTCCTCGGTTCCGTAATTGTACAGATCCTTGTATCCTATAAGATCGCCGTAACGGTTGGGGATAATGTTCCCGCGTTCAAGGAAAGCCTTGTACTCTTCATTGCCACCAATGGAGCGAAGGTGGTCGTCGAGCCATAGAACCGCCTGGTCCCTGCTCACGGCCATGAAGGATGCGAGCCCATCCATGTTATGGCATTCGGTGATGCGGTCATGCATCAGCCTCAGAAGCAGACGCATCGCTGGGCCAAAGTTGAAGTCAGCGCAGCCAATGGTTTCGCGATATTCCCCTGACCGTTGTTGGTAGAACCGGCAGGCGTTACAGAAGAGTTCCGCACGTAGGCCTTTCTGGCCACCGGGTGGAATAATGGACAGTAGTTCGAACAGGATATCATGCAGATCAGATCGGCCGGTTAATTGTGCATTTTGCGCAAGGTCCGGGCGCTCTCCGCCCAGTAGCTCGATCATCTTCTTGGATGCATCCGCCAGGCCCCAGCGTTTATGGTTGCTATCACCCAGGTTCAAGTCCCGATGGATTAACAGCTGGCGCCAATCTGTGCCCAGCTTCTTCATCACGTCCAGAATGGCATCGGGTATGCGGGATTCGGGATGTTCTAAGTAGAGTTCACCGAGCTTATGGAAGCGACCGTACTGATCGGGCACCACGGCGTGCGTGTTCAATAATTCGCTCTGGTTCTGACTGTAAGCGAATTGGAACAAAGCCCCCAGCCATGTTACGGGATCAAGTGTGGTCCCTTCGGGATGTCGGTCCAGTGTCAGAGCTGCGAGATCTTCTTTCTCCGCTACCTGCTTGAACAAGTCATCCAGCCCTTGAATAAGGTCCAAGCCCTGATCCCATGAACCGCCTTCCTCCGATGGACCGGTGGCCTTCAACCAAGAAGTAAGCAGGTCCTTGCGCGGCACCCGACCATAGCCCGCGAACGGAGCCATCAAGTCCCAGAAGGCTGCCTGCACGTCCAAACCATGACCAGCGCGAGGCAGCACCACGTCCTTAAGCGGCACATTGGTGCCGGTGGCTGTCTCCACCAGCGGAAGCTGCAACAGTCCAGCTCTCCACTGTTTCTGTTGTACTTTGTACCAAAGTTTCGCATCCTCGTTCAAGTCGATTTCCGGCATGCGGCTGTAGGCCACCACGTAAAGGTATTGCGCGCCGTTCTCGGCAAGCCACCGGCCGAATTCTATGGCACATTGCATGGCTCGCTCAATCACCAGCCGGTTATTCATCACCCTATCGCTACTCGCATCATTCAGGAAGATGCCATTGCGCTGTTCCGTGGGATAAAGTGTCGCGCTGTTCAGGATGAAGGGGAAGTGAAACTTCTCCGATCCGATCAAAGGGAAATCCCGATATAGGGTCGGCTGCTCACCGAAGTTGGGTTTCAATCGCGGACGCTCGAAATCATTCACTTCTATGGTAAGGGTAATGTCATCGCGCGTGTAGGACAGGAAGTGTACAGCATCCTGTTCACCAGCCTTCATTCGCAGCTTGCGAATGGTCCCGTTGTCCTCCACCACATCACAACGGTAGTCCAGCATACGACCTCCTACCCGGTCATCCACCATCAGGCGCTTCACCTTGTCACCAAGGTTGCCCAGCGTATGGGGAAGAGTATGGATGAGGTCCGCAAGGCCCACACGCACCGTTTCGTGCGCATCATCGCTTTCAAGCGGGTAGATGAACTCAGTGTCCATGTCGTCCTCGGTCCGGTTCCCTTGATAGTCGGCGATGTCCTCGAACGCGGGGTTGGAGTCGATGCGCTCCACAAGTTCCTGCGCTTGCCGAATCTTGGGGATCAGGTCCTCGGATCGGATCCCTTCGCGGTCCAGGATCAGTGTCATGCGCTTGGCAGGCCTCTCCTGGCGCACCACTACACCCTTCACCGTAATGCGGGCGCTCATTAAGTGGGTGCTGATAAAGCCTGTTCCGTACTTGCCCGTGATCTGTGCGTCGATGCTGTCCGAAGGTTTGGAGCTGACCTGGTTAATCAACGCTGTCACGTCCTTTACTCGGAAGGGATCAGCGTTGTGGGCGAAGACCAATCTGTGGGGCTCGTAAGTGAGCCTGATTGATACCGGTCCAAAGCGCTTGGGTAGGTCCTTCGCATTCTGCACCAACTCCCAAACCCAGCGTCGCCGGTTTATCTCCTTGTGATCACGGACCTTCTCCAAGCCCTGCATCACCTTATCCGCCGTATTCTTCAATGCGTCATAGGCATTGCTCGCGGCCGGGTCATCGTCTATGCGCAATTGTTCCTCGCTCATTGCTCAAATAGTCAAATTCCAAGCATCAAATGACGTGGAGTAAGTGGTCGGGATATTCTGATCAGATGCTTTGAACGTGTGCGGATCAACCTGTTCAGTGCTTCAGCGCCTCAATGATCCCCACCGCCGCCTTGGGGATCTTCGTGCCCGGCCCGAACACATCGAAGCAGCCCGCCTTCTTCAAAAAGTCGAAGTCGTTCGGTGGGATCACGCCACCGGCCACCACGAGGATGTCGGGGCGTTTGTAGGTCTCGCGCAGTTCCTTGATCACCTCGGGCACCAGGGTCTTGTGGCCGCCGGCGAGGCTGCTGACGCCCAGCACGTGCACATCGTTCTCGATGGCCTGCTTCGCCACTTCTTGCGGGGTCTGGAACAGGGGACCGATGTCCACGTCGAAGCCGATGTCGGCGAAGCTGGTGGCGATCACCTTGGCGCCGCGGTCGTGACCGTCCTGGCCCATCTTGGCCACGAGGATGCGCGGGCGGCGGCCTTCGTGCTTGGCGAATTCATCGGCGAGGCGCATGGCCTGCTGCATGTCGGTATCGTTCATGGCTTCCGCGGAATAGATGCCGCTGATGGTGCGTGGCACGGCAGCGTAACGGCCGAATACCTTCTCCAGGGCGTCGCTGATCTCTCCCAGGGTGGCGCGGGCGCGGGCGGCGTTGACGGCGAGTTCGAGGAGGTTGCCACGTGCGGGGCCGCCGCGCTTGCCCGATGTCTCATGTCCTATGCTCAGAGCAGCGTCTGGTATAGGCCGTGAGACATCGGACATTCCTTCTTTCGCCGCCCTCGTCAGCGCCTCCAGCGCCTCCTTCACTTTCTTCCCATCCCGCGCCGCCTTCATCTGCTTCAAACGCGCCACCTGCTGTTCCCGCACCTTGGTGTTGTCCACTTCCAGCAATTCCAGCTCGGTCTCTTCCTCCACTTGGAAGCTGTTCACCCCGATGATGCGGTCCTTGCCGGTGTCGATGCGGGCTTGGCGCTTCGCGGCGGCCTCCTCGATCCGCATCTTGGGCAGCCCGCTTTCAATGGCCTTGGCCATGCCGCCGAGCTTTTCCACTTCCTGGATGCGTGCCCAAGCCTTGTGGACCAGCTCGTGCGTCAGTCGCTCCACGTAGAAGGAGCCGCCCAGCGGGTCGATCCACTTGGTAATGCCGCTTTGCTTTTGCAGGTACAGCTGGGTGTCCCGCGCGATCTTGGCGCTGAAGTCGGTGGGCAGGGCAATGGCCTCGTCCAGCGAGTTGGTGTGCAGGCTTTGGGTGCCGCCCAACGTGGCGGCGAGCGCTTCCACCGTGGTGCGTGCCACGTTGTTGAACGGGTCTTGCGCGGTGAGGCTCCAGCCGCTGGTCTGGCAGTGGGTGCGCAGGGCCAGGCTCTTTTTGTCCTTCGCGCCGATCTCGTGCAGCAGCTTGGCCCAGAGCAGGCGGCCCGCGCGCATCTTGGCCACTTCCATGAAGAGGTCCATGCCGATGCCCCAGAAGAAGCTGAGACGCCCGGCGAACTCATCCACCTGCATGCCCGCCGCCATGCCCGTGCGCACGTATTCGATGCCGTCGGCCAGGGTGTAGGCCAGCTCCAGGTCAGCGGGCGCGCCGGCCTCGTGCATGTGGTAGCCGCTGATGCTGATGCTGTTGAACTTGGGCATCTTCCTGGCGCAGTAGCTGAAGATGTCGCCCACGATGCGCATGCTCGGTCCCGGCGGGTAGATGTACGTGTTGCGCACCATGAACTCCTTGAGGATGTCGTTCTGGATGGTGCCCGCGAGCTGTTCGGGCGCCACGCCCTGCTCCTCGGCCGCCACGATGAAGAAGGCCATGATGGGCAGCACGGCCCCGTTCATGGTCATGCTCACGCTCATTTTGTCCAGCGGAATCTGATCGAAGAGCACCTTCATGTCCTCCACGCTGCTGATGCTCACGCCGGCCTTGCCCACGTCGCCCTTCACGCGCGGGTGGTCGGCGTCGTAGCCGCGGTGGGTGGCCAGGTCGAAGGCCACGCTGAGGCCCATTTGCCCGGCGGCCAAGTTGCGGCGGTAGAAGGCGTTGCTTTCTTCCGCCGTGCTGAAGCCCGCGTACTGCCGGATGGTCCACGGGCGGATGGTGTACATGCTGGCGTAGGGCCCGCGCAGGTAGGGCGGCGCGCCCGGCCCGAAACGCAGGTGTTCCAAGCCCTCGTTGTCTGCCTCGGTGTAAAAGGATTGCAGGGGTAGGTCCTCGCGGTTGGCCAAGTCGTGGGCCACGGGCCCCAGGCCGCCAGCCTCCGGCTTGATCGCGGCCTGGGGCTTGTGGCCTGAAGCCAGCATTTCCTCCCACGCCTTCGTCAATTTCTCCACTGCGTAGGCGCCGCCCACGGGATCGGCCACACGGGCCAGAAAGCCTTCGTCCTTCAGCAAGTGGTGGATGTTGCGCACCACACGCCGGGCCAGGGCATCACCTTCCGGCAATCGGGGCGGCGGAATGGTGAGGCCATCGCAGCCTGCGGCCACCGCGCCCACGGCCTGCAGCGTGGCGCGAATGATGTCGGTGTGACTGGCGCCATCAGCCGGGTATTGCACCTCGCCTTGGATCCACGATCCGGGACCGGCCACAGCGGTCCATGCAGCCCGGAAGGCCCGCAGCCGGGCAACGTCGGTGAACAGGTCGTCTTGCAAGGGCAGGGTGAATTGGATCCGGGTTGCCACTTCATTGGCGGGGAATCCGGCCTTTGTCAACCGCTCCAACGCTTCTTGACCCTTCTCCAAGGCGGCCTTCATGGCTTCCGGCGTGGTGCCTTCCGTACGGATGTTGAACAGCCGGATGTCCGGCCATGGTTGGACTTTCTCCCGAAGCGACACCACCTCATCCGTCAACTCCATGCCCAGACACAGGGACAGTTCGTTTTTCTTCACGCCTTGCTTTGCCGCTTCCCCGAGCAACCAGGGCAACAGTGCTGCGCTGCCGTTCCGGAACTGGATGTCCACGCCGGCCAACAAGACATCGGCCAAGGCATCGGACACTTGGCTTTCATCGCCGCCGAGCACTACTGAATCGGCACCGCCCATCAGGTCCTCCAGAAGGGCTTGGTTGGCCCTGTCCGCAAGCCCCTGGACATCCGTGGTCATGCGCCACAGGTTGTCCGCCCGTTTCGTGCCCCGGCGCCCATCTTCGGACGGTTCAGCACCGGCATCCCCCGGCAGGCTAAGAGGACTCAGGCTGACCCCGTTCGGCAGTCGGATGTCCAACGAGGACAAATCCTTGCCTTTGAGTTCCTTCAGCACCAACTGTTCCCATTGGCTGCGGTCCATGGAGGCGAATGCCGCGAAAAGCTGTTCCTGGCTCATAGTGGCGAAGTTCGGCAAAGCAGGCGTACCGGAAAGCCTTATGGATGTCTCGAAGAACCTTTATCCGATGGCACAAGCGTTTATCGTTCATGCCAGGCAAGGCGCGATGACGGGAAGTTACCCGTAGGTAACTGGCTGAGGAGCAACTGGCACATCCCGACCTGATGGGAGCCGAATGGCTGAACGAGGTCCGATATGTACCGGATGCTTGCCCGAAGGGCCGGCAAGAAGTGCCGGTGACGCGGGGCGAGGTTCTTCGAGGTACCCTAATGTGGAGATGGCGCGCCGGATTGGTAGGGCCCGGACATGAACTTCGGTGCGCAGGGGGCTGAATCATAAATAGATCCACAGGAGGGCACCGGATGCGCCCCGGCCTCGATGCTGGCAGTTCCTTGGCCTACCTTCGCAGGCCCTTAAGCGAGGTACGCCGTGTTTTTCTCGAAAACCTGTGAGTATGCATTCCGGGCCGTGGTGGAGATTGCCTCGGCCTCGCGACACGGTAACCGATTGACCATGCCGGTCATTGCCGAGCGCATCGAGGCCCCGCAGGCCTTTACGGCCAAGGTGCTGCAGAACTTGGCCCGGAGCGGCGTGATCCTGTCGCAAAGGGGGCCGAGCGGTGGGTTTGGCATGCCGCCGGAGCTGGCCGCCCAAGTGAACCTGCGCAAGGTGATGCGGGCCATCGGGGAGGATGTTGATCGCAAGGCCTGTGTGATGGGGCTCCGCCAATGCGGCGTGGATGAACCTTGCCCCCTGCATGATCAATTTGTGGGTATGAAGGATGAGATGGTCCGGATCCTTTGCACCACCTACGTGAGCAATTTGGTGGATGACCTGGAGGCGGACCGGTCGGCACGGACCTCCAAGGAATTGATCGCCACTTTGATCTGATCTTAAGCCCCGGCGCCGATAGGACGGGGATCCATGAACACCAACGCTACAAACATGAAAATCTCGAAGAGCTCCGTGGTCTCATTCCACTACACCCTGACCGACAACGATGGTCAGGTGATCGACAGCTCGGAAGGCCATGAGGCTTTTTCCTATCTGCAAGGCAGCCAAATGATCGTGCCTGGCCTGGAGGTGCAGATGGAAGGGAAGGCCAAGGGGGACAAGTTCAAGGCGGTGGTGAGCCCGCAGGAAGGCTACGGCGAATTCAACAACGACCTGCTGCAGCGGGTGCCCCTGGAGCTCTTCGGAGGCGAGAAAGTGGAGGTGGGCATGCAGTTCCAAGCTGGTGAGCATAGCATCGTAACGGTCGCCGAGGTCACGGACAAGGATGTCCTGGTGAACGGGAACCATCCGTTGGCCGGGGTGACGTTGAACTTCGATGTGGAGGTGACGGATGTGCGCGAGGCCACGGCGGATGAGATCGCCCATGGCCATGTGCATGGGCCGGGCGGACACCACCATTGATCGACCCATTTCGCGGCCGGCACTCCCCTTGTGCCGGTGATTGTTCCCATCTTGGCACGATAGCTGCCTTGGTGAGGGCAAGCTTCTTGTCTGTGCATGGAACAAGCCCGGAAGAACAGGGAAATGCTGACAGTCGCCCGGGTACGGCCCCGGGTTCTTGGCATCCTGTTGCTCCTGCTGGTGCAGCAGTTGGCATGGGGCCAAGGATTCAATTTGGCGGGAACCGTATTGGACCAAGGTGATGGTTCCTCCCTGCCCGGGGCCGCCGTGCTGCTGATCGATCAAGCGGATACCACACGGCGACGCACCGCCATGACTGACCTGGAAGGAGGTTTCCGGTTCAGTGCCGTGGCGGGAGGAGGGTATGTGTTGCGCGTTGCGTTCGTGGGCTATGAACGCTTGGACCAACCGTTGTCGTTGGATACTGACGTGAGCGATCTGAAACTGTGGCTGAAATCGTCGGTGACCGAGCTTGGCACGGTGGAAAAAGTGGCCATACAGCGCAGGGCGGAACAGCAAGGCGATACCACCGTGTATAATGCCGGGGCCTACAAGGTGAACCCGGATGCCACCGCCGAGGACCTGTTGACCAAGATGCCCGGCATCACCAGCGGAAAGGACGGGGTGAAGGCCCAAGGCGAGAAGGTGACGAAGGTGCTGCTGGACGGGGAGGAGTTCTTCGGCAACGATGCCACCACGGTGCTGAAAACCCTGCCGGCAGAGGTGATCGAGAAGGTGCAGGTGTTCGACCGGCTGAGCGATCAGGCGCAATTTACCGGTTTCGATGATGGCAATACGGACAAGACCATCAACATCATCACCAAGAGCGGGATGAACCAAGGTGTGTTCGGCTCTGTGGGGGCAGGTTATGGCACGGATGACCGTTATGCCGGCAGCCTGTCGCTCAACTGGTTCAAGGACAAGCGGCGCATCAGCCTGATCGCCCAAAGCAACAACGTGAACCAACAGAACTTTTCGGCCGAGGACCTCTCCGGGGTTTCTGCGGGGTCCTTCACCGTGGGCAGCCAGCCGGGCATCATCCGCACTCACGCCTTCGGGCTGAATTACAGCGATAAGATCGGCAAGACGGAGCTCACGGGCAGCTACTTCTTCAACCAGCAGCACGGATTGAACACCTCATTGAGCGAGCGGACCACCTTCCTCGGCAATAGGGGAACGCAGGTGTCCCGCAATTCGAGCGAACGAGTATCCGACAATGCAGGCCACCGGCTGAACTTCCGGATCAAGACGGACCTGGACGATGCCAATTCCTTGATCATCCGGCCGCAATTAAGCCTTCAATCAAACCAGACGAACAGCATACGCACCTCGCGTGTGCTCAATGGGGAAGGCACCCTGCTGAGCGCCTCGGACAACGACAACCGCACGGACCGCGACAACATCAGCTTCAGCAACTCATTGCTCTATCGGCACAGGTTCGCGACAAAGGGAAGGACCTTCAGTGCAAACCTCAATACTTCCTTGGGAAGCCAGGACGGCAACGGCAGCCTCGGGGCGCACAACTTGTTCGTGGGCGATACGGCCACCGTGGATGATTTCCTCGATCAGCGCAACAACACGGACAACTTCAACCAGAGCCATGGGTTGCAACTGCGTTATACCGAGCCAATGGGCGGGAAGGGGCAGCTGCAAGTCGCGCTGGAGCCGGCCATCCGGCTGAGCGATGCCGAGAAGCTGACGTACGACACCGATCCGGATGATGGCGAGGAGCACTTGAACACGCGGTTGAGCAACAAGGCGCTGAACACGGTGCGTTCCTTGAAGGGTGGGCTGGGCTATCGCTTCCGTGGAGAGGGCTTCATGTTCAATATCGGCCTGGACGGCCAGGCCAGCGATATGCACAGTGAACAGACGTATCCGTTCACGTCCGTGGTGGAGCGATCATATGCGAACCTGTTGCCGAATGCCATGCTGAGCCGCAACTGGGGCAAGCTCACACGGCTCCGTGCCATGTACCGCACCAGCGTGAGTACCCCTTCGATCAACCAGCTGCAGACCGTGGTGGACAACAGCGATCCCTTGCACCTGAAGACCGGCAATCTCGGACTGGACCAGACATACCGCCACATGCTCACCTTCCGGTTCAACACCATCGACAGCGCCAAGACGCGGCCCTTCTTTGCCCTGCTTTCGCTGCAAAGCCAGCAGGGCAGGGTGAGCAATGTGACCTATGCCGCCGCAGCGGACAGCGTGCTGGCCGATGGCGTGCTGCTGCCTGCTGGTGCACAGCTGACGATGCCGATGAACCTGGACGGTTATCTCTCCGCCAGGGCTTTGGCCAGCTATGGGTTGCCGGTGCTTCCCTTGCGGAGCAATCTCAACCTGAGCATGGGCGGCAGCGTGGACCGCCTGCCGGCCATGGTGAACGGCGTGCGCAGCTTCACGCTGAACAACAACGCCAACCTGGGCGTGGTGCTGGGCAGCAACATCAGCAAGTCCGGGGACTTCACCATCGGCTACACCGCCAACCTCAACAGCACGATCAGCGACCTGCGCCCCAATGCAAACAATGCCTATTACCAAGGCCAGCTTACTGGGAGCCTTGTCCTGAACGGGTTGCGTGGTTGGGTGCTGGAAAACCGGGTGGACTATGAGCATTACAACGGCCTGGGTGCCGGATACGACCGGGATGCCTTGGTTTGGAATGCCGCCATCGGCCGGAAATTCCTGAATAACGTTGTCTTTGTCAAGCACGTGACGGCCTACGATATTTTGGGGTGCAATGTGAGCGTGTCCCGCGATGTGACTGACACCTACATCCTGGATACCGCCACCAACATGCTGCAGCGCTACTTCATGCTTTCACTGCGCTACAACCTGCGGGCCTTCAAGGGGACGACCGATGCCGGGACGCCGCCTGCAGCCCCCCCGGATGGCCCCGGCCGCCGTTGGGAAGGGGGAGGGGAACGATAGCAGGGGCTACTTGCCCTTTTCCTTGGGCACCAGGACAAAGATGTCCTCGTTGTCGCGCTTCATCAGGTACTGCTCCCGGGCGAATTTTTCCAGAAGCTCCTGGTTGCTGCTCAACTCATGGAGCTGCTCGCGCGTGGTGGCGATCAGCGCCTCATAGTGGTCCCGTTGCTCCCGCATCTGGTGCAACTGCCTGCGCAACTTGTACATGGTGTACAGGTCGTAGTCGGCAAAGAGGCTGACCCACAACAGCAGCGCCAAAAGCCCGGCGCCGGCCGGGTTCCGCAACCTTGCGGGCACGAAGCGGAGCAGCTTCTCTTTCACGCCGTGAAGTTGCATGAAACGCAAACGCGGGCCCGAAGGCCCGCATTGTGCATGGTCAACGATCGATCGTGGACAACCTCAGCCCAGGAAGGGGTAGCGATGGTCTACAGGAGAGACAAAGGCCTCCTTGATGGTGCGTGCGCTCGTCCAGCGGATCAGGTTGAGATAGCTGCCAGCCTTGTCGTTGGTGCCGCTGCCGCGGGCTCCACCAAAGGGCTGCTGGCCTACCACGGCTCCCGTAGGCTTGTCGTTGATGTAGAAATTGCCTGCCGAGTGCCGGAGCGCTTCCGTGGCCTGTACCACGGCCGCACGGTCTTGCGCGAAGATGGCCCCCGTCAGGGCATATTCACTGGTGGAGTCCACCAGCTTCAACGTGTCCATCCAACGATTCGGGCTGTACACGTGGACCGTGAGCACGGGCCCGAAGATCTCTTCGCACATGGTGATGCTCTTGGGGTCTTTGGTCTCCAGCACGGTGGGCTCAATGAAATAGCCCTTGCTCTTGTCCGATTTGCCTCCGGCCAGGACCTTGATGTTGGTCTTGTCCTTCTTGGCCGTGGCGATATAGCCGGTGATCTTGTCGAAGGCCTTTTCATCGATCACGGCGTTGATAAAGTTCGAGAAGTCCCGGGGGCTGCCCATCTTCATGTCGGCCAGATCTTCCAACAGGGCCTTCTTCACTTGCGGCCAGATATTTTCCGGGATATAGGCCCGGCTGGCCGCGCTGCACTTCTGGCCTTGGTACTCGAAGGCTCCCCGTGAAAGGGCGGTGGCCACCGCCACCGGGTCGGCGCTCTCATGGGCCACAACGAAGTCCTTGCCGCCCGTTTCACCCACAATGCGGGGGTAGCTCCGGTAGTGTGCGATGTTGTTGCCGATCTCGCTCCATACCGTGCGGAATACACCGGTGCTTCCGGTGAAGTGCACGCCGGCGAACTCCTTGTGCCGGAAGACGGTTTCCCCCACCATGCGGCCATCCACATGGATCAGGTTGATCACCCCGTCGGGCAGGCCCGCCAGGCGCAGGATCTCCATGATGGCCTGCGCCGAATAGATCTGCGTGTTGGCGCACTTCCAAACCACGGTGTTGCCCATCAGGGCCGGGGCGCTGGGAAGATTGCCGGCGATGCTGGTGAAGTTGAACGGCGTGAGCGCAAAGACGAACCCTTCCAATGCACGGTACTCCAACCGGTTCCAAATGCCCGTAGGGCTGTTGGGCTGGTCGCGGTAGATCTGCGTCATGTACGCCACGTTGAACCGGAAGAAATCGGCCAGTTCGCAGGCCGCATCGATCTCCGCTTGGAAGGCGTTCTTGCTTTGGGCCATCATGCTGGCCGCATTGATGGATGCTCGGAAGGGCCCGCTGATCAGGTCCGCCGCCTTCAGGAAAATGGCCGCCCGCTCCTCCCTAGGCATGCGCTCCCAATCCCGCTTGGCCTTCAGGGCCGCGTCAATGGCCGCCTTCACGTGCTTGGCATCGCCGTGGTGGCTTACACCCAACACATGATGGTGGTCGTGCGGCATGGTCATCTTCCGCTGGTCGCCGGTTTCCACGGCTTTGCCATTGATCCACATCGGCGCATCCAGGCGCGTTTTCAGGCGACGGTCATATTCGGCCTGCAGGCTCTTCCGCTCCGGGCTGCCGGGCGCATAGCTTTTTACAGGTTCGTTGTAAGGGGCTGGCGGAGTGAAAATTGCGTTGCTCATAGCTGTTCGTGGACACTGGTCCGGTTCGTTTTGCAAGGGACCGCAAAGATACCCCGGTCCCGGCCTCAGTTGCCGATGTGCGGCACGTGCAGGTTGAAGGCGGGTATGGCCACGTCGAACTCGCTGCCGTCATCCACGTGCTTCATGCGATAGGTGCCTTCCATACGCCCGAGTTCGCTATGCAGCTCACAGTAGCTCGTGTATGAAAATTGCGCGCCCGGCTCCAGCACTGGCGTGGCGCCTACCACACCGGGGCCCTCCACCTCGAGAGGAGGGGCCATGCTGTCGGTGATGTGCCAGTGCCGCCGCAGGAGCTGCACCGTGCGCTGGCTGCGATTGACGATGGTGATGCGGTAGCTGAACAGGAAACGCTCCTCCAGGGTGCCGCTCCGGGCGCCTTCGTAGTGGGGAAGCGCGCTGACCAATATGCCGTGGGTGGTGGCGGTGAACATGACCGGTGCAAGGATAACGACCAAACAGCGGGTTCGTGCGCGGAAGACCGGCACGTTCACTCAGCCCTTGCGGCTGTTGAGGAAACGCAGTCCCAACAAACGGTCGCACCGCAACTGGTAGTCGCGGATGTATACCGTGATCAGGTATTCGTTTTCCGTCTGGTAGTGCGAGCCTTCCAGGAGGGCGAGGTCAGGTACGGATGATCCCCTTGGGAGGAATGCGTACACGTAGTCGAAATAACCTTGCTTGATGAGCGGCCTGGCCGTGTAGACCTTCCTCTCGGGGTCCCAGGTGCAGCGGAACTCCTTTTTGCATTGGTAATCGCTGACGGCCCCATAGATATACACATCACCACCAGGTTCCTCATGGGTGCGCGGCAAGGTGAAATCCACGTAGAGGTAGTCGGCGCTCAGCGGGTCGTCGCGAACCAGGTCGTTGCGTACCAAGTACTTGCCGTTCAGGTCGGGCAGGTCCAGGTATACCTTGAACTCGCGCTTTTCCTCCGGCATCAAGACCGCTTCATCCAAACCTTCGGGCGAGTCGATGAACCGGGCAACACGGGTGCTGGAGTAGCGTGTGCTCTTCAGGTCGGCCCCCCGCCATTCATTGCCCCCTTGGAACAGGCCCTGCTTGGGGTGGTCGTAGATCAATTCGGAGTCACGGATGAATTTCGGACGGAATCCCGTGCGGGCATCATCCCACCGGTTGTTCTGCAATACCACCACGTTCAGGTCGGTGAAAGGGTCGGGGACCGTGATGCCCGGGTAGCGTAGGGTGAGGTCCAACTGCTGGCTGATATCGCGCACGGAGATGTCCCGGGACGGCACCATGGCCGCATCGATCTTGATCCGGTCCTCGAAAACAAGGAAGCGGCGGGTAAGCACCAGGTCCTCCTGGTCGGTGCCGCGGAAAACCTTGAGCAGGTAATTGCCCGCCACGGTGGGCCGCATCATGTCGTTGGGCACCTCGAATTCGTATTCCAGGAAGGGCTGCAGCGTGTTGAAGCTCTGGCTGGGCGAGGGAACGAAATCCGTGGGGACCCCATTGATGTATTGGCTGGGGACCAAGTCGCTGGGTTGCCAATCGGCATTGCAGTGCACGATGGTGTAGCTGAGGTTCTCGGCATTGGCCGAGAAGTCATCGAAGCGCAGGACGAGCGGGTCCGGGCTGCCCAGCTCGATGATGGGCGGGGAAAGCTCAAAACCTTTTTTGAAGAGCTGCACCGTATGGACCGTGGCGGAATAGATGTGGTCTTCGCACAGGAGCTGGCCTGGATTGTAGTAATCGCTGCCGGCGCTCATGGCCGGTTGCATGGCGGTGCAGGAAAACAGGGGCAGCAGCAGCAGGCCCAGCCGGGCCTTGGCGTTCGGGAAGCATGACGACATGGGATGCAAGGTATGGGCCTAAAGTGCAAATGGACCGGGCCGATTTGGAAAGGCTGTTAATGGACGGGATCGGGATTGCGCCCGCTTCGCTTCGCGCTATCCCTAAGGGGGCACGCCTTCGTATGGCTACGGCGATGCGAAGAAGCTTCGATCAACAGGCCCTCAGCTTCGCTTCGGTGCTTGTTCCATTTCCAGCCGGGGCTTCAAGCAAGCTTGGCCCCGGCTGGAAATGAAACAAGCCGCCCTTCGGGCGGCCTGTTGATCGGCGGAGAGGGAGGGATTCGAACCCCCGGTACCCGCAAGGGCACATCTGTTTTCGAGACAGACCCGATCGACCACTCCGGCACCTCTCCGAAAAAAACACGCGAGTGCCGTGGTCAGGCGCTCAGCGGGCGGCAAAGATAAACGCCGGTTGATGGCCGGCCGTCCCAAGCCCCGTGGTTCTCTCAATGGCCGTGACCTGCCTCGGCCTTTCCGCTGGTATTGCCGCTATCCACGAGGAAATACCCGACGAACACCAAGGTGACCAGGACCACGAAGTTGATGAGGCCGATGCTGTTGCTTACACCGTCCGTGCTGAGGATGGCGGGCTGCAGCGGAATGAGGAATGCCACCAGCCAGATGATGTATCCAATGATCTTGCGCTTGTTCATGGGTTCGTGCTATAGCGGGGACAAAGTAAGCAGGATGTTGCAAAGTGGCCTGTGTGGCCTGCTCACTTGCGTTGGTCCATGGGGAGGTAATCGCGCTTGAGCGCACCGGTGTAGATCTGGCGGGGTCGGCTGATGGGTTCCTTGTTCTCCACCATTTCCTTCCACTGGGCGATCCAGCCCGGCAGGCGGCCCAAGGCGAACATCACCGTGAACATGCGCGTGGGGATGCCGATGGCGCGATAGATGATGCCGCTGTAGAAGTCCACGTTCGGGTAGAGCTTGCGCTCGATGAAGTATTCGTCCTTCAGGGCCACCTCCTCCAAGTGCCGCGCGATGTCCAGCACAGGGTCGTTGATGCCCATGCGCTTGAGGATCTCGTCGCTACTCTTCTTGATGATCTGGGCGCGGGGGTCGAAGTTCTTGTATACCCGGTGGCCGAAGCCGAACAGGCGGAAGGGGTCGTTCTTGTCCTTGGCCTTGTTCACCCACTTCTGGATGTCGCCGCCGTCGTTGCGGATGGTCTCCAGCATTTCGATGACCTGCTGGTTGGCCCCGCCGTGCAGGGGGCCCCACAATGCGGCGATACCTGCGGAAATGGCGCTGTACAGGTTGGCCTGCGAGCTGCCTACCATGCGTACGGTGCTGGCGCTGCAGTTCTGCTCGTGGTCGGCATGCAGGATCAACAGCTTGTTCAAGGCATCCACCACGACCGGGTCGGCCTTGTAGGGCTCGGTGGGCATCCCGTACATCATGTGCAGGAAATTCTCCACGTAGCTCAAGCTGTTGTCCGGGTACATATAGGGTTGCCCCAAGTTCTTCTTGTAGCTGATCGCGGCCAAAGTGGGCATCTTGGCGATGAGCCGGTAAATGGTGCGCACCACGTCCTTGCTCGGGCGGTTCGGCGTTTGGCTCTTCGGATAGAAGGTGCTCAACGAGCTCACCATGGCCGACAGGATGCCCATGGGGTGGGCATTGCTGGAGTAGAACTGGAAGAAGTGCTTCATATCCTCGTGCACCAACGAGTGGTACCGGATGTTGCCTTCGAATTCCGCCAGTTCCTTCGCGTTCGGAAGCTCGCCGTTCAGCAGCAGGTACGCGACTTCCAGGAAGTTGCCCTTTTCGGCCAGTTGCTCAATCGGATAGCCCCGGTAGCGGAGGATCCCTTTCTCTCCGTCGAGGAAGGTGATCGCACTGGTGGTGGCGCCGGTGTTCTTGTAGCCGTAGTCCAGTGTGATGTATCCACTTTCCGCCCGCAGCTTGCTGATGTCGATCGCCTTCTCACCTTCGCTCCCGGTAATGACGGGGAGTTCGTATGTCTTGCCGTCCAAAATGATCTTCGCAGTCTCGCTCATTTGTTGCTTGCGCTATGGTAAAGTGTTCCTGTTCTACTGAAAGTCGTGCGCGAAATTAACGCCCCGGGGCGATCTAAGGTTTGCTTCCGGTCAGTTGCTTTTATGGCCATCGCCCGCCCCAACAAGAAAGGGCCACCTGGTGGCAGGCGGCCCTTTCTCCCCGTGCTTGGAATATGCTCAGCGTGCGGTAGGTGCCACCGGGCTACCGGTCTTTACCGGTGAGGTGGGGGTGCCGCCGGCAGAGGCTTTCACCTCGCCGCTGATGCGTACCACCTTGCTGGGCGCGTTCACCGCGTTGCTGGTGATGGTGACCGTCTTGTTGATGGGCCCGATCCGGTTGGTATCGTATTTCACCGTGATGATGGTGGACCCACCGGGGACCACCGGGGCGGTGTCGCACTTGGGCACCGTGCAGCCGCACGAGCCTTGGCAGTTGCTGATGATCAACGGTTGGTCGCCCGTATTGGTGACCTTGAACTCACAAGTGCCATTGGCACCTTGGTCGATGGTGCCATAATCATGTACTTCCTTGTCGATGCTGATCATGGGGCCGCTGCCACCCACGGCGCGCGTGTTTTCCTGGGCGAAGGCCCCCAGCACCAGGGCGGTGAGGCTAAGCGTGGCAATGAACTTCTTCATGTGTGGTGTTTTCTGTTTTGTTCTTCAATCCCAAATATCGGGCCGTGCGCCGTGGGTAAGGTATCCTTAACCAAAGCTTAACATCTTGGGCACCGTTCACCGTGCCGCCCGGCCCGGCATGCAAAAGGCCGCCCCGTTGTTGTGGGGCGGCCTTTTGCATCATGCTTACCAATGCCTCAATTGGCCGTGGGGGCCATCGGGCTGGCCGCCTTCACCGGGCTGGTCGGGGTAGCATCGGCCGTGGTCTTCACCTCGCCCTTGATACGCACGTTTTTGGTGGCACCGTTCGCCGCGTTGCTGGTAATGGTGACCGATTTGTTGATCGGGCCTGGGCGGTTGGTATCGTATTTCACGGTGATGATGGTGGAGGCTCCCGGTGCAATGGGGGCCGTGTCGCACTTGGGCACGGTGCATCCGCAGCTTCCCTTGCAGTTGCTGATGATCAACGGCTGATCGCCGGTGTTGGTCACCTTGAACTCGCATGTGCCGTTGGCCCCTTGGTCGATGGTGCCATAGTCGTGCACTTCCTTGTCAAGGGTGATCATGGGGCCGCTGCCGCCCACGGCGCGTGTGTTCTCTTGGGCAAAGGCCCCCAGGACCAGGGCGCTCAGGCTAAGGGTGGCGATCAGTTTTTTCATCTGCACTTGGTGTATTGGTTTCGTTTGCTTCCCAAAGGTGAAAAGCCTCATGGGCTTGTGGCCGGAGATTAACCAATGTTTAACAGGCCCCATGAAGCAAGTTGTTCCCGAAGGTGGATGCAACTTTGGTGCCATGGCGCGGTGGATGGGGGTGGTCAGGGAGGCTTTGGCGGGAGGGGACAGGGATTATGCCGCCATGGATCTCCGGCGGGCGGTGGTGTTGCTGAGCATTCCCATGGTGCTGGAGATGGCGATGGAATCGCTGTTCGCGCTGGTGGACGTGTTCTTCGTGAGCCGCCTGGGCACGGATGCGGTGGCGGTGGTGGGCCTGGCGGAGGGTGTGATGCTGCTGGTGTACGCCATTTCATGGGGCTTGGCCGCCGGTATTACGGCGGTGGTGGCGCGGCGCATCGGGGAAGGTGATCGGGAAGGGGCCACCGTGGCCGCGGTGCAAGGAGGGCTCGTGGCCGTGGCGATCGGGTCGGTGGTGGCGGTACCGGGCTTGGCGTATGCCGGTGGCTTGCTGCAGGTGATGGGGGCGTCGCCTGCCGTGGGCGTGTTGGGCAAGCCGTTCATGGCCATCATGGTGGGCAGCAACCTGGTGGTGTTGCTCTTGTTCGCTTTCAACGCCATCTTCCGCGGGGCTGGCAACGCGGCCATGGCCATGCGTTCCCTGTGGTTGGCCAATGGCATCAATATCGTGCTTGACCCCGTGCTGATCTTCGGGCTGGGGCCGGTGCCCGCCATGGGCGTGACGGGCGCTGCTGTGGCCACGGTCATCGGGCGCAGTGCCGGGGTGGCCTATCAGTGTTGGCATTTGTTCGATGGAAGCGGAAAGATCCGGGTGCTGCGCCGCCACTTGGTGGTGGCCTGGCCCGTCCTGTGGACCATCGTGCGCCTATCGGCCGCCGGTTCGGCGCAATTCCTTATTTCATCCGCCAGTTGGTTGTTCATGGTCCGCATCGTGGCGGGCTTCGGCAGCGATGCCGTGGCCGCCTATACCATCGCCGTGCGCATCGTGGTGGTGTCCATGTTGCCGGGCTACGGGATCGCCAATGCGGCCTCTACGCTGGTAGGGCAGAACCTCGGGGCCGGAAGGCCCGACAGGGCCCGGCGAAGCGCATGGATGTGCAGCCACTTCAACGCGGTGTACATGGGCGCGGCAGCCGTGCTCTTCTATCTCCTCGCGCCGTGGCTGATCGGGGTCTTTGCCGACGGCCCGGAGGTGCTGGACATCGGTGTGCAGGCCTTGCGCATCATAGGGATGGGGTTCTTCTTCTATGCCTACGGCATGGTGCTGGCACAGGCTTTCAATGGGGCCGGTGATGCCATCACCCCGGTTTGGCTCAACTTGGTCTGCTTCTGGCTGGTGGAGATCCCATTGGCTTGGTACCTGGCCCAATGGTTGAACGGGCCCGAAGGGGTTTTCCTGGCCATCGCCATCAGCGAAAGCTTGTTGGCCTTGTTCTGCGTACTGGCTTTCCGCAAGGGCAACTGGCAACGGGTGTCCGTGTGAACGGGGATGGCCCGCCTATGGCTTGGCTTTCAGCCGGGGCTTGCCGTCGGCTTCCCACTTCAATACGGTTTCCAGGATGTGTTCGATCTTCCGGCTGTCGGCCCAGGTGCCCCGGAAGATCAGGCGTCCTTCCTCATCGATGACATAGGCCCCGTTGGGTACCCGGCCGTATGCGTTGAGCGCTTTGTCGTCCAGGCCGTCGATCAGCACCGGCAGCTTCGTCAATGCCGCGAATTCCGTGGCATAGCGGCGTTTCTGCTCCATGTTGCCGGGCACGGGATAGGCCTTGTAGCGCTTCTTGTCCGCCGGATGCAGCTCCTTGCCGTAGATGACGAACAGCTCCACCTTGGCCGTGTCATATTTCTCCAACAGGGCATCCCAAAAAGGCAACTGTGCCCGCGATGGCGGGTTGGTGATGCTGCCGAACATGAAGGCGCGCAGCTTGCCGTTGTGGTCGCCCAAGTGGTATTGCTTCCCGGTGCGCACGTCGGGCAGGGTGAAGTTGTAGGGCTTGGTCGGCATGTTGGCCCCCTCGCTGTACGCCTGGATGTCGCGCACGGTGGCCTTGATCATCTTGTCGAAGTTCATGCGCCACATGCTTACCTGCTGGCGCATGGCCTTGATCTCGCCCTGGGTGTACCCGTTCAGGTAGAAGTCCAGGTCGTCGTTGAAGCGGATGCCGCCATGGTCGCGATAGGGCTCGGGGTCCCAGTTCTGGACCTGGGCCGTTACGGGCAGTGCCAGGAGCAAGAGCCAAAAGGAAAGTTTCCGCATGGGGTAAAAGTAAATCGCGGATATTCGTGTCATGGCACGTCTTCTTCTTCCCGGACTTCCCGTTTTGTTGGCCACGCTTGTGCATGCCCAGTCGTACACGAGCTATTTCACGGGCCATGCCACCGATGTGTCCCCCGGGGCGTTGGGGGGCGTATGCATGATGGGCGGGGCCACTGAGCACGACGGGGCCATGGCCTGGTTCCTGCAACGGGCCAACGGGGGGGATGTGCTGGTACTGCGGGCCAGCGGCTCCAACGGCTACAACGACTACATGTACAGCGAGATCGGCGGCATCAATTCCGTGGAGACCATCGTGTTCAACAATGCCAACGCGGCCACCGATCCGTACGTGCTGGAGCGGATCGACAAGGCCGAGGCGATCTGGTTCGCCGGTGGCGATCAGTGGAACTATGTGAACTACTGGCGCAACAGCCCCGTGGCCGAACATGTCAACCAAGCCGTGGCGGTGCGGAATGTGGCCATCGGGGGCACCAGCGCGGGCATGGCCATCCTGGGCAGCCACTACTTCACCGCCCAAAATGGGTCGGTGAGCAGTGCCACGGCGCTGTCGAACCCGTATGCCGCGGCGGTGACGGTGGGCAATGCCCCTTTCCTGCAGGTGCCGTACATGCAGCGGGTGATCACCGATACGCACTACGATGATCCCGACCGCCGCGGGCGGCACACGGTGTTCCTGGCGCGCATGGCGGCCGACGAAGGAATACAGGCGCGGGGCATTGCCTGCAACGAGTATGTGGCGGTAACCATTGACCACGAGGGCATCGCCCGCGTGTGGGGCGAATGGCCGGGTTACGAGGAGTATGCGTTCTTCCTGCAGGTGAACTGCGAGGAGCCGTCGGCACCGGAAGTCTGTGCGCCGGGGCAGCCCCTCACTTGGCAACGCAATGGCGAGGCCGTGAAAGTGTACAAGGTGCCGGGGTTGATGCAGGGCGGCAATTGGTTCGATCTCAATGATTGGAAAACGGGCAGCGGGGGCAGCTGGGAGCACTGGACCGTGCAGGCGGGATCATTCGCGGCCCTGCCGGGAAGCCCCATGGAGTGTGATGACCCGGTTTCCGTGGCCGAGGAGGGGCCGGGACGGGTGGTTGTCGTGTGGGATCCCGTGCGCAAGCAGGCCCACGTGGATGGGCTGCCCGGGAGGGCGGACTTGCAGGTCTTTGCGGTTGATGGCCGCAGGTTGGCGGTCAGGTTGTCGGGGACCGCTGGGCGGCTGGAGGTTGATTTCCCGGCCCATGCCACCGGCCCTGTGTTCCTGCGGGCGATGTGGCCGGAAGGGAGCCGGGTGTGGCGCTCAGGGTTTTGAGGCCGGGGCCGTGCGCTTGCTCTTGAAGTTGGCGTGGAAGGTGCCGAACTCGGTGCCGTTCTTGTAGGCCCCTTCGCCGAAGTAGCTCAGGATGGGCTCGATCTGCTCCGGCGTCATGTAGCCCTGCACAGGTGTCAAGACCTGTCCTTCGCTGTCCATATACACCAAGGTGGGGTAGGCTACCCGGCCGTTCACCGGGGCGATGGCCATGGTGAGCTCATGGGTGCCGTTGCGGCCGGCGGCCATGGCCGGGTTGAACCCCGGGTTTTTGTAGGTCTTGCCATTGTATACCACTTCTTCACCCCCTTCCGCGTTGAACTTCACGGGGTGATAGTATTTGTTGATGTACTCGGCCGTTTGCGGGTCGTGGAAGGTGTTGCGGTCCAGCATGCGGCAAGGCCCGCACCACGAGGTGTACACATCGATCAGGATGGGCTTGCCGTCCTTCTTGGCGGCTTTCTGGGCGGTCTCCAGGTCGGTCCACTTCACCAAGGCATCTTGGGAGCCTTGGGCCAAAAGGGTCAACGGGGAAAAAAGAAGGGCGAAAATGAGCGTACGCATGATGCTGTGTATTGGGGCCTCCTTGCCAAAGTCGTGCCGGATCATCGGATCGTGGAACGAATGGGGTCGTGGGTTGTGTGCCAAGGAGTTAGTGCACCCCCTTCATCAGTTTGCGGATCAAGGGGGAGACTGCGATCAGGACCACCCCCAAGATCACCCCGTACAGGGCGAACTCCTTGTAACCGTTGGTATAGGTGATCAGCTTGTCGAGGTTCGACGGTGCGTCATCCGCACTGATGCTGGCCCCCAGCAGGCCGGCCACATACTGGCCATAGGCACTCGCCAGGAACCACATGCCCATCATCAGGCCTTGTATGGATTGCGGGCTCAGCTTGGTCATCAGGCTCAGCCCGATGGGCGAGAGGCACAACTCACCGAAGGTGATCACCAGGTAGGCCAGTGTGAAGACGTTCATGGAGGTGAGCCCGTCCGTGGTGGCGAAATAAACGGTGGAGTAGAAGACGTAAAACGCAATGCCCAGCAACAGGAAGCCCAGGCCGAACTTCACCACCGAGTTGGGTTCCAGCTTTCGTTTATTCAGCCAGATCCACAGCAGGCCCACCAGGGGTGCGAAGAGGATGATGAACAGGGCGTTCGCGCCGTTGTTCAAGACGTTCGGGTCCATGGAGATGAAGCCGAAGAGCTGCGGGCGCAAGTGGTTCAGCGCGAAAATGCTGAGCGACCCGCCCGCCTGTTCGTACAGCGCCCAAAAGACGATGGAGAACAGGATGAAGATCAAGGCCGCATGGATCCGCTTCTGGACATTGTTCCCCGTGATCATGGCCATGATGAGGGCCACTGCGGTGGCGGCCCAAACCACGTTCTGCACCAAGTTGCCCAAGCCGTGCCCCAGCGTGTCCACCACCAGGACGGCGCCGGACAGTAGCACCATGCCTGCCGCCACGGTAAGCCACATGGTATTGCCGGTCGTGCCGTCCGATCCGGTGAACTTCCGCATGATCCAGAACAGATAAGCCAAAGCCACCGGCCCGATGATGTACATGAAGAGGTCCGTGTACTGCGTGTTGGTCACCAAGGTGAGGATGAGCGGGATGCTCAACAAAGTGCCCAAGTACACCGCGATCTCCTTGATCCGCTGTGCCTTCGGCGTGTTGGTGTCCCGCAGCGGCGACAGGCCGATGGGGCCCATTTGCTTGCGGTAGAACCAGAAGTTGAGCAAGCTGATGGTCATCACGATGCTCACCAGCAGGAAGGCCCAGCGCCAGTTGTGGTGCTTGCCTACGTAGATCATCAGCGAGCCGCCCAGCAGCGCACCGGCGTTGATGCCCGAGTAGAACAGGCTGAAGCCGGCATCGCGGCGTGCATCGCCGTCGTGGTAGAGCTGCCCCACCATGGTGCTGATGTTGGGCTTGAAGAAGCCCGTGCCGATGATGGAGAAGCAGATCCCGATGTAGAACAGGTCGTGCGGCGAGAAGGCGATCACCAAGCCGCCCAGGATCATCATGGCCGCGCCCCAGAACAATGACTTCTGGAAGCCCAGGATCTTGTCCGCGAACAGGCCGCCGATGAAGGTGAAGGCATACACGAAGGCTTGGATGGCGCCGTATTGCAGGTTGGCCACCTTGTCGGTGAGGCCCAGTTCGCTCACCATGAACACCACCAACATGCCGCGCATGCCGTAGAAGCAGAAACGCTCCCACATCTCGCTGCCGGCCAGGTGCCAGAGCTGCTTGGGGTACTTCCCCTTGAAATCGCGGATCTCCTGGAGTGTGATCGCTTGTGCCATGGTTTCGCTTTAGTGGATGTTTTTCTCCCGCATTACGGCCCGCAGCCAGGGGAGCATCAGGAACAGCATGAGGGCCGCGGCCAACACCAGCCCAAAGTTCATCAGGAAGAATGAGGCTTTGTTATCGAATCCATCCCATAGGCCGGACAGCATGCCGCTGAGCTTGTTGCCCACGGAGGTGGAGAGGAAGAAGCCGCCCATCATCAGGGCCGTCAGGCGCGGCGGGCTTAGCTTGGAAACCAGCGAAAGCCCCATGGGCGATAGGCAGAGCTCACCCACGGTGATCACCCCGTAGGCCGCGAACAGCCATAGGCCGCTGGCCTTGCTCTCCAGGTTGTTGGTGGCAAATACCGCACCCACCATCACCAGGGCCGAAAGGGCGGTGATCAACAGGCCGAGCGTGATCTTGGCCGGGGTGGAGGGCTCTTTCCCGCGTTGGCGCATGAAGCCCCAGAAACCAACCAGGATCGGCGTGAGCAGCACCACCCAGAACGGGTTGATGCTTTGGTACAGTTCCGTGGAATACAGTTTCAGGCTGGATCCCTGCGGTGGTATCTCGCCCGGTGAAAGGTTGGAGAAATAAGCGGCGCTCTTGCTGTCGGTGAGGGCCCCTGCGTTGGTCACGGTTTGGGCCATGCCAGCATCATCCGCCACGCTGGCGATCGCGGCGGGCATGGTGCGGTCGGTGTAGTTCTCGGCCCAAATGGTAAGGGCATCCCCGTTCTGGTGGAACACCGCCCAGAAGATCACGATGCAGCCATACACGGCCAGCAGCGCGCCGATGGGCCGCTTGTCCTCGGCGTTGGCCTTCAGGTACAGGTAGATGAAGAAGGCCACCACAGGGATGCAGCCGAAAATGAAGGCATCGTTGGTGTCCGTGCCCAGCAGGTTGCCCGGGATCAGGTAGCCCAGCACGCCGAAGGCGAACATCGGTACCAGCACCGTTAACAGGATCTTGCCCACCGACATGTCGCCCGGCTGGGCGGGCTTGATCACGTCCGCATCCCGCACGTGGCGGGTGCCTGCGGCAAACACCACCAGGCCGATCAGCATGCCGATGCCTGCGGCGGCGAAGGCGTGGCTCCACCCGTAGTTGATCCGCATGTAGGCCGCCACGAAATTGCAAACGAAGGCACCAACGTTGATGCCCATGTAGAAGATGTTGAAGCCCGCGTCCTTGTTGTCCCGGTACTGTTCGTTGTTATACAGGTTGCCCACCAGCGTGGAGATGTTGGGTTTGAACATGCCGTTGCCGAGGATGATCAGCAGCAGCGAGATGTAAAAGGCCGTGGTGTCGTGGATGGAGAGGCCGAGGTAGCCCGCCGCCATCAGCAGTCCGCCTGCGAAGATGCTCTTCCGGTAGCCCAGGATACGGTCTGCCAGCAGCCCACCGATAAAAGGGGTGAGGTAGACCAGGCCGATATAGGTGCCGTAGATGTCGCTCTTCTGCAGGTTGGAGAAGCCCATGCCCCCGTTTTCCCATGCATCGATCATGTACAGGGAAAAGATCCCCAGCATGAGGTAGTAGCCGAAACGCTCCCACATTTCGGTGAAGAAGAGCACATAGAGGCCCTTGGGATGCTTGGCCGTGGCGCTTTTTGTCATGGTCGGGTCTTACAAGGGGGCGTGGATGTTGCCGGGTGCCGTGGATCAGTTCACGCCGTGCATGCGCTTCTGCAGCCACTTGTGGATGATCACCAGTACCACGGCGGCGCTGCCGCTAAGGGCGATGAACACCAGGAAGAAGCTGAACAGGTTGTCGAGCTGGAAGCCCAGGAATGAAGGAATTTTCAGCGAGGCGTCCTTGGCCATGTCCTCGGCGCTGGGCGGGATCAGTGCGCTGAGGGTGCCGGCGAACTTGTTGGCGGCCGCGTTGGCCAGGAACCAGGTGCCCATCAGCAGGGAAGAGAGGCGCATGGGGGCCAATTTGCTCACCATGCTCAGGCCGATGGGCGAGAGGCAGAGCTCCCCCATGGTGTGCAAGCCGTACAAGGTGATGAGCCACCACAGGCTGATCTTGGCCGAAGGGGCCATGCCGTGCACGCCGAAGGCGATCACGGCGTAGCCGAGCGCCAGCAGGCCCAAGCCAATGGCCATCTTCAGCGGCGAGGAAGGCTCCCAGCCCTTCTTGCCCAGCCAGCCCCACATCATGCTGAACAGCGGGGCCAAGGTGATGATGAAGATGGGGTTCACGCTTTGGAAGTAGGACGCGGGCATCTCCCATGTGCCGATGTGGCGGTCGGTCTGCGGGTGGGGGAACAGGGTGAGCGAAGCACCCGCCTGCTCGAAGCAGGCCCAGAAGAAGATGACGAAGAAGGCCAGGATGAAGATCACGCTGATCCGCTGCTTCTCTTCATGCACCAAGGACTTGTCGCTGAAGATGACGATGGGCATGGCCACCATGGCACCGTAGATCAGCACGCCGGTCAGGTCGAAGTCGGTCTGGAACCAGCTCTTGAAATTCATCAGGAAGAACACCACGGCCACCGAGCCCAGGATGGTCAGGATGGTCTTCATGTCCATCTTGGCCTTGGGCATGCCCACCGGCGTGCCATCGTCATGCACGAGGTATTTGTTCTTCAGCAGCTCGAACGTGAGGATGCTGAGCACCATGCCGATGCTGGCCACCAAGAAGCCCCACTTGAAATCGAAGATGTTGCCCGTGTCACCCAAGGTGCCCGCCACCAGCGGCGAGAACAGCGCCCCCAGGTTGATGCCCATGTAGAAGATGGTGAATGCGCTGTCGATGCGGCGGTCGTTGGCCGGGTAGAGCTGCCCCACCATGGTGCTGATGTTGGGCTTGAAGAAGCCGTTGCCGATGATCAGCAGCGTGAGGCCGGCCCACATGGCCGTCATGGCGTTGGCGTTCTGGGCCCCCGCCTCCACGAAACTGCCACTGACAAATAGCAGGAGCTGGCCGATGGCCATCAGTACGCCGCCCACCAGGATGCTCCGCCGGTTGCCCCAGAAACGGTCACTGATGTATCCGCCCAGCAGGGGGGTGAGGTAGACCAGGCCGGTATAGCTGCCGTACACGTTCGAGGCCTCCGAGTCGGAGATCAGCAGGGCCTTGACCATGAACAGCATGAAGATGGCCCGCATACCGTAGTAGCTGAACCGCTCCCACATTTCGGTGAAGAAGAGCAGGTAGAGCCCTTTCGGGTGGCCGGTCTGGGGTGAACTCATCGGGTGCTCGGTTTGGTTTGAAGCGCGGAAAGGTAGAAGAATCCGGGGATGGTGGTGGAGGAATGCCTGTCTTATGTCCCATGCCCGCTGTCTTATGTCCTATGCTGCCTGTCCCAGGCACGACGACTATCTCGCCTGAAGCATGGGACATAGGACAGGCGATGATCTCCCGATTCCGAGGTTTCTTACAGTTTCTCCAACAAAAAGTCCGTCATCAGGGTGAAAAGGTGCAGCCGTGTTGTGCCGCCGTAGATCCCGTGGTTGCGGTCGGGGTACATGAATTGCTCGAACTGCTTGTTGGCCCGGACCAAGGCGCTGGTCATTTCGGCGGCGTTCTGGTAGTGCACGTTGTCATCGGCCAGGCCGTGCACCAGCAGGTAGTTGCCCTTCAGCTTGGACACATGGTTGATGGGGCTGTTGTCATCGTAGCCGTCAGGGTTCTCTTGGGGCAGGCCCATGTAGCGCTCGGTATAGATGCTGTCGTAGTAGCGCCAGTTGGTCACCGGAGCCACCGCGATAGCCGCCTTGAACACGTCGGCGCCCTTGGTGATGCAAAGTGAGCTCATGTAGCCTCCGTAGCTCCAGCCTTGGATGCCGATGCGATCCGCGTCCACGTACGGCAGCTGTCCCAGCCAGCGCGCCGCGGCGATCTGGTCCTCGGTCTCATATTTGCCCAACTGGCCGTAGGTCTGGTGCCGGAAGTCGCGCCCCCGGTGCCCGGTGCCGCGGCCGTCCACGCACACCACGATGTAGCCGTGCTGGGCCAGCAATTGATGCCACAGGAAGTCGCGGCCGCCCCACCGGTCGAGCACGCTGTTGCTGTTGGGCCCGCTGTACTGGGTCATGAAGACGGGGTATTCCCCCTTGGTGTCGAACCTGGGCGGCTTGATCATCCATGCGTTGAGCACCAGCCCGTCGCCCACGGCCATGGTAATGAATTCCTTGGGCTGCAGCCCGTATTCCTTCAGATTGGCCTTCAACGTGGCGTTGTCCTTCAGCGTCTTCACCAGCTTGCCGTTGCCATCGTGCAGGGCGATGGTGCCCGGGTCGGTGGCGGTGCTCCGGCGGTTGATGAAGTATTTGAATCCCTTGCTGAAGTCGGGGTCGTTGATGCCGCCCGCAGGCGATAGTTGCTTCAGTGCCTGGCCATCGAGCCCGATGGACCATGCTTCCTGCTGCGTGGGGTCCAGCTTGCTCGCCGTGAAGAACACCCGCTTGGATTTCTCGTCCACCCCCAATACCTTCACCACATCATAAGGCCCGGGGGTCACCACCCGCCGCACCTTGCCGTCGGCGCTGTTCCACACGATGTGGTTCCAGCCGTCCTGCTCGTTGGTCAACAAGAAACTGCCGTCCTTGAGGAAATGCAGGTCGTCCGTCACTTCGATGTAGGTGGGGCTGGTTTCCTTGTAGATGAGCTTCAGGTTATCGGCCGCGGGCCTGGTGGCGTCGCAGGTGTAGATCAGCTTCTCGTTCTGCAGGCGGTTCAGGCGCATGAACCATACGGTGTTGTTGTCCGTGAAGCCGAAGCGGGGCAGATAGATGTCGGTTTCCGTCGTGCCCAAGGGAACGGTGGCGGTGCTGCGTCCGGCCAGGTCGTACACATGCAGGCTCACCGTGCTGTTGGCCTCCCCGGCCTTGGGATATTTGAACCGGTACTCACCGGGATACAAGGCCCCTTGGTACATGGCCATGCTGAACTCAGGCACCCGGCTCTCATCGCTCCGGAGGTAGATGAGCTTCTTCCCGTCCGGGCTCCATTGGTAGGCTTGGGTGAAACTGAATTCCTCCTCATACACCCAATCCGGTGCGCCGTTGATCACCCTGTTCCAATCCCCATCGGACGTTACCGCCGTTTCCTGCATGGTGGCCAGGTCCACGGTATACAGGTTGTTGTCGCGCATGAAGGCGGCATGTGACCCGTCCGGGCTGAAAGTGGCCAGCCGCTGCTTGGCCTTGGTGGTGTCGGCCAGCGGCTTCACGGTCTTGTTGCCCCGGTCGTACACGTAGTGGTAGGCGTAGAAGCTGTACCTGTACAGCGGTTCCATGGCGGTCTGCACCATCAGTTTCCGCTCGTCACCGCTGAATTCGTAGCCCTCCAAGGGAATGGGCGCCGAGGCCCCGGGCAGCAGCAGGTCCGCCTCGCGCAGGATGGTCGCCGTCTTTTTGCCCGTACGATACTCGTAGGCATTCACCTCCAGGCCGTCAGCGCCTTGGTCCATGGTGGTGTAGTGGGTGCCATCGTTCATGCTCTCCAGCCCCGAGAGCCAATCGGCGCTGAAGGTGTTGCTGTACCAGATGGCCTGGTTCGTGAGCGCCTTTTGGGCCATGGCGCCGGGGATGGCCAGCATAACGCCCAGGGAGAGGAGGAATATGTTTTTCATGCGGGTATCAAGGACCGCAAAATAAGGCCCGCCCCATCACCCGGTGTTCCTTGGCGGAAAGACCGGCTGATGGGGCGGGACGCACCGGGGTTGCTGGGGCTACTTCCCCTCGGCCTCTTTGCGGGGCCGTATCCCGGCCTCCTTCGCCGGGGATTTCGGGGTTGCCCGAAGTTCCTTCAACTCCTGCCGCTCTTTTTCCACGGGGCCGGGCGCCGCGGGGAAGCGCTCCGCGGAATAGCGCGAGATGCTGCCATCGGGCAGTACCTCATCCGCCCGGTTGGCCGCCACCGTCCACATGAACGGGATAGTGGAGGTGCCCCCCTGCAATTCCACCACGTCGAAACTGTTGCCGGTCTTGTTCGTTACGTAAACACCGTTGCATTCGCCCTCCAGCTGGATGAACACACGCAGCGGATGATCGGCATCCACCACGATGTTCTTGGCCAGAATGGGATCCAGCTCAATGTGCGCCTTACCGTTCACCAGTTGTCCCTGGCCATAGTCCTGGAACAGGTTTTCAGGAGCTTCGGGAGCGGACAGGGCCACCAGTTTGCCTTCCATGTCCTTGACGATCGTATTCACCGTGCCGGGGCCGATGATCTTGCGGAGGATGCTCGTGTTGTCCCGAACGCCCACATAAGACCATGTTTGGGCGGTCCCGGCAGCATTCTGGACCTCGAAATAGCCTCCGGCGGCCGCGTTGGCCCCGGCCGAGGCATTGTTGTTCGAGGGGTTGGTATTCGTGACGCCGGTGGCAAACCCGATCACGCCGTATTGACTGCCTGTGCCCACCACCCCGCCGCCGCGCGCCGGGGTGTATATGGGCGTGGCGGACCCATTGCCCACCCCCACCAGGCCAATACCCCCGTTGGCGGCCGTGGAGGAGGTGCCGAAGCCCAAGCCCCCAACCTTGGTGCCATTGAACACCGCGCCGCTGCCGGCTGCCAGGTAGTTGCTTCCGGTGTTGTTGCCCGTGAGGATGGCCCCGGTGCCGTTGACGTTCCCGTTGATCCCCCACATGGCAATGCCCGTTGCGTTGTTCGCTTGGCCATACACGCCCGTGGGCTGCCCGCCCACCGTGGTGCTGATGGCGATCCCGACCACGCCCGTGCCGGCGGAGGAGCCCGATTGCCCCCATACCCCGTTGGCATCGCCAGTGCTCATGGTGGAGGGCGTGATGCCGATCACCGCGATGGCCTGCCCCGAGGGCGCCAAGGTGCCCTGTACCTCACCGTGGATCCCAACTGCCTGCGTGTTGTTTTGGATCAATGCCGCGCTGGTGTTGGCCGCGCCCACCAAACCGGTTCCGTTCCGGGATGCGACCTCGCTCCATAGGCCAACGCTGTTTCCGGTGGCCACATTATTCACGGCCACCACGCCGATGCCACTCACATTGGCGGCTTGGCCGAAAATGCCATAGCCCGTGTTTGTATAGCCGTTGACGGCATAATCGCCCAAGTTGGAAAGACCACCGGTGCCCGTGGCATACACGCTAAAGACATCGCCCGCCGCCGCGGTGGCCCTGTTCACCACCGATGGACCGCTGGAAAGGACCCGCATGCGTTCGTTCGTGGCCGCAACACCGCCCGTTTTCACAACGAAATCCTGTGCGTCGATGGTCCCAATAAAATTGGTTCCTGCCACGGTGCCGGCATTACCCGTTGTTGTCCAGCCCTTCACCCCGCTCAAGATGGGCAACCAACGTCCTGGTGCGGGGGTGGTCTCCCAGTAGTAATAGCCGGGCGTCACGTTGTTGGGAGCTGTACCCGCTGTGGCGGTGTTGTACACCAGCAGGGAGTTGGCCGGGGTGGTCACCGGCCCCGCCGCGTTGGTGGCGGTGAGCGCTACACGGGGGATCAGCAAGCCCCTGTTTGTGGCGTCAATATCCAACATGGCGCTGGCATTGGGCGTGCCACCGGTGGTGTTCACACCGATGTTTTGGGCCTGGGTCAGGTGGCCGAGCAATACGGCCGCGAAGCAGAGGGTAATGGAGCGCATGGAGCAGAATTGACGAAACGACCCACGCAAGATGGCTCCGAAATGGCCATGGTGTCCAGCGGTCAGGACCTGATTTATTCACAGGGAGATCCGAAATAACCGTGGGGGAACAGGGAGGCGCCGGACGGGCCGGATCCGGTGGCTCCGTGGCCGGCCTCCGGGGCGATCGCGGTATTTCGGTATCGGATATGCGAACTTCGCCGGATCATGACGCATCCTGATCAACCGGCCGGAGGTGAACTTTCCGGGGATTTCCTCCAAGAACTAGGCACCTTGGTGGCAGCCGATTCGCTGCTGCGGAGCATGGAGGATATGGAGCGTTACGGGCGCGATGAGACCGAGGACCTGCATTTTCCACCGCAGGTGGTGGTGCGCCCGCGCACCACGGCCGAGGTGGCAGCCGTGGTGGCCTGTTGCGCCCGGCATCGGGTACCCGTCACTCCCATCGGGGCACGCACGGGCCTGAGCGGTGGGGCGTTGAGCGTGCACGGGGGGGTTGGCCTGTCGATGGAGCGGATGAACGGGATTGTGGACATTGATGAGCGCAACCTGCAGGTGACGGTCGAGCCTGGGGTGATCACGCAGGTGCTGCAGGAGGCCGTGGCCGCCAAGGGCCTCTACTACCCGCCCGATCCGGGCAGCAGGGGCAGCTGCAGCATAGGGGGCAACCTGGCGGAAAATGCGGGCGGCCCGCATGCGGTGAAGTATGGCGTGACCCGGGATTTCGTCCTGAACCTGGAGTTGGTACTGCCCAGTGGCGAGGTGATCTGGACCGGCGCCAATACGTTGAAGAATGCCACAGGGTACGACCTTACCAGACTTATCGTGGGCAGCGAGGGAACGTTGGGCATCATCACCAAGGCCGTGCTGCGGCTGGTGCCCCTGCCGAAGGAAACGCGCCTGATGCTGGTGCCGTTCCGCGACCCGCAAAAGGCCTGCGAAGCGGTGAGCGCCGTGTTCCGGGCGGGCATCACGCCCAGCGCCTTGGAGTTCATGGAGCGCGATGCCATCGACTGGACCCTGCGCTTCGTGGAGGGCGTGAACATCCCGATCGCCGAGGATACCGCGGCCCACCTGCTGATCGAGGTGGACGGCAACCATGGCGAGGAGCTTATGCGCGATTGCGAGACCATCCTGGGCGTGATGGAGCAGTACGACTGCGGCGAGGTGCTCTTCGCCGAGACCAGCGCGGAGAAGGACAAGCTGTGGATGATGCGCCGCCGTGTGGGCGAGGCGGTGAAGAGCAACAGCGTGTACAAGGAGGAGGATACCGTGGTGCCGCGCTATCAGCTGCCCGCCCTGTTGGCCAAGGTGAAGGAGGTGGGGGCGCGCCACGGTTTCAAGAGCGTGTGCTACGGGCACGCCGGCGACGGCAACCTGCACGTGAACATCATCAAGGGTGACATGCCCGACGCGGTTTGGAAGGAGGACCTGCCCAAGGCGATCCGCGAGATCTTCTCGTTCACCGTTGCCCTGGGGGGCACGCTCAGCGGTGAGCACGGGATCGGCCTGGTGCAAAGGCCTTACATGGACATCGCCTTCGATCCTGTGCAGCTGGCCCTGATGCGCGCCATCAAGCAGGCCTTCGACCCGCTGGGGATCATGAACCCGGGCAAGATCTTGCCGTAAGGGCCGGGCTTATTGGCCGAAATCCTTGGTGTCCAGCAGGGTACCCTTGGGGTCCCAGTGCCGCCAAGTGCCCACTTGCCGGCCGTCCACGTAGCGGCCTTGCCGCTGGGGTTTGCCGTTGCCGTAGAACCAGGTCCAGCGGCCGGTGCGCTCGCCATGATGGAACTGGCCGGCCGTGATGGCGATGGAGGTACTGTCCACCTTGTACCATTCCATGTAGGTGCCTTCGGCCACGCCATTCTTGTACCACGTGATCTGGCGGGGTGAGCCATCCGCAAAGAAGCGGTACAGCGGACCGTCCGGCAGGCCCTTGGAGAAGCGCTCGATGCGCAGCAATTGGCCGTTTTCCGCCCAATAGGCCTGCAACCCGTCCTTCGTGCCGTGCCGGTAGTTGACGATGGACAGCGTGTCGCCCGTCGGACCTACCGTGACCCAGGCGCCATGCCGCGCATCATTTGCATACTGCCCTTCGGTCTGCAGGCTCCCATCGGCATGGAAGAACCGCACGGGACCATCCTTGCGCCCTTTCACCACGCTCACCTCGGCCTGAAGGCGGCCTTCACGGTCCTTCACCGCCCGGACCTGGGGCGGGCTGCCGCAAGCAACCCCCAGCGCCATGAACAGGAGGACCTTTTTCATTGGATGAATGACCTGCGAAAATCGGGGTCGATCAGGAATAGGAGGGAGCCGATCACCGCCAAGCCGCACAAGGCGGAAATGCCCACCGCCCCGCCAGCCAGGTCGGAGCCGCCCCTGGTGAAGAGCAGGGTGGTGCCGGCCGTGCCGTTGACGGCGCCATGCAGCACCCCGGCCGCCCAGATGCACCCGCCGCGTACCCGCACCCATACCATGGGCAACGCCAGGCCGACCGTGAGCAGGCACATGAAGAACACCCCGGCCCAACGATGTTCCGGATAGTTGTGTCCCTCCAGGATCAGGGGTGCGTGCCACAGGCCCCACACAATGCCGGTGAAGAGTACGTGGGGCCATAGCCCCTTGTGGCGCGTGAAGTGCAGCAGCATGCCACGCCAGCCCAGCTCCTCACCCAGGGTGAAGGGCAGATTGATGATGCCACCCGCCAAGGCACCGATGAACGAAAACGCGATCATCAAGGCTGCGCCGTTGAAGGGTATGGAGGAGAGCCGGGCCAAGGAGCTTTCGATGCGGTCGGCGTCGAGGTTGGACTGGGCCATCCGCTGCTCCACGTTGGAGAGCAACATGTCTTTGCTGAGGGCGGTGTGGCCGAAAACGGCCCAATTCATCACCTCGCCAAAGAGCCAGTTGAAGAAAAGGGTGAGCAGGGGCAGCACGGCGGCTATCAGGATAGAGGCGGCCATCCACTTCCAGTTTATGCCCCTGCGCACGATGCCGAGGTCGTGCCATTTCAGCCCCATGCGCCGCCTGAGCAGCAGGGCCGCAGCAGCGGGGCCCAGCATGAAGAACATGGTGGCCGGAACCCCGGGCGCGCCCGGCCCGGACGCCCACTTGCCCATGGCAAATGTGCCCCAGCTGATCAGGAAGGTCACCCCGATGAATACCCAGGTCCGCCGGTCCGTCATCAAGGCGGTAAGGTAGGTCAGCGAGGGTGGGATGCCAGCCTCAGGTGCTTACCGGATCACGGTCACGAAGCCGTTGATCTCGTGTTCATCCTTGGTGAAGGCCTCCCGCAGCTTCACGCGGTACACATACACGCCCATGGGCACCGGGCTCCCGCCCACCTTGCCGTCCCATTCCTCGAAGGGATCGGTGCTTTGCATCAGCTCACGGCCCCAGCGGTCGAAGATCTGCAACTGGTAGGTCTCCAGTTCCACCACATTGTTGATCGGCTTCCACGTGTCATTGATCTGGTCCCCGTCCGGCGTGAAGGCATTGGGACTGTACCACACGTATTCCTGCTCCTCCATGTGGGCGATGATCGTGTCCGGGTAGAAGATCGTCACCGGGATCTTCAGCATCGTGGTGTCGTTCTGGTTCGGCGTGTTGTACTTGAACTCCCAGTACTTGAAGGTGTAGTACAGGTTGGGGATCACGGTGAGCGTATCGGTCACCTCCGGGAAGCGAAGCACTGTTGTCGGGAATTCGCTGTACAGCGTGGTGTTGTACTTGATGGAGGCCGATCCGGGCGGGTCGGTGAGGAGCACCACGGGCAGGGTGATGGGCGGCTTGAAGTGCGCGATCACCGTGTCGGTACCTGTGAAGTTGACCGTGACCATGCTGTCGTTCACCGTGGGTGTCGGGCTGGCATGGACCGTTTCCCAGTAGTCGAACTCCCAGTCCGGCGCGGCGATGGCCTGCAGCGAGGTGGCTATGCCGCCGTAGTACAGCCCGCCATACGGATAGGTGTCCGGGGTGAGGGAGTTGATCTTGATCGCTCCGCTCATGGGCGGATCCACTTTGAAGTACACACTGTCGGGGCCTTCCAGGTCATAGCAGTCCACCAGGCCTTCCTGGATCGCGGTGCAGCGCGTTTCGATGAAGTTGCGCATGGCCTGCACGTTGGCCTGCCACCCCGCCATGGTGCCGCCCCAGCGCGCTACCTGGCCCGGCATCTCAGGTTCGATCAAGTTGATCAGGCTGTCCAGGTAAGGGAGCATCACGTTGCAGCTGAACAGGCTGTTCCCCATGTCGATGTACCGGTTCACGTAGTAGTCGTGCACCATGGGGTTCTCGTTGATCAGTTTCTCCAGGATGGGTATGTGCCCTTGGTTGCCGGGGTCGGGCAGTGCCTCGGCATTGCACGGGTCGGCCGCGGGAGATTGGTCGGGAATGCCGGTGTAGTTGATGTAGTGGCCGAAGGAGGCATCGTTGTCCCACAGGGTATAGCCCCATTTCTTGTGGTTGCCTTGCGGGTTCAGGCCCCGCCACCAGGCCGTGTTCCAATTCAGCCAGTCGCTGCACACCGTATAGCTGTGCAGCACCACGTAATCCACCAGGCTTTTCCAACTGAGCTGCCCGTCCACATAGTTGAAGGCGGACGGATCACCCATGTTGTTGGCCATGATGTATGAGCGCAATGTGTTCCAGTCGGATTGTGCCTGCGGCCCGCCGTATTCACTCCACGTGGCACCCCAGGTCTTCAGGTATTGCAGATCGTATTTGTCCTGGTCGAAATACTCCCGGGTAAAGTCGTTGTCATCCACCTTTTCGCGGATCTCATACACGCCCCAATACTGCCCGTTCACATACAGGACGCACGGTTCATAGGTCCGGGCATCCAACTTGAGGTTGCCTTTTTGGGCCAGGCTGTGCACATACGCGTCGCGGATGTGCGCGCCGTCCTCGAAGGGGTAGTTGTCATTGGCGCCCCCCTTGACGATCAGGCGCTGGAACTTGTTGCGGTTGCTGGCGTGGAAGATGGGGTAGTGGATCACATCGTTGTAACCCGTTTGGTCGCGAACGATGTAGTCGAAGCCCCGTTGCGCGTATGCCCACGAGTCGTTGCCGTGCTTGTTGAACTCGCCCATGGCGGCGTCGCGCAGCTGCTGGTCGGGCCCGAAATATTCAAACCAGCCGTATGGCCGGATGTTGCCGTTGCCATTCAGCAGCGTGGCCACGTCGGTGCCCGATACGCTGATCACCGCCGTGGTATGGTTCACACCCACGAAATAGGTGTTCGTGGTGATGAAGCTGGGGGGCACGCCCGGCGTGGAGCTGAAACAGGCCGCCCGCACCACGGTGGTTGCGGTTATGTTGATCGGCCCCGTGTAAGCAGTGGACGCCGCCGTGGGCTCCGAACCGTCCAAGGTGTACCGGATGGTATTGTTGGCGTCGCCCGTGGTGATGCTCACTTGGGTGGCACCCCCGAAAAAGCCGGCCGAAGGGCTCATTTGCGGGCGCGATGCGTAGTAGGGGGAGGCCCCCGTGTTGGCGGCACCCGGCGTGGGTGTGGTGAACAGGGACCAAGTGCTGGCGCCGTCCGTGGTACGGCCCCGGCTATGATCCTGCCGGGTCAGCAAGCTTTGCAGCACTACATCGTCCACGATGTTCGCCCCGGGGTCGGCAAGGACAACATGGTCGTTGCTGGTCTGCTCAAGGTTGAAGTTGGTGTGGTACTGCCCGCCCGATACGGTGTTCCGTTTGCTGAAGATGACCACGAGGTACCCGTTTGCAGGGATGGAGGCCCCGCCGGGAAAGGCCCATTTGGTGGGGTTGTTCACCTTGTTGCTCAGGTACCAGCCCGACAGGTCCACCGCGGTGGCGGTGGTGTTGTACAGCTCCACCCAGTCCTCCCGCTCGCCGAAGGCATCGGCCAAGCCGTTCAGGTTGGAGGTGTTCACTTCATTGATCACCACCTGGGCGGTTGCCGGAAGGCAAAGTAGGGCGGCGATGAGGGTCGGGGTCTTGAACATCGGGCGGGGTGGACCGAAATGTATGACAGAACAGCCGGCCGGAGTGCCGGATATATGGGATGACGCACCTTGAGGCTTGAACGGTGCCTGCGCACCTCAAAACGGCCGGAAGAGCCGCACCATCACCTTGCGGTCGGCCATGGCTGAATCTACCTGGTGGTAGCGCTGGCGCAGGTCCCTGAGCACATTCCCGCCCGGATCGGTGAGCGCAGACCATGCATCCACGTGTACTACCGTGGCCACCGTGCTGTCCAAAAGGGGCGGCGCGCCACCGGGCAAAGCCAGGATATCGGCCTCGCGCAGGGTCATTTCCAAGGGGGCCGCGCTTTTGAACAGCATGGGGTCGGTGGCCCAAGCATACGTGAGGTCATACCAGCCCGGTTGAATGACCACCGCCGTGCGGCCGGACCGCCATGCGTCCACTTGGGCCACCACCCGGGAGGGATGGTCTTGCCCGCCACGCCATGGCGCGAAGGTGACCGCCATGGCCACCGCGCACGCCAGGGAAGCCACCCGTGGGCCCCACGGCCTTGCCGGCATGGCTTGCGCCGCCAAGGCCACCAAGAGATAGAAGCCGGTGGAGGCGAAGAGCAGGTATCGGTCCAGGTAGATCGGGAACAGGAAGGAGATGAGGAACATGCCGACCAAGGGCAGCAGGGTCCACCACAAGGGCAGGGCCATCCGGCGTGGCTTGCCCCGGTACAAGACCATGGCGGTGGTGATCAGCAGCAGGAAGAACACGGCCACCACCGGGGCGTTGCTCCAGCGCAGGAGCATGTTGTACGGCTCCTCCCACGTGGGCGGGGCCAACCAGGTTCCTTGCGCCAGGCTGGTGCCGGCGCGATTGCCCAATATGCCCAGCAAGGGCAGGTTGAGCAGGATGGTGGCCACCAAGGCCGCCAAGACCTTGACCCGCGCCGACCGCAGGGAAGGAACGCTGAATGCGAGCACCAGCCCGAGCCCCACCACGAGCCATCCGAAGTAATGGGACCAAGTGGCCAAGGTGTTGGCAGCCACCAGCCAAGCTATGGTGGCGGCGCGCCGTGATGGGTGCCGTTCCCGGTCGTGGGCCAGGCGCACCAGTTGCCAAATGGCCCATGTGCTGGCCAGTACCAGCAGGGGATAGGCCCGCACCTCGTGCGCAAAGGCATAGCTGTGCTGGCTGAACGTGAACAGCAGGGCCGCCGTGAGCCCGGCGGGCACACCGCCCATACGGCGCCCCAGCAGGTAGAGGGGCCAAACGGTGAGCGAACTGAAAACGGCGGACGGCACCCGCAGCCAGGCCGGATCCAAGGGGACGAGCTTGGCCCAGCCATGCATCACCAGAAAGTAGAGCGGCGGGTTGTTCTCCGTGTGCAACATGCCGAACAACGCGCCCAAGGGCCGCAGGGACCAATAGGCGGTGAATGGCTCGTCCCCCGCCAGCTCATTCACGCCGGTCCATGCGAGCTTCAGCGCCAGGTTCAGCAGCACCAAGGCTGCCGGCACCCACCATGGACCCCGATCTAGCCCGTTCCTCAAAGCCGCAGGTACATCAAATGGTGGATGCCGATACCCGTGACCAGAAAGGCTTCTCCTTCGGTGCGGAACCCTTCGCGCACATAAAATGCGGTCGCCCGCTCGCGTGCATGGCACCAGACCAGGTCGGCCTTCCTGTGCCGTACCAGTTCCAGGCCGAAGCGCAACACCAAGGACCCCAAGCCCTGCCCTTGGAAAGCGGGCGCCGTGGCCATGCCGCGCACGCGGTACTGGATCCATCCCCGCAAGCGGTCATTGCGCTCCCGCAGGAAGGAGGCCACGGATACCAAGGCACCCTGTTCCTCCTGCCCGATATGGAAGCTCTTTTCGTCACGGTCCATGGGCCACTCCATCTCATCCAAGGCCTGCAAGGGCCGCAGCACGCTGTGGCGCAACGCATGCGTCTCTTCGGGCTTGATGAAGCGGGTAGGCATGGCCGGGTGCCGCAATGGAAGGCACCAAGTTAGGCCAACCAGGCCGGCGCCGCCAGCCCGTGGCACGTGCCACGGCGGGGCCAAGGCCGGCCGGCCTACTTGATGTAGCGAAGATCCTCGTTGGCCTTCAGGCCCTTCAGGGTGGCCAAGATCAACCGGATCACGTTCTCCACGTCCTGCCGGTTCACACTTTCCACCGTGGTGTGCATGTAGCGCAGCGGCAGGCTGATGAGCGCGCTGGGCACACCGGCAGCACCGTAGGCAAAAGCATCGGTGTCCGTACCGGTGGCGCGGCTTACCGCGGAACGCTGGAACGGGATGTTCTCCTTTTCGGCGGCGGCCACCACCTTGCGCAGCAGGTTGTTGTGCACCGCCGGGCCATAGGCCAGCACGGGGCCTTTGCCGCAGGCGATGTCGCCGCTCTGGATCTTGTTCATCATCGGCGACTGCGTGTCGTGTGTCACGTCGGTCACCAACGCCAGGTCGGGCCTGATCCGTTCCACGATCATTTCGGCACCGCGCAGCCCTACTTCCTCCTGCACGCTGTTGGTGATGTACAGCCCGAAGGGAAGCTTCACCTTCTGTTCCTTCAGCAGCCGGGCCACCTCGGCGATCATGAAGCCGCCCATGCGGTTGTCCAAGGCCCGGCCCACGAAGGTGTTTTCGTTCAGCGTGATGAACTCATCCTCGAAGGTGGCCACGCAACCTACGTGCACGCCCAGTTTCTCCACTTCCTCCTTGCTGGAACAGCCGCAGTCCAGGAAGATGTTGTCCAACGAGGGGGTGGGGTCATTCTTCCCGTTGCGCACATGGATGGCCGGCCAGCCGAAGATGGCCTTCACCAAGCCCTTGTCCGTGTGGATGTTCACCCGCTTGCTCGGCGCGATCATGTGGTCGCTGCCGCCGTTGCGCCGCACGTAGATGAAACCGTCCTTGGTGATGTAGTGCACGAACCAGCTGATCTCGTCGGCATGGGCCTCGATCACCACTTTGTATTTGGCGCCCGGGTTGATCACCCCAACCGCCGTGCCGTACGGGTCCGTGAAATGTGTGTCCACCCAAGGGGCGATGTAGTCCAGCCAAAGACGCTGGCCCGGGCTCTCAAACCCCGTGGGGCTCGCATTGTTGAGATAGCGCTCCATGAAGCCCAAGGACTTGGAGGTGAGGATGCTCTTGTTGGGTGCATTCGCTTGCACGCTCTTCTTGGGGGCGCTTTTCTTGGCCATGGTGCTGCCTGATGGGCGGTTTGTGTTTGTGGCAAAAGTATCCGGGCGGGCAGGCAGCGAACCTCCCGGGACCAACTGCGTATGAACAGCCGCCACGGAATAAACCCCGGGCCAACACGCATGTATCATCGTATTATCGGTTGGCTGATCTTCACCTTGGCCGTTGCGGCAGTGCAGGCGCAATCCGGCGTGCCGGCCAGCGATGTGCCGTTCGACAAGGAGCATGTGGCCGATGCCAACAGCCTGAAGACGGCCTTGGCGGCCATGAAAAAGGCGGATGCATTGGCCTTCCGGGGCGGCGTGGACCACGCCGCCGCCATGGCCGCCTATGAAGAGGCCCATGCCATCAATCCCGACAATGCGGAGTTGAACCATAAAATGGGGGTGTGCCTGTTGAACGGCCCCGAACCCCACAAGGCGTTGCCCTACCTGCAGCGGGCCGCTGAATTGGACCCGTACCGGCAGCGCATCCATTTCCTCCTCGGCTATGCCCTCCAACTGAATGCCCGATGGGATGAGGCCATTGCGGAATTCCAGCGCCACGGCGAGGTGATACGCCGCATGCCCGACCCCGACCCTACCTATAACAGGGTGGAGAAGCATCTGGCCGAATGCCGGAGCGGGAAGACCTTGATGGCCAATCCAACGCTGGCCAGGGTCACCAACCTGGGCGATCGGGTGAACACGGGTTTCGGCGAGTACGGTGCCCTGGTTGACGGTAAGGGCAATCTCTATTTCACCAGCAAGCGGCCCGGAACAACGGGCGGGAAGGTGAACCGGGTGAACAACACCTGGTTCGAGGATGTGTACCACAGCCGTTGGGAGGCCGATGGCTGGAGCGAGGCAAGGCCGGTAACCCAAGGGCTGAACACGACGCACAATGATGCCACGGTATCCTTGAGCGCGGACGGGCGTTCCATGATCCTCTACCGCGACGAAAAGAACGGTGGTGACCTGTACATCAGTGAGCGTATTGGTGCCGGCTGGGCAACGCCGCAACCGCTGCCCGGCCAGGTGAACAGCCCGGCCCAGGAAAGCAGTGCATGGCGCTCGGGCGATGGGCAGTGGCTTTACTTCGTCAGCAGCCGGGAAGGTGGCCTGGGCGGCAGCGACATCTACCGCAGCCCTTGGGACAAGGAGCAAGGAAGCTGGGGGCCGGCCGAGAATCTGGGGCCGGATATCAATACCGCCTACGACGAAGAGGGGGTCTATGCCCCCGGCGACGGCAATACGATCTACTACGCCAGCCAAGGCCATAACTCCATGGGCGGGTACGATCTGTTCCGGTCGAGCTTTGCCAACGGCCGATGGAGCAAGCCCGAGAACCTGGGATGGCCCATCAACTCACCCGGCGACGACCAGTTCCTGGTGCTTGCGGCCGATGGCCGTACGGGCTATTTCAGCAGCGTACGGCCGGGCGGCCTGGGCGAGGACGACCTCTACCAGGTGGAGATGCCCGCCGATGTGCAGGTGCAGCAGGACGTGATGCTGGTCAGCGCCGGCAATGCCTTGCCGCTGGAGGATGAAAAGCACATGCGTCTCGTGGGCTTCATCAAAGGACTGAAGATGATGGAGGCCGTGGAGGCCACCATAGCCTTGCTGAGCGTGGATGAGCCGGATTACAACATGATCCTGAAGCCCGACCCCGCCACGGGCGAGTTCTCGGCGGAGGTGCCCGCCGGCAAGCAATATGCCCTGCACGTGAAGGCCGATGGCTACTTGCTGTATTCCGGACATGTGGCCACCGGGGAAGGGGAGCAGCGGGTGGAGGTGGAGATGACCCCCGCCATCAAGGGCAATACCGGGGTGATGCGCAATATCTTCTTCGAGAACAGCAGCTACCGGTTGGATTCGGTATCCGTGGTGGAGTTGAGGGCGTTGCTGGCCTTCCTGGAAGAGCATCCCGAGATCCGCCTGGAGGTCGGCGGGCACACCGATAGTGATGTGGGCGCGTTGCCCAATCAGGAACTCAGCCAAGCCCGGGCGCAAGTGGTGGTGAACTGGTTGGTGCGCCACGGGGTGCTGCCGGACAGGCTGGAGGCCATGGGTTACGGGGCCACCATGCCCGTGGTGCCCAACGACAGCCCCGCCAACAAGGCCCGGAACCGCAGGACGGAGATCCGCGTGCTTTAGGCAGCGGCTTTACTTTGCGGGGTGCAAGATCCCGCCTTTCATCTTCCGGATGACCTGGTGCCCGTGCGCACCGGCGATGGTTCCATGACCTTGGACAGCCCGGGCCTGGGGGAGCACTACCATTCGCTTTTCGGGGCGGCTACAGAAAGCCGCCATGTGTATGTGCAACAAGGCTTGCTCGCAGCGGGCGCTACCCAAGTGGACGTGCTGGAGGTGGGGCTGGGCACGGGCCTGAACGCCCTGCTCACCTGGCAACAGTGTGTGCAAAGGGGAATACAGGTGAGGTATTGGGCCGTGGAACCCCTGCCCCTGCCACAGGAGGTTTGGCAGGGCCTGGGGCATGCCTCCGCCATGGATGAACCGGATGCGGAAGCCGTTCATCAAGCACTGATGACGGCGGAAGCAGGGCGGTGGCTGGATCCGATGGACGGATTTGCCTTCCGGTGCGAACGGGGGCGCGTACAGGATCTGTCCCGCACGGAAGCTTTTGACCTGGTGTACTACGATGCGTTTGCGCCATCCATCCAGCCGGAAATGTGGACGGTTGATGTGTTCGTCCGAGTAGGGCGTGCGATGCGCCCCGGCGGTATCCTCGTAACGTATTGCGCGAAAGGCGATGTGCGCCGGGCCATGCAGGATGCCGGCCTGTTGGTGGAACGACTGCCCGGGCCGCCCGGGAAAAGGCAAATGCTGAGGGCAACCCGTCCACGATGAGCGTATCCCGGTTCAATATCAGGGTCTATGGACTGCTTTTTCACCGCGGCGCCGTCCTCGTATCCGATGAGGTCCTCTTCGGCACCAAGGTCACCAAGTTTCCGGGCGGCGGGCTTCAGCCTGGAGAGGGAACCCTGGATGGGCTGCGGCGCGAGATCCAAGAGGAACTGGGCATGGAAGCGAAGGACATGGTGCATTTCTACACTACCGTTTTCTTCCAGCCCAGCGCCTTCAGCAAGGAGGACCAGATCGTGAGCATCTATTACACTTTCGAGGTGGATGATCCGGGCTTGATCAGGGACGGGGAGGCAGCCCCGGGCAACGGTGCGGAAGGGCAGCAGCGCCTGCGATGGCTGCCCTTGGCCGACGCCACGGTGGAGGCTGTGGACCTGCCCATCGACCGGGTGGTGATGGCCTTGGTCCTCGCGGGGCGGCGATGAACGTCGGCCCGGTGCCCGCATTCGCAAGGCCCGGCGTCCTGGTGTGGTCAGCCGATCCGCTTGGTGATCAACCGGTCCACGCGGGCCAGCAGACTGTCCGGGTCGCCGCGCCGCCAGTCCATGTTGTCCAGCTTACCCCCGTACACCATGTACTGGTCGAGGTTGGCTGCGTGCAGGTCGTCGCGAACGTGCGGATGGAAGTTCAACAGAGCGATCCATCCGTTGGCATCCATGGTCTCCTCGAACCATTCCGCGTAATAGTCCTCCTCGCCGGCATGGAAATTCAGGACGTTCTCACCGATGAGGATGAACTTGTTGATGCCCTCGGCCATCATGGGTTCCACCACGTCCCGCTTCAGGTACATGATGTCGTTGTGCAGCAGGTCGTTCCACTCCCCGATCATTTCGATCACCGCGAAGCCCTCGTCATAATCGGCGAAAAGGACCTTCAGGTACAGGGTGCTGCTCCCGAAGGCATCCCATTGGGGGTGAAGCGCATGGTCGTACACGGCATGGGTGAACTCGAACTCGCTGTGCTCCGTGCCGTGGAAGGGCGAACGGGGGTCGTCCTCAGCCGTGTACAGATGGCGCCAATTGAAAAAGGGTTCGATGCTGTGCATGCCGGTGCAAAGATCACGCCCGGCGATTGAAATCGCGCCCTGCCATCACATCATCCGCACGGCGGTGGAAGCCTAACGTACCACGAACCGGGCCGTCAAGGGCATGCCGGTGCCAGCCACGTGCAGCAGGTAGGATCCCTGGGGCAGCGACTCGCTCACCTCCGTACGGATGCTTCCGTTCACTACCGGCACCTCACGCGCCTTCACCAAGCGGCCCACGGCATCCAGGATCCTCACTTCGGCCGTCCGCCCCTCCACCCGGGTGGCCACCACGGTGAACTCCCCGTTGTTGGGGACCGGGAACACCGCCAGTTGTACGGCCGGCAGGGCCGCTTCACCGATGCCTACCGTGCTCAGGTCATAGGAGGCGGTGACGGTACATCCGTTGGCATCCGTGGCGGTAACCGTGTAGTGTCCGTCACCGACGATGATCAGGAACTGGTCGTTGCCGCCGACGGGATTGCCCTGATAGGTCCATGTATAGGTAAGGAAGCCCGAGGAGATCTGGAGTACCGGGCCGTTGCGGATGATGTCGATCTCGGGGCAGATCACCACCGTATTGCTCATCGCGGTGCAGCCGTACTGGTTGGTCACTTCCACCTGCCACAGGCCGGCGCCAAAGGCCGGGATGCAGGCTTCGTTGAAAGCGGGCATGGTGTCGCCGTTGAGGAACCAGATGTAGTTGGCCAACGGGTCGGCGGCCACGCACAGCTGGCCTCCGAGGCTGTCCCCGGTCAGCTCCAGGTCGGGCATGGGGAAGATGATCACGGTATCGGTATGGATGAACTCCTGCTGGGCCTGTTCGCCGATGGTCAGGTTGCCCGTGGTGCCGCCGGCCACGTTGAAGTTGTAGGTGCCCGCGCCGTTGGCCGGCAGGTTGTAGGTGCCGAGCAGGTCGTCCGGGCTCACGACGTCCTCGTCATAGAAGGAGATGGAATAAGGCGGGTTGTTCATGGGCAGGGCCAGGCCGCTCCATGTGGCGGTGAAGGAGTCGTCCACCGTGGAGGAGGTGTAGGTGTTGCCTTGGCCATCGGTGAGCACGAAGTAGGGGTCCGGCGATCCCTGGCAGCCCACGATGGGCAGGTTGGGTTCCTCGATGTCGCCGCACCAGTTGCCGTTCACGCTGGTGAGCCGCACTTCCTCCAGCACGTACCCGCCGATGGTGGTGGTCAGGCTGATGACGTATTCCCCCGGCTCTTCGTACACATGTGCCGGCGGGTTGGCGCCTTGGGCGGTGGTGCCGTCACCCAGGTCCCAGGCATGGGTGGTGGGCGATGGGCTGCCGTCGATCAGCGCATGGAGTTCCACGGCCGTGCTGCCGCAACCGCTGGTGGGCGTGTAGGTGAAGCCCGCGTTGCCGCCGCTGCCGGGCAACACCGTCAGCTGCAAGGTGAAGTCCTGGGGCACCTCCAAGGTGAAGCCGCTCACGCTCACCGCGGCCAGGATGCTGATGGTGATGGGGTAGGTGCCCGCCAGCAGCGGTGTGCCGCAGATGTGGGCGCAGCCATGTTCCTGCTGTTGCGGCGAGTACACGCCCGTGGGGTGGTCGTAGGTGATGTGCAGCCCGAAGGGCAGTCCGCTGACGCCGGTGATCGTCATCTGTTGAAAGCCCACGGTGATACCGGTGCCCGGATCGGTGAAGGAGGACGGCATCCAGAAGGTGACCACCGTGGCGTACGGTTGGCCCGCCGTGGCATCGGGCGGCGTCAGGGGGCACATGGTGGGGAATGCCGGAGAAATGCTGCAGTCGGGGTCGGGCGTGCAGTCGGGGCATTGGGCCTGGGCGGAGGCCAAGGTGAGGAGCAGGGCGGTGGCGAGGGTAATGTTCCGCATGGGGGAGGGGTGAAGCCCGAAAAATAGCCGGAATGCGGCTTCCCGCGACAAGGGGCGGGGAACTTCCCGGCAAGGAGGCTCAACCGCGCCCCGCCGCCACCGCCTTGCGTACGCTGCCGTGCTTTTTCAGCAGGGCGTTGGCGGTGTCATAGTCCACGCCGAGGCCCTCCATCACCATGCGCGTGCCGCGGTCCACCAACTTGAGGTTGCTCAGCTGCATGTCCACCATGCGGTTGCCTTGCACGCGGCCCAGCTTGATCATCACGCTGGTGCTGATCATGTTCAGGATCATCTTCTGCGCGGTGCCGCTCTTCATGCGGGTGCTGCCCGTAACGAATTCGGGCCCCACCACCGCCACCAGCGGATGGTCGCACGCCTGGGTTACCGGGCTGCCCGGGTTGCAGGTGATGCAGGCCGTGAGCAGGCCGCTCCGCCGGGCCGCTTCCAGGGCACCCACCACGTACGGGGTGCCCCCGCTGGCGGCGATGCCCACCACGGTGTCGTCCCCGCCGATGGCATGGTCCTGCAAGTCCTTCCAGCCTTGTTCGCGGTCGTCCTCGGCAAATTCCACGGCCTTGCGGATGGCCCCGTCGCCGCCGGCTATCAGGCCCACCACCAGGCCGTGCGGAACGCCGAAGGTGGGCGGGCATTCGCTGGCGTCCACAATGCCGAGGCGCCCGCTGGTGCCCGCGCCCAGGTAGAAAAGCCGACCTCCGCGCCGCATCCTTTCGGCCAAGGCATCCACGAACACGGCCAAGGCGGGCAACACTTGCGCTACGGCATCGGCCACCGTGCGGTCCTCGTTGTTGATGTTCCGTAGCAGCTCCATGGTGCCCATGCGCTCCAGGTGGTCGTAGCGTGAGGCGGATTCGGTGACGCGTTCCATGCCGCGAAGTTGCAAAGACTATGGTGCCCATGATGGCCGCCGCCTACTTTTGGCACTGGACCCCATGTTCATCGAACAGCCTTGATCCGTGGCCGTCCACCAAAACCATGGCCCCAGAGGCAAAGCGGCGACGCAGCAGGAAGGACCATCCGGGAGGGTGGCGCGGCTTGCGTATGGACCTGGTCCACGGGGTCAGGCACCTGCTGTTGCATACCAGTACCAACCACAAGCGGTTCGTGCTGTTCGCCATGCTGGTCGGGGCGGTGTTGCGCATCATCCGACTGGACGGCCCCATCACCTACGAGGAGGCCTTGACCTATTCCAACTATGCCAGCCGGCCTTTCGGGTTCCTGTTCGCCGATTATACCGTCACCAGCAACCACATCCTGTATTCCGCCCTCAGCCGCATTTCCATCCTGCTCTTCGGGGTGCACCCGTGGTCGCTGCGGCTGCCCGCCTTGGTGGCCGGCCTGCTGGCCATGCCGTTGGGGTATGTCTTCGTGCGCAACGTGTTCAACCGCCACATCGCCGTGATCTTTGTGGGCCTGCTCGCCGTGAGCGGCCCGTTGGTGGAATATTCCGCCATGGCCAGGGGGTATAGCTTGGTATGGCTCTTCTCGCTCGGTGCCTTGTTGGCCGCCCGGCACTACGTAAAAACCGAGAACCTGGCGAGCGGCGTGGTGATGGCCCTGTGCACCGCGCTGGGCCTCTGGGCGGCGCCGGGAATGATCTACCCGGCGATCATGATCTACCTGTGGACGATCTTCATGGTGCTGGCCACCTACGAAAGCACCGTGCGGCGACGTGTCACGAAGGTGTTGGTATCGGCGGCCTTGGCCGCGGTGCTGGCGATCGTGTGCTACATGCCCGTGATCATGACCCACGGGGTGGACCACCTGCTGCACCATCCCACCTTGGTGGAGAACACCTGGAACCGGTTCATGAGCACGCACCAGGACCAGACCTTCGAGCTCTGGGCCTATTTCTCGGGATCCACGTCCACCGCCCTGGCCTTCATCGGCATGGTGGCCGTGATGTATGCCGCATACATCAGCCGGAAATACCGGCTGCTGCTGATCGCCTTGGTGCTGGGCTCGCTGCCCGTGATCCTGTTGCAGCACGTGGTGGCGCCGCCGGCCGTATGGACCTTCTCGCTCCTGGTGTTCCACATGGGCGGCGCGGTGAGCATCTTCTATCTGCTGAAAGTGATCAGGGATAAGCTCGCACCCGGATTCAACAAGCCCCAACGCAGCATGGTGGCCGGGCTGCTGGTGATGCTGGTGCTGGGCTGGACCGGCCTGCGCGGTGGCGGGGATACCGTGGAACGCTTTCCCGATGCACTCAAGGCCGCGGAATGGCTGGCGGCGAATGCACGGCCGGCCGACCGCCTGTGCGTGCAAAGCCCTTGGGACGCCCCGATGGCCTTTTACCTTGCCAGCAGCAAGAGCGCATTGGCCATTGAAAGGGGCAACCAACCGGTGGAAGGCCGGGTACTTGTGCTTGTGGCGCCCGCCTTTGGCCAAACCCCGGAGCAGGTGCTGATGGATGCCGGGCTCCGCGCGGGAGGAGCGGAGGAATTCGCGGAATTGAAGTCCTGGGGGCGCCTGGAGCTATACGTGCTCCAATAAAGGCGTGCCGGAATGCACCGCCGCCAACGGCCGGCAGCGGTTTGCGCCAAGGAAGGTTGAGCGACTGAGCGCCGATCGGAAAAGATCGCGGACCTTTGCAGCCCGAAAAACAGGCACGGGGCAATGACAAACCCCGTAAATACAAGATAAGATGGCGGAAGAAGGAAGGCAGATCATTTACAACATGGTGAAGGTGGGCAAGACCCTCTCCACCGGCAAGACCATCCTGAAGGATATCTATCTGGGCTTCTACTATGGGGCCAAGATCGGCATCCTCGGTCTCAACGGCAGCGGTAAATCAACCTTGCTGCGCATCATCGCCGGCAAGGACACCGACTTCCAAGGCGACGTCCATCTCACGCCCGGCTATTCCATCGGGCTGCTGGAGCAGGAACCCGTGCTGGATGAAAGCAAGACCGTGATCGACATCGTGCGCGAAGGCGTGCAGCCCATCATGGACCTGCTGAAGGAGTATGAGGATGTGAACAACAAGTTCGCCGACCCGGAGGTGATCGAGGACCCGGACAAGATGGAAAAGCTCATCGCCCGGCAGGGTGTGCTCCAGGACCAGATCGAGGCGCAAGGGGCGTGGGAGATCGACCAGAAGCTGGATGTGGCCATGGACGCCCTGCGCTGCCCCGATCCCGATACGCCGATCAAGGTGCTCTCCGGGGGCGAACGCCGCCGCGTGGCCTTGTGCCGCCTGCTGCTGCAAGCACCCGACATCCTGCTGCTGGACGAACCCACCAACCACTTGGACGCGGAAAGCGTGGCGTGGCTGGAGCAGCACCTGCACGACTACAAGGGCACGGTGATCGCCGTGACCCACGACCGCTACTTCCTGGACAATGTGGCCGGCTGGATCCTGGAGCTGGACCGCGGGGAGGGCATCCCCTTCAAGGGCAACTACACCAGCTGGCTGGAGCAGAAAACGGCCCGCCTGGCCCAGGAGGAAAAGCAGGAAAGCAAGCGCCAGCGCGTGCTGAAGCAGGAGCTGGAATGGGTGCGCAGCAATGCCAAGGCCCGCCGCACCAAGAGCAAGGCCCGCTTGGAGAACTACGAGAAGATGCAGGGCGAGACCGTGAAGGAGAAGGAGGCCAAACTGGAGATCTTCATCCCCAACGGGCAGCGATTGGGCGATAAGGTGATCGAGTTCAAGGGCGTGTCCAAATCCTTTGGCGACAGGCTCCTTTTCGAGGACGTGAACTTCACCTTGCCACCGGCCGGTATCGTTGGCATCATCGGGCCCAACGGCGCGGGAAAGACAACCCTGTTCCGTATGGTCATGGGGCAGGAGAAACCCGATAACGGCGGTATCACCCTGGGGGAAACAGTACAGCTGGCCTACGTGGACCAAACACACAAGGACCTGGCCCCGGACAAGACCGTGTGGGAAGTGTTGAGCAACAGCCAGGAGATGATGGATGTAGGAGGCACCTTGGTGAACAGCCGCGCCTACCTCGCCCGGTTCAACTTCACCGGCCCCGACCAGAACAAGAAGGTGGGCGTGCTCTCCGGAGGTGAACGCAACCGCCTGCACCTGGCCATGACCCTGAAGAACGGCAGCAACGTGCTCCTGCTGGACGAACCGACCAACGACCTGGACGTGAACACCCTGCGGGCCCTGGAGGAAGGCATCCAGGATTACAGCGGCTGCGCCGTCATCATCAGCCACGACCGCTGGTTCCTGGACCGGGTATGCACCCACATCCTCGCTTTCGAGGGGGACAGCAAGGTGTACTGGTTCGAAGGCTCCTTCAGCGATTACCAAGAGAATTACAAGAAGCGGGTGGGCGACATCGTGCCCAAGCGACTGAAGTACCGCAAACTCGTGCGGAACTGACCGGGGTCAAGCCCGGCAACGGGCAATAAGAAAAGAGGGGCTGCCCGCCGGGCAGCCCCTCTTTTGCATGGGCCGTGGCCCATCCTTGGCCTCACTTGAGCAAGGTCACGTGCCCGAACAGTTCCCGCTTGGTTTCCAGGCGGGACACCTCAAACCGGATCCGGTACACGTAAACGCCCGAGGGCAAGATCTCCCCGCTGTTGCCTTTGGCCCCGTTCCAGCCTTGGTAGGGGTCCTTGGTCTCGAATACCAGTTGGCCCCAGCGGTCGTAGATGAGCATCTCGAAGTCCGTGATGATCGGCACGTTCACGCTCATGTAGAACAGGTCGTTGTGGCCGTCCGCATTCGGGGTGAAGGCGTTGGGCACATACGGCTCCAGCACGTCCTCGATCAGCACCTCATGGCACACGGTGTCCGAGCAGAGGTTGTAGTTGTACGCCACCATGCACACCTCGTAGCTGTCCGGGGCCTTGTTGCTGAACGTGTGCCACGTATCGGCCGCAGTGCTGTATGCCTGCCCGGCGATGTCCCAATAGTAGGTCTGCGCGCCGGTGCTCGTGTTGTGGAAATAGATGGTCGGGTTTTCCACCGTGGCCGGAATGGGGCCCCACACGAATTCAGCCTCAACCGGGGGCGGTCCCGTTACCACGGTATGGCCGGTGCCCACACATCCCTTGGCGTCGCGGATGACCAGTTGATGGAGCCCTTCGCAAGCCCCGTCGGCCTGGGCTTCGGTTCCCCAAGTGGCGCCGCCATCAAAGCTGTATTCCACCGCTTGGCCGTCGTGGATCGTGATTACCCCGTCGCAGTCGCCGGAACAGGTCACGGGCATCCGGGTGATCGAGTCGATCTCCAGCAGCACCGGCTGGCCGATGACGAAGCTGGTCGTGGCCGAGCAGTCATTGTCGTCCAGTACCGTCAGTTGGTAGGAGCCCATGCACAGGCCCGTAACGCTGGCCGGCGTGTTGCCCGGGTTTCCGGCAGACCACTGGTAGGTGAAGCCGTTGGCCGCGTTGCCGCCGGTAACGGTCGCCGAGGCGGTGCCGTCACAGTAGCTGAAGCAAACGGCATCCGTGGTGTCCATCGTGATGACGATGGCATCCGTGAAGGTCATGCGCACGCTGTCCACCTTGTTGCAGAACACGCCATCATTCTCTCGCCAGTAGAACCAGTAGGAGCCTCCTTGCGGCACGGTCACCGTGGTCTGTGCTGAAGAGGCATCGGCGAACACAGCGCCCGTGGGGCCCGTCCACTCGCCTACACCGGTGTTGCCCGGGGTGGCATGCAAGGCAATGGAGAGGTTGCAGCTGTAATTGTCGGGGCCAGCATCGGGGTTGCCGCAACACGTGGGGTCGGTATCGGGCAACACGGTAACACCCAGTTCCGCGCTGCCTACGCACCCGCCGGCGGTGGTTACGGTGTAGGTGTAGCTGTACGTGCCGGGGGCATGGTCCACGGGGCTGAAGGTGTTGCCCACGGTGGTGTTGCCCGTTGTCCACACGCCGCCCAGGTCAACGGTACCGCCCAAGGAGTCGGTCATTAGGAAAACCGGGTCGGACTGGCATACCACCACGTCGTTGTCTTCCCCGGGGTTGAGTTCGTCGGGCGGCGATACCAGCACGCTGTCCGTTACCGCACATTCCGGGCTGCCTGTCGGATATACGGCCAGGTGGTACCACGTCGGTTGGGCCACCCAAACCATGCTTTCGGGGTCGGAGGGGTTGGCCAGGCCGGTGGCGGGGGTCCAGGCGTAGGTGACGGGCGGGACACCGCCGCAGAGCACGGTGCCGCTCCAATGCTGGCCACCGGAGGGGTTGCCGGGCGAGGCATAGACGGCCGTCCCAAGGTCGTTGAACAGGGTGAACGAGTTTTCCGTGTTCCACGAACCCGTGGTATAGCTCAGTGTGAGCGTGGCCCCTGTTGTGACCGTTAGGTTTATGGTCTGTTGGGAGCTGAAGCCGCTGAGGGTATAAGGGGTGTTCACGCCGTTGATCGACACGGTGACCTGGGCACCACCGCTCCATCCATCCCCCCATGTGTCGTACAGCACCAAGGTCCAGGTGCAGCCCTGCGGCGGCCCATTGGCGGTGATCGCCCCCGCCCTCGGCAAGGAGTCGTTGCAGAGGGGGATGGTC
>DAOKZW010000010.1:61387-115815 GCA_035325445.1 Flavobacteriales bacterium
GCCGCCACCGCCTTTTCGACCCCGCGTTGTGTCGCAGAAACCGGGGTCTGAGTGCGGCCCCTGGGGGGCTGTATGGGGGGAGGCCCCCCCCGCCATAGGCAGGGAGTCGTTGCAGAGGGTGATGTTCGGGCCGGCATCCACCACCATTTGCGGCGCTATGGTCACGGTAACGGTAGTGTCATAGGTGCAACCGAAGTCATCGGTGACATGGAAGGTGTAGTCGTAGGTGCCCGGTGCCGTGGGGGTTGACTGCGCCACCAACGGGTTCGCAGGGTCTTGGGTCAGGAACGGGCCCGTCCATCCCGCGGAATCGAGCGATGTGGTGCCCAGCACCGGGGTGAACTGGGCCGTGTCCGGGATCAGTGAGGGGTCGAAGTTGATGGACCAGTCGCACAGGAACCCGTTGTCGGCCCCCCACAGGTCGGTCACTGTGAAGGTCCACGTACCGTTCAGGGGGCAACCGATCAGGTTGCTGAACGGCTGCACGGAGGAGTAGGTGCCGGGGACTAGCGAGTTGCCCGGAGGGGTTCCACCTGTCATCACGTTCGGTGTAGGGCCGAAGGCGGCGCAGTTGGCCCAGGTGCCCAGGGTGGCGTTCGGGCTCCAGCAATACTGCCAGCACTCGCCCGGTACGGGGTCGCTTCCCCAGTCGCTGTCATTCGCCCCGCCGATGTAGGTGCCTCCACCACCTTGCTGGTGCATGATCATGGTTTGCCCGTTCGGGCAGTTGATCTGTACCACCAGGTCGCCCATGAAGCTGTGTTCCATGTTGGTGCAGATCGAAATGATGGCATCGGTGTTATTCACCGTTTGGCCCGGTTCGAACTGGGTGAACAACAGGTCGCTCGTGAATGGGATGCCCAAGTCGTCCGGCAGCATGACGCCATCGCCGAAATTGGCCTCCGGCATGCCTGTCCACAAGGTGGGGGTGGCCACGGCCGTCAGGTCCACTACGGCACCCAGGCAGAGCTCGGTGCTTTCCATGGTACCCACGAAACTGGGCGTGGTGCTCACCAGCACTTCGAGGTCAACCATGTTGGAGTTCACGCAGCCGTTGTCATCCACCAGGTTCAACTGTACCATGTATTGGCCGGGCGTACTGAAAGCGTGCGTTACCGTGGGCGTGTTTGCGGTGGCGCCATCGTGGAAATCCCAGTTGTATTCCACGAGGTTGAAGTTGGGGGCCGCATAGGAGCCGGTCCCGTCGAAGACGATGGGCTCGCCCACGCATACCTTGGCGGGCGAGGTCGGTTCGGACATGGTGGCCACCGCCGTGGGCCGCTCGCAGGGCGTGTAGCAGGTGATGCCCGCCGCAAAATCGCCCACGCCTCCCTGGTTGGAGGTGAATTGCACCGTGAGGCAGCCGCTGAGGTTGTAGATCGTGGCGGAGCTGATCAGGCCTTGGAGCTGGGTGCCCGTGTATTCACCCAGGAAGGGCGCGTTGGTGCTGTTGCCGTCCCAGATCTTGACCCTGTCGATGGGCTGTGGCAGTTGCTGGCTCAGGTTGAAAACGAACCAGTTCAGCGAAATGGCATCGCCCGGGACGTCCGGGCAGATCACCGTGGTGAAGTTCTCGTTGTTGCCATAGGTGCCGGTGGGACCGCCCGTATCCTCCAGCACCCCGGAACAGGTGTTGATGGCGGGAGTGGAAATACTGAACTGCTGCGCGTGGGCCCACAGCGGGCCAAGGATGAGAAGGAGGGAGGCCAAGCGCATGGAAACCATGCGGGAGAGCGGTTGCTTCATGGTCGTTTTCCGGGGGTTGGGGGCGGAAAGGGGAAGGCGGTAAAGGGCCATCCTATGGAGGAGACGATCAGGATGGGGGAATGGTGGCCCCGAGGGACATATTTTCATGCCCGGGGGCGGTCGGGCCACGCGAAGACGGCCCTTACTTGCCGAACACCGGCAGGTTGGTCATGTCCTGGATCTCGTAGCCGGCGGTGCTGAACAGGGATTTGTCAACCTTGCCCACCACGAGGTCGCGGGTGCGCATCACCACTTTTTCCTTGCCGTCGGTGGAGGTCCAGGTGTTTTCCATCACCATGCCTTGGTAGGGGGCCATTTGCCAGCGATCGGCCCGGGATCCGACCATGCTGCCCAAGGCCTCGAAGGCATTGAACTTCACGTCTTCCGCGATCCAGGCCTCACCCCGGCCATCATCGTCGCTGAAGATGTACTTCCGGCACGTGTGCCCCTCGATCACTTTGGTCTCGTTGGTGCGCTCCACCTTGCCTTCGCTCTTTTCGTTGCCTTCCACATCGTTCATGGTCACCCGCATGGCCTTCATCTTCACGCCGGTGCGCTTGCCCTTCTTGTCGGTCATAAGGGTATAGTTCACCTTGCTCTTCAGGTCGAATACCAGGCTCATCTTCTCCCCGTTGGGTTCGGCTTGGGGGATCCAGGCCATGTGCTCATCGTCAAAGGCCATCGCCAATTGCTTGGGACTGCCCTTCTCCTGCACGCCGTTCTTGAAGCTGGTGATCTCCCAGGTGTAACTGCCCGTGAAGCCCAACGGCTTGAAAGGGGATTTATCCTCTTCGACCTTCACTTTGTTGCCGCCCATGGCGGACTTCATCAGCTCGTCCATGGATTGTGCATGAAGGGCCGGGGCCAGGAAGAAACCGAGTGCGATAAGTGGAATGATCCTCATGGTGTTTTGGGGGTGGTTTTAATCGGTGCGTAATGGCCCGCCGCGACTGGACCGGGGACCGTTGTTTCTGTTTACGGCCCTAAAATACGATCCCCGGGCGACCTATTTCCGCAGCCTCAACTGCCAGCCCAGCCCGCCACCCAGGATCACTTCATCCAGCCTGATGGTGCCCGTGTAGGCACCGGTGTACCGGGCATGCACGTACCGCGCATCCACGAAGAAGTGGAAGTAGTCCCAGATGGTGTAGGTGAGCCCCGCGCAAAGTGAAATGCTCGGAATGGCCCGCAGCGGGTCCGTCACCGGTTGCCCTTCCGGGTGGGCCGGTTTGGCCAGGGAAAGTCCCGCCTCAAACCCAGTGGCCAGGTCGGCCCGGCCGTTGCCGAAGTGAAGGAACGGCCCGAAGGCGAGCTGGCTGTTCTGCTCCATCAGGGGAGTGGCTTGCTGACTGTCGATGTACCAGAACGCCTCGCCCCGGAAGCTGATCCGGTCTTCGACGAAATACTCCAGCTTGCCGTTCACGTAGATGTTGGTTACCGGTGCATCCAGCATGAACCCCGGGCTGATGGCGCCCGATGCCCGCAGCAGCCCGGCGCCCCGGTAGTAGGCGGTGTCCTGCGCGGCACCTGCCGATGCAGCGATCATGGCGGCCCCGATCAACATTTGCCTCACCATGCGTCGAAGAGTTTGTAGTTGAAGCTGAGGTGGAACAGAAGATGCCCCTCGAGGCTGCCGCCCTTTTCCTTGTGGAACTCCACCTCGCCATCGTGCACGTGGGCATGCACGTCCGTGCCCAGATGGATCATGTACTGCCCCACCAGCGAGATGTCCGTGCGGTCGCTGAGGTTGAAGTGGGTACCCAGTCCGGCCTGCGCCGCGGAGCTCCATCGCTCGATGGACAGGCTGCGGTCCCGGTTGGCCTGTTGGCGGGTGTAGTCGAAGCAGTGGCCCGCGAGCACATAGGGCTGCACCACCTGCCGTTCCTCGCCCAAGGGACGGACGTAGAAGCCGACGTTCCAGCCGATGTGCTGGTCCTGACGGTGCACGAGATCGCCGACAGGGGAGGTGAAGTAATCATAGAACCAGTCGGTGGTCACCCGGGGTGCCAGCCGGATGCGGAATTGGCCGCCCACGCCGGTGCCGCGTCCGCCGCCGCCGTCGTTGAAGAAGCTCATCGAGCTGCGGCCCCCGAGGGAGATGATGCCGGATTCGTTGCCCTTCAGTTTCAATTCCTGGGCCGAGACCAAGGTCCCGGCGGCGAGGCAGATGGCGGTGATGGTGCTGCGCATATGGGTACAACGGGGAATTAATCGGCGAACGTATCCAATGATCCCGGATGTCCTGAAGCAGCCTTCCCGCAAGTGCTTAACCCGTTAGAAATTCCAGCTGTGCCTACCGATCTCGAACACCTTCGGGTCCACCGGACCGGGCTTCAGTTCCAGCACCTTCATGATCAGGTGGTCGCCGCCTTGGTAAGTGTAGTCCACTTCCAAGGGCATGCCCGGCGCGGTGCCGGTGACCATGCCGCCGAGCAGGATGATCTCGATACCGCTCCAGTATTTCCGGGCACCGACCACGTCGTGAAAGAGCGACGGTGTGTGCGGGTCTGCCCAGCTTGTGCGGTTCGTGGTGGAGGTCTCATACAGGCGCCTTTCGCAATTGCGGTCCAGCAGTTTGCGGGTGCCGGCCAGCACGGTGTCCGGGTAGCCGGGGGCAAGCGTGGAGTGGAAGTAGCGCTTCAACTCGGCGTTGCGCGGGACGATGGTGCTGTCCGCGCCCAAGCCGTACATGGTTTCCCGGGCCGCCTTGCGGTCCAGCAGATAGGCGCGGGTGTGCTCATTGGGCAGCGCTTCTTCCCCACGGCTCACCATCACCATGCGGGTGCTGTCGCTGGCGTAATGCACGGTCCATTTGCTGGTGCTGCCATCGCTCTTGGTAAGGGAATAGAGCAGCACGGCCGTTCCGATGAATTGATTGGTGCTGCGCGTCATCACGCTTTCCAGGTGGGGGCTCAGTTTGGCGCGCCCGGAATGGCCGCTGGCACCGGTGCCACTGCCTGCCCTCGGGCCTTCGAGCGCTGGCATCTCCACCATGGGCTTGGCCGCATCGCGCGTCGGGGGTGGCATGGTCGCGCCATCGGGATCGTCGGTCAGCATCACATCCGGTGATGCTTCCACCATGTTCCGGTTCCCGCGCCACACGCGCTCTTCATCTGGCCCCACCGCAGGTTCCACGGCGATGTGCATGTCGTCGAAGCTGGTGGTCTCCTCCACCGGCTCATACACGGGATCGCGCCGCCGCTGGTCAAGCAGCCGGTGGTCCCGCACGAGGTATTTGCCCAGGTCCACCACGGGCGGCTTGGCCTTGCCGGGCTTGTAGTTGGTGAGGTGGGTGCCCATCACGGCCATCGGCATGGGCTTGTCGGCCAGGCCGAAGAACATCAGGTCCTTGAACTTCTGCCCCATGCGCTGCACCATCCAGTTCCGCATGTCGAACACGGGGTTGACCACGCTGTCCTCCGGGATCATGAAGTGCGAGAGGAAGCGTTCGCTGGTGGTGTATAGCTCGCATTTGCGGCCGAGGATGGTGCGGTATTGCCCCTGCGGCGTGAAGTCCAGCTCCAGTCCGCGCCCGAATTCCTTCAGGCCCACGTCCTCCAGCGTGGTGATCTCCACTTTCGGGATCACGAAGCTGTGCCCTTCGTTGTGCGTGGCCATCACCACGTCGTGGTCCAGGTCCACGGCGTAAAGCAGATAGCCTTCGTCGTCGGGATCATCGAGGATGAGCACGGCGCGGCGGGCATCGGCCCAGTAGCTGTACCTGGCCACGCTGTGGGTGGTGTCCCGTGCGCCGTCCTTGCCGGGGGCGCCGATGTGCATGGTCGGCGTTTCGGCGGTGAGCGTGCCGATGAACCGGTTGTCCGGCAAGCCCCGGTCCACGGCGGGCGGCGTGTAGTCCAATGGCAGGCTGTGCGGCGGAAGGCTGCCGAGGAAGGCGCTCATCCACGCAGGCAGGCGTCCGGTGCTGATGTTGTTGATCCAAGCGAGGCGCTCCTCGGTGAGTTGGGCACCGGCCATGTTCGGCAGTTCGGGCATGGGCACTTTGCCGGGCGTGATGGCGATGAACTCCATGCCGCCCGATGGCGCTCCGTATAGGTGCTTGCCCCAGCGCACGCGCAGCGCAGCCTTGGCGTTCCGGTCGGCGAAGGCCAGCAGGTGTTCCAGTTCGCCTTGGGTGAGCCAGCTGGCCCACACATTCATGTCGCTGAAGAGCTGCGGATAGGCCGTGGTGGTCCAGTACCACGAACTGTCGCGGCCGTTGCTGGTGCCCCAATACTCGTGGCACAGATGGCCGAGGATGTTTTCCGAGCGGCCGGTGGCGGTGATGCTGTCGTTCCAGATGTCGTGGAAGTACCCGGCCTGCGGGATGTACAGGTCCTCCACCTTGGCGCTGACCTGCGCGCTGCCCCAGTATGCGGTGATCTTCACGTTGTGCTGCAAGTCCAGCAACGTGGCCTTTTGCAGGTCGTTGGTGGCGGTGAATTCGCGCAGCACCATGCGGTGTGCATCGCCCCAGTATTCGATCCGCCTTCCCCGGTTGGTCTCCACCGTCCACGTGCCGATGAAGGCGTTGGTATGCAGCGGCTTTCCTTCAGCCTTGGCGGACTTCTTCGGCTTGCTGCCGGTCACCAAGGTGCCCATCCAGTCGGGCAGCGTGGCGATGTCAATGGTGTGGTCGGGTTGGGCGAATGCGCCTGTGGTGGCGAGGAGGAAGAGCAGGGGGGCGAGGATGCGCATGCGGCGGGAAAAGTGCGTCGGTTGCGCAAGTATCGTGCTAAACGAGTGCTTGCACTCCGGCCTATGTCTTCGGGGTGTTGTCAGTCGGCCATTGTGAAGCGGACCGGAAGGCTGAATTGCACGCGCACCGGCTGGCCGCCCTGGCGGCCGGGTTTCCAAGTGGGCATCTGCCTTGCCACGCGCAGGGCCTCTTGGTCGCACCCGCCGCCGATGCCCCGCAACACGCGTGCATCGCTCACGGTGCCATCTTTCTCCACGATGAAGGTGAGGAGCACCATGCCTTCCAGATGCCGCTCCAAGGCTTCTTCGGGGTAGTTGATATGCTCGGACATGTAAGCGAACAGGGCGGCCGTGCCACCGGGGAACTCCGGCATTTCCTCCACCATCATGAAAACGCCGGTACTGTCCAAGATGACATCTGAAGGTGCATCAATGACCAACGTCTCGGTATCCGGAACCAGCCGCAGGTCAGGGCTATCCTCCTGGGCCAGGGCGCATGTGCCGATCAGCAGTGCGGAGATGAGGAGGATGCAGCGCAGGAGCATGGTGGTAAAAATACGGTGGTGTTAAGCTCGCTCGCAGCCATCACCTCGCTCCTCCTTCGGGCAACAAGGCCAGTAGCCCCTTGATCTCCTTGTCGGAAAGTGTGTCCTTCTCGCTTTTATCATAGATCGAAAGCAGTTAGACACGGTTGCTGGTGATCCGGACATGCGTAATCACACGGCTTCCGCCGGACTTGCCTCCGCCCTTGGATGCAATGGATAGCCGGATCTTCCAACACCCATGGCCGATGCTCGTCCCCGTCTTTGGGTCCAGTTCCAACGTCGCAACGAGTTCAGCAATTTCGCGCTTCAGCGACGGAAACTTGCGCACGAGCCGCTTCAGCTGCCGCTCAAACGGCTTCAGCGGAACGACCTCAAAGCTCACGCAGCAGGGATTTCATGGAGCGCGGCTTCCGTTTGCCCGCTTCGATTTCCTTGATCTCGTCGATGGCTTCGACCAGATCCTTCATTCGCTCCGCCTTTTCCGCCGAGAGCTTCTTGGTTTTTATGAACGGGAAAGCACCCAGCAATTCTTCCAGAAAAGCCTGCTTTTCCTCGGGTATTTCCAATAGATAGTTCATGGCTTAAAGGTAAGCAAGTCCACGGACTTATTTAGGCGAGGTGCTGCATGGGGCATGGAAGCCATGCCATGGTGCTGTGTGCTCCTTTTTCAGCTTCCACGTCACCCTGAGTATAAGCAAGGTGGTGCTCCGCAAGGCGCGAAGCGATTGAGGAGCCGAAGGGTCAGCTTTATTCGCCTCGCCGTCCGCGTGTCGCTGAAGCTTCATCGGAGGCGCTAGCCTTAGCGAAGGCGGGCAGCTTTCCCGATTACCCCGTCCTTCATCACCAGCTTCCGGTCCGCCATGTCGGCCAGTTCATTACCCAGGTCGAAGAAAAGGGGGCGGGTCGAAGGCAGGGACGCTCCGGCCCGTATTCTCGGCAGTGTGGATATTTTGCACCCCGCAACTTTCCGCTTGCCCTGTGAAGGTCGGCCGAGAGGCCGTGGACCGATGAAACTATACCTCTGCAAAGTGTACTGCGGGGCATCCCATGATCCTACAACGAAAACGATGAAGGTCCTCTCCACCGTCTTGCTGTTCTTCTGCGCCACCCTCGCACACGCACAATGGGAACTGTTGAACCCAATTAAGAACACCAGTGAGTACGAGGACATCGTCCTGGTGAACGACCTGGTGGGCTATGCCGCCGACCGGCCCACGGGCACCATCATCGCCACGGAGGATGGCGGGAACACCTGGGAGCGCCGCCAGCACCTGATGGGTAACCTGCCATTGGCCTTGCATATGTGGGATGAGGAGCGCGGGGTGGCAGTGGGGCAGTTCGGCAGCGTGTACCGGACGACAGACGGCTTCCGCACGGTAACCACCTCCAGCACAGGTGCCCAGGCCAACAACTGCGTGTTCTTCGTCAACGACACCTTGGGTTGGATCGGCAAGCAGGATGGCAAGATCTATCGCAGCACCAATGGCGGCGAAACGTGGAGCCTGATGGCGAGCGGGCAGAGTACCACGAACTACATCACCGCCATTCACTTCGTGGATACCGAGATCGGCTATGCCAGTTGCTACGGCGGTGGCAAGGTGCTGAAGAGCGTGGACGGCGGCCTCACATGGACGAGCGTCGCACCGGAACCGTTGGTCTTCATCTACGACCTGCATTTCAGTGATGCGCTTACCGGGGTGGCCGTGGGCAGTGCGGGCCGTGTGATACGCACCACGGACGGTGGGGATACGTGGGAATTCATAACGAGCAACACCACCTACACCATGGTGACCCTCGCCGTGCAGGGAAACCGCATGGTGGCTGGCGGCTGGTGGGGGCGGGCGATCCACAGCACCGATGGTGGCCTCACCTGGACCGAGCAGCAAGTGGGCATGGAGCACATGAGCGTCGCCCTCACGCCCAGCGGATACGGGCTGATGGGCGGCATCGGCCGCATCCTGCGCACCACCGATTTCGGCACCAACTGGCAACTGTTCCAAGAAGGCCTTTCCTCCGCTACCATCAACAAACTTAGCTTCGTGGGCCTTACCGGCATCACCACCAACGCGTTGCGCACCACCGATGGCGGCGCCACCTGGACGGACTCCGGTGCGGGCGGTGGCTTGGGTGTACACATAAACGCGAACGGCAGCGGCAGCCGTGGCGGTGGCAGCGGAACCTTCGCACGTACCACCGACCTCTTCGAGACCTATGAACCGGTATTCACCGGGCCCAACATGGCGATCCGCTGCACGTGGAGCCTGAACGCATCCACGCACATCGTGGGCGGCGGCGCGGTGAATGGCGGCATCTACCGCACCACCAACTCCGGCAATACGTGGACCCGCGTACTCGACATCGGCAACATCACCATCAGCGACCTCTGGTTCGTGGATGAACTACAGGGCTACGCCGTGGGCGAATACGGCGACGGCTACCGCACCACCGACGGAGGCCTTACCTGGAGCACCATGGGCGGAGGTGGCGGGCATACCGTGTTTTTCATCGATGAGGAGTACGGCTGGACCCGCGTGGGTCGGACCACTGACGGTGGCGAAACCTGGGAGATGATGGGCGGCACGAACATCAATACCCGAAGCATCTTCTTCACCGACCGCGAAACCGGCTATGCCGTTTCCCCTACCGGCCAAGTGGAGCGCTCGCTCGATGGCGGCCTTACCTGGGATTTTCTACTGCCTCCGCTCACCCAGTCCAGCGCGCAGGATGGCGCTTATGTGGACGGTTACATCGTGGTAGGTGGAGCCTTGGGCGATATCCACCGTGCCCGCGTGGGTTGCAGCAGTACGCCGTGGGTGCCGCAGGTAACCACAGAGGGCAACCAGCTCTGCACGCCGAACTCAGGCACCATTCAATGGTACCGGAACGGTGAGCCGATCGATGGCGGCACCGAACCCTGTATTGATGCCGCCGTCCCCGGCGATTACTACGTGCAGGTGGTGGATGAATTGGGCTGCAGCTCGGCACCATCGGTGGTGATCACCACCGACTGCCCCACGATCGCCGGGCCCGTCGTGGAGCAGAACGGCGATGTGCTTTGCACCGCCACGGACGGCGCTGCGCAATGGTTCTTTAACGGCGATCCGCTGGCCGGGGGCACCACCTCCTGTATCACCGCCACTAACCCCGGCCTTTACCACGTGGTGGTCACCGATGGCAATGGTTGTGCTTCGGCCCCCTCAGCCACCATCGAAGTGTTTTGCCAGCCGTACCCCGGCCCCACGATCGCGCTGGATGGCGAATGGCTCTGCTCGGATGATGTCAGCGTGGCCCTCCAGTGGTTCCTCAACGGCGCTCCCACCGACCACGGGGATTTCGCCTGCATCATCCCGGACCTGCCGGGTAGCTACCACGCGGTGATCATCGATGCGTACGGCTGCGAATCAGATCCTTCCAATACGGTGCTGATACTGAGCACGGGGGTGGCTACGAACGCCGGTGCAACCATCCAGGTCTTCCCGAACCCGGTAGCGGACATGCTCCACTTCACCTTCCCGGCTGCCACAGATGCCTACCTGCAGGTGGTGGATGCGCTGGGCCACACGGTACACGAACAACTCATCACGGGCCATGCCGTCAACCTATCGGTGGCCACCTGGATACCCGGTACGTACTGGCTGCGGCTGATAACCGCGGAAGGGGTGCGTGTGGTAACGGTGGTTCGGGAATAGTGGTGGGCAATCGTGGAGCTGCGCTGCCGGGCCAGCTTTCAGGACCTCAGATCACCCCATCCCTCATCACCAGCTTCCTGTCGGCCATGTTGGCCAGTTCCTCGTTGTGTGTAACGATCACGAAGGTTTGGCCGAGTTCCTTCCGCAGGTCGAAGAAGAGCTGGTGCAGCTCCTTGGCATGGGCGCTGTCGAGGTTGCCGCTGGGCTCATCGGCCAGCACCACGGCCGGATTGTTGAAGAGCGCCCGGGCCACGGCCACGCGCTGTTGCTCGCCGCCGCTGAGCTGATTGGGCTTGTGCTCCTTGCGGGCCAGCACGTTCAGGCGTTGCAGCAGTTCTTCGGCGCGCGGCGTGCACTCCTTCATGCTGCGCCCGGCGATCAGACCCGGCATCATCACGTTTTCCAAGGCCGTGAACTCCGGCAGCAGGTGGTGGAACTGGAACACGAAGCCGATGCGCTGGTTTCGGAAGGTGCTCAAGGCCTTGCTTCCCAGCTTGGTCAGCTCCGTGCCGTCGATCAGCAGGGTGCCCGCATCGGCCTTCTCCAACGTGCCGATGATCTGCAGGAGCGTCGTCTTCCCCGCGCCGCTGGCCCCCACGATGCTCACCACTTCACCTTTCTGCACGTGCAGGTCCACGCCCTTCAAGACTTCCAGTTCGCCGAAGCGCTTGCGGATGCTTGTAGCCCTGATCATGGGTGTAAAGAAACGGTTGATTGGGGTTTAGTGGAAAGTAGACAGTGGAAAGTGGACAGTGGACAGTTCAACTATCTTGTCCTTAACTCTAATCCCCCACAAGTGATGAGTGTTGAATCGTTTGAAAAGTCTTTGGCGTGGCAAAAGGCACAGGATCTATTGGAAATCGTTGAGGTCGGGCTTGAAGGGACTCGGAAGTTCTGGTTCCAGGACCAGATGTGCCGTGCGGCCTTGTCCATCAGCAACAATATTGCCGAAGGCCATCTCCGACCCACCAAACCAGATCGGATGAGGTACTTGGTCATTGCAAAGGGATCAACGAACGAAGTGCGGTCCATGCTCCATTATGCCCGACGACGTGAGTATTTGGGCAAGGCGGAGACCGAACGGGCCATGGGCTTGTCTGAAGAGATCGGCCGCTTGATCCATTCCTACATGAACCCTGCGACCCAGCGCTTCGGGCACTTGCCGGGGTTTATTGGGATCCTTGGTCTGATGGCTTGGATCCATGCTGTCCTGGGTCGGCTTTAAACCGCTATGATCGGCCAGGGTGGCATACCACTGGCAGTACACGAACTTCTGTCTACTGTCCACTGTCGGCCGTAGGCCACTGTTCACTGTCCAAGAACAGACTCCAAAAGATGAGCCAAGGGATAGGCTTCGGTGAGCCTACGGAGCTCCCTTCAAGTTCTCTGCCAGTTTATTACCCACGAAGCGGAGATCATCGGAAGCCGGCCGCTCGAAGAATTCCAGACCGAAATAGGTACGTGCTGCGAGCAGATGGTCGAAGATATCGGCCGCCATCCGTTCCAGGGCCTCGAAACCGGTCTTCTCGCTGAAGCAATACAGCTCGATGGGCAGCCCCGTTTCATCCGGCTGCAGCTGGCGGGCGATCAGCGTCATGCCCGGCAGAACGCCCGGGTAGGTGGACAGGTAGCGTTCGATGTAAATCCGGAACAGACCCACGTTGGTGAGGTTGCGGCCGTTCATCAGGATGCTCTTGTCCACTTGGTGCGTCGCGTTGTATTGCTTGATCTCCTCGTGCCGCTCCTTGATGTAATCCTTCAACAGCTCGATCCCTTGCAGCTTGTCGATCTCCTCTTCATTGAGGTAGCGGATGCTGCCGATCTTGATCCGCAGGCTCCGTTTCAGGCGCCGCCCGCCGTCTGCTTGCATGCTGCGCCAGTTCTTGAAGGAGTCGCTGATCAACGCATACGTGGGCACCGTGGTGGTGCTCTTGTCGAAGTTCTTCACCTTCACCGTGGTGAGATTGATCTCCATCACGTCGCCGTCCGCACCATACTTGGGCATCTCGATCCAGTCGCCGATGCGCACCATATCGTTGGAGCTGATCTGGATGCTGGCCACGAACCCGAGGATGGTGTCCTTGAAGATCAACAGCATCACCGCCGAGGCCGCGCCCATGCTCACCAGATAGCTCTTGATGGAAAGGCCGGTGAGCTGCGAAATGATGGCCAAGCCGCCCAGGATGTAAAGCACCAGGGACAGCACCTGCACATAGCTGCCCAACGGCTTGCCGCGGTATTGTTCCTGCGTTTGAAGCGTGTCGCGCGCCGCGTTCAGGAAGGAGCGCAAGATGCGGGTGATCAATACGATGAAGAAGATATTGACCAGGTGCTCGGCCGGTTTGATCAGCCGCGGAAAGGCTTCCAGCACCGAGGGGATGGTGTTGAAGGCGATCAGCAACGGGATGAAACGGCCCACGTAAGCCGGGAAGCGTTGCGCCACCAAGTGGTCGTCAAGCCGCGAATCGGTGGAGAGCGAGATGCGCTTCATGGCCAGCATGAAGGCCCAGCTGAGGAAACGCGCCAACACCACGAGCACCACGGTCACGACGGCCATTCCCGCCAGGGCGCTCACCCAGGTGATGTGCTTGCCGGAAACGCCCAGGTCAGTGAGCAGTCCGGGAAGGAAGACGCTGAAGATGTCGTGGAAGAAGGGAAGCTGTTTTTCTTTCATGGCACGGGGCCTGTGCGGCAAGTCAGGACCGGTCTTCGTGGTGCAAAGGAAGGGCACGCCGTGGGAAGGAGGTGCCATGGCAGGAAGGGGGGCGCGGAAGTGGGAAGCCTGCCGACCGGATTGACGCGCGGACCGCAGGATTTGTGGCCTCGGGGACCATACTATCTGCCCGGCCGTATTTTCGCGCCCGAATTCCATCGACAAGCATCATCCATGAACCTCCACGAATACCAAGGCAAGAGCATCCTCAGCAAATACGGCGTGGCCGTGCAACGCGGCTTAGTGGCCTACAACGCCGATGAGGCGGTGGACCAGGCCAAGCGCCTCAGCCAGGAGACCGGCACCAAGTGGTGGGTGGTGAAGGCCCAGATCCATGCCGGCGGCCGCGGAAAGGGCGGCGGCGTGAAGCTGGCCAAGAACATCGAGGAGGTGCGCGAAAGGGCCGATGCCATCATCGGCATGATGCTGAAGACGCCCCAAACGCCGCCCCAAGGCAAGAAGGTGAACAAGGTGCTCATCGCCGAGGACGTGTATTACCCGGGCCCCAGCGAGACCAAGGAGTACTACATGAGCGTGTTGCTGGATCGTGCCCGCAACCGCAACATCATCATGTACAGCACCGAGGGCGGCATGGACATCGAAGAGGTGGCAGAAAAGACCCCGGAAAAGATCTTCAAGGAAGAGATCGATCCCCGCGTGGGCCTGCGTCCCTTCCAGTGCAACAAGATCGCCACCAACCTGGGCATGACGGGCCCGGCCAAGAAGGAAATGGTGAAGTTCGTTTCCGCGCTGTACAAGGCCTACGAGGGCAGCGACGCCGCCCTGTTCGAGATCAACCCCGTGCTGAAGACCAGCGACGACAAGGTGATCGCCGTGGATGCCAAGGTGCGATTGGACGACAACGCCCTGTACCGCCATCCCGACTACGTGGAGATGCGCGACAAGACCGAGGAGGACCCCACCGAGGTGGAGGCCGGTGAGGCGGGCCTGAACTACGTGAAGCTGGACGGCAACGTGGGCTGCATGGTGAACGGCGCCGGCCTGGCCATGGCCACCATGGACATCATCAAGCTCAGCGGCGGCAGCCCGGCCAACTTCCTCGACGTGGGTGGTACGGCCGACGCGGCGCGCGTGGAGAAAGCTTTCCGGATCATCCTCAAGGATGAGAACGTGAAGGCCATCCTGGTGAACATCTTCGGCGGCATCGTGCGCTGCGACCGCGTGGCCCAAGGCATCGTGGACGCCTACAAGAACATCGGCGACATCAAGGTGCCCATCATCGTGCGCCTGCAAGGCACCAACGCCAAGGAGGCCAAGGAACTGATCGACAACAGCGGCTTGAAGGTGCTCGGTGCCGTGGCCCTGCAGGAGGCCGCCGACCGGGTGAAGGAGGTGCTGAAGTGATCCGGCCGTCCGGACCAGCGAGCAGCCTGTAAACGGTTTCGGAGGCTCCGCGCTACAGCCGGGTCAATCGGCCTGTGTGGACTGTTTTGCCGTCGTCGATGTGGTAGTAGAGCACGCCCTGCACCGGATGGCCCTGCGCATCCAATCCATCCCAGGTCCATTGCCCGCCGATCCACCGTGATACATCCACCTCGAGTATCAGGCGGCCTGAAGCATCCAGGAGCCGAAGGAGTACCGGCCCCGAACGGTCCAAACCGCCCAGGTCGAATACCACCGGGCTACCGGACATGGAGGGCTCCGGATAGACCGTGATCAGGGGAACATCAACCCCGCCGGGAGCGCGGGGGTCCTCGATGCCTACCGTGGTCGTGCCGCCATCGTCCAGGTCGGCGAAGCGCGTGAAGGGGCTGCCCACCTCATAGCACATGCTGAAGCTCACGATGCTATCGTGGAGCGCCTCCGCCATCGGCGAACCCTCGGGATGGCTGTAGTATTCGTTCACCAAGCCGTCGATGGCTTGCTGTGCCCAGATCTTCTGGACAAAAAGCCGGTGCTCGTTGAATGTGCCGGTAAGGTCGAAGGACAGGTCGAACGCCACAGGTCCACCGGGCGTGGTGCCCGTGAGTTGCAGGTTGGTCGGCCCCGGCATGGCGTAGCGCCCGGTGATCACCAACTGTTGCCCCGCGAAAAGACCCATGAGCGGCTGCGGGTACAAGTTCGCCACGTCGTCATGGTCGAAGGAGGCGACGGGATTGAGCACCACCGGATTCTGGATCTGGGTGTAGAACGTGTTCATCACCTCGGAGAAATTGGCCATTTCCAGGAACTGCGACACGCCGTTGTTCTGCACGGCCAGCTGGTTCAGCAGCTGATGGTTGAATCCTTGGCCTACCCCGAAGGTGAAGATCTGCAGGTCGGGGGCGATGTCTTGGCGCATCTGCAGGGCCGTGGAAAGGATGGTGGGCGTGGAGGTGGTGTTGTCCTGTCCGTCCGTGAGGAAGATCAGTGAGCGGGCGTGGTCCGGATCGGAGCCGTTGAAATTCCCGATGCCTTCGATGAGCGCCCCGTTGATATTGGTGTTGCCGCCTGCCGTGATGGCCGCGATCCAATTGAGGGCCGAGCTCATCGTGACCGCGTTGAACGGCTGAAGCCCTGTGCTCCAACGGATGTTGCCGCTGTCGAACGCAATGATGTTGAACCGATCGCCCAAGTTCAGGTTGTTCACCATGAAGGAGGCCGCATCGCGGGCTTCCGCAATGCGCGACCCCGACATGCTGCCGGAGCGGTCGATGATGATCACGAAATCCTTGGCCACCACCTCGCTCGTGGGCTCCGGCTCGATCAGCAGCACGAAGAAGCCCTGTGGCAGGTCGTCGCATTTGGCCAGGGAATCGGGCAGGTAGTTGGAGATGCAGGTGATGCCGTAAGCCAGCGGGTCCAGGTCATAACTGATGACGAACCCGCAGCTCGGCGTGACATTGTTGTCCACCACATGCAGGTAGGCTGAGTCGGAGGAAACATAGGACTCCGTGGGAGACGGGGCCCAGTCTCCGGTGCCCTCGATGTCGATTCCGACCAGTTCGCGCTGGGAATGCACGATGAATTCCAGTTCAAGGGAGGGCAGGGACTGGCCCAACACCAGCGAGTAGTCGCTGGCCGAAACGAACTGCACTTGCGCATTGGCGTAAGGAAGCAGTTGTACGTAGGTCAGTTCGATGAACATCCATTCGCCGGGGGGCAACAGGTCCGCAACCTTGAAATGGAAGGGCGACCCGCCCAGATAGCTCTGCAGGTTGTAAGCGATAGGCTCGCCTTCGCCCACGCCCGGCAGGGTCGTGTCCGGCGGTTGGGCCATCATCGAGGCGGTGTGCCAGATGCTGTCGGAATACATCCAGCGTACCATGGTCGGGCTTGCGGTGCCCGCCAAGGGATGTGCGTATTTCACCTGGGCAGGGTCCTGCAAATTGTTCACGAAACGCTGGGTGCTGGTCACCACGGCGATCTGGTCCTGAACCTCCACGCGGACCTGGTTGGAAGTGAGCGACAGCAAGGTGCCGCTGCTACCATTCTGGATCAGGATGCCCTGTGCAAGGGCGCCGCTACCGGACAGGAAGCAGAGCATTGGAAGAAGAAGGGATCGGCGCATGGCTTCGGGGTTTGGGGTGAAAGCGGAAACTCGGGGCTTTGTACCATGGACAACCTGATCGATCCAAACGCTGCCCGAACCTGCTGTCTTTTCTTTCGGTCATGCATGGCCAGGTGGCAGCGGACCGTACACTTCAACTCCATCAAGGTCTCCTGACTTCTGCCATTTAGTATGGCAGGCCAAGCGACTTTCAACTCCATCAGGGCCTCCCGAGGAACGAGGGGACCCTGATGTTATCCCTCACCCTCACGGCTTTCCCATGTGGTGCCGCACCAGCTTCATCAACGCCTGCCCGTGAAGGTTCTTTCCGATGACCACCCCCTTGTCATCCAGGATGAAGTTGGCCGGAATGGTGCGCACACGGAGCTCTTTCAAAAAGGATGCATCATCTCCCTGCAGGTCGGATGCATGGTGCCAGCGGTCCGCCCCATCACGCTCGGTGGCGGCCTTCCAAATGGCCGCATCGCTTTCCAGGCCGTAAGCGATGATCTGCAGGCCCTGATCATGAAATTCATCCCAGATCGGGACCAGCACCTCCCGGTTTTCCTTTCGGCAGGGGCCGCACCAGGAGGCCCACAGATCGATGATGGTAAGCCTGCTGCCCAATAGCTTGCGCACGGGAAGCGTGTCCCCGGCCATCATGGGGAGCATGTGGTCCGGGAATTGGGACCCCACCAGCACGGGCAGCTTGGCAGGCTCGCTTGCCTGGCAGAGCTGTTCCACCCAAGGGTCATCCGGTTGCTGCTGCCTCCACCTGTTGCACTGGCCCACGAGGAATTCCGGCACCCGCTCATAATCGCCCACCGGGCTCACCCATCGCAAGGCCACCAGGGCGGGCATCAGGTGTCGGGTGGTGTCGGCAAACCTCATCAGTTCCGTTTGATAGTCCAGGATGGCCTGCTCCTTTTCCAGCAATTGGGCTCCATCCTCCAGGTCCCAGTCCTTCCCGGCGAGATGGGCCTGGAACGCCCGGTCATTGATGTCCCTTAGCTGCAACAGGGCCGTATTGACCGCTGAAGGTTGTTTGATTGAAAAGCTCTTTTGGAACGCGTTCAGCTTGGCCGTGATCCGGACCGCCTCCCCGGGTTGCCACACCAGGGGCATATAATTGGAGCTGTCGGCATTGTCCGTCCGCAGGTAATTGGGATATTCCCGGGACCGCTGCACGGCCAATTCATACAGGACAGGGCCTTGGGTAGCAGGCGTGTTGCGGAACACAAAGCGGCCATCCGCACCCACCTCGGCGGAATCGATGGCCTTCCCGAAATAGGAAGCCGCAATCTCCCGCAAACTTCCGGGCTCGATCAAATAGACCGTAACGCTGTCCTCCCCGACGCCGTCAATTTGCCCTGCGATGTACGCGGGAGCATCACAAGCCGCCAAGGACATCAGCATCAGGATCGGCCCCATGATCCTTTGGACGGGGTTCTTTTTCATGGTTGCGAAAGAGTTGTTCCAGCTAGGATTTTTCCGGTCAATCGGTCTTGCATTCCATACGGCTCCAAAGTAAGCAAGCCCTTGTTCGCCAGTGTGTGCAAGGTGGACCATGCGTGCTAAGAGGGCGGTTGAACCAAGCAGCCGGAGACGAGGAGCTGCGCATAGGCCAGGCCTCCTCGTGATACCAGCCCACGCAATCGGTGTGCCCCCCCTCCACCGTACCTTACGCACCGATGAACAAACGCCTGCATCGTTTCTTCACCGACGACCACCGCCGGATCGAGGCCATCTTGGAAAAGGCCATGGCCGACCCGGACCATATTGATCAGGAGCTGTACAACGAGTTCCGCATCGGCCTGCTCACCCACATCAAGATGGAGGAGAAGATCCTCTTCGTGGCGGCGCAGGAGGCCAACGGCGGGGAGCCCTTGCCCATTCAGGCACAATTGCGGCTGGAACACGGCGCGCTCACCTCCTTGGTGGTGCTGCCGCCATCGGCCGAGGTGGTGAAGGTGATCCGAGGCGTGCTGGACCCGCACGATGTGCGGGAGGAGGAGCCCGGAGGCATGTATGATGCTTGCGAGAACCTGACCAAGGACCAAACCGACGAGATCTTGGCGCGCCTGGCCGCCACCACGCCGGTGCCCGTGCACCCGCCCAACCCGCATCCCAAGGCCGTTGCCGCCGCGCGGAACGCCCTCAAGCGTGCGGGTTATGATTACGACGAACTGGCGAGGTGATCGCCGCTTCGGGCCCTTACTCCTTCACCACCCTTGCCAAGCTCCGGCCCTCGCGGCCGTGCAGCTCCACCAGCAGGATGCCTGCCGCCATGGCGTCGAGGTCGATGGCGCCTTCCAGGGCCGGCATCACCCTCCGGTCAAGCAGGACCCGCCCCATGGCATCGCGCACCACCACGCGGTCCACGGCATGGTCCGCGCGGAAATGCACCTTGCCGGTGGTGGGTGACGGATAAAGGGAGGCTACCCTGTCCTGCGGCACGTTGACACCGGTGTGGGGGTCCACCACGGAGAACTGAAGCATCATCATGTGGTCCTCGTGCATAAGGTTGTGGCAGTGGTACATGAAGGGGAAATCGGCGCCGGCCGGCTCGGTGAAGGTGGCGATCAGCTTCACGTCCTCGCCCTGGTCCACCAGCACCACGTCCTTGGGGCCCTGCTCCCAGGCGGGCGGCGCCTGGCCGTCGCGCTCCAGTACATAGAACGATACGCCGTGCAGGTGCATCGGATGGGCCAGGTTGGTGTTGTTCACGAAATGCCAGACCTCGGTGCTGCCCAACAGGATGGTGTCGTTCACCACGTCCATGTCGTACAGCAGGCCGTTGATGCGGAACTGCCCCATGGCCACCATGCCTGTTCCGGTCAAGGTCTTGATGCGCGTGCGAGTGGCCGAGGATTCGTCCGGCGGGGTGTTCGTCACCAAGGTCTGCGGGATCGTGGTGACCGGATCGATCGTGGGCGGACCCACCACCAAGCGCAGCATGGGGAAGGCTACGCCGTTGAGGAGGCTGCTTTCCAGGATCAGGTTGCCCGAGCCCGGCATCGGGTCCGTCAGTTCGTTCCCGTAGCTCATCAGCGTCAGCGTGTCGCCTTCAAGGCCGGCCAGGTCCAGCAGGATCTCCGCCCGTTCGCCGTTGCTGAACATCAGTCGGTTGATGCTCACCGGGGCGGGCAGCAGTCCCGCATCGCTGGCGATCATGGTGAAATTGCGGTTATCGCTAAAGCCCAGGTTGAAGATGCGCGCCACGGCCCCGTTGAGCACGCGAAGCCGCACCACCTGCGCAGGTACTTCCAGCATCGCATTGGGCGTGCCGTTCACGAGCATGGAATCGCCCAAGGGATACAAGGCCATCTCCCCGTTGGCGATCCACTTCTTGTCCTGCAGCACCACCGGGAAGTCATCCTCGCCGTAGCTGCGTGGCAGCTCCAGTTGGGCCTCGTCATCGTCCTTCACGATGATGAAGCCTGAAATGCCCAAGTTGGCCTGCCGGGCCGTCATCATGTGCGGGTGCGGGTGGTACCAGTACGTGCCCGCCGGGTTCTTCACCTCGTATTCCGCCAGCCAGCTGTCGCCGGGTTCGATGATGCTGTGCGGCCCGCCGTCCATCACGCCCGGCACATGCATGCCGTGCCAGTGCATGGTGGTCTCCTCGTCCAGTTGGTTCTCCACCACGATGCGTGCCGTGTCGCCCTTGTGCATCAGCAAGGTGGGGCCGAGGTAGGGGCCGTTCACCCCGAAGGTCGGCGTGTTCTTTCCCGGGTAGAACTGGTGCGTGTGCGCCGCTACGGTCAGGTGGAAGGTATCCGCATCCAGCAACGGCGGGATCGCCATGGGTTGCAGCGTTTGGCCAAGGGCCAGGCCGGGGAGCAGGATCAGGGTGAGGGTTGAAAGACGCATGCAAAAGGGGTTATGCAGGTTAGGTCGCGGTTGCCGAAAGTAAGACGGGACGGGCCAGCGGATGGTTGACCGTTGTTAGGATGAAGCTCCGGGCCCGCGGCATACGGCCCACGGTGCCCCGCCCCATGCCGCTATCCCCGCCATGCGGGCTTCCCGACCATTCCCCGCTCCCATGCCATGATCGCGGCCTTCCGGGTCGGACCCCACATGTATCCGCCCAGTTCGCCCGAGGTGCGTACCACGCGATGGCAGGGCACCAGCCAGGCGATGGGGTTGCTGCCGATGGCCGTGCCCACGGCCCGCGCCGCCTGCGGCATGCCCAGCTCCGTGGCGATACGCCGGTAGGTGGTCAAGCTGCCCACGGGGATCCGCAACAGGCTCCGCCACACCTTCAGTTGGAAGTCCGTGCCATGCATGTGCAGCACGATCTCCGGCATGTCCGTCCAATCCCTGCGGAACACGGCCAGGGCGGCCTCTTGGCGCTCATCCGTTCCTTCAGTGCAGCTGGCCTTCGGGAAGCGGGATCTCAGATCGGCCACCAAGGCTCCCTCAGGGTCTCGCGACGCAGGAGCGGACCCAGAGGGAATAGGCTCGAACGCCGCATAGCTCACGCCCTTGTCCGTGGCCGCCAGCAGCAGCCGCCCGAACGGGGTGGGGTGGAAGGCATACCGGATGTTCAAGGCCACGCCTCCATCGGCGTATTCCTCCTCCGTCATCGGCTCGATGCGCATGAAGGTGTCGTGTGCGGGACCGGCGGGGACGGGTGCGGCAGACAGGTCGTCGAAGAGGGTGGGGGAGCCGCTCGTTGCGCCCAGCACCTCCAAGGCATGGCCATTGCCCATGGTGCCGAGGAATTCCGCGGTGTTCAGCCCGCACCAGCCCAGGAAGAGCCGGTCCAGGCCCGCAGGGCTTTGGCGAAGTTCGTTGGCCAGCAAGGCCACCGATGGTACATGATGGTGCTCGTTCCGAACGAGGTCAATGATCTCGGTGATCCGTTCAAATTCCTCCTTCCGGCCCGACATGGCATACAAAGGTCCGAAAGAAGCGCATGAGGGCCATCGTGTTGGGCCATGGCTCCAATTCGGCCCGGGAAGGCTTGCCATCCGGCATTCAGGACCTTGGGCTCCGTAACTTGTGCGCCCAAGATCAACAGGAAATGAAGTGGACCCTTTCTTTCGTTTTGGCCGCCCTCGTGCCCGTGTTTGTTTCCGCCCAGGTGACGAAGAACCTGGCCCCTGAACCGGACCCGAACAAGCCCTTGCTGACGGTGGAGACCTCTTGTGGCGAATGCAATTTCGACCTCCCGGGCAACGGATGTGACGTGGCCGTGCGCCTGCCCCAGGAGGATGGCTCCACCAAGGCCTACTACGTGGACGGCGTGGGCATCAGCGAGTACGGCCATCCGCATGCCGAGAACGGCTTCTGCGTGGCCGTGCGGAAGGCCGAGGTGCAAGGTGAAGTGGTGGATGGCCGTTTCAAGGCCACCTACTTCAACATGTTGCCGGTCCAGGAGCAGGCAGGTGAGAAGGCCAAGGACAAGCATCGCCGCAAGTAACGCGGCCAGCATCAGGACGTGGGCCCGATAGCATCCGGGGCCATCGTTCATTCACGCCCCCGCCTCAGCAACCGCCTGTAGTTGGCGAACACGGCCTCCTGCGTGACGAAGCCCAAGTAGAGCCCGTCCGCATCCACCACCGGCAGCAGGTGCCGCCCGGCCTTGTCCATGTGTTGCATCACGGCGCGCATCGGCGTATCGATGTGCGTGAAGTTGGTGATGGGCTGCACCAGCTCGCCCATGGGGCGGCCGCCGCGGCCGTGCTCGTTCCCCGCGATGGTCTCCAGCAGTTCATCGATGCCCAGCACGCCCACCAGGCGGCCTTGGCCGTCCACCACGGGGAACACCGTCCGGTCCGAATGGATGATGTCCTCCTTCCGCCCGTTGGGCGTGTCCGTGACGGCCAGCACGGGGAAATCCTTCTCCAGCACGTGCCGCAGCTTGATCCGCGACAGCACGTCGGCATCGGGCCCCTGCTCCGGCTGCGGGATACCCTGCCGCGCCAGGGGCTTGGTGTAGATGGAATACTTGCGCAACCCCTTGTTGATGAAGTAGGAGATCGCCGACACCACCATCAGCGGCACCATCAGCACGTAGCCGCCGGTGATCTCCGCGCTGAGGAAGATGCCGGTGAGCGGGGCGTGCATCACGCCGCTGACCGAAGCCGCCATGCCCACCACCATGAAGTGGGTCACATTGAGGTGGAACAGGCCGGTCTGGTTCAGCGTGAACGCGAAGACGAAGCCCGTGAGCGCGCCGATGCCCACGCTGGGGCCGAACATGCCGCCGTTGCCGCCGCTGCCCATGGTCAGCGAGCAGGCCGTGGTCTTGCCGATCAGGGTGAGCGCCGCGAAAACGATCAGGGCCCAGGCGTTGCCTTGGTGGGAGGCGAAGAGGCTGTTGGCCAGCAGCGAATGGTAATCGCCGTCCAGCAACGGCTGGAGGTTGATGTAGCCCTCGCCGTACAATGCGGGGAAGAGCGCCACCAGCGCGCCCAGCGCGGTGCCGCCGAGGGCGAGGCGTGCCCACGGGTTGCGGATGCGGTCCATCCATTGGTGGATCCGCTCGTCGCTGGCCGCGTAGTACACCGTGTACAGGCCGGCCACCACCCCGAACAGGACGTACGCCCAGAAGCCGTCGCTCGTCCAGCTTTGCGTCACGTACACGAACAGCGGCTTGTTGTAGATCATCCACGACACCACCGAGGCCACGGCCGAGGCGATCAGCAGCGGCGTGATGGACGCCAGGGTGAACGCGGGCAGCAGCACCTCGATGGCGAACAGCATCCCCGCCACCGGGCTGTCGAAGGCGCCGGAGATGCCCGCCGCGCCCCCGCAGGCCAGCAGCAGGGTCACCTCGCGGTATTTCAGGCCGAAAAGCCGGCCCGTGTTGGAGCCCACGGCCGCGCCGCTGGCCACCGACGGCGACTCCAGCCCCGCCGAGCCGCCCATGCCCACGGTGATGGCGCTGGTGATCACCTGGCTGTAGATGTTGTGGAAGTCCAGCCGGCTGCGCTCGTCCATCACGCTGCGGATCAGCGGGGTGATGCCCACCCGGAAGGGCCGCCGCCGGATGAAGAGCTTGAGGTAGAAGGTCGTGAGCACCAGGCCCAGGATGGGGAAGGCGAAGTAGAGCGCGTATTTGTAGTGGCCGTTGAGCTCGTGCATCAGCCCCGCCGCCACCACGTGCGTGGATTTCTTCAGCACCGAGGCCGCCACGCCGCCCAGCGCGCCCCCCACCGCCGCCGCCAACAGCAGGAAGGTGGTCTGCGGGATATGCCGCTTCCGCCAGTTGTTGAAGGCGATCACGTGGCGCAGCAAGCGGTCAAGCATGGGGGAAAAGTAATTCGAGTGGTCGCAGATAACGGCTTCGATGGCCGCAGGCCACGGGCCACGAGCCGTGAGCTGCGAGCGAGGAGTCCGATGTCACGCACTACGAACTGCTCCCTGCGAACTGCCAACTGCGAACTGCCCCTGCCAACTGCCCCCTGCCAACTGCCCCCTATCTACCCACCGCCCACTCGATCCCCTCCACCTTCCCAGCCCTAAAGATCGTATTGTGCTTCTCCTTCGGCATCGGCACGTAGGTCCATTGCACGTTGGCAGGGGCGTAGGCTTTCAGGTCCTCGGCGAGTTGTGCGGCCACCGGTTGGATGTCTTCAGCGCTGGAAGAGGCGAACCAGAACCGTGTCGGCCGGGGAGGGAAACGGTTCAACAGGTTGTCCGCAGCCCCCACAAGGCTGGTCCCGTTCCACCACAGCGAGGGGTCGAAGGCGATGTAGAAGTCGAACAGCTCGGGATGCACCAGGAAGGTCTCGGTGGTGAACAGCCCGGCCAGGGATTCCCCGATCAAGCCCTTCTCGCCGGTGGTGCGGTAGCGCCGGTCAATCTCCGGGAACAGCTCATCGCTGATGAAGGTGCGGAAGTTCTCCGCGCCGCCGCCCGTGGGGGCCAACTGCAGGTCGCTCTCCACGGCCGTGGGACCGGTGAGGTCGCGCTTGCGGTCCGTGTTGGCAATGCCCACCAGCATGATCGGCCGGATGCGCCCGGCCTCGATCAGCTCCGCCAAGGTGTTGGCGATGTGCGGAAAATCCTCGCCCACGATGCCTCCATCGGGCATGTAAAGCACGGGCAGGCGGGTGGTCCCGTCCGCGTACACCGGTGGCACCCACACGTTGATCGTGCGCGTCTCGCCCAGCCGCTGCGACTCGATGGTGAAGCTGTCGTGCTCCGGCACGGGGTCGTTGTAGGATGGGCCGCCGCAGGCGAGGAGCAGAAGAATGGATGGTAGGAAAATAGCTAAACGTGCCATGACCGATGAGTAGAGGTTGCGGGCAAGGTATCGCTGTATCCATTTTTCCGAGCAGGGTCCTCTCATTCTTTTTCGGAACAATACGACCGGCAGGTCCACCATGGCCCACACGTTCCAGTATTGCGCCGGTAACCGGCTGGTCAGCGGTCGCCACCCGCGCTCTTCCAGAGATCATCCCGGTGATAGTCCTGCCGGTATTGGTACCCGCAGCTGCAATCAAACTTGTAGCGGCGCTCCGGGAAGAAATGCTTGTAGAGCGCCAGCCGGGTGCGCAGGTCCACATGCAGGGGATCCCGCCGGTCGTTGAGCCACATGCCCATCACCAGGATCGGCTCGTGCTTGGGCGGCCGCCATCCGTCGTACTCGCAGAACCGCGTGTGGTAGATCAGGTGCATGCCCAGCATCTTTTCCGTCATGAAGGTCCGGTCGAGTTCTTGGTAGCCGCTGGCCTTGAAGCGCTCCATGGCTTGCAGGCCGTTCCGGTAGGCATGCCCCACATAGGCCACCGCCCCAGCGCATAGGAGCAAGGCCACCATGAACGGCACCGTGCTTCCCGTGGTGCGTGGCTTGATCACGTTGCGCCACAGCAATTGCAGCAACAGGAAATGGGGAATGAAGACTGCCAGCCCGAGCCCCGCCGGGATCAGGAGCGGGCCGATCAAATTCATCTGTTCCAGAAAGATGATGCAGTACAAGAGGACACACACCGTGATGCCACTGATGAGGGCCGTTAACGGCGCGAGGCGCGTCTGCGCCAATAGCGGATAGGCAACGGTGCTTGCGAAGCAAACGGCCAGCACGATGGCCGCCCACGTGGTGGGAATGCAGAAGGCCTGGAAGTAGCAGTTGAGCAGGAGCAGGATGGCGATCAGCACGCCGTTCAACACGGCCAAGTGAACGGGGCGCGTGAAATAGGCACGGAGCTTCCGGAAAAAGGGCTTGGGCATGTCCCGTAAACCAGGCGGTGCGCCTGTTTATTGCATGGACTGAAAAAGGGTGGGCGGCCGCGAGGCCATTGTCGCCCACCCTACCTTTCAGCGGCCCCCGGGAGCATTCCTGTTACGCCGTCATCCGGAAGAGCATCAGGGCCACGAAGTAGCCCCCGCCGATGATCAGGAAGGGCGTGCCCAGGAGCAGGATGATCACCGGCCAGCGGAACACGCCCCAGTAGCCGAGGGTGGTCACGTGTGTGGTGTCCGCCGGGTTGTACAGGAGCATCTCCCGATCGCCGATCTTGTAGCTCGGCGGGCTACTGGAGATCTCGGACACCCATTCCACCTCCTCGCCGCCCAAGGTGGTGAAGCGGAAGATCGGCTTGTACATGACGCGTTTCTTGCCATCCTCATGGTCGACCTCGGTGTCCTGGTCCACCACCACGGCTTCCACGCGCACCCCTTGGCGCAGGCCCGCCATGGAATCCTTGAACTTCATGATCGCCGCCAGGAGCAGGATGGTGCCGATGACGAGCACCAGCAGGTACATGAGCTTTTCCATGGGATCGGGTCTTGGCTCTTCGCCAAGCGAAATTCTGTGCAGGACCCTTCCTGCGCAAGGGCGATCGAGTGGACGGTCGAAATTTTGAGGGAGCGGTAAGCCCGTCCTCAGGGTCTCACGAAGTGGACCCTGAGGACGGGCTGGAGGGTACCGGCTGAAATATGGAAGGCCCGGCTGCAGCCGGGCCTTCCATGGTCAGGTCGGGAAATACCCCTCTTAGAACTTGTCCGGGAATTGCTTGGCGAGACCGCCGGTGAGCATGTCGGCCATCATCACCATGTGGCTGTTGGCCTCATCGTAGGTCTGGATGGCCTTGCTATAGTCGCCCTTCAGCAGGTCCACGGCGTAGGAGGTGGTCTGGTCGATGTGCATCTTCATCATCTCGCGCATGTCCTTCTTGCCCCAGTGCGGGTTGGCGGTGGAGAGGAAGTCGGCAATCTGTTGGGCGTTGGCGTACCAGTCGTCCAGGGCCTTCTTCAGCGCGTCGTTGTCACCGGCCTTGGCGGCTTGCAGCACGGGCACGGCGCCGGTGATGTGCTCGGTGAGCAGCTTGGCCAGTTGGTCGCCACCGGCCTGGCCGTAGAAGGGCACCACGGCGTTGCCGATGTCCTTTTGGTTCTGCAGCAGGCGGGCCAGGCTGGCGTCCAGGCTCTTCGGGTTGTTGAAGAAGGCATCCACCGTGCTGTAGGTCCACTGCATGTGGTCGGCCCACAATTTCTGCATGTCGCGGTTCAGCGTGCGGTAGGTGGCGCTGTTCGGGGCGGTGGCGCCGTGGTCACCGTTGTGCGGGGCGAAGCTTTGCAGGCCCATGAAGGTGATGCCGGCGGCAATCAGGGTGACGGTGGCCTTCTTGATGTGGTTCAGGGTGCGGTTCGTGGTTTTCATCGTGAGGTGTTTTTTTGAAGGTTTGTGGACATTGGATTACCGACCCTGGAGAAAGGTTGCAAGGAAAATAACGTACAGGTGAAATATTTTGCAGCGTATGCCCCTTCCAGCCTTTCCGACAAGGGGGAAAGGGTTCAGCGCACCTTGCCCACGATGAGGAAGTACTGGCGGTGCTCCGCGCTCCGATCGAGGCTGTCCACGCGCATCACGCCCAGCTTCTTCCGGCCCTTGGCCGGGCGCACGTTCACCGCCACCTGCGACAGCGGATCCACCCGGAGCTCGCCCATGCTGTACGTGCCGCCCCGCAGGGTATCGCCCTTCAGCAGGGTGGCATTCATGTCCTTGGCGGCCGGGGAGGTCTGCTTGGGGCGCAGCTCCACCCGCACCGGCCGCCGGTAGGCATTGACCACGAAGTATTCGTTGGTGAACATCCGCTGCTCATACACCATGCCCGGCTCGAATACCGGCTTGGCCGGCTGCACCACACCCGGCGCGAGCGGCCCGTCGTTGTCCCAGCCCTCTTCGCTGAAGCCCGTCTGCTTGCCGTCCTCATCGAAGGTGGTGGTGCTCCTGTACCACTGGATGCCGCCGTCGGGCATGGTGCTGTACGCCGCGCGGCTCACCGCCCCGTTGGGGTGGTAGCTGAAATCCACGCTGGCGTGCCCGGCGAATTGCCGCGTCTGTTGCTGGTAGATCATGTGCCCCTCGCGGTCGTAGGCCCAGCTGCGGCCCCAACGGTTGGCCGCGTCCGTCCATTCCTTGGTGCTCAGCTCGCCCGTGGTGAAGCGGTGCATCACGAAGGTGCCCGAATCGTTCTTCACGGTCTCGATCGGGCCTTGGGCGTGAAGCGTCAAAGCGGCCAGGCACGCCAGGGTGGTGATGAGGGGGTGCATGAGGACCTTTTGTCAAAGATCGGGCCATCCATTCCCCGGTCTTGGCACGGACAGTTCCGGGAAGCGGTCGGCTCACACCCGCAGAACGCCCCTGAACCCGCGTGCGGCGTAATAGGATTCTGCGCCGTTGTGGTACACGAAGACCCGTCCGTAGCGCTGGTCGCCGAAGATGGCCCCGCCAAGCTGGCGCACCGGTTCCGGGGTGAGCAGCCAGCTGGATGTCTTGGTGTCCACCGGACCGGATTGCTGGAGTTGCCGGTATTGCGCCTCGTCGAGCACGTCGATGCCCATGTCGGCGGCCAGGCCCAGCGCGCTGTGGGCGGGCTTGTGCTCCTTGCGCGTGCGCAGGGCCTCCGGGTCGTAGCACAGGCTGCGGCGGCCTTTCGGGCTTTCCGGCGCGCAATCGAAGAAGAGGAAGGCACCAGTCGCTTCTTCGAGGCCCACCACGTCAGGCTCGCCGCCGGTGGCTTCCATCTGGGCCAGCGACCACAGCTTGCCGGGCTGTCCCTGCAGGCGGTCTTCCACCTCGGACCAGCTGATCCCCTTGTGCCGCGCGGGATGATCGGCGAAACGCTTCGACAGGATCGCCAACAACGATCTCGCTTCACCGGGGGAAAGGGCCTTCTTCATGCCATCAGCTTTTCCAATCCGGACAGGCCGTCCAGGTTGATCCGGAACTCGTGCCGCAGTGCTTGTTCCATCTCGTCCAGCGTGGCCAAGGTCCGCTTTTCCGGTGCCCGGCCCGGCAGGTACATGGACAGCGTTTGCCCGGAAAGCGTGTACCGCCGGTCGCTTTCCGCCCGGGCCAGGTTCAGCATCCGCGTGAAGCGCGACGCCGGGCTGGTGGACGTGTACCAGTTGGCCACCTCCAGGTCCTCCATCAGTTGTTTCTGCAAGCTGAATTCATACAGCCGCTGCCATTGGCCGAGCAGGTTGATCTCCAGCCGGAACTCCTCCTCCAGGGTGATCAGGCGGTAATCCTCGTTGGGCGTGTGCTGCACCAGGTCCGGCTGCAGCAGCAGGGGGCCGGTGGGCACCAGTCCGCCATAACCGGTGTCCACCAGGTATTGCTGGCCGTTCAGCGGAACCAGCAGCACCAGGTGCGTGCGCCCCGCCACGGGACCGCCGCTGGCGCCCGCACGCCCCAACAGGATCCGCGGCCGGAAGCCGACGTGCGCCAGCATGTCCCGCAGCAGCAGGTTCTGTTCAAAGCAGTAGCCGCCGCGCCCGCCCTGCACCATCTTGTGGTACAGCCAGTCGGCGTCCAGCTCCACGGGCAGGCCCAGCAGGGGATTCAGGTTCTCGAAGGGGAAGGTGGCGATGTGCCGTTGCTGGATCGCGGCCAGCGTGGACAGGTCCGCCTGCGGCGTGCCGGTAAAGCCGATGCGCTCGAGGTAGCCGTGCAGATGATCGACGGGCATGGGAACGAAAGTACGGATCGGGATGGTGGTGCCGGGTGGCACGCCCTGCGGGCGCGCAAGGCAACCACGGATGCTTTTTTAACCACAGATTCACACGGATGCACACAGATGAATGCCGAGGGGGCTGGGATGCAACGGGCCGTTGGCCCTATTACATGGAGTGGCCATGGGCGCAAGGCCGGGTGGTGTGGTTCCGGCAAAGCGTTGCTACTGGTGTGCCCGGGGCGGCTGGCGGGTTCAATGGACTTAAATGGACATGGATGGACGCTTGGCCGCGCTTATCTGGGTCCATCCGCGTCCATCTGCGGTTTAAAACCGCGAGCCTGCCATGCCAATTTGTGTAATCTGTGTAATCGGCGTAATCGGTGGAAGAAACCACCATCCTTTTGACAGGGTCAACAGGATTGACAGGATGAGGTTCTGCCCCTCTCCATCTGCGTTTATCGGTGTCTATCGGCGGTTGAGACCCCCGCGAGTCTGCGAGCGGCCCTTGGAAAAGTTGAAAGCTGAAATTTGAAAGCTGAAAACACGTGCCGCAGGCAATGGCCTTGAACCATGCCAATCTGCGTCCATCAGCGGTTTTAAAAAGCGAGCCTGCGAGCGAATCTGTGTAATCTGCGTAATCGGTGGACGAATCCCCGCGAGCTTGCGAGCGGTTCCCTCCCTCTGCGTCTCTGCGTCTCTGCCTGAGCCTCCCCCGCGTGAGCCCGTGACACCAATCTGTGTAATCTGTGAAATCGGTGGAAGAACCCCCGCGAGCCTGCGAGCGGCTCTCTTCCTCTGCGCCTCTGCGTGAACCTTTCCTGTGCAAGCCAGCGTGGCCAATCTGTGTAATCTGCGTAATCGGTGGACAAATCCCCGCGAGCCTGCGAGCGGGCCTCACACGCCCTTCACCAACCCCCTCCTGAAGAACATCACCGCCATCCCATTCAGCAGCGTGCCGATGCCCACCAGCGCCGCCAACCGCCCCAGGAAGACCGGATCCGTGAGGGGCAGCTCCCGCCACAGCACGTCGAAGAAACCCTGGATGCCCCAGTAGTTCACCGACAGCACCGCGATCTTCTGCATGAAGGCCGGCATGAAGAACAGCGGGATCATGCTCCCCCCGATGCCGCTCATCACCAGGATGATCAGCGTGGACAGCCCCTGCACCTGTTGCCGGCTCTTGGCGATGGCCGCCAGGAACACCCCGAAGGCCGAACACGCATACGCCGTGGCCAGCACCACCAGCGACAGCCCCACCACATGCGACCGCACCTGCAAGCCGAAGGCCAGCACCGCGAAGACCACCATGGCCACCAGCTGCGCGATGGCGATCACGTTGGCCGACAGCATCTTGCCCAGCAGGATGTGTACCGGCGGCACCGGCGCCACCAGCAGCCGCTTCAGGGTGCCTTCCTGTTTCTCGTCCAGCAGGCTCATGCCCAGGCCCGCCACCGAGAACAGCAGCATCATGATGGCCGTGCCCGCCACCGCCTGGATCAGTCCCACGTTGTTGCCCGGCGCCGGCTTCACCAGGCTGGTCATCTTCACTTCCGCACCCAGGGCCATGTTGCCCGAGGGCTGCCCCGTGATGCCCCGCTCCATGGTGCGGTACAGCGAGTCGAACTGCGCCTTGGCCGCTTGGCGGTCGCGCTCGTTGTCTTGGTCCATCATCCGGTCGATGCGGTGGCCCATGGCCGTTTGCGCATGGCCCGTGCTGAAGGGGAACATGGCCAGCGTGGGTATCAGCGATTGCTGGAGCATGGCCACTTGGATCGACTGGGCCTCATCGTAGCGCAGCTCCACCGGCAGCTCGCCGCCCACCTCCACGGAGTCTGCAAAACCCGGATGGATCACCAGCACGCAGTCGCGGTTGCCTTTGCGCACGGCCTCCTCCGCCTGTTCCTGCGCCATGGGCACTACCACCAGCGCATCCAGCGAATCCAGCTGCGCCACCAGCGCCCCGGAAAGCGCCGTGCCGTCCAGGTCGCTCACCGGCAGGGCGTAGGGCCCGCTGTCCCCGTCGCCCGCCAGGCCGCCGAAGGCGAAGGCGAACAGGGTGATCAGCGCCAGCGGGATGGCGAAGGTGATCAGCAGCGTCCGCCGGTCGCGCAGGAACAGGCGCAGGTCCTTCAGGGCCAGTTGCAGCATCAGTCGCGCAGTTGTTTACCGGTCAAGCTCAGGAAGATCGTCTCCAGGTCCACCCCGCGCACCTCCACCGAGCGGATATCCATGCCGTGCTCGCCCGACTGTTGGATGATGCGCGCCAGGTCGCTTTGGCCGCCCGTGGTGAGGAAGTGCGTGTACGCGCCGTCCTGGTGTACCTCCGGCCAGAACGCCGCCGCCTGTCGGAGCACCTGTTCCGGGTCGCCGGCGTAGGCCACGGCCACCGTCTCCCGCAGCTGGCTGGCGGCCTTCAGCCCGGCCAGGTCGCCCTCGGCGATGATGCGGCCCCGGTCGATGATGCCGATGCGGTCGCACAGGCGCTCGGCCTCCTCCATGTAGTGCGTGGTGTAGATGATGGTGAGCCCCTCGCCGTGCAGTTGCTCCACCACCTCGAAGATCAGGTTGCGGCTCTGCGGGTCGATGCCCACCGTGGGCTCGTCCATCAGCAGCACCTGCGGCCGGTGCAGCAGGGCCGCCGCGATGTTGATGCGCCGCTTCATCCCGCCGGAGTAGGTGCCCACCAGGTCATGGCCGCGGTCGGCCAGCCCGAACAGCCGCAGCAGCCCGCCCGCCCGTTCGCGCATCGCAGCGGCCGGCACGCCGTACAGGCGGCCCCAGAACAGCAGGTTGGCCCAGGCCGAAAGGTCGTTGTACAGGGCGATCTCCTGCGGCACCACGCCGATGGCCTGTTTGCACGCCAAGGGCTCGGTGGCCAGGTCGTGGCCCGCCACCCGCACCTGCCCGCCATCGGGCTGCAGGATGGTGCTGAGGATGTGTAAGCTCCCCCAAAATCAGGTGCATGGATAAATAGGATCCACACGAACACTTGAACTTTGGGACAATGAAAAAGAGCAAATGGACGGAGGCGCAGATCGTTTCGATACTGCGCGAACAGGAGCAGGGCCGCAAGGTGGCCGACATCTGCCGGGAGCATGGATTGAGCCAGCCCACCTTCTACCAATGGAAGGCCAAATACGGCGGCATGGGGGTGAGCGAGCTCAAGGAGCTGCGTAGCCTGCGTGAGGAGAACACCCGGTTAAAGCTGAAGGTGGCCGACCTTACCATGGACCGGGACATCCTCAAGGAGGTCTTGGGAAAAAAGCCCTAGGGCCCGCCGAGAAGCACGAAATGGCACATTGGCTTGTGGAGCAGGGCAAGCACAGTGTTCGGCGGGTCTGCAGACTGCTGGGGTTGAGCCAAAGCGTATACCGCTACGTGCCCAAGCCCAAGAATGACATCGAGGTGATCGAGCACATGAACGCCTGGGTGACCAAGAAGCCCAGTTGGGGCTTTTGGAAGGTATACACGCGGTTGCGCAAGGATGGGCGGATAGTGAACCACAAACGGCTGCACCGGCTCTACACCGCGGCCGGGCTCAACCTGCGCCGGCCCACCAAAAAACGCGTGCCCGAGCGGGTGAAGGAGCCACTGTGCCTGCCCATCGGGCCGAACATCACTTGGAGCATGGATTTCATGGCCGACCGGCTTTTGAACGGCACCAAGGTGCGTACCTTCAACGTAATCGACGACTTCGGCCGCGAGGCCCTGAACATCACGGTGGACACCTCGATCAGGGCGCAGTACGTGATCCGCGAGCTGGACAAGCTGATCGAGTGGCGTGGCAAGCCCGAGCGCTTGCGCGTGGACAATGGCCCGGAGTTCCTTGCCAATGAATTGGAACTCTGGGCAGAGCGCAATGGCATCGGTCTGACCTTCATCGAGAAGGGGCGCCCCATGCAGAACGGCCTCATTGAGCGCTTCAACCGGACCTATCGGGAGGAGGTGCTGGACGCCTACCTCTTCGAGGACTTGGACCAATTGCGCAAGCTTACGGCCCTGTTCATCTGGAGCTACAATCAGGAGCGTCCGCACGACTCCCTGCTGGACCTCACGCCACGCGAGTTCCTGTTGAGCCACGGGCAACTGCCAACTGCCTATGCCGGTGCCCGGGAGCAGTTCCCAACCTACTTGCCGGGCCAACCTGCAGCATGATGAGTTTTTTCAAGGCATGGGGACCCAAGGATGGGAACGGCTCTCGTGCCGCCCCCATCCGCCTTCCTCAGGTCACCGACCTGTCCCTGGCAGGTTGCTCTCCAGCAGAGCCTGCTTCTGTTCAGGCCGACAAGGCAAATATGGCACCCGGGAAAACCGCATGTGCGGCCCAATGCCGTTCTTTACAAACCCACGCACCTAAAAAGGGGAAGCTTACAGTCCTTTCGGACTTGGACCACTTCGGCGGTTGTATCCAGGTCCGCCTCGGAGACGACCTCGACGATATCGATCTGGACCTTCCGGAGATCAAGGTATTTCCTGTCGAATTGAATTTGATGGCGGTCTACTACCCTTACTTCTCTCCCGGACAGCACCACCCAGCCACTTTGTGCTTGAACCTTGATCGGGTTATTTGGTATAAATTCTTCACTCATTTTTTAACCTTTCCCAATAAATACTCCCTCAAATAGCAAAAGACCACCCCAGCGAAAAATAATTTCCACCACAGCAATCAACATACTGATAATCAGTCAGATATAAAATAGAGATAGCGCAGTTCACTCCTCCTTCCCATACCTCGCCGTACCCTCCGCTGCCATCCCCAACCCCTCATGGGCAGTTGTCTTGTCGGTACCGCTCTTTTCCTTTCCCGCAGCCCCGGCCGGGCCGTGGAAGGCCTCGGCCAGTACCGCCGCCAGCAGGCTGTCCAGCTCGGCTTGTGTTTCCGCTTGCAGGGCCTTCAAAGCATCCACTTGTGCTTTCACAGCTTGGAACCGAAGTTGGTCAGACATTGGTGGAACGGGAACTGACATGTCAGCCAATGCTTTAAGGCCCAAGGTTCTGTTTCGGCCCGCACCACCCGGTGAACCAGCTTGGATCTTTTCCATGCCTTCAGGGGTCAGGAAGTAGAAGCATAAGTATTCGGGCAAGACCATGCTTCTATCGGCAAGGCAAGTGATGAAGCGGTGAGAACCAACCCGGCCTGAATCCTCCGGCTTGGCCACTGCGATAGCCCCCTCCCAGGCAAAAACGTTGCTGAAGATCAGGTCGCCTGGCTCAATGTGAAAGATGCGCTTTGTTCCTATGTCAAATCCGCTGAGTGTAGGCTTGTGAAAAGTCCCTTTCCCGAAGGAACGCACCCCAAGTTCTGAATAGGAGCCATCTGGTAGCACCTCAACCGGCCGTCTAATTAAGGGAGCAACATGCTCCATCATGAGCCACTTGGCCTCATTAAGGGTTGCGTTGAATAATGAGGCAAGCAGTGCATTTTGCTCCTGTTCCACTTCGCCTCTGAGCTTCTTTACTTCTCCTGACAAATTGGTCACGGCCTCTATGTGCTCCACCACGCGCTGCTGTTCGGCCAGTGGGGGGAGGGGGATTTCCATGTTGAGAAAAAGGTGCTCTTTGATCCGCACGCGGTTGGTTGTGCCTTCGCTTGCGCGCTTCAAGCTTTCCACGAAGATTTCGGTTTTGCTCAACCAGCCGAGGTACGCGGGTATAAGTCGCTTCGTGTCCACCCAATAGGGCATGAAGTCATTCGTGACTACCGCGCCATCCAACTCAGAGGGAACAATCCCGCACGCGCCCTGCCGAGCATCGATACGGGCCAGTAGGAACTGGTCGGGCCGAACCACTCGGCGTTTCTTCGATGCGATATCCATACCCTTCACGATGCCACGCAAGACTATCCCCTTGCCGCGCATCCGAACGGTCACCTCCCGATAATCCGTATCTGCAACGAGTGTAACATATTCATCACTCAGGGTGAGCACATGCTTCAACTTCACCAACGGCCAATCCTTGCTCATGCTTCCTCCTTCAACAGTTCCTGGATCTGCTCCATGATGGCGGCAATGCGCTGTTCCTTGCGCACGATGCTGGCGGCCAGCTCGGTGGGCGGTAGGTGGGCCATGCCGGCCTTGGCGCACGGGTTCTTGCGGTCCAAGTTGCAGCCGTTGGCGATTAATTCTGACACGGGCACTTTCCATGCCCGCTCATTCTCAACCCTCTTGGTCCACCATGCTTGGCAATCATCAAATTCCGCATACCCAAGAGGCGCGGTTTGGGTAAACTTCTTCCGCCCTTCGGGCAATGGTATTTCGTAATACCAGAGTTCAGAGACGGGCTTGCCACGTTCGAAGAATAGCAGATTTGTTTCAATGTCGGTATAAGGAGCAAAAACACCTGGTGGCAGCCGCACGATGGTGTGCAGGTTGAACTCCGTGAGCAGCTCGTGCTTGATCCGGGCGCACACCCCGTCGCCGAAGAGGGTGCCGTTGGGCACCACCACGGCGGCGCGTGCCGGCCGCCCGGCCCTGCCGGTGGCCTTGCGCAGCTTGCGCATGATCAGCTGCATGAAGAGCAGGGCCGTCTCCGCGATGCGCATGTCCTCCGGGAAATTGCCCTGTATGCCTTTCTCTTCCTCGCCGCCGAAGGGCGGGTTGGTGAGGATCACGTCCACGCGCTCCTTCTCACCGATCTCGGTGAGCTTATGGCGCAGGCTGTTGCCGGGGTCGATCTGCGGGGCGTCCAGCCCGTGCAGCAGCAGGTTCATCTGGCACAGCAGGTAGGGCAGGGGCTTGGGCTCGCCACCGTACAGGCTGTCGCGCTGCAGGGTGCGGCGGTCCTCCACCGTGCGCACCTGCTCCTGCAGGTGCTTGAAGGCCTCCACCAGGAAGCCGCCGGTGCCGGCCGCCGGGTCCAGCACGGCTTCGCCCAGCCGCGGGTCGGTCATTTGCACCATGAAGCGCACCACGGTACGCGGGGTGTAGAACTCGCCGCTGTCGCCGGCCGCGTCGCGCATTTCGCGCAGCATGCTCTCATACAGCATGCCCAAGGTGTGCAGCTCCTCGGTGCTGGTGAAGTGGATGCCGCCCACCTTGTTGATCACGTCCCGCAGCAGGTAGCCGCTCTTCATGCGGTTGTCCACGCCCTTGAACACGGTGGCGATCACGTCGCGCCGGCCGTCGCCGTTGCTGCTGCTCAGGCCCCGCAGGTAATGGAACAGGCCTTCGCGCTTTTTCCCGTCCGGGCCGGTGGTCTCCTCGTTGTTGATGAAGGCGAGCAGCTCGTCGCCGGTGATGCCCTGCGGGTCGGCGGCCCAGTCGCGCCAGCGGTAGGGCGCCTCGATGGCGGGCTTGAAGGCCGTGCCGGCCAAGGTGGCCTCCTCCTGGCGCTGCTGTTCCAGGTCGTCCAGGAATTTGAGGAACATGATCCAGGTGAGCAGCGGCAGCCGGTCCAGGTCGCCGTTGAGGCCCTTGTCCTTGCGCATGATCTTGCGCGCGGAGTTGATCAGGGCGCCAAGCTGCTGGCTGGTGGTAAGCGGGGTTTCGGTCTTGGTCTTGCGTTTAGGCATAAGCTAGGGAGCGGTTATCTTGAGTGAGGTCCCAAAATGTGGTACAGTTGAATGATTATTGAAAATGTCCTTCGGCTGGTTCACGGGACAATCTTCTCGGCCATTCCTTCGAAGGTCTTCATAAAGGCTTCGAATACGGTAATGTCTGCTTGGTTGATCTCCTTGCTGAAGTTTTTAGTCGCGGTGGACCTCAGTAGCTTTCCGGGGGAATAGCTGCTTGGCAGATTGGGCCCCTTGATGAAGTTCAGAGCGGCATCCTTAAAGGCAGCCTTGCATTTTTTGGACTTGTGTGCAATCCGATTACGAATTGCAACGGCCCATTGGATCAGGGCCTCGTTATTCTCCAGTGCTGTTACGTACGGTTCACCACCAACAAAAAAGAACTTGGCTCGTGCTTTAATGGTTGTTGTGCTGGTCCACGTGATGATGTGACGCTTGGGGTCGTATTCCGGGTTTAAGCCCACTATTGCTATCGCTTCATCCAATGCAATGGCATGGCCGATCTTGAGCTTTGGCCCCTTGCCCGTTTTCGTTCTCGCGCCAATCAGGTATCTCGTCATTGTGTTTTCCAAAAACTCCTCCCATGCTGCCATCACGCCCAAAAATGCAAGCTCAACGATTTTTGTCATGTACGTGACGGGAATGTGCGGCTCCTTTGGCTTTCCGGCTGAAACGAACTGTTCAGTGCACTTAATAATATTCCTTGCAGTTTGGATGGAGTCCATAAACTGCGACTTGCATAGGTTCGGATTGGCTGACCGCCCTTTCTTTTTCGCCATCCTCAGGCGGCATAAAGCAGTGTTTGGAGATCCTTCACGGCCTTTCTTAATTGCTCCGCCCCACCAAAGACTTGACTGATCTCCTTGATGGTGCCGTGGGTGCTGATGGGCGGCACGTGCAGCACGTCGGGCAGCACGAACTGGGCATCGCCGTGCTCGGCGTATTTCTCCACCAGCTCCTCCAGGATGCGCCGGGCCTCGTCGCCGTACCGGGCAAAGAAATCGGGCTTGTTTTCCTTGAGCATGCGGGCACGTTCACGCCGGGTGCGCAGCGGTGCGTTGTAGGCCAGATGGCACAGCAGGTCGAAGGGGTCGGCATCGGGCTGCCTGGCATGTTCCGCCAGTTCCTTGAAGTCGATGCCGCGCTCGCGCAGGGCGTTGATCAGTTCGTTGCGTTGCTCCGGGTCGGCCCACCGGGCGCGTAGTTCCGGCGTGCCGGGACAGAGGCTGCGCACGCTCTCGGCCGCATATTCGGTGTAGCGCACCACGCGCAGCTGCTTGCCGTTGGGGTCCAGGTCGTACACCAGGTGCGCGGCGATCTCCACTTGGCCGCCGTCGTAGTAGAACTTCCGTCGCTCGGTGCCGGGCGGGTCGGTGATCACCGGCCCTTCGCCCATTTCCGGCGGATCCTGTCCGGGCTCCGGTTCGCTCACCATGTTCTGCCCGGCCGCGTCGATCTCCTCCTCGGTCACACGGGCGGGATCACCGTCGAAGCCAGGGTCCGCGAAAAGGCGGGTGGCGCTGCCGGTGTAGTCCAGGATGTTGAACCAGAGTTTTCCGTAGTCGTCGCGCACCCGGGTGCCACGTCCGATGATCTGCTTGAACTCGCTCATGCTCCCGACCACTCGCGCCAATACCACGTTCTTCACGGTGGGGGCATCCACGCCGGTGGTGAGCAGTTGCGAAGTGGTGAGGATGACGGGCGTTTTCTTCTCCAGGTCCTGGAAACGTCCCAGGTGCCCGCGGCCGATGTCGCCCTCATCGGAGGTCACTCGGCATACATAGTCTGGATACTGAACCACCAGATCGTTGTTCAGGTTGGACAGTGCACGGCGCATTTCGTCCGCGTGCTCCTGGTCCACGCAGAATACGATGGTCTTGGCGAAGCGGTCGTGCTTCCCCATGAAGCGCGCAAGGTGCTTGGCAATGGCCTCGGTGCGGGCACGCAAGGCCACGGAACGTTCAAAGTCGCGGGTGCCGTATTCCCCGTCGGGGATCTCGCGGCCGTACCGGTCCAGTTCATCTTTGGTGGGCCGCCAACCTGCGGCATCCCATTCGGTGACCACCCGGTGCACCCGGTAGGGGGCCAGGAAGCCGTCTTCAATGCCTTGCCGAAGGCTGTATTCGTATAGCGGGTTGCCGAAGTAGAGGTAGGTGTCCTTGCTTTCCTCGCGCAGCGGCGTGGCCGTCATGCCGAGTTTGTAGGCCGGTGCGAAATAGTCCAGGATGGCCCGCCAAGAGCTATCGTCGCGCGCGCTGCCCCGGTGGCACTCGTCCACGATCACCAGGTCGAAGAAATCCGGCGGGTATTCACGGAAGAGCCCGGTCCGGCGCTCGTCCTCGGCCAAGGCCTGGTAAATGGCGAAGTAGATGTCGCGGCTCTTCACCACTTCGCCACCCTCGATCTTGATGCGCGCATCACCGAAGGCGGCGAAGAGACCGTCCTTCGGTTGGTCCACCAGGATGTTGCGGTCCGCGAGGTAGAGGATCTTGGGCTTGCGGTATTCGCCGGTGCGGTTCCAGCGCGCGTTCCACAGTTTCCAACAGATCTGGAAGGCGACGGTGGTCTTGCCGGTGCCCGTGGCCATGGTGAGGAGCACGCGTTCCTGCCCCTTCAGGATGGCCTCCACCGTGCGGTTCACGGCGATCTGCTGATAGTACCGCTCGTTCTTGCCCACGTTGTGGTTGAACGGGGCGAGCAGTTTATCCTCGGTTTCCTTGGAGCTGATGCCCATCGCGGAACGGTAGCGCTGCCACAGGTCCTCGGGCGTCGGGTAGGTGGTCACCACCTTCTCCTGCCCGGTGAAGAAGTCGAACTCCAGGATCTCCCCGCCGTTGGTGGCATAGCAGAAGTGCAGGCCGAGCATGGTGGCGTATTCCTTGGCCTGCTGCATGCCGTCACCTGCCGTCTTGTACGCGGCCTTGGCCTCCACCACGGCCAAGGGCATGTCGCGGCGGTATCGCAGCAGATAGTCCACCCGCTTGGGTGCCTTGCGCACGAAGCCTTGGCCCACCGGCACGATGCGCCCATCGGTGATGGTACGCTGTTCAGCGATGGAATAGGGTTCGTCGTCCCAGCCCGCCTGCTGCAGCAGCGGCACGACGTATTTGCGGCAGGTGTCGGCCTCGTTCATCGGTGGATGGCGAAGCTAAGGGAAGTGCGCGAGGGATGGCAACGGCGAAGTGGTACTCGCAAGACCCCTCACAACCTCGCCCACCGCAGCCTCAAGCTGTTGCTCACCACGCTCACGCTGCTCATGGCCATGGCGGCCCCGGCGATCATGGGGTCCAGCAGGAAGCCGTTGATGGGGTAGAGGACCCCGGCGGCGATGGGGATGCCGATGACGTTGTAGATGAACGCCCAGAAGAGGTTCTGGCTGATCACGTGCACGGTCTTGCGCGAGAGTGTGATGGCGCGCGGCAGGGTGTTGAGGTCCGTGCTGATCAGCGTCATGCGCGCCACGTCCATGGCGATGTCGCTGCCCTTGCCCATGGCGATGCTCACGTCGGCCTTGGCCAGGGCTTCGCTGTCGTTGATGCCGTCGCCCACCATGGCCACCACGTGGCCCATCTGCTGCATGGCGGTGACGAAAGCGGCCTTGTCCTTGGGCAGCACTTCGCTGCGGAAATCCTCGATGCCCACGGCCTTGGCCACGGCCTGTGCCGTGCGGCGCGAGTCGCCGGTCTGCATGTACACCTTGATGCCGTCCGCCTTCATGCGCGCGATGGCTTCCTGTGCCGAAGGCTTGATGCGGTCCGCGATGGCCACGGCCGCACGCACCTGTTGGCCATCGGCCAGCCAGATCACCGTGTGGGCCGCTTCCGCCCAAGCGCGTTCCTTCTCGCGCCATTCCGTTCCGATGCGGATGCCGTTCTCTTCCAACAGGCGCGGGTTGCCCACCAGCCATGTGGTGCCGTTCACCTCGGCCTGAACGCCCTTGCCTGTGAGGGATTCGAAGGCGGTGGTGCTTGCGGTCTGGCTATTCGCACCTGTTGGGTCGACCCATTGGGTCGACGGTACAGATGCGCCGTGGCCAGTTGGTAGGCCGCCCTGCAATTGCTGCGGGCGCAGATACCTCACCACCGCCTCTGCCAGCGGATGCTCCGAGCGCGATTCAATGGCCAGCAATGCGGAAGCGGCGTCCGGGTCGTCCAAGCCTTGGGTATCCACCACCTCGGGCTTGCCCTCGGTGATGGTGCCGGTCTTGTCCAGCACCATGGCCGTGATGTTGCGGGCGCGCTCCAGGCTTTCCGCGTCCTTGATCAGGATGCCGTTCTCGGCGCCCTTGCCCATGCCGGCCATGATGGCCGTGGGCGTGGCCAGGCCCAACGCACAGGGACAGGCGATCACCAGCACGGTGACCAGCGCCAGCAGCCCTTGCGTGAAGGCGTGCTCGCCGCCGAAGGCCCACCACCCGATGGCACTGAGCACCGCGAGGCCCATCACCACCGGGACGAAAATGGCCGCCACCTTGTCCACGAGCTTTTGCACAGGCGCCTTGCTGCCTTGCGCCTCCTGCACGGTACGCACGATCTGCGCTAGCAGCGTGGCGCTTCCCACCTTCTGGGCCCGCATGTGCAGGCTGCCCTTCTGGTTGATGGTGCCGGCCAGCAGGGGTGAACCGGCCGCCTTGGCCACTGGCACCGGCTCGCCGCTGATCATGCTCTCGTCCACGTAGCTGTCGCCGTCCGTCACCACGCCGTCCACGGCGATGCTTTCGCCCGGGCGCACCAGCAGGATGTCATCCACATTCACCTCCGCGATGGGCACCTCATGCGGTTGGCCGTCCGGCCCCAAGCGCAAAACGGTATTGGGCCGCAGGCCCATCAGTTTCTTGATGGCGCTGCCGGTACCGGCCTTGGCGCGTTCTTCCAAAAAGCGGCCCAGCAGGATGAAGGTGATGATCACTGCCGCGGCCTCGAAGTACACATGGGCCTCCAGCCCGCGTGAGGTCCAGAAGCGAGGAAAGAGGGTGTTGAACACGCTAAAGAGATAGGCCACACCGGTGCTGAGCGCCACCAGCGTATCCATGTTGGCCGTGCGGTGCTTGGCCTGTTTCCAGGCGTTCACGAAGAATTGCCGGCCGAAGAGGGCCAGGACCGGCGTGGCCAGCGCCCACTGCACCCACGGTGACCAAGGGGCGTGCATGAAGCCCATGCCCACCACCATCAGCGGCACGCTGAACACGGCGGCGTAGATGAGTTTCCGCTTCAGTTCCGCCACCCGCTGGTGCGCAAGTTCCTCCAGGTCATCCTCGATGTTGTCCGCTACATCGGTGATCAGATCGAAGCCGATGTTCTGCACCGCTGCACGCAACTGTTCGGCATCGGTCATGCCCGGTTCGTACTCCACGAGCGCACTGTTGGTGGCCAGGTTCACGCTCACCTTCTCCACGCCGGGAGCGCCTTGCAACGCCCGCTCCACGTTGGCCACGCAGCTGGCGCAGGTCATGCCCGTCACCGGGAAGGTCTGCTTCCGGACAGGTGCTTCAACCGTATGCTCCTCGATAGCCATGGCCCTTTCGTTCAGGCTTGTTTCAACCCATAGCCCGCCGGCTCCAAGGCCTTGTTCAGCTGGTCCACGGTGAGGCTGCCGCGCTCGATCTCCACGTCGGCGGTACCGCCTTCCACGTCGACATCCACGTGCACCACGCCGGGCAAGCGGTCCAAGATGGCGCGTACGCTGTTGGCACAGCCGCCGCAGCTGATGCCGGTGGTGGTGAAATGCAGTTGTTCGGTCGGTTGGTTTGTTGTGTTCATGGTTCAGAATTTTTGAGGTGAAGAAGAGAAGAGGTGAAGAAGAGACGATGAGACGCTCCATTCGCTATTCACCTCTCACTATTCACTTTCCACAAACAAAGGTCCGACCGCCAACGGCTCAGCGTGTTACATCCTGATGGGGAAGGTTTATACCGCGCCAAGTTTCAGGCTTCGCCCTCGATCATGGCATTGTGGGCGGATCTGGACTAACTTTGAGTAATTCCAATGCAATCCAGGATCGCATGAAGACCACACGCGAATTGACCGCTATCATCGAAAGGGAAGGGGATGGTTATGTTTCCCTGTGTCCGGAGCTTGACGTGGCAAGCCAGGGAGATACGATCGAAGAGGCCCGAGCCAACCTGATCGAGGCGTTGGAGCTATTCTTTGAAACAGCTTCCGAGGACGAGGTGCACCATCGGTTACGGGATGAGGTGTTGATCACGCGGGTGAAAGTGGCCGTGTAATGCGGACTTATTCCGGTCGGGAGGTAAGGGCTATCCTTGAGAGGCATGGTTTCGTGGTGGTGAGACAGCGCGGCAGCCACATGGTCATGCAGAAGAAAGTAACGGGGTCAACGGTCACGGTACCGGTTCCGGACCACAAGGAATTACGGATCGGGACATTGATGTCGATCATCCGGCAGTGTGGCTTGGATCGGGCACTTTTCGAGTAACTGGTCCCTCTTATTTTCCAGCATCCAGCGTCTTCGGGTGTCGCCATTGTGCAGCCACAAGAACCCGGTTGTGCGTAGCGGGGTATGCTACCTATTGATACGGAAGGTATGCAGCGGTACTGGTTCCCTATAGTTCACCACAGAGGCATGGAGAGCACGGAGAAATCCTTTGCCCGCCCCATCCTGAGACGCCGGGACACGGCCAGCACGGGGCACAATTATCAACACCGGGATATTTCAGGCTGCGATCCAGGGGCAGGCGCAAGAGAGCATTCGCCCCAAGCTCGGAGGAGGACGAAAACCTATCGTTCCCACACCTCTGTGTCCTCCGTGCCTCTGTGGTGAGAGGTCGCCCCTCACCCCACCTTGTCCAGCTCCTTCCGTCCCTGCCCCAGCTTCTTGAAGGCAGTAGGCGTAAGGCCCGTGAGCTTCTTGAACTGGCTGCTGAGGTGTGCCACGCTGCTGAAGCCTGTGCGGAAGGCGATCTCGCCTAGCGTCAGCTCATCGTAGCGGATCAGCTCCTTCACCCGCTCCAAGCGCTGCAACAGGAAGTAGTGCTCGATGGTGATGCCTTCCACCTGCGAGAAGAGTGCGCTGAGGGTGGAGTAGTCCTTGTGCAGCTGCCCGCTCAGGTGTTCGCCGAGTTTCACCCGGCCCTCCATATCGCCGCTGTGGTGCACCAGCTTTACGATCACCGCCTTGATCCGGGCGATCAGCGCCGCGTCGTGGTCGGCCACCAGCTCGAAGCCTGCGGCCTTCAGCGCTTCATCCACGCGGGCCAGTTGCTCCTCGTCGGGCTGGCCGGTCAGCTCCACCTCGCCCAGGTCCACTTTGCGCACGCTCAATCCCTGGTCGGTGAGCACCCGCCACACCGCCGCCTTGCAGCGGTCGCAGACCATGTTGCGGATGGTAAGGAGCATGGTACGAAGGTACGGGAACCGATGGGGGTTCGGGCGGCCTACCTTGGCACCATGCGGTGGTACTTCTCTTTTCTGCTGGCCATGGGGTGGGCCATCCCGGGTGTGGCCCAGCCCCCGGCCGTTCAACAGATCATCAATGAGGTCAATGCCGATTCGCTGGTGTGGCGCATGGAGCGTTTGACCGGCGAAGTGGCGGTGGATGTGGGCCCTGGTGATGAGCTGATAGTGTCCCGCCACAACAGCCCGCCCGGGAATGCCTTGGCGCCCCCATGGATCCAGCAGGAACTGGCGCGGATGGGTTACACGCCGGTGGTGCAGCCTTTCGGGACCTCGGGGGAAAACGTGCTGGCCATCAAGCCGGGGGCGGTGCATCCGGAGCGGAAGGTGATCATCGGTGCCCACTACGATTGCATGCCGGGACTGGCCGTGGCACCGGGCGCCGATGATGACGGCAGCGGCGTGTGCACGGTGCTGGAGGCGGCCCGGGTGATGGCGGGGCGGATGTTTGGAAACACCGTGGTGTTCGCCTTGTGGGATGAGGAGGAGCAAGGGTTGGTGGGCAGTGCCTACCAGGCGTCCGTGGCCGCGGGCAACGATGAGGAGATCGTGGCGGTGGTGGCCATGGATGCCATCGGCTATGATGGCGACGGTGACGGGCTGATGCGGATCCACACGCGCCCCATCGCCAACAGCCTCGCCATCAAGGACAGCGCCCTGATGGTGAACGGCGCCTACGGGCTGGACCTGCCGATCGCCGTCAACAACCCCGGCGCCACGTACAGTGATCATGCCTCCTTTTGGAACGAGGGCTACGGCGCCATCCTGGTGATCGAGGATTTCGACGACGACCCCAACCCGTACTACCATACACCCAACGACCGGCTGGAACACTTGGACACGGCCTATTGGCGCGGGCTGGCGCGCTTGGCCATCGGTACGGCGGCCGTGATGGCCGTGCCCATGGGCCCAACGGGTGTGCCGCAGGCCCCTCGCCGCGAAACCCTCGCGATCAATCCCAATCCTACGCGGGACAACGTGGTGATCAGCCTACCCGACGGCGGCGCGGGGGCTATGCCGGAAGTGGTGGATGCCCTGGGAAGACCGGTCCCGGTCCATGGGGTCCGGAACGCGGACGGCGGGTGGACCTTGGGTGTTTCGGACTTGGCGCCCGGCACCTACATGGTCCGGTTAAAGACCGGAAATGAACTGCGCACGGCCCGTTTGGTGCGCTGGCCGTGACCCGTGCGCGTGGGCTGGCGCGGTGGCCGCATTGTACGACGGTCGTTGGACAGCCCGGCTCACGGCTTCACCCCCAGCTTCGCATCGATGTAGTCCAGGATCTGCGTGTAGAGGTGTACGCGGTCCTTGCCGCGCACGTTGTGCTCGTGCCCGGGGTAGTAGAAGAAATCGGGGTAGACGCCCTTGTCCACGCAGCTCTTGAGGAAGCGCTCCGCGTGCTGCGGCACCACGGTCTGGTCCATGTTGTCGTGGATGAGGAGCAGGTCGCCCTTCAGCTGGTCGGCGAGCGGCGGCAGCATGCTGGCGGCGTAGCCTTCGGGGTTTTCCTCCGGCGTGTCCATGTAGCGCTCGGTGTACATCACTTCGTAGAGGTGCCAGTCCTGCACGGCGCCACCGGCCACGCCCACCTGGAAGGTGCCGGGCGAGCGGAGCATGAGCGCGGTGGTCATGTACCCGCCGAAGCTCCAGCCGTGCACGGCCATGCGGGAGGCGTCCACGTACGGCAATCCCTTGAGGTAGTCGGCGCCGTGAAGTTGGTCCTTCACCTCGGTGATGCCGAGCTGCCGGTGGATGGCCTGCTCAAAGGCGAGGCCGCGGTTGCTGCTGCCGTGGCCATCGAGCGTGAAGACGATGTAGCCGCGCTCGGCCGCCTCGAGCATCCACAGCTGCGCGCCGCCGAGGAAGCTGTTGGCGACCAGCTGCACGTGCGGGCCGTTGTAGGTGTACACGAGCACCGGGTACTTCCGGGAGGGATCGAAATGGGAAGGCTTGATGATCCGGCCGTTGAGGATGGCGCCGTTCTCGCCGGGCACCTGTACGAGCTCGACGCTGCCGTGGACCACGTTGCGCAAGGGGTCATCGCTGACGAGCAGGGTCTTGAATACGCGCCCGGTCTGGGTGTCGATGATCTCCGTGCGGCCCGGAACCTGGATGCTGCCCCAGCGGTGGATGAGGTAGCGCCCGCTTGCGGACAGATCGCCGTGGTGCGTGCCGGGTTCCTGGGTGAGGCGCACGGTCTTGCCCGTGGAGAGGTCCACGCGGTACAGATGGGACTCCATGGCGCCCTTGGGGTCCTTCGGGTCAATCTCCGCCGTGCCTTTCACGTAGAGGAAGCGCTCGTTGGGGTCGGTGCCCAGGATGTCGTTGACCACCCAGTTGCCTTGCGTGAGCTGCCGCACCAGGCCGAGCTTGATGTCGTAGAGGTAGAGGTGCCACCAGCCGTCGCGTTGGCTCCAATGGATGTAGCGCGTGGGCGTCTTCTTCAGGAAGGTGAGCGGATGCTCCGGCTCCAGCCATTTGTCGTTGCGCTCCTCGAAGAGCGTGCGCACGGCCTTGCCGCTGGCGGCATCGAAGCGCACCACCCGGAAATGGTCGGTGGCCCGGTTGAGCAGGATGATGTTGATGTGCGCGTTGTCCGGTTCCCACGAGATGTTGGTGAGGTAGTGGTCCTTGGGGCCCTCGGGGTCGATGAAGACGGTTTTGCCGGTGCGCGTGTCATACACGCCGAGGGTGACGTGGTGGCTGGTCTGCCCTGCCATGGGGTAGCGGAACTTCTTGAAGGTGCTGGGCGTGGTGGTGATGTCCTCCACGTAGTACGGCGTCACCATGGTCTCGTCCATGCGGTAGAAGGCGAGCTTGCTGCCATCGGGGCTCCAGAAGGTGCCTTTATAGATGCCGTATTCGTCGCGGTGCACGCTCTTGCCGTTGACGATGCCGTCGGTCCCGTCGAAGGTGACCTGCGTGCTGCTGTCGCCCGGCCAGGCGATGTACAGGTTGTTGTCCACGGTGTAGGCCACCTTGCCGTGGGCCGGATCGGGATCATCATCCCCGGCATCGGGGGGCAGGGCGTAGCGGAGGGTGGCGGTCTTCTGCGTGAGGTTGAAGCTGTAGGTGCGCGGCCCGGCGCTGAAGGTGAAGTTCCTGGTGTCGGCCCAGTCCACTGCGGGGAAGGCACGCAGCGTGTCCTTGCCGGCGAGGGCGGCGTTGAGGTCCGCCAGCGTGGCCAGGTCCGCATCGCCGCGCTTGTCCACGCCGCCGCGCCTGAGCGTGTTGTCCTTAACGTAGCTGTACGTGTCGGTGTCCGGGATCCATTGCAGGCCGGTCATCCGTTCCGGATAGTACTGCCAACCGCGCAGGATGGCGTCGGTGAGGGTGAGCCTGGTCTTGGCCTCTTGGGCGGAAAGCAGCGTGGCGCCGAGAACGGCGAGGACTGTCAACGCGCGACGGATCATGAAGGAAGAATGCTTGTGATTGTACAGGAGTTCGGAAAGGCCAAAGCAACAACGAAGGGAGGGAAGTGCGAATTCTTGGCAGGCCAAGGGCAAGATGGCGCGCATCTGGGCAGTCGTATATGCCGTTCGCGTTATGCTGCATTCGGCCAGCGACAGAACACATCAACGAATTATCCGATCACCCTTTTAACGGATGCCGCGGAATGTTCCCCGAGGATGGTCCTTGTTGGTGCACAGTAGCAGGCCCTATGGCACCTCCATGAACCGCCAGGAATAGCGTACGGTGTGATGATCGCTAAGGAGCAGTGTATACATGCCTTTCGCCATGCCAGCAGGCAGGGGTATCACATCGCCTTGCAACCCGCCTTTGCGGTCCACCCTTCCCGAAGCATCGAGAATGACGTAACTGTCCGCTTGATCAATGGTCCAACCCGAGAGCAGGATGCTGCCTGTCGATAGGGAGGCCTGGAGGTGGCTACCCACTTTGATCTCATCAATGCCCACCGGGCCTCCTTTGTATGCCCAAAATTGTGCGGATGCGCCACTGCTGGTCCCCCCGGTCCCCATGTAACCGGTTCCTCCAATGGAGAAAGAGATCGGGCTGTATGCTCCTGCACCGCCAAAATTGGCGATGGGTGTCCAAGCATTCCCGAAAGGATCGTAGGCGTACATGTCGACGAGGTAGGTCGATCCGTTCCAGCCGGATCCTGCGTATGGAATGTTGTTCACCACAAAGGCATTTGCCGCCCTTCGCGCGGGTCCTGGCACGTCCGCGCGTTCGGTCCACCCGTTCGTGGAGGGGTTCCATTCCCAAAAATCATTGGAATTGAGGTCACTGCTGTTGTCATTTCCCCCACCGACGTATCCTTTCCCATAAACCGCGAACGCTATCGGCCCTGAACGGCCAGACGCCGGCAGGCTGGCCCGTTGCACCCATGCGTCAGTTTGCGGGTCATACTCCCAAAGGTCATTCAAGTAGGGTGCCGGGCCAGGGCATCCGCCCATCACGTAAGCCTTGCCATCCAGCACGAAAACACCGGGGGAGGCCCTCCCTGCTGAAGGCAATGATGCTTTTTGCGTCCATCCGTTTGTATTTGGATTGAACGCCCATAGGTCATTGAAGAAGGGGCCGGAGGCCCCAGACCGGCCAAAGCCGACATAGCCGATGCCATTAATGGCGAAGGAGGCAGCTTCCCGCCGGGGCCCACCGGGGAAATCCGCTTTTTGAGACCATGTATCCGTTCCAGGGTTCCACTCCCATAGGTCATTGATATTGTTGCCCCCGCCGTCAACCCCTGCACAGATGTAGCCATGTGTCGCTGTGGCGAAGCCTGTAGCGCCCCATCGTGCTCCTCCGGCAAGGTTCGGTCTTTGGTCCCAATACTGGCCGCTGGCCGTGAAGCCGGTCAACAAGAAACACGCAATCGCGAGTTGCTTCATTTGCCTTCGTTTGATGGTTGCAATAATACTCAAACAGCAACCCTTTGGGAAGGCATTTCCGGACGGTCTCCCGTTTCGTTCCATGACCGGCAGATTGATGACCGCTTGGTCTGTTCGAGGTTTCCCAATGCACCAGTCAGATGACATTCACCTCGCGCTCGAGCACCACGCCGAACTCCTCCCGGATGCTTTCCAGGATGCGGGTGCTAAGGCCGTACAGTTCGGCGCCGGTGGCGCCCCCGTGGTTCACCAGAACCAGCGCCTGCTCGGCATGCACGCCGGCGGCACCCTCGCGGAAGCCCTTCCAACCGGCCTGCTCAATGAGCCAACCCGCCGCGAACTTCACCTGACCGCCGGGCGCAGGGTAGTGCACCGCGCCAGGGTGGCGCTGCAGCACGCGCCGGGCGTGTTCAGCGTTCACCACGGGATTCTTGAAGAAGCTGCCCGCATTGCCCAGCGCAACCGGGTCCGGCAGCTTGCTGCGGCGGATGGCGATGACCACATCGCTTACGTCGCGTACCGTGGGGGCCGTGATGCCGCGCTTGGCCAGCTCCGCCTTGATGGCGCCGTAGTGTGTGTCCACCACCGGTGCCTTCGAAAGCCGGAAGGCCACGTTGAGGATGATGTATTGCCCTTTGCCCTCGCGCTTGAAGAAGCTCTCGCGATACCCGAAGCGGCACTCCTCCTTGCCGAAGCGCACCACTTTGCCATCGCTGATGCGCAGCGCCTCCAAGTGGTCGAAGGTGTCCTTGATCTCCACGCCGTACGCCCCGATGTTCTGCATAGGAGCCGCGCCCACCTTCCCGGGGATCAACGAGAGGTTCTCGATGCCGCCCCAGCCTTGGTCCACGCAGTGCATCACGAATTCGTGCCACACCACGCCGGCACCGGCCCGCACTACCACGTGGTCGTTGTCTTCCTCCAGCACTTCGATGCCCGGGATCTCGTTCACCAGCACCACGCCCGGCCAGTCGCGGGTGAGCAGGATGTTGCTGCCCCCGCCGAGCACCAAACGGGGCAGGCCCTTCAACTCCGGCGCGGCCAGCAGCGCCCGCAGCTCATCCACACTGCGAAAGCGGGCCAGGGCCTCGGCACGCGCCTGGACATGAAAGGTGTTGAAGGGCAACAGGTCGACGTCGCTCAGGATCTCCATGGAAGGTTGCCGGTACTCTTCGGCGAGTGCAAGTTTACCGGTCCCGGCGCGTTTACTTTGGCCACATGCGGCCACCCTTTCAACGCGCCCTTGTCAGCGTCACCAACGACCTGGCCACCGACAACCGGGTGGCCCGCACCTGCGGCGTGTAGCAGGAGCTGAAGTGGTTGGAACGAACAGGGAAGTTTTCAAACGCCGACCGAATCTTCAGGGAACATCCCTTACCTTCGGTAGCGATGAGGACCAGCGGCGGCAATAGGATCCGGACTTCGGTCTTCGAGCGGCAGAGCGGCAGAGCGGCAGAGCGGCAGAGCGGCAGAGCGGCAGAGCGGCAGAGCCGTTGAATTTTCAATCCAGCAAGTTACACGAGCCGTCTGGTGCCATGGGTACGGGCGGCTTTTTTATTGCCCAACCCCCAAACCCGCTTTGCCATGAAGCCCGTACCGCCTGAGCCGCTGCAGGCGCCGTGCGCTTAGGTGCACGGCGTTCGCCCCCGGCGAACGGCCCCTCCCGGCCGCCGCAAGGGAAGGCATGCACTACGTGTGTTGCGCGGTGCATTGTAATTTCACGGGACCGGACATGCTACCCGGTCAACACGAACGGACGATGACCTCTTGCGCGATGGACCTCCGGCGGCCGGGCAGGGGCCTTGGCCTGCTGCTCGGCTGCCTGGGGTCCGTTGCCTTTCTGCGCTGCGAAGCGCAGAACCTGGTGCCCAACCCGAGCTTTGAGTTGAAGGATACGTGCCCATATACCATTGGGTTCCAAGAAGGTGACAGGCCGCTGTACTGGTTCCCTTGGGACCAATCGCCAGAATACTTCAACGCCTGTGTGCCGGGTACTGGTGTGGATAGTTTGGTGGGTGTGCCATTGAACGGCTTCGGATATCAACATGCCATGGAAGGCGATGCCTATATCGGCATGTATGCCTATGGACACATTGGTGGTGGCATTGACTACCGGGAGTACGCCGGGTGTGAGTTGCTGGAACCCTTGGAAGTGGGCCAGAGCTATGACTTGAGCTTCCTCACCAGCCTTGCCATCGGTGCAGCGAACTATTGGCCGATGACATGGGCCTGCAATAACATGGGCATGCTCTTTTCCATGGAGATGACCCCATGGGACGGCTGGTCCGGAATCTCGGTACCGACGCGCAATTACGCTCACCTGCACAGCACGGCTGTAATCACCGACACGGCCAACTGGATCTTGGTGCAAGGCAGCTTTGTGGCGGACAGTGCATACCGGTTCTTGGCCATCGGGAATTTCTTCAGCAATGCACTCACCGACACGCTTCACATTGTTCCCGGCGGTTCGCTTGGGGCATACTACTACGTGGATGGCGTGTGCGTACGGAAGAGTGGGCAACCCTGCGAGTTCACCAGCGGCATTCACGAACAAGAAGCGGCAGTTTCGCTGCTTTGGCCGAATCCGGCATCGGACCAGGTGCAGGTGCGCGCCGGGACGGGCACGAGTTGGCAGGTATTCGATGCTACGGGGCGATTGCTCGCGGACGGAGAGAGTACGGCGGAGCTGCTGTTGTTGCCCGTGGGGCAATGGGCTCCCGGGGAGTATGTGCTGCGTTTGCAAGGCGAGGAAAGAAGGCACGTTCGTTTCGTGGTGATGCGGTAGCAGTGGTCCGATCTTCCCTGTTGAACAACAACAACGAAGATCATGAAACGGAGAATGCTTTTGGGCTGCTTGGCAGCCTTGGTCATCGCACTCCCAACGAGTGCGCAATGGCAGACATTTGGGAACACCATAAGCGGTTCGGATTGGCTGGGTGCGGATTTCGGCAGCTCCATCCCGCTGCGCATCCAAACGCGGGCCAACCAGCCGATCGATTTCAGCACGGCGAACCTTTTGCGCGCGCGGCTCAACGGCAATGTCACCGGGCCCATCGGCCCATCGCCGGCCACGCAGTTCCCCAACATCAACCGCGACGGCTTCCTGCTGCTGAGCGGCGCGCCCGATGCCTTCACGAACACGGACAGCCGGGCGCCCTTCACCCGGTTGCACCTGGTGGACCCGGCTGGGGGCTCGACCGATCCATTGGCGTATGCCCAACAGCACGGTTTCCGGCCTTGGCAGCGCAATGGCATCACCTTCACAGGCAACAGCGACCAGGCATATATCGGCCAGAAATACAACGGCAATGACAACACGGACTTCGTGATCCAGTGACCCTGAAAGGAATTAGGCGATAATGACGACCTGCAGACTTGAAGAAACACCCTCAAGTTATCAACTCACTTTGGAAATATCGTGTCTTGTGCTATACTTTCAGATGCGATTTATCATGCGTTGGCCTGTACATATTCCAAGCACGCTACAAAGAAGCCCCCGATGCGCGAACACCGGGGGCCGATACCCCATGTGACACCAAACCGCGAAGTAAGATGAACAGGAGCTGAACAAAGGTACGGCGGATGCTGAAGAAACAGTAGGCTCCGCCACCGTGGCCACCGGACCCCTCCTTGGCATGCCCCCGCCATAGCCGCGCGGCGAACGGGCATTAGTATGAGCGGTAAAAGGACCGGGACGATGCGCCCGGCCAATACGAACGACGAACAATGGCGTTAAGGGGCAATGGATACGTAGCATGGAGGCAAGCGATGCAACGCGCACTACTTGCCGCAGGCCTTGTGCATTGTGCCTTTACCCTTGCTAGCCAGAACTTAGTGCCCAACCCCGGCTTCGAGGAGGCCGATAGCTGCTCTGCTCAGTTGCCTCCTTTCGCCGGAATCCTTGATTGGTATAGCGTGAATGGAAGCCCGGACCACTTGCAGAGTTGTTTGCCTTACGGCACGTTCAATGGGCTGCCCATGAATTTCTTCACCTACCAAGAGCCATTTGAGGGTGCATCCTGTGCGGGCATATACACCTACTGGCAGAATGGCCAAGCCGAGTACCGGGAATGGATGCAGGCACCTTTGTTGGAACCGTTGGTAGTAGGGCAGACCTACTGGTGCAGCTTCCGGGCGAACGCGGCTTTCGGGGGGAACCACGTCTATCCGCAGCATTGGCTGGCAAACGACAAGGTGGGTATGCGCTTCACCACCACGGCAATGCCTTCTTGGAACGTAGGTGACCCGCACCCGGTGCCGCCCAACCATGCGCACATCCTGTACCCGCAGATCCTTTCGGATACGGTGGACTGGACCTTGGTGAGCGGCAGCTTCGTTGCGGACAGCGCCTACCAGTACGTGATGATCGGGCAGTTCTTCAGCAATGCCCTGACGGATACGCTGCATTTTTCTCCAGAGGGCGTTCCTTGGTACTGGTTGCCGCGCGCCTATACCTTGGTGGATGCGGTGTGCGTGTCGCCTGATCCGGACGGATGTGAGCGCAGCCAAGGCGTTGCGGAGTTGGGCGAGGCAGCACCCTTGGTATACCCGAACCCGGCCAGCGATGTGCTGTGGATCGGCAACGCGAATGGGAGGGATGCGGTGGTGCTGGACTTGCTGGGCAAACGGGTGTGGAGCAGCCGGGTGAGCACTGATCGCTTCGCTGTTCATGTTGGATCATGGGCGCGTGGGGCATACGTGTTGCAGGTGCGTGGTACTGGAGGTGTGCAGACAGTGAAGTTCGTATTGGTCGAATAGGGAGCATCGTTCCGGTCCTTTCAGTAAACGACAAAAACGAAAGGTTGAATTAGGCACTTGGATGTTAGGGAGCCGGCCAATAGATTGCCACCTACAA
>DAOKZW010000011.1:0-113283 GCA_035325445.1 Flavobacteriales bacterium
ATCCGCCGACCTGATCGCCTCGCACGGGCACACCATCTTCCATCAGCCCGATGAGGGGTTGACCCTGCAAGTAGGCTCTGGCGCGCACATCGCGGCACTTTCGGGCGTGGCCACCGCCTGCGACTTTCGCACGCTGGACGTGGCCTTGGGCGGGCAGGGCGCACCCTTGGTACCCTTCGGCGAGCGGCACTTGTTCCCGGGGCACCGGGCGTTCGTGAACCTGGGCGGCATCGCCAACATCGCCGTGCATACGGAAGACAAGAGCATCGGCTACGATATCTGTCCGTGCAACCAAGCTTTGGACCTACTCGCGCAGGAGGCCGGCCACCCCTACGATGCCGATGGCGGCCTGGCACGGCAAGGCCAAGTGAACCCCGGGCTGTTGGCCGCATTGGACGCCCTCCCCTTCTACCGGCAGGCGCCGCCGCGCTCACTGGGCCGTGAATGGTTCGACGCACACATGAAGCCCCTGATCGGCCCGGGGCTGTCCGTGCAGGACAGGCTGCGCACGGTGGTGGAGCACATCGCCGGGCAGGTGGCCCATGAACTGGCCAAGGCGGGCGCGGCCACGGCCCTGTTCACCGGTGGCGGCGCACGCAACGGGTTCCTGATCGGGCGGATCACCGCCTTGGGGCCCGTCCGGCCCGAGCTTCCCGCCGGGGAAGTGATCGACTACAAAGAAGCGCTGATCTTCGCTTTCCTGGGACTGATGCGCCTGCGTGGCGAAGTGAACACACTGGCCAGCGTCACCGGGGCGGCAGGCGACAGCGTCGGCGGCGCGTTGTACCTGCCCAATTAACAGGGTGCAAGGGATAACCCTGCCGGGTCCTTCCATGCGGCCGACGCCATGCACCTACTTTTGGGCTTCCGAATTTGAGCAGTGGACATGCAGGATCAATTGAAGGCGTTCGAGGAGCGCGAGCCGGAGGTGGTTTTTGAATGGCATGATGCCGAGACGGGCGCCGAGGGCTGGGTGGTGATCAACAGCCTGCGCGGCGGCGCCGCCGGCGGTGGCACCCGGATGCGCAAGGGGCTTGACCGGCGCGAGGTGACCAGCCTGGCCAAGACCATGGAGGTGAAATTCACCGTGAGCGGCCCCGCGATAGGCGGCGCCAAGAGCGGGATCAACTTCGACCCGGCCGACCCGCGCAAGGGCGAGGTGCTCAAGCGCTGGTACAAGGCGGTGATGCCCCTGCTGAAGAACTACTACGGCACCGGCGGCGACCTGAACGTGGACGAGCTGCACGAGGTGATCCCCATCACCGAGGAATACGGGCTGTTGCATCCCCAGGAGGGCGTGGTCACCGGCCACTTCGGCCAGAACGGCGCGGACAAGTCGAAGATCATCGGCCAGCTGCGCACGGGCGTCAGCAAGCGCGTGGACGACCCGGCCTTCACCCCGGCTCCCGGCAAGTACGCCGTGGCGGACCTGATCACCGGCTGGGGCGTGGCCCAAAGCGTGATCCACCACTACCGCCTGCAGGGCGGCACCGTGGAGGGAAAGCGCGTGGCCGTGCAGGGCTGGGGCAATGTGGCCTCCGCCGCCGGCTACTACCTGGCCAAGGCCGGGGCCCGCATCTCGGGCATCATCGACCGCGTGGGCGGGCTGCTGCCCGAGGAAGGCCTCGATGCCGATGCCGTGAAAAAGCTCTACCTGGGCAAGGATGGCAACCACCTGCCGGCCCAAGGCCTGCTCCCCTTCGAGGAAATGAACCGGCGCTTTTGGGAGGCCGGGCACGACATCTTCCTGCCCTGCGCCGCATCGCGCCTGGTGACGCGCGAGCAGGTGGACAGCCTTTGCGCCGCCGGCCTGGAGACGATCTCCTGCGGGGCCAATGTGCCCTTCGCCGACCCGGAGATCTTCTACGGCCCCATCGCCCGCCACGCGGATGAAAAGGTGTCGGTGCTTCCGGACTTCATCGCCAACAGCGGCATGGCGCGCGTGTTCGCCTACTGCATGCAAAGCGATGCCGACCTCAGCGACCAAGGCATCTTCAACGACGTGAGCCGCGTGATCGGCAAGGCCCTCGAGCAGGTCCACGCCAAGAACCCGGGCAAAACCCACATCACCAGCACCGCCTTCGGGATCGCCCTGGGGCAGCTCAACTAAAATTTCCGGGACAAAGGCCCGTTCCAATTAACCAGCACACCTCCATGCAATTCCCGCTTTTCGCCCAGATACAAGACAATGCCGAGGCTGCCCGCCAGCTCTTGGAGCAGGCCGCGGCCGCACCGGTGGTACCGGTGGAAGAGACCCTCTCCGTGTGGCAGCTCATCAAATTCGGCGGCTGGTACATCATGGGGCCCTTGGGCCTGATGTCCCTGATCGCGGTGTACCTGATCATTGAACGGAGCCTGGCCATCCGGCGGGCGCTGAAGCAGGACCCCGACTTCATGGAAAAGATCAAGGACTACATCCACGACGGCAAGATCGATTCGGCGCGCAACCTGTGCTCGCAGAACACCGCGCCGGTGGCGCGCATGCTGGAGAAGGGCATCAGCCGCATCGGCCGTCCCTTGAAGGACATCGAGGTGAGCATCGAGAACGCCGGCAAGCTCGAGGTGTACAAGCTCGAGAAGGGCCTGAGCGTGCTGGCCACCATCGCGGGAGCCGCGCCCATGCTGGGCTTCCTGGGAACGGTGATCGGCATGGTGGTCACCTTCCACACCATCCAGATCAGCGGGGCGGGCGTGGAGGTGGCCCAGCTCTCGGGGGGCATGATGCAGGCCATGGTGACCACCGTGGCGGGCCTGATCATCGGCATCATCGCCTACGTGTCATACAACACCCTGGTGGCCCGGGTGACCAAGGTGGTGCAACAGATGGAGGCCTCCTCCATCGCCTTCATGGAAGTGCTGGACTCGCCAGCCAAATAAGCCATGGGACTGCGCAGCTCTCATAAGGTGGACGCCGGGTTCAACATGAGCTCGATGACCGACCTGGTCTTCCTGCTCCTGATCTTCTTCGTGCTGCTCAGCACGCTGGTAAGCCCATACGCACTGCCGGTGGACCTGCCCACCAGCGCCAACAAGACCAAGGAGAAGGCCAAGGTGGCGGTGCGGATCGATGCCGAGGGGCATTACAGCGTGAACAACCAGCTGATCGATCCTTCTCAGCTCGAAGGTGTACTGTCCAGCGAGATGGCCAACTACCCCGCCGACCAAGCGATCGTGCTGCACGTGGACCAGAGCGTGGCCACGGGCATCACCGTGAGCGTGCTGGACATCTGCAAGCGGAACAAGTGGCGGGTGATCTTGGCCACCAAACCCCAGTGAGGCCACGGTATGGCACGGAAGATGCCCTTCAGGTGAAAACGGCCACGGCATGAGCACGATCAGCATCAGGCAGCAGGAGCATGACAGGCGGGTGAGCATGATCGCCACCATCGTGCTGCACGTGCTGCTGTTGATCCTGTTCCTGTACATCGGCCTGAAGCAGCCCAACCCGCTGCCCAAGGAGGAGGCCATCGAACTGGCCTTCGAGGATGCGGGCGGCCCTTCGGGCGGCGACAGCAGCCCGGCGGCCACGGAAGCCCCGGCCCCGCCCGTGGAGGAAACGGCGCCCGAGGAACCGGAGCCGATAGCCACGGAAACGGAAAGCCCGGTGGTGATTCCCAAGGCCGACAAACCGAAGCCCAAGCCCAAGCCGGAACCGAAGCCCGTGGAGCGCAAGCCTGACTCCCGTTCGCTGTTCACGCCCTCCAACACGGGCAGCCCCAATTCGTCGACCTCATCCACCACCGGCACGGGCGCCAGCTCGAGCAGCGGCACCGGCGGCGGCACCGATGGCGGCAGCGGGGCATTTGGCGGCAAGGGTTTCCAAGGACGGCTGACGGGCCGCGGGCTGGTACGCGGACCGAGCATCACGGAAAAGCCCAACGAGGGCGGCCGCGTATCACTGGACATCTTCGTGGACCGCACGGGCAAGGTAACGCACGTGGCCCTGAACCTGGACCGCAGCACCACCACCAGCCAAGTGCTGTACAACCTGGCGCGCAAGGCCGCCCTGCAATGCACCTTCAGCGCCAAACCCGACGCGCCGGCCGAACAGAAGGGCGAGATGACCTTCATCTTCGAATTGCAGTAAGGTGGACTACGCGGAAACACTGGCATACCTGCAGGCCAGGCTGCCCATGTTCTCACGCGTGGGCAAGGCCGCCTACAAGGCCGACCTGTCCAACACGCATGCGCTGATGGAGCTGCTGGGCCATCCCGAGCGGGGCCTGAAATGCGTGCACATCGCGGGCACCAACGGCAAGGGCAGCACCGCGAACATGATTGCCAGCATACTGCAATGTGCCGGATACAAGACCGGTCTGCATACGTCGCCCCACCTGCGCGATTTCCGCGAGCGCTTCCGCATCAACGGGGAAATGATCCCACAAGAGGCCGTGACGGCCTTCGTGGAGCAGTATCGCGATGTCTTCGAACCCGTCCAAGCCTCCTTCTTCGAGTGGGGCGTCGCCTTGGTGTTGGACTGGTTCCGGCGGGAAAGGACGGACATCGCCGTGATCGAATGTGGGTTGGGCGGCCGACTGGACAGCACCAACGTGGTGACCCCCGAGGTGTCCATCATCACCAACATCGGCTGGGACCACGCCGACCTGCTGGGCGAAACCTTGGAGAAGATCGCCGGGGAAAAGGCGGGCATCATCAAACCGGGCGTCCCCGTGGTGATCGGTGAAGCGGAAGGGCCCATCGCCGAGGTCTTCCGCCAGCGGGCGGCATCCGTCGGGGCGCCGATCGAGTTCGTGGACCAGGGCGTGCCCCTGCCCTACCGGCTCGATCTGGCAGGCGGGCACCAAGTACGAAATGCCCGCACGGCCGTGGCGGCCATCCGCGCCTTGCAGCGGAAAAGCTGGGCCATCACGGAGGAAAACATCGCCGAGGGCCTGGCCCACGTGCTGGAGCGAACGGGGTTCCGGGGCCGCTGGCAGACCCTCGGCCAGACCCCGCTGACCATAGCGGACATCGGCCACAACGTGGACGGGCTGCACATCGTGAACACCATGCTGTCGGAGACCCCCCACAACGGTCTGCACATCGTGCTGGGCACCGTTTCCGACAAGGACATCGACCGTATGCTGGGCACCCTGCCCAAGGAGGCCCACTACTATTTCTGCAAGGCGGACGTGCCCCGGGGGCTGGATGCAACGATCCTGCAGGCCCGGGCCCAGGGCCATGGCCTGCAGGGCGACCCTTTTCCTTCCGTGCACGCGGCCTTGGCCGCGGCCCAGCAGGCGGCCCGGGCGGGTGACCTTGTGCTCGTGACCGGAAGTGCGTTCGTGGTGGCCGAGGTGGTGTGAACCACACTTTTCGGGAAACAAAAAAGCCCCGCTGTTGCGAGGCTTCCTGATCGACTTCACCGAAGCTTCGACGGACCGCTGATCGTCTACGCTAACGCTTCGGCGAATCAAAGGTCGACTACGCCAAGGCTACGTCGAACCACTGTGGGACGTACTGGCCCCGCAACGTTGCGGGGCGAACCAGTGACCTTCCCGCCACGGCGGGACGCTCTGGACCAACTGAGCTGAAGTCAAAGTCCCGAGATGTCAATACCCCGTTTCGGGATCCTGCGTGGGAGCAACCGGATTTGAACCAGTGATCTTCCCGCTGCAAGCGGGATGCCCTGAATCAGCTGAACTAAAACCCAGGAAACAAAGAAGCCCCGCTGTTGCGAGGCTTCCTGGTCGCCTACGCTAAAGCTACGGCGGATCAAAGTGGGACGTACTGGATTCGAACCAGTGACCTCATGCGTGTGAAGCATGCGCTCTGAACCAACTGAGCTAACGTCCCAAGATGTCAATATCCCCGTTTCGGGATCCTACGTGGGAGCAACCGGATTCGAACCAGTGACCCTCTGCTTGTAAGGCAGATGCTCTGAACCAGCTGAGCTATGCTCCCAAAATGTCAATCATAGCCGTTGGCCCGTGACCCTCCCGCTGCAAGCGGGATGCTCTGAACCAGCTGAGCTATGCTCCCCAAACGGGGCGCGAATATAATCCCGGAAAACAATTACACGGCTTTTTCGGTTTCGGGCCTTGCAAGATGTCGCTTGGCAGGGCCGACCTTTGCCCTTCGCCCATGGACCGGACCAAGCCTTTCCGCCCGTTCATCATCGTGCTCATGCTGCTGGTGGCCGCGAACCTGGTCCTCGAGCATGTGAATGAACGGTTCTGGGTGAACGACTTCCGGGTCTATTATTCCGCTGCGGACAACCTGCGTCACGGCCTTCCGGTGTACGACCAAGTGTTCGGCGAGGACACCGGCCTTTACAAGTACGCCCCGGTGGTGCTGTACGCCTTCCTCCCTTTCACCTATCTCTCCTTCGACACGGCCGGGATCCTTCATCTGTTGGTCATGGGCCTGGTCACCATCGGCTGCTTCATCATGGTGGAGCGCACCTTGGCCCGTTTCGTGCAACCGCTGCCCAGGACGGCGGCCCGTGCCCTGCTGGGGCTCCTGTGCATCGTGGTCCTGTACGCCCGCGAGCTGCACATGGGCAACATCAACATGGGCCTGATCCTCCTCAGCGCCCTTGGGGTGGAGCGGCTGATCGCGGGCAAACGCGTCGCCGCCGGTGCCGCCCTGGGCGTGGTTTGGCTCATCAAGCCCTATCTCCTGCTCATGATCGTGCCCTTGGTGGTGCGGCGTGAATGGCGGGTGCTCCGCACGGGGCTCCTGGCCATGCTGGCCGGATTGCTGGCCCCCATGGTCCTGCAAGGCCCCGCCACCGGCTGGGCGCTCAACCGCCAATGGTTCCACTCCATGCAGTACCACACCCAGGTGATGTTCAGCCCCGACCGCCTGGGGCAGATCGTGTCCACCCACGCCGGCATCCCTCCCACCCTCGGCCTGGACATGTTCTTCATCGCCTTGGCGGGCCTGCTGCTGGCCGCGTTCACATGGCGCAACACGAGGAAGGCAACACCTCCCATGCGGGCGTTGATGGACCGGGCGATGGAGCTTTGGCTGGCCATGGCCATCGTGCCCGACCTGGTCATCACCGACCAGCAGCATTTCATGTTCTCGCTGCCCCTCATCCTGTTCGCCATGGCCTATTTCTTCACGCACAGGGACCCGTTGGCGGTGGGCCTTTTCATCTTGGTGATGGTGCTGTATGCCACGCGGAGCTCCGACCTGTGGGGCAGTGCCACGGAGAACATGCTGGTGAGCTGGGGCATCCTGGGGGTGGGCAACCTGCTGCTGATCTTATTCTCCTGGTGGCTCCTCCGCCGTTGGCCCGGCACAGGGCCAGCGGCCGCCCCGTAGCGCTCTTGGCCGATGTGGCATCCTGTTCCCCAAGTGGGGAAAAACCTCCTTGCCGAACGGTGGGCGGATGTGCGGCCTAACGGAGGCATCCCAACAGCGGCGTGCCTTTGGGGAACGGGGCACCAAGCGGCACCGTTGCGGAACGGCCTTTGCCGGGGAAGGGGCAAAAGATCCAAGAGATATGTCAACCATCACCTTCCAGCAGCAACTGGTGGACCTGCGCCACCAACTGTTCTACTTCGCGCTGAGCCTCACTCACGACCGCGATGACGCTTATGACCTGATGCAGGAGAGCATGCTGCGCGCGCTCACCTACAGTGACAAGTTCCGCGAAAACACTGACTTCAAGGCATGGGTGTTCACCATCATGAAGAACACCTTCATCAACGGGCACCGGCGCAACAAGCGCACGGGCCGCGTGATGGAGCATGTGGAGCGTGTGCGCGAACGCGTCCGCATGGTGGAAACGCCGGCCTCCGCCGAATCCACGATGCGGATGAGCGAGGTAAACGGCGCCTTGGGCCGCTTGGATGAGATCTTCCGCACCCCCTTCCAGATGCACCACGACGGGTACAAGTACAATGAGATCGCCGACCGGCTTTCCATTCCCGTCGGCACGGTGAAAAGCCGGATCCACCAGGCCCGGCACCGCCTCATGGGCATGCTGGCCTAAGAGCCCATACTTCGGGCATGGGCAACAGGCCGATCCCCGGGCCGCCATTATTGCCGACCTTTGGGTTTGCATGCCCCATTCGGATGATCACACGCCCGTTGTCCTGGTCGATGCCCAAGACAACGCATTGGGCACCATGGGGAAGATGGAAGCCCATGAAAAGGGGATACTTCACCGCGCCTTCAGCATCTTTCTGTTCAACCGGCAGGGCCAATTGCTGATGCAGCAACGGGCATCGGGCAAGTACCACAGCGCGTTGTTATGGACGAACACCTGCTGCAGTCATCCGCTCCCCGGCGAGCCGGTATTGGCCGGGGCCGAGCGCCGATTGAACGAGGAGCTGGGCATCCAGGCCGAGCTCCGGCATCAATTCACGTTCATCTACAGGGCCCATGTGGGGCAGCTCATTGAGCACGAACTCGACCACGTGCTGTTCGGCCAATGGGACCTTCCCTTGCGGCCCAACCCCACGGAAGTGGCCGCTACACGGTGGATGGGCGTAGGTGCCTTGGATGCGGAGATCGGTACCCGACCGGACGCCTTCACCCCGTGGTTCCTGGCGTGCTGGCATCAAGTGCGGAAACGGTGGCCCCGGCGGGCGCAAGGCTTGGATGCGCTTGGGGGTTAACGAATGTTAAGCCGGGCCTCCGAAAAGGTCCATCGGCAAACTATGCCGCCCTCAAAGCCGTTGTATCCATGATCGATCCGGACGGCGCGTCCCTGCCAAGCAGGCCGCAGGCCGTCCCTTGGAAAACACGAACAGCATACAAGATGCCCCGCAAAAAGCGCGATCTCATATTAAGCGAGCCGGTCCGGGAAGGGTTGAAAACCTTCAAGGTACGGCTTGATGCCCGCACCGTGATCACCTTGGCCAGCAGAAAGGCCTTCGAATTCTGGAAGCAGAAATATCCCAACGCCGTGATCATCGGTTGACGTATTGGCGGGGGGCTGCTCCTCGTTCACGAAAGCAGCATCACCGGTCATCCCCGGCGTGAACGCCCCCGCAACGGGCCTCCGCCGATACCTTCGCCGTCGGTCATGGTGCTCCTACCGCATCCGGCAAAGGCCTACTTGCATCACCTGCTTCAAGCAGGCAACAGGCATGATGTGCACTCGCCCTTCGTGTACGACCTGGTATGCCAGGTACTGCGAAAACGCACCCCCTCGGGGCTCCATGGCGGCATTGAGTTGCTGCGGAAACAGCTATTGCGCTCCACCGGGGTCATTACGGTGACCGACCTGGGCGCCGGGTCGCGCCGCCATCATTCCGCCGAACGCCGTGTAAGGGACATTGCCGCCACCGCGCTGAAGCCCCGCAGGCAAGCGGAACAACTGGCACGGATAGCGGCGTACTTCAGCCCGGACACCATCTTGGAACTGGGGACGAGCCTGGGCATCACCACGCTGTATATGGCGCGCTCGGCACCGGCTGCCACGGTGCATACCATAGAAGGTTGCCCGGCCACCGCGGCCATCGCCGCCGGCCATTTCCGGCAGATGCATGCGGCGAACATCGTCGCCCACACCGGCAGCTTCAGGGACATGCTGCCCGGCATACTGGACGGCATCAGCCAGCTGGACCTGGCCTACATCGATGGCCATCACCAAGGGGGGCCCACGCTGGACTACTTCACGCAGTGCCTCGCCAAGTCGCACAACGATACCGTTTTCATCTTCGACGACATCCATTGGAGCACTGACATGGAGCGGGCTTGGGAAGTGATCAAGGCGCATCCTTCGATCACCGTCACGATCGACCTCTTCCATTTCGGCCTGGTCTTCCTGCGCCAGGAGCAGCAACGTGAACACTTCAAGCTGCGCTATTGAAGCCGCTAACTTCGCGGCCCCATGAAAATCTATACCCGCACCGGCGACACGGGGCAGACCGCCCTGCTCAGCGGCAAGCGCGTCCCCAAGGACAGCCTGCGCATCGAGGCATACGGCACCATCGACGAGCTCAACAGCCACACGGGCATGTTGCGCGACCTGCTGGAGGGGCACAACCCGGAGCTGCTGACGGACATCCAGATGAAGCTCTTCGACCTGGGCTCCACCCTGTCCGCGGCCGACCCCGATACCATCGCCCGTTTCAAGGTACCCCAGGTGCTGGATGAGGACGTGGCCGCGTTGGAACAAGCCATGGACAGTATGGACGCGGACCTCCCGGTCATGCGCCATTTCATCCTGCCGGGCGGCCATCCCGCCATTTCACAAGCCCACATCTGCCGCACGGTATGCCGCCGTGCCGAGCGCCTGCTGATCCGTTTGGCCACTGAGGAACCGGTACCGGAAGTGGCCGTCCGCTACCTCAATCGGCTCAGCGACCTGTTCTTCATGCTGGCGCGCTGGACCGGCTGGCGGCTGCACATACCGGAGACCCAGTGGAAGCCTCGCGGGTAAGCCGTGGCTGCGGGGCTGCGGCATTCGGCATCCACCCCGACCGCTTCTCTTGGCAACCGGTTCTTGCCGCAACCTGCATCCGGTTATATTTGCGGCCAATTTCAAAAAACGCGCTGACCGCGTGAGGACATGTATTGGACACTTGAACTTGCCTCCTACCTCGAAGACGCACCTTGGCCTGCAACCAAGGACGAGTTGATCGATTTTGCCATGCGTACCGGCGCTCCCCTGGAAGTGGTGGAGAACCTGCAGGCTATTGAGGACGAGGAGGAGGTCTTCGAAACCATCGAGGACATTTGGCCCGACTATCCCAGCAAGGAGGATTTCTTCTTCAACGAGGACGAGTACTAAGGACCAGCAGCCCTTTTGGATCAACCAAGCCCCGCCCATGCGGGGCTTTTCTTTTCATGCCACTGCCCTTGGGAGGCGCCGGGCCAGGCCCCGTCCGTCCCTCCTTGCCGACTAGGGGCCTCCCGCACGCGCCGGCCCGAACCGACTTCAGCGAGCCATGCATCAAACAGGGCAACGGCGCGGCTTGGGGTACCTGTGGGCCACGCAAGGCGCTCAGCGGCGTGCCCGCCCACCGGCGCGCACGGTCACACTTCCGACGCATTCATCGGCCGGGTTGGAATAGCCTCGGCCGATACCCTTTACCTTTGCATGCTTTTACAGAACACGGCACCCGGCTGGTGGCACGTGGCAGTCCCCCGAAAAAACGGCCTGACCCCGCGACCGGCCGCCTCCCCGATACACCCTTTGCATTTCCATGCTTGGCACCATCATCAAAAAAGTCTTTGGCGACAAAACCACCCGGGACCTCAAGGAAATCCAACCCCTTGTAGACAAGGTCAAAGCCGAATACGCGAAGCTCGGCGACCTGAGCAACAACGAGCTTCGTGGCCGCACGGACGATTTCAAGCGGCGGATCGCCGAGAAGATCGCGGACGAGCAAGCGCGCATCGATCAGCTTCGGTCGGAGATCGATAACGACCCGCGCATGGCGATCGGCGAGCGGGAAACACGCTACGAGGAGATCGACAAGCTGGAGGAACAGGCCACGAAAGAGATCGAGGAGGTGCTCATGGAGATCCTTCCGGAGGCCTTCGCCGTGGTGAAGGAAACCGCCCGCCGTTTCAAGGAGAACAAGGAGCTTTCGGTGACGGCCCGTGAGTTCGACCGCGACATCGCGGCCAAGCGCAACAGCGTGCGCATCGATGGCGACACGGCGATATGGTCCAACACGTGGGACGCGGCCGGCACGCCCATCACGTGGGACATGGTCCACTACGATGTCCAGCTCATTGGAGGCATCGCGCTGCACAAGGGCAAGATCGCCGAGATGATGACCGGTGAAGGCAAAACGCTGGTAGCCACCCTGCCTACCTACCTGAATGCCTTGGCCGGTCGCGGCGTACACCTGGTCACCGTGAACGACTACCTGGCCAAGCGCGACAGTGAATGGATGGGCCCCCTGTATGAGTTCCATGGCCTGCGGGTAGACTGCATCGACAAGCACGAGCCCAACAGCGAGGCCCGGCGCAAGGCATACCTGGCCGACATCACCTTCGGCACCAACAACGAGTTCGGCTTCGACTATCTGCGTGACAACATGGCGCACGCGCCCTCGGCGCAGGTGCAGCGCAAGCACCACTATGCCATCGTTGACGAAGTGGACAGCGTGTTGATCGACGATGCGCGGACGCCGTTGATCATCAGCGGCCCCACCCCCAAGGGCGAGATCCATCAGTTCGATGAGTACAAGCCCCGCGTGGAGCGTCTGTACAATGCACAACGCCAATTGGTGACCAAGCTGTTGGCCGAGGCCAAGGAGCTGTTGAAGGAGGGAGCCTCCCGGGAACAGACGGAAAAGGCCGGTCTCGCCCTTCTGCGCGCACACCGAGGCTTGCCCAAGAACAACGCGCTCATCAAGTTCCTCAGCGAGCCGGGCATGCGCACCTTGCTGCAGAAGACCGAGGCCTACTACCTGCAGGACCAGGAGAAGGAGATGCCCTTCGTGGATGCGGAACTGTTCTTCACGATCGATGAGAAGCTGCACAGCGTGCAGATGAGCGAGAAGGGGCTCGACCTGATCAGCGGCGATGTCTCCGACCCGCAATTCTTCATCCTCACCGATGTGGGCAGCGAGGTGGCCGAGATCGAGAAGAGCGCGGGCAGCACGGAGGAAAAGGCCAAGCGGAAGGACGAAGTGCTGCGCGACTTCGGCATCAAGAGCGAGCGTGTGCACACGGTGAACCAGCTCATCCGCGCCTATGCGCTGTACGAGAAGGACGTGGAGTACGTGGTGATGGACGGCAAGGTGATGATCGTGGACGAGCAAACGGGCCGGATCATGGACGGGCGCCGGTACAGCGACGGGCTTCACCAGGCGATCGAGAGCAAGGAGCGCGTGAAGGTGGAGGCCGCCACCCAGACCTACGCCACAGTGACGCTCCAGAACTATTTCCGGATGTACCACAAGTTGGCCGGCATGACGGGTACGGCGGAAACGGAGGCACAGGAATTCTGGGACATTTACAAGCTGGACGTGATGTCCATTCCCACGAACCGTCCGGTGGCCCGTATTGACCACGAGGACCTGGTGTACAAGACCAAACGTGAGAAGTACAATGCGGTGATCGACGAGATCGTGAAGCTCCAGGAGGCCGGCCGGCCGGTGCTGGTGGGCACCACCAGCGTGGAAGTGAGCGAACTGATGTCGAAGATGCTGAAGATGCGTGGCATCAAGCACGACGTGCTGAACGCCAAGCAGCACCAGCGGGAGGCTGAGATCGTTGCGAACGCGGGCAAACCCGGCACCGTGACCATCGCCACCAACATGGCCGGCCGTGGCACTGACATCAAGCTGGGCCCTGGTGTGAAAGAGGCCGGCGGCCTTGCCATCGTAGGCACGGAAAAGCACGAAAGCCGCCGTGTGGACCGACAGCTGCGGGGCCGTGCGGGACGTCAAGGCGACCCGGGTTCATCCCAGTTCTACATTTCCTTGGAGGACGACCTGATGCGCATGTTCGGCAGCGAGCGCATCGCCAAGCTGATGGACCGCCTGGGCCTGAAGGAAGGCGAGGTGATCCAACACAGCATGGTGACGGCCAGCATCGAGCGGGCGCAGAAGAAGGTGGAGGAAAACAACTTCGGCATCCGGAAGCGGCTGCTGGAGTACGACGACGTGATGAACAAGCAACGGCAGGTGATCTACAAGCGCCGCCGCAACGCACTCTTCGGCGACCGCCTGAAGCTGGACGTGCTGAACATGTTCCATGACGTGGCATCCAACGTGACCAAGGATTTCCAGCCCGAAGGCGATTTTGAGGGCTTCCGCATGGAGCTGTTCCGCAGGCTCTTCATCGATTCCCCGGTGGATGAGAACACCTTCAAGAACGGCAAGTTGCCCGACATTGCGGACCAGGTGTTCGAGGCGGCCTTCGAGGCCTACCACCGCCGTGGCAGGCAGCTGGGGGCCCAAGCCCTGCCGGTGATCAGCGATGTCTTCCTGAACCAGGGCAAGCAATATGAGAACATCGTGGTGCCCATCACCGACGGGGTGAAGACCATGCAGGTGGTGGCCAACCTGGAGAAAGCGTACAAGAGCGAAGGGCGCGAAGTGATGGACAGCGCTGAGAAGTACATCACCTTGGCCATCATCGACAACGAATGGAAGGAGCACCTGCGTGAGATGGATGACCTGCGCCGGGACGTGCAGAACGCCAGCATCGAGCAAAAGGACCCGCTGCTCATCTACAAGCTTGAGTCGTTCAAGCTGTTTGATGCGATGGTGAGCCGGGTGAGCGAGGAGGTGGTGGAGTTCCTGGTGCGCGCCGGCCTGCCGCAGGTGCAGCCGTCGATCCAGGAAGCCCCCGAGCACAAGCCTACCCGCGAGGAGCGGCAGATGCAGGCAAGCCGCACCGAGGTACCCTCGTATTCGGGCCCTACGAACAGCGCAGGCCCTGCCACCAGGCAGCCGGCACCCGCTGCGGGCAACAGGGCCCAACAACCGCCGGCAGGAGGACCTCCGCGGCAGCCCGTGCAGCCCGTTCGGGTGGAGAAGAAGGTGGGGCGCAACGACCCATGCCCTTGCGGTAGCGGCAAGAAATACAAGCAGTGCCACGGGCGGGAGGCCTGAGTGGTGACCGACGTGCCCCAAACGCCAAACGCCCCGGGATCCGGGGCGTTCGGCTATGGTGTATGGCGTTTGGTTCTTACTTGATGGGCACGCGCATTTGCACGCGTACCGGTTGGCCATCCTGGCGCCCGGCCTCCCAACCGGAGGTCCCGCTGATCGCCGATGCGATCTGTTCGGCCATTACCGCATTACTTACCCCCGTGACCTGCACATCCGATACTTGGCCATCCTTCTCAACAATGAAGGAGGCCATGGCATTGCCTTGGGGCTTGCCGACCTGTTGCCGCACGTAGCGGACCATGGCCTTCTCGCCACCCGGATACTGGGGCATGGTTTGCGCCATGGTGTATACGATGTTGCGCAGGGGGTCCGCATTGTACATCTTCTCCGCCAGGTCCCGGCCCCACTTGTCCTTGCGGGTCCATACCCCGTTCTTCCAGCCGTTCTCGTACTCGCCTTCGCTCTCCACCTTTCCATCGGGGTAGTAAAAGACGAAATGTCCGTCCGGGATGCGGCACTCCTGATCGGCGTATCGTCCCTTGGCCTTCAAGGTGCCGTCCAGGTTATACATCTTGGCCCGATATCCTCCGGTGCCATCCTCGCCCTCGGGTTCCAGATAGAACACCGCCTTTCCCTTGGCAACAGGCGACATGGCGGCATCCACATAGATGCGTTGCCCTTGGGCTTGGGAAGAAGCGGCCCCCAAGATCAACAGAAAGGACAGAAGGAATGGCATTTTGCTGGGCACGGTATCAGAATTCTGTGCCATCCTACGCACCGATGGGTACGAGGGTTACACTTCCCCTCAATCCGCCCAGCCTTCGCGGTCGAGGCTGCGGTACTGTATGGCCTCGGCCAGGTGTTCGGTGCGTATCTCCGCGCTCCCGGCCAAGTCGGCGATGGTGCGTGCCACCTTCAGGATGCGGTCATAGGCACGGGCGCTGAGGCCCAGGCGCTCCATGGCTTTTTGCAGCAGGGCTTGGCCGGCCGTGTCCACGCGGCAATACTTTCGCAGTTGCTGGGTGGCGATCTGCGCATTGCAATACATCCGGGTGCCCTTGTATCGCGCCTCCTGGACCTGTCGGGCGCGCACGACCCTATCGCGCACGTCCGCGCTCTTTTCCGTCTCGCGCTCGCTGGCCAGTTCACTGAAATCCACGGGGGTCACCTCCACATGGATGTCTATACGGTCCAGGAGGGGCCCGCTGATCTTGTTGAGGTATTTCTGCACCACCCCCGGCGCGCACACACAATCGCGTTCGGGATGATTGTGATATCCGCAGGGGCACGGGTTCATGGCGGCCACCAGCATGAAGCTGGCTTGGTACTCCACCGTGAACTTGGCCCGGCTGATGGTGACCACCCGGTCTTCCAATGGTTGGCGCATCACCTCCAGCACCGTTCGTTTGAACTCGGGCAATTCATCCAGGAAGAGCACGCCATTGTGGGCGAGGCTGATCTCTCCGGGTTGGGGGTAGCTGCCCCCGCCCACCAGGGCCACATCGCTGATGGTATGGTGGGGTGAACGGAAAGGCCGGATGCTCATCAGGGCATCCTCGGCCGCAAGCTTGCCGGCCACGCTGTGGATCTTGGTGGTCTCCAAGGCTTCGTCCAGGTTGAGTGGCGGCAGTATGGTGGGCAGTCGCTTGGCGATCATGGTCTTGCCCGCGCCCGGCGGTCCTATCAGGATCACGTTGTGGCCGCCCGCCGCGGCGATCTCAAAGGCCCGCTTGATATTTTCCTGCCCCTTTACGTCGCTGAGGTCCACGGGATAGCTTCGGCTTTGGGCCTCAAACTCTGCGGCGATGTCCACCAGCGTAGGCTCCAGGCCTGTGCGGCCTTCCATGAAGCCCACCACTTGCCCGAGGTGGTCCACGCCATACACCTCGATCCCCTGCACAATGGCCGCCTCGCGCGCATTGGCCACGGGCACCACCACACCCTTGAAGCCTTGCTTGCGGGCCTCCAGCGCAATGGGCAAGGCTCCCTTGATCGGCCTGACCTCCCCGTCCAGCGACAATTCGCCCATCACCACGAATTCCGCCAGGCGGTCGGGGTTCATTTGGCCGCTGGCACCCAGTATGCCCAAGGCGATGGGCAGGTCATAGGCCGTGCCTTCCTTGCGTATGTCGGCGGGCGCCAGGTTGATGGTCACCTCCTTGCCGCGCGGCATGTGCAAGCCCATGTTGTTGATGGCCGCCCCGACCCGCTGGTGGCTCTCCTTCACGGCGCTGTCCGGCAGGCCCACCATGAAGAAGGTCGCGCCCTTCACGATATTGGTCTCCACGGTGATGATCGTGGCATCCACGCCAAAGACGGCGCAGCCGAAATTCTTGACAAGCATGGCGGGGGGAAGATAGATCCCACCCCTCAACCTTGGCGCTTAGGCCAAGGCTTGTTCAATATGGTCGATCAATGCGTGTATCACCTTGATGTGCAGCTCCTGCACACGGTCGGCGTAGCCGGCATGGGGCACGCGCACCTCCACGTCGCACAAGGCCGCGAGCTTTCCCCCGTCCTTGCCGGTGAGCCCCACCACCATCACGCCTTGGGCCTTGGCCGTTTCCGCGGCGCGCAGCACATTGGGGCTGTTGCCGCTGGTGCTGATGGCCAGCAGGACATCGCCCGGCCTGCCATGTGCTTGGACAAAACGTGCAAAGACCTGTTCGAAGCCATGGTCATTGCCTACGCAGGTGATGTGTGCGGGGTCGCTGATGCTCACCGCGGCGATGGGCGCCCGGTCATCGCGGAATCGGCCTGTGAGCTCCTCGGCGAAGTGCATGGCATCGCACATACTGCCCCCGTTGCCGCAGCTGATCAGCTTTCCTCCTTGCTTCAGGGCTTTCACCATCAGGTCGCCCGCCTGCCGTACGGCTTCGATGTTGCGTTGGTCGCCACGGAACTTCTCAAGGACGGATGCGGCCTCGGAAAAATGCGCTTCGATGCGTTGGTTGCCCATGTTATGTGCCTGCGAAGATCGTTCACCGGGCTGTTGTTCGCGCGCGCGGTTTCGCGCTTCCGTGCGGGCAGGCGCCCGACTCCCTCGTTACGGCCGCGGATCTCATGGCCGGGCCACTACCTGCTGCTGGCCGTGGCGCCCAGCTGTTGCATGGCCTGCAGGCCGCGCTGCAGGAAGGCGCTGTACTCGTCCGCGTTCGGCGTGTATCCCACGGGATCCGTCAGCAGCACGCCGTCCGGGCTGAGCAGCGCGTAGTACGGCTGGCTGTTGTTGATGAACGTTTCCGTCTGCAAGGTGCTCCATTTGTTGCCCACGGTGACGATGCGTTTCTGCTTGCCGGAGCAGGTGACATAATCGCGTTGTTCCGCAGCGGGCAGTTCGGTCTTGTCATCCACATACAGGGAGATCAGTATGTATTCCTTGTCGATCTGTGTGTGCACATTGCGTACGGGCCACACGTGTTCCTCCATCTTTCGGCAGTTCACGCAGGCATATCCCGTAAAATCCAGCAGGATGGGTTTTCCGGTGGCCTTGGCCTGTGCCAGGCCCGCCTCCAGGTCGTGGTAGCAATCGAAGCCGCTGGGGCAATCCTTGGGCAGCAGCCAGCTGTATCCCACCGGGGGCGCCAAGCCGCTCATCATCTTCTTCGTGGTGAACGTGTTCTGGCCCTTGTCCACCATGAAACCACTGGCGAGGTACACCGTGAAGGCCAGGAAGAGCAGGGCCAAGGTGCCGCGGATGGGGGATATTTTAGTGACGGGGCTGTCGTGTGGGAAGCGCACCTTGCCCAGCAGGTACAGTGTAACGCCCAGGGCGCAAATCACCCAGATGGCCATGAACAGCTCGTAGGGCACGATCATCCAACCCTTCACCAGGTCGGCATTGCTAAGGAACTTGAAGGCCAAGGCCACCTCGGCAAAGCCGAGGACCACCTTCACACTGTTGAGCCAGCTGCCCGACTTGGGCAGGGAGTTCAGCCATCCGGGGAACATGGCGAACAGGGCGAAGGGCAGGGCCAATGCCAGGCCGAAGGCCCCCATGCCCACGGTGAGCTGCCATGCACCGCCATCGCTGGAGAGCGCCCCGGCCAGCAGCGAACCCAGGATGGGGCCGGTGCAGGAGAAGGACACCAGGGCCAAGGTGAGGGCCATGAAGAAGATGCCGATGCCTCCGCCGAACCGCGATGCGTTGCTATCCATGCGGTTCACCCAACTGGCGGGCAAGGTGATCTCGAAGTAACCGAAGAAGGAGATGGCGAAAATGATGAAGATGACGAAGAATCCGATGTTCAGCCACGGGTTGGTGCTGATTTCATTGAAGATCTCCGGGTTGACCGACCCCAGCAGGTGGAACGGCAGGCTGAACAGCAGGTAGATGGCCAAGATGAAGGCCCCGTACATGATGGCGTTCCGCAAGCCCTTGGCCTTATCCTCGCTGCCCTTGGTGAAGAAGCTCACGGTCAGGGGTATCATGGGGAATACGCACGGGGTAAGCAGGGCGATCAGTCCACCCAGGAAGCCCAGCAGGAAGATGTTCCACAAGGAGCCCCCCTTGCGCACCTGGGTATCGATGGTCTCCACGTCGCCGCGGAGCACCGGTGCGTCCAGGTCCACCTTGGCCAGCTTGAGGTCGCATCCTTCGCCCGCTGCGGCGCCCGCGGGCCTGTCACCGATCACGGCCGCGCCGGTAGCGGGGATGATGCTGAAGGGCACGGGATCGGGGAATATGCAGCGGCTGTTGTCGCAGGCCATGTAATCGATGGTACCGGTAATGGGTTCCAGCGGGTCCGTTACGCGCAACTCGCGGCTGTACGTAACCTCCTTGTAGAACTTGCGGACGATGATCCCGAAAAGCTCGTCCATGCCTTCGTGCATGGCGGGTCCCGCCTCCTTTGTGCCTCCGAGCGGGTGGGCGGCGGCGGTACTATCGAAGGTGATCACGGTGGGCAGTGGCCCTTCGCCGAACACCTCCTGCGAGTACACGCCCCAATTCTCATCGATGGTGGCGGTAAGGTCCACGCGCCACACCCCGTTACCGAGGTCGCTGGCCTTGGCGGCCCACTTCACCGGTTCGAGGAACCCCGGCCTCTCCGGGGCTGCCGCGCGCATCAGTTCATCCATGTTGAAGGGGAAGGCCCCCATTTCGCCGATGCCTTTTTCGGGAATGATGGAGAAATAGACCGGGTCGGGGAAGACGCAGGCCTCATCGTTGCAGCTCATGAAGTCGAACCGGCCCCTGACGGGCTTATCGGGGTCAGTGGTGCGCACACGCTGGGTGAAGGTGACCACCCCCGCGTACTTCCTCACCTTCATCTCGAAGATGGGGTCCATTCCTTCCTTCTTCTGTGCACCGTGTTCCACGGTGCTGCCCTCCAAGGTGACGTAGGGGATGGTATCGAACCTGAACGTGGTGGGCATGGGCCCTGCATCGCCGAAATGCTCCTGCGAGTACACATACCATCCGGGGTCCACCGTTGCGGTGAAGGTGATATCCCATGTATTTCCACCCTTGTCGGCGGCGGTAAGGCCCCATTTCACGGGGTCAAGCGGAGCCTGGTCGTTGTATCCTTGGGCCAGTACAGGCAGGGAGGCAGCGGCAAGAAGAGCCAGGGCGATCTGTCGCATTTTCAGTAGGAAGCAGGTATTTCGAGAACAAAAGGCACGGTATGTGGCGGCAGGCAGGTCTTGTCGTTGCAGGCCATGTATTCCACGCTGCCCGAGACCGTGAATGCCCGGGGAGAGACACGCTCAATGAGTTGCCAGAAGGCCACTGTTCCTCCGTGGAAGGACAGCTTCATCCCGAAATTGGGGTCCATGGCCAAGGCCGGCTCCGGTTCTTGCGGTCCGCCGACCCGTTGGTACGCGGCATTTTCGGCCAGGTCGATCACGGTGGGCAAAGGCCCCTCATCGCCGGTGGGCGCCAAGGCGTAGATGTGCCATCCCTCTTCGCATTGGGCGGTCAATTCCACCTTCAGCACTTGGCCGTTGCCGGTATCGGCCTTGAATTGCCATGTTACCGGCTCCCCCGCACGGGCGATCCCGGCCGCCAAGCAGGTCATCGCGCACAATGCCAACGTCAGGTTCGGGACGGACATGGCCCAAAGGTATCCACCTCCGCTGTGTTGGCACTTCAGAAAAGCCCGTGGATAGTGATCTTTATCACCGTTCGGCGGGGCCGATGCGAAGCACTTGCCGGGTTTCGGGCCCCGGTGAAAAGCCCTCGGCCACCCGGTGCCCTTCGAGCCAAACCACCTCATCGCCGGCGACCAGCACATAGGTGCCCTCCTTCTTGTCGCGGGGCGCGCCGGCATCGATCAGGATATCGCTGATGAGCTTGGACCCCTTCAGGCCCACGGGCCTCATGCGGTCTCCCGGCATCCATGGCCGCAGGAGCAGGGGGAATCGAAGTTTGTCCATGTCCAGCCACACCGTGCCCATTCCCCGGCCCAAGTCCACCTCTTCCGGGGCCACCAACTGCCATTGGAACGGCGCTTCGGTGCCGTCTGCAACCCCGTCCTCGGGAATGGTGATGCTGGGAAAGCCAACGGGGCCATGATCCACCACCAGGCAGTCCCGTTCCACCGTTAAGCGGAGGTCCCCCACATGGAAGCGGGCGCCCGTGGCCCGGTCCGCGACCCGTTCCAGCACCTGTCCTACCAGCGCAGGATGGGCTTGCTGCCCGGCCAGCACATGCAACAGCAATAGGTGGGGTGCGGGCCCTTCGAGCAGCCGCCCCAAGGGTATCCGGAGGGTTCCTGCCGTATCGGTCCATTGCCGGGCCTCATTCCCGAGGTAAAGGGCGGCCACTTCGGTCATTTCGCGCATGAGGCGTGTTGCTCGGGCCAGCGTGTGTGCGGCCCCCGGCCGCAGTTCCTCCATCAGGGGCAGCAGCTCCCGGCGGACGCGGTTGCGCAGGTACTTGGGGTCGGCATTGCTGGGGTCCTCGCGAAATGGTATGCCATGCTCGGCTGCATAGGCCCCGACCTGTGCGCGATCCAAACCCAGCAGAGGCCGCACGAACCGCCCTTCCGGCACCTGTGTTACGGCCGGCATGCCTGCCCAGCCGTGCGTCCCTACGCCCCGCAACAGGTTGATCAGCAGGGTTTCCACGGCATCGTCTCCGTGATGGCCCAGGGCTATTGCATGCGGCCCGGCCTGGAGCAATTCCTTGAACCAGGCGTAGCGCATTTCCCGGGCGGCCATCTGCACCGACCCCCCGGCCGCGGCATTCCTGATATCCACCTTGGTGGCTTTGAAGGGCAGTCCTTGCTCCTTGGCATAGGCCTCCACGAAGGCCCTGTCCGCGTCGCTGCCGGCCCCGCGCAGGCCATGGTCCACATGGGCCACATGGCAGGGATGGCCCAATTGGCGCAGGACATGGAGGAGCACCATGCTGTCCACGCCGCCGCTGACGGCCACCCACACGTCCTGCCCGGGTTCAAGCATGGCCTCCCGGGCCATTGTGCGGCGCACCTCATTCAACATGGCCGAAGGCGTTCAGCACGGAGCGGGCCTTGTGGCTGCACTCCTCGTATTCCGCCTGCGGGTCGCTGGCGGCGGTGATGGCCCCACCGGTGATCAGCGAAGCGCGGCCCGTGGCGGCGTCCCAGGTGATGGTGCGGATGACCACATTGAGGTCGGCGGTTCCGTCGGGCAGGAAGAATCCGATGGTTCCACTGTAGAGGCCCCTCCGCATATCCTCGACCTCTTCGATGAGCTGCATGGCGCGCACTTTGGGGGCACCGGTCATGCTGGCCATGGGGAAGGTGGCCCGCAGGATGTCCGCCGGGGTGGTTCCGGCAACCACGGTGGCGCGTACGGTGCTCACCATCTGGTGGACGTTCCGGAAGGTTTTCACGCTGCAAAGCTCATTCACTTGCACCGTGCCCGGTTCGGCCACCCTGCTGAAGTCGTTGCGGGCCACATCCACGGCCATGATGTTCTCGGCCCGTTCCTTGGCATCCCCGGCCAATTCCCCGGCCAAGGCCTTGTCCTCCTCCGGGGTGCTTCCCCGGGGCCTTGTCCCTTTCATGGGCTGGGTGAACAGTTGCCTCCCTTCCAGGCGGAAGAATCGTTCCGGGCTGGCGCAGAGGGCAAAGCGATCGCCTTCGCGGAGGAAGGCTGCATGCGGGGCATCGCTGTACTTGAGCAATTGCGCAAAGGCTGCGTAGGGGTCCATGCCGCTCCAGGCCGCCGTGCGTTGCATGCAGTAGTTCACCTCGTAAATATCGCCCCTTTGGATGTGGCCCAGCAAGGCATTCACTTGCCTGAGGTAGCGCTCCTCGGCCGTTTCGGCCCGCCACAAGGCTCCGTACTGCCGGGCGGCCTCCCTTGGTGGTGCGGTCAATCGGCGAAACAGTTCCATCCCATCTTCCAGCTCCCCGGCACCGGTCCATAGAACTGCTATGCCTGGCTTCAGGTGGATAGCGATACGCGGGATCCACCAGGCAGAGACCGCAAAGCCATCATGGTCGGGATGGCGGGTGCCCAGGTCCTCGAACCTGTTCTTGAGGTCGTACCCGGCGTAGCCTACACAGGGCCTTTCGGCATTCCAGGGCATGTCGAGGGGCGCCTCTGCCACCCCCACCCCGACCACCCACTCATTCCGGTCTCCCACCCGGCGTGCCAAGACCGGGGTATAGGCCTCCAAGGCATGCCAATCGAGGTTTCCGTCCCAGCTGATCTCCGTACGTTCCATGTGGCTTGCAAGGATAATCCATGCGGTCGGCACCTTATCCGGGGTAGCGACCGGAGCGCTTACGTACTTTTTTTCCGGGCTGGAGGCAACCCTTCGGTATCCATCCCGTCTTCCATTCAGCCAGCAATTCCATGGGCCTTGCCCCCCACCACCCTCGCCCATGTCATTGCAAGCCCATCGGGCCATGTCCCACCATCCGGCCAGGCCTGTCCGCCACAACCCCAATGGCGGTGAAAAGGGGCGCTAATTGTTCGTGATGGTTTTTCCTGCTACATTTGGTTTCGACCCCCAAACCCAAACCATTTATGCACCGACCCTTACTGCTGCTCTTTGGTGCTGTCTCCACTTTCCTCAGCTACGGCCAAGCGGCCCGCTTGGTGTTGAATAATACGGCGGCCACAGCGGGACAGCACCCCTACATCGTATTCAACCCGGCGGCCAACGCGGGCACCTATTTGGTGGTCGACAATCCGGCCACGACCGGCATAACGCAACTGGGTGTCGTTACGGCGCCGGTGATCAAGAGCGAGCGCGAGGAGAACAAGATCCGCTGGGCCACCGGGGCGACCACGGGCGCGTATGTGATCCCGTTCTCCACGGCCAGCAATGTGGCGATGCCGCTCACGGTGAACAAGACCTCGGCCGGTGCCGGGGCGGGGTCACTCATTTTGTCGACCTACAACAGCCAATCAGTAGGACTTGCGGTGAACGCCGGATGGGACAACAGCGCCTATCTCCCTTCGGATGTGACCCACATATTTGATATGCCATCCGGATCCGTGAACAACTCGGCGAACGCGATCGACCGGTTCTGGATCATCGATGCGGGTGAAGGGGCCTATGCCTATACCACCAAGCCCGGCGTGACGCTGACCTTCGGGTTCGATCCCGCGGAAGCGGCGATCAACGGCACACCGGGAAACAACCCGTCCCTCAACGGCAATCTTGTCGCCCAGCGCTTCAACTCATCCATTAACAAGTGGTACGACATCCCCGTGATGGGCTCCCAGATGGGCAACACCGTGGGCGGGGTCAGCCCCTCCCCGGCGGATTTCTTCCGTAGCTGGACCCTTTCCAACACCTTGCTGCCGCTGCCGGTGCAGTTGGTGGAGTGGAACGCCGATTGCGACGGAGGGAACGTGGTGCTGAAGTGGACGACGGCCTCGGAACAGGACAACCTGTACTTCACCATCGAGAAGAGCCGCAATGCACAGGAATGGACCGCCATCGGCGCGGTGCCCGGTGCGGTGAACAGCAGCTACATGATCAGCTACTCATTCACGGATGATGACGCCCAGGGATTGGCGTACTACCGCTTGCGGCAGACCGACATCAACGGCAGCAGCACGGTGAGCAGCACGATAGCGGCGGGTTGCGGCAAGGACGGCGGCACGGCCATTGTGAACGCATGGGACGATGGCTCGGACCTGAACGTGGTGGTCTCCTCCACGGCCGATGGGGTGTACGACCTGATCCTGATGGATGCGCAAGGCAAGATCCTCTCTATCCATCCCACCCAAACGGTCGGCACCGGCTTCACCACACTGCGGGTGGACAAGCGGAACATCGCCACGGGCATCTACGTGATCCAGTTGTTGAACAATGCGCACATGATGGCCCGCCGGGTCCACGTGCATTGATATGACCCGCTCTCCTGAGCCAGGGCCGTCCCAACAGGGCGGCCCTGCTTGTTTCAATCGTTCCGGCGTCGTGCCAAGCCCCCCTGGGCGGCCGCCACGACCAAGAAGATCAACGTTGCGCCGTTGGCGCCCCTGCCGACCAGGTCGCCGTGGCGGGCAAAGAACGTAAGGTCTGATCGGGTGTGGACGGTGCCGCGGATGGTGGCGATCACCCACCATCCCGTTTGTTGGTGCAGGTCGCCCCGCTGGTCGATGAAGCAGGAGATGCCGGTATTGGCGCTTCGGGCCACATCGCGCCGGTTTTCCACCGCTCTGAGCTTGCCGTACAGCAGGTGCTGTTTGTAGCCGGGGGTATCCCTCCACCATCCGTCGTTGGTCATCACCACGATGAGGTTGGCCCCGTTGCGCACGTGTGCCGCCACATGGTCGCCATAAACGCTCTCGTAGCAAATGGCCGGGGCCATGCCCACTTCGCCATTGTGGCCCCACAGCACCGATCGTTCCTCCTGCACGCCCAAACTTCCGGTGGTTCCGCCCAGGTCGAGGGCCAATCCGCCCAGCGGGCCGAGGACCTCCTCGAAGGGCATCAGCTCCACACCGGGCACGAGCTTGCTCTTGTTGTACTCCTCATGGCTGCCGTCCGCCCTGACCAGCAGGGCCGCATTGTACGAATCGAAGGCACGGTCCAGCCCCACCACGTACCGGGCCGATACCGGATGATCGGCGCCGGCGGGATACATGCGCGCCGAGGACATGCCCGCGATCACCGCGGCCCGTGGCCAGGCCTGCAGGAATTCGCGGATACGCATCAGGCTGAGGCTGCCGGACATGTCGTTCTCCCACAGGCCGTGAAACACAAGGCGGCCATCCCTGTTCTCCAAGGTGGTGGGCTCCTGCAGGGCGGTTTCCGGCATCACCACCAAGGCGGTTGCGCTGTCCATCTGTGGTTTGGCCTGGCGCAGCATCCGGTCCAATTGGTCCATGGGGTCAATGGCGCCGAACTTCTCCTTGTACGGGTCGATATTGGGCTGCACCACCACCACCTGCACGGGTTTACCTTCCTCCTTGAAAGTGGCGTACCGCACCCATGATGCCAAGACGGGCAGGCCGATCACAGCCACCGCCAGCACCACCCGGCGTTGGAGGTTGCCGTTCCCTTCCGGCTGATGCAGCGCGATCCGCAGCACCGCCAAATTGGCCAGCCAAACCCAAAGACTGCCGCCCATGTGTCCGGTAAGCTCGTACCACTGCACCCATTCGGTATGGCCGGCGAAGACGTTGCCCAAGGTGAGCCAAGGCCAACTGAGGTCCCAGTCCATGTGGAACCGTTCAAAGGCAAGCCAAAACGCCACGAGTGCCCAACGCGCCCAAGTGCCGCCCAAGCCGCGGCGCACGATGCGGAATAGCAGCCATGGTGCGCTCATCACCAGCACATTGCCCACATTGGGCCCGATGAGGGTGAAAAGCCTTGTGGCCATGTGCTCGCTCACGTAGAACAGCCACCACGTGGTGGCCAGGTTCCACACCAGCAGGGCCAGCATCACGTAGGGCATGAAGTTGCGCGGGCGCGCCTCCTTCGCACTGCGGGCATACCGTTCCTCGGCGTAGAGCAAGGGTACCCATGCCACGAAGATCAACGGCGTGACCCCTCCGATGGCGGGCCAGGCCAATGCCAGCATGGCCCCGGTGAGCAAGGCGCAAAGCAGGTGGAACCTCCTGTCCCGCATGCGGCCGAAAGTAGCGCTCCCGTGGTCCGTGGCCGGTATCAGCGCAACAAATACATCTTGCCCACTCCTTTGGTGAAGTAGGTCGCGGCCCCGCCGTCCCGCTGTTCGATGTCCTGCCCATGTAACTGGGCCGCCACGCGGTACAGGTACACGCCCCGCGCCAGCCGGTCGCCGAACTGGTCGGTGCCATCCCAAGCGAAATCGGTGATGTTGCGTCCCACGCGCAAGGGCCCCAGATCGGCCATGGACAGCTCGCGGACCACCCTCCCCGTGATGGTCATGATCTGGATGCGCATGGCTGTGGGCGGTTCGCTGCCGGTGATGGTGAAGACGAAGCGGGTGCTGGTGGTGAACGGGTTGGGGTAATTGAGCACCTCGGTGATGGTGGCCCGGTTGATCACCTCGAAGTTCACGCTGTTGTCGCGGTCGCCGCTGTTGTTGTTGCTCTTGTCCGATGCCCTCACGCTGATGCGGTACTTGCCGTCAAGGCCGAAGGCGGGCCTATAGAAGACCTTGCTCAGGTTGGACGGTCCGTTGGCGGGCACGAATTGCATCACCTCTTGGCCGCCTTCGCGGAAATAGACCCGCTTGATCGTGCCCGTTGGATCGGTGAGGAACACCTTGAAATAGATCGTATCCCCCGGTTCATCCAGGAGCAAGGTCTGGTTCTCGTCCTGCAGGGTGATCTGGATCTCGGGGCGTGCGCTCACGATGTCGCCGTCGAGGATATGGATGCCATCGAAGGTGATGTCCAGCACGGGGTTCTCCAGGTCCTGCTGGGTGAGGAAGCGCAACGTGGCAATGTTGTTGAAGTGATGCTGCTCCGGTTGGTCGTATTGGCCGGTGAGCGTATCCACCGGGTTGGCCTCGATGGTGATGCTATTGGGGCCGGGGAACTGCTGGGTATTGAACCTGACGGTATCCTGCAGGACCGCGCCCACGGGGAGTGGGGCGTTGCGCCGGTAATGGACCCGGTGCTGCTGGTTGTTGCGGTCGGTGATCCAAGCGGTCATCAACAGGCTGTCCATGGGCTGTTGGCCGATGTTCCTTACGGCCACCATCATCTCGGCCTGTTGCCCCTGGAAGAGGCTATCGATGCGCACATACAGGCCGGATGGCGGGTCGATCGCACATTCGGGCGCCGGCACGCCCAGCAGCTGCCATCGCCGTATTTGCGCGGGCAACGGCAATTCCTCGGCATCATTCCAGAAAGAGCCCTTGAGCCTGAGCTGCGGGTATTGCTGTGCGGTGAGCAATGGCTGCAGGTCCACATCACCCGCAAGCCCCCCCACATTGAGCACGGGTTGCTCGATACCTCCTTGTTGAGGGATTCCGGAAAGTTGGATGCGCAGGCTGTCCGCGGGCTGCATGGGCGTGGCCTGCCAGCTCAACCCTTCCCATGCCAGGGCGGTGTGGCTGCGGGGCGCCGTGGCTGCACCGCTGCGGCTGTTCAGCTGCATGTTGGCCGTCATGTTGATCAGGGCGTCCGGTCCATCGCCCCAAACTTCCTGTACCGATGAGAGATCCCCTTTCCTGCAGAAGAAGATGTAGGGCACGCTGTCCGGCACGGTGCCGTTGGCCAGGTTGACGGCCCCCAAGGCAGCCAGGGCCGCCATGGCATTGGAGTTCTGCAAGGGCGCGCGCCGCAAGCGGAGGTAGGTCTGCACCAGCACATAATGGCCATCGGGGATCACATGGGTGAGCATGTAGGCCATGGTGTCCATTTGGGTGGGGATGATGTTCGCAGGTATCTGGGTCCGGAACACGAACACCGTTTCCGGCCTATCCCGGCAAGAGCTGTTTTCGTTGTACTGGCCGTACAAATGGCCCACCCCGTTGTAGCCGGTCGCCCAAGCGCTGAAATCGAAGGGGTCCACCACCGCCACGGCCATGGCCGGATATTGGCCGCATCCGGGGCTATCCTGCATGTACGTGTCCTTTCGCCAGTAGCACTGCTGGTAATTGTTGCCGCGCACCTCACCGAAGATCTGGTGCGTGCCGCCCTGGTAGTTGAACTGCCGGTCCGGCCGGTCGTACTCCATCAGGCTGAAGGCGTCATCCTTGAACTGGAAGAAGTGGGCCTGCCCCCAGCCCTGCTTGCCGGCGATGTGCTGGAACGAGTATTCGTGCCAATTGTACCCGCCTTGGCCTGCGCTATCGAGGGAACAGCGCCAGAAAAAGACCACTGAATCCTGGATGGCATTGATGGCATAGATGGATGATGGGTGCCACTCCACCACGCCCCCCGGCGCGGCCAAGGCATGCTGCTCCATGATCGGGCTGTTGAACAGGTCGGTGGTATCGATCTGGAAGATGTAGTTGCGCACCGGGGCAAAGGGATCGGCGGTGCTGGCCTTCAGCACCGGTGAGGGATCGGGCACGATGGCGAAATTGTACGGGTCCACGGGCAACAGATCACCGCTGCTGATGAAGATGCGCTTGGTGACCTGGTTGTTGCCGAGGTCATCCAGTTCCGCGATCACATCCGGGTCCATGTCCAGTTGCACATGCAGGTCGTTGAGCCCGGTGCCGCCGCCTTCCACGTGTACGGGGATGACAAACTCCACCGTGTCCTGATAGGTGTTCATGCTCACGGTCTGCACCATGGCCGGCAGCAGCACGCCTTCGGCCACCAAACTGCGCTCCAGCGCCACGGAGAAGGGCTGGTGCGTCCCTTTGCCGATATTGCGGAACACGACCTGCAGCCGGAAGGAATCGAGGTCCGCCGTCACCTGTTCCGGTATGGTGCGCAGGTCGGCGAGCGCCACCTCCAGGTCCGGCAGGGGCGGTGAGTTCATGACCAGGGTGGGGTCGCCATGCAGGGCCATGGTTTCAGCACTGTTGGCCGGCTCGATGCCTGGGAGGCTGAGCTGGTTGAAGGCGGCATAGCGGATGTGATCGCCCATGCTCTTGCCATAGTTCACTTGGCTGAAGCTCTTGTAGAAATCGCGGGAATATTGCTGGAGGTAATTGGCCAAGCCCACGTCCACCGATGACAGGAACGCCACAGCCCCAGCGTTTTCATGCAGCACGAATTGCTCACTGGCGCTAACGCCATCGAATTGGTGGAAGTTGCCGGTATAGCACGAATTACCCAGGATGACGGGGAATTTGCCGTGCCAATCGTAGTTGTCGGGCGAATCGATGCTGATATCGAACCCTCCGGCATAGGCGTGCGCGAAGAAGGTCATCAAGGTCACCCCGTTCTCGATCATGGTGGTCACGCTGTCCAGCGCGGCCTGCTCAATGGGCATGGTCCCGTTCTTGGTGAACTTGGTGACATGCCCGAAGAAGGCGGTATCCTCGGCGACCACTTGGAAGCTGGCCAGCGCATTATCGAACTGGTTCCACTGGGATGCGGTCATGCCTCCCCTGAAATGGAGGATGTTCTTCATCCATGCCGCAGGCGGCTGGCTCTCCAGGGAAGCCACCTTGGCCAGGTAGTGCAGCACATCATCGGGGTTCCTCGCGGCCAGGCGGCCCACGGGCACCGACAGGTAGGCGGGCTGTGTGCCGGACAGGTTGAGCCCGAAGAGCAGGTCGCTGGAGGGCCACCCCATGGTGGGCACCAGGCAGGCCGCGGAAGCCAAGGCATCCTTGCGGTACCCTTTCTGGTAGCTCAAGCCGCCGGTGGCATGTGCCTGCACGCTCTTGCCCAACAAGAACAGGCTTTGCGGCCGACTTGGGGCCTGATCGTACACCATGCGCAGGTAATTCCGTATGGCCAAGGGATGCTGCCTGACACCGTAAGCGTACTGGTCATACAGTTGCTCCACGTCCACCAACAGCGTATTGTGCCTGTTGTAGGGGTTGGTCTCGCGATAGTTCGCGTACTGCTGGGCCGCGCCCATCAGCGTGGTGTGGCTCACGATCACCATCGCCGAGTCCGGCAGGTCCGCCGCCAGGTCGTTGAAGAAGCCGTTGCCGTTCACCGCTTGCAGGGTGGCCACGGGCAGGACGTTGGCCGGCGTGGCGAACACCATGCGCATCCTCCCTTGGTGGGGCGGCAGCACGGCCTTGTACGAGCCCGGCACCTGCAAGGGGGAGACCCGGAGGATGCCGTTGGGGGTCCATGCGTGCACCACGGGGCTGGCCACCCCGGTGAAGGAGATCATGGTGCTGTCGATGCCGTTGCCCTCCGGCAGTTCCACATCCGCCACATTGATAAAGGCGAAGGTCCGGGGGTAGGTGATGCTGTGCCATGCCAAGGCAAATGCATCCACGTAATCGGGGGCCAGGGCGGGACAGGCCTGATCGTGCACCACCACGTAATTGATGGGCGTACTGGCCCCGGTGACCGTTGCCGGCGGAAAGGTGAGATCGAACTTCAGCAGCTTGTACCCTTGGAACACGGTATCCACGTGGGTGATGCCTCCGTGCACCAGCCGCATGTGGTGGTCGGGGCAGGATTGGCCCATGCCCCCGGGGTTGTTCAGCGAGGTGAGCGCCACCTTGTAATTGGAGGCCGGGGCATCCACACCGGTATAGAGTTGCGGTACGTTCAATGAGTGGGGCGTTGTGGTCTGGCCGCTGGTCCCCAGGAATGCGGTCGAGTTGAAGTACCCCTCCCCTTTGTTCATCGAGCAGATCGAGGCGCCGTTCCCCGTACGTTCCCCGTTCTGGTACATGTTGACGAACTGGACAAGCGTCTTTCCCCAGCACCAGGGCAAGGGCGTATAGGCCGCCCAGTTGCTGCTGCTGCCCGAGGGCAATATCCGCAAAGCCTCCTGCTGCGGCCCCCAGGTGAGGTAGTAGCGGATGGTATCGTTGTACAGGGAATAGTACGGGTTGTTCATGTGGGCCGGGTCATCCCACAAGGTGCTGTCCAGCCAGGCATCGTTCTTGGCCCCGTAGAACTCGATGAAGTCGCCGTTATTGAACACCCCATCGGCCTCCCCTTGCACATAAATGGGCACTTGTTGACCACGCACGTACAGTTGCAACGTCCTGGGGTCCACGCTGCCCATGGGGAAGCCGGCATTGGCCAGGGCGGTGGAATCGATACGGCGGAGGCCATCCTGCCACACCTTGAACATCCAGTATTGCCGGTCGTAATGGATCCACTCATTGCCGTACGGTTGCGCCCCGGCGGAAAGGCCTTGGGCGAGGACCCAAACAATGAGCAGCCACTTCCTCATGACCCCGTTGCGTGCTTATACAGGTCGAACCGCAGGGAGAAGACGTTGGAAACCAATGCTGCGCCCGCTTCCCCGATGTTGGTCAGCGCATAATCCAAGGCCACGCTCTTGATCTTCAGGCCCAGCCCGATGCTGGGTTGCAGATCGAGCGAACGCTGGCCCTTGATATCGGTGACGTACTGGAGGTTGTTCACCCCTGCCCGCACGTATACCACCTGCGCATAGCCCACCTCCACGCCCAGGCGCGGGTCACCGCTCCACAGGTCGGATGCCACCACGGTGTTCCGCTTGCCGTCGAAGGTGTTCTCCAGGTTGAACTCGGCGAGCAGGTCCCACTTGCTGCCGAACTGGAACTGGCGCGCCACGCCCAGCACCAAGCGGGGCAGGGTCACCTCCACGCCGTTCACGGGCAGGTCATTCCCGGTCATGGTGAAAACCTCCTGCGTGCGCTGGTCCAGCGAATAGCTCCAGGCGTTGAACGTTCCGGTGATGTCGCGCCCCATGGCCGCAAAGCGCCACGGCCCGTTGTCGTATTGCAGGCCTGCATCGAGGCCGAACCCCCACGCCTTTGCAAAGGGCCCCACGTTGCGGTACACCACCTTGGCATTGGCGCCCAATCGCAGGCCGGGCACCTTGAGCTTGCGCGCGTAGCTGATCAGGAAGGCGTTGTCGGTGGCGGAGAAGTTGGTGATGCGGTTGTAATCGAGGTTTCCGTTGTTGTCGATCAGCTCGGTGGTATTGGGGATGTTGTCCACCCCGAACCGGATGTAGGAAAGGCCGATGGTGCTGACCGAATCGATGGGCTTTGCCACGGCGAGGTAGTCGTACTTGGCAATACCGGCGAAGTATTCACTGTGCATGGCCCCCACCTGCAGGTCGCCCCGCACGCCCAGCAGGCCGGCGGGGTTCCAGTATCCGGCGGTAACATCGTTGGTGGCCGCCACATGGGCATAACCCATCCCCAGCGAGCGTGCGCCCACGCCGATGGCCAGGAACTCGTTGCTGTACTTGGGGGCATCCTGTGCGGACGCCATCCCTGCCATGGCCATGCACCCGGCTGTCGCCCACACCTTCCAGGCAACTCTTCCCTCTCGCTTCATGATTCTTTGCTTAGACGCAACCTCTAACAGAAGGTGGCCTGAATTATTGCGTGAAAATAACCAACTTCGGCCCGCTTTGGCCCGCCTTCCCCGCCTCTCCGACGTATTGACCACCGCGAACCTAATGTGCGGGGTTGTCGCCAGCTACATGGCGCTGCAGGGAGAATTGACGATCGCTTGTTGGCTGCTCTTCCTCGCCGCGTTGTTCGACGTGTTCGACGGCTTGGCGGCGCGGGCCATGGGCGGCGGCAGCGAGCTGGGCAAGCAATTGGACAGCTTGGCCGACCTGGTCAGTTTCGGGGTGGCACCGGGCTTTATCGTGTACAGCACGGTAGGCGCCTTCCTCACCAGCACCGTCATGGCCCAAGGACGGGGAGTCGACGTCCTTGGCGCCGCAGGGTACTATTGGGTGCAGCTGCCGGCGCTTGCCTTGAGCTTGGTGATCCCGGTGGCTGCCGCATGGCGCTTGGCCAAGTTCAACATCGACCCGCGCCAGTCCCATGGTTTCCTCGGCCTGCCTACGCCGGCCAACGCCCTTTTCTGGGCGGGCCTGGTCCTGGGCATGGCACACAGGCCGCAGCTATTGCCTGCTTACCCGTCCACGGGTTTCCATCTCTATTGGTGGGTCCTCGTCGCCCTGGTCCCCATCCTTTCCGTACTGATGCTTTCGGAGGTGCCCTTGCCTTCGCTGAAGTTCCGCCACAAGCGGGTCCAAGGCAACGAGGCGGTCATCGCCCTGGCCGTGACCGGGCTGGTGCTGGTGATGGCATTCGGATTCCTTGCCGTTCCTTTGCTGGTGATCTTGTACCTGTTGAGCCCCTTGTGGGGCAAACTTTTCCCCCAACCTGAATGAAGACCTTCCTCGCTTCCATCGACGTGATGCCCCACGACAACCTGTTGGACCCTCAAGGCAAGGCCGTCAGTGGCAGCATGGCCAACCTGGGCCTGCCGGAGATCACCAACGTGCGCATCGGCAAGCACATCACCCTGCATGTGGAAGCCAAGGACAAGAAGGAGGCCGAGGCCAAGGTGGACGAGGCCTGCCGCAAGCTGCTGGCCAACATGGTGATGGAGAAGTACTCCTTCACGGTGACGGAGGGGTGAGGGCCGGTTGTTAGTTGTCCGTTATTGGTTGCCCGGAAAGCTTGCGCCGCAGCGCAGGCAAGCTTGTTGGCCTGAACCATTATCCGTGGCCTGCGGATAACGCCTATCCAAGGGCGGAAGGCCCTCCGGAAATCAGGTCACCGCAATACCATGGGACTGGATCGGCCCAAGTGCTGACACCGCTCATTCCTCAACAAGTATTCCGTTTTTGTACTCTTGGACTATCTTTTCATTGCCATCTTCACTGTACATCTCCCACTTACCATGATATTCTCCATCCTTCCAATTTCCTGTACCTCTGGGATTTCCATTGTCATACCAATACCTATGGCGCCCATTTGCCTTTCCTTGTTTAAAATCACCTTCTCTTGCCTTCACTCCATTGGAATGCCAATACTCCCAATAACCTTCTTGCATCCCGTTTTTAATTTCTCCCTTGCTCTGAATCTTCCCATTTATGTAGTAGTATAATTTAATTCCATCCGATTTTGGCTTGAATTCTATGGTCTTGGCCTTATCCGGGGAAAGACTTTGGGAGTTTTGGATAAAATCTGATGTTGCAATCAATGTGTCAGATATGTAAATGTCATATTTATCAAGCTCGACATTTTGTCCAATGGATGGGAATGTGACGGACAGGAATATAATCGTCAACAGCGTACATTTCTTCATTTTTTCAGTTTTGCAATCCATAATATCCGTCAATTCCCGCAATTGCAGGGCTGGGAGAAGAAAATCTTCACCTGGGGCAGCAGGGACACGATGCGGGCCATCTCCTTTTCGGAGAACTGGATCACGCGCAGGTCCATGTAGCGCAGGGCCTTCATGCCGCTGATCTCATCGGGGAAATCGCCGAGGTCATTGCTCCAGAGGTCCAGTGAATAGAGCTCCTTGAGGTTGCCCATGCACTTGGGCAGGCCCTCGATGTGGTTCTGGTGCATGTCCAGGCGCTTCAGCTGTTTCCACTGGCACACCACGTTCGGGATCTTGGTGAACTTGTTGCGCCCGGCGCCGAACTCCTGCATGTACTGCAGCTCGTTCATCCAGGGCGGCAGGTCCTTGAGCTTGTTGCGCCCCAATTCCAAGGCATTCAGGTTCCTCAGCTGCCTCACCTCCTCGGGCACCTGCTTCAACTTCTGCTTGGACAGGTCCAGGCGGTACACCTTGTCGGGCTCCTTCAGGGCGCGCTCCAGGCTGCGGTAGGTACGGACCGAGTCCAGCGCGAGCTGTGGCAACAGTTGGGCCTTTGCCCCGGGGACAAGGCACAACACGAACAGGACGGGGAGCAGGTGCCGCATGGATGATCAGGGCTCTATGTCCTTCAACGCCTCGAGTGACTCAACCTTATCCTGTGCGATACGATGCTTCATCGCCTCCATGCTTTCGAAGCGGAGCTCGTCGCGCAGCCGCTGGTGCAGGCGTACCGTCAGGGGTTCGCCGTAGATCTCCTCCTCCAGCCCGAAGAGGTGCGCTTCCACGGTGCGTTCGCCGTTCTCCTTCACGGTGGGTCGCACGCCGATGCTCATCATGCCCTTGAAAGGGCCCCGCCGTGTGGTGGCAGTGATGGCGTACACCCCATCGGCCGGAATGAGCTTGTGCGGATCGATGGCGCCCATGTTGGCCGTTGGCCAGCCGATGGTTCGGCCCAGCTGTTCGCCCTTCACCACCACCCCGCTGAGCATGTACGGATAGCCGAGCAGGGCGTTGGCCTTGGCCACTTGTCCGGCCAACAGGGCCTCGCGGATCTTGGTGCTGCTCACCTTCACGTGGTCGATCTCCTGCGCGGGGATCTCCTCCACACGGAAATCGTACACATCGGCGATGCGCCGCAGGAGTTCGATGTCGCCCTCGCGGTTGCGGCCGAAGCGGTGGTCGTATCCGATGACCATGGCATGCACGCCCAGCTGGCCCACGAGGATGTCCCGCACATAATCGAGCGCCTGTATGCGGCTGAAATCGCGGGAGAACGGCACCACGAGCAGATGGTCCAGCCCCGCCTGTTCCAGCAACCTCTGTTTCTCCTCATAGGTGTTCAGCAGGCGCAGGTCGTTGTCCTGCGGATAGAGGACCATGCGCGGGTGCGGGTGGAAGGTGAAGAGGACGCTCTCGCCCCCTTCCCTGCGTGCCACGTCGTGCAGGCGTTTGAGGATGACCTGGTGGCCCAGGTGCACGCCATCGAAGGTGCCGGTGGTGAGCACGGGCTTCGCCACTCCTTTGAAGGCATCGATGGTGGTGTGGATCTTCATGGGCAGGGCAGCCGAGATCGGCGCTTCCGTTCCTTGCGCCGATGCAAAGCTCGTTCCAAGCGGGTGGCCCTGCAAAAACAGATCCATCAGTCGCGGTTTCCCGGGCAACCTGCCCACCCGGTCCAAAGCATCCCCTAGGGACTGTTGACAGTGCCCCCTCCACCCCGCCCATCTCGCATCCATCACACTGTTTTACAGCATGTTACCAATCCGGCCACGGAATCGTTCATCAACAACCCTTCCCCGGAACGAAAACTACTCCTACCTTCGCGGCCGCAAAAAAGAGGCAGCTGCCCAACCAACTGAAAATCATGGCCAAGTACATCGGCAAAGTGGTCCAAGTGATCGGCCCCGTGGTCGACGTCCGTTTTGACAGCGGCAAGAACCTTCCCAACATTTACGATGCCTTGCACGTGAAGCGCGACGACGGCACCACGCTGGTGCTGGAGGTGCAGCAGCTGATCGGCGAGGACACGGTGCGTGCGGTGAGCATGGACAGCACCGACGGCCTGGCCCGCGGCACCGACGTGGAAAGCCAGGGCAGCCCCATCAGCATGCCCACGGGCGAGGCCATCAAGGGCCGCCTGTTCAACGTGGTGGGCGCCGCCATCGACGGCATGGCCGAAGTGACCGGCAGCAAGGGCGCCTCCATCCACCGCGAAGCCCCGAAGTTCGAGGAACTGACCACCAGCGCCGAGGTGCTCTTCACGGGCATCAAGGTGATCGACCTGATCGAGCCCTACTCCAAGGGCGGCAAGATCGGTCTGTTCGGCGGTGCCGGCGTGGGCAAGACGGTGCTGATCCAGGAGCTGATCAACAACATCGCCAAGGGCCACAGCGGCTACAGCGTGTTTGCCGGCGTGGGTGAGCGCACCCGCGAGGGCAACGACCTGCTGCGCGAAATGATCGAGAGCGGCATCGTGAAGTACGGCAAGGAGTTCACCGAGAGCATGGAGAAGGGCAGCTGGGACCTGAACAAGGTTGACCATGAGGCCCTGAAGACCTCGCAGGCCACCTTCGTGTTCGGCCAGATGAACGAGCCTCCCGGAGCCCGTGCCCGCGTGGCACTGAGCGGCCTCACCTTGGCGGAATACTTCCGCGACGGCGACGAGGAGGGCGGCGGACGCGACATCCTTTTCTTCGTGGACAACATCTTCCGCTTCACCCAGGCCGGTTCCGAGGTGAGCGCACTGCTGGGCCGGATGCCCAGCGCCGTGGGCTACCAGCCCACCTTGGCCACCGAAATGGGTGCCATGCAGGAACGGATCACCTCCACCAAGCGCGGTTCCATCACCAGCGTGCAGGCCGTGTATGTGCCTGCCGATGACTTGACCGACCCCGCCCCGGCCACCACCTTCGCCCACTTGGACGCCACCACGGTGCTGAGCCGGAAGATCGCCGAGCTGGGCATCTACCCCTCGGTGGACCCGCTGGAATCCACCAGCCGGATCCTGAGCCCGGCCGTTGTGGGCGAGGAGCACTACAACTGCGCCCAGCGCGTGAAGGAGATCCTGCAGCGCTACAAGGAACTGCAGGACATCATCGCCATCTTGGGGATGGACGAACTGAGCGAGGAGGACAAGCTGGCCGTGAGCCGCGCACGCCGCGTGCAGCGCTTCCTCAGCCAACCCTTCTTCGTGGCCGAGCAGTTCACCGGTATCCCCGGCGTGATGGTCTCCATCGAAGACACCATCAAGGGCTTCAACATGATCATGGACGGCGAGATGGATGAATACCCCGAGGCCGCCTTCAACCTGAAGGGCAGCATCGAGGACGTCATCGAGGCCGGCAAGAAGATGCTCGCCGAAGTGGCCTAACGAGAATCGTTTCAGCTTTCAGCTTTCCTGTTTCATCTTTCAATGAAATTGCAGATCATCACCCCGGACAAGGAGCTTTTCAAGGGCGAGGCCAAAAGCATCACCGTGCCCGGCGTGGACGGCAGCATGGGCTTCTTGGACAACCACGCCCCGCTGATCACCGTGCTGAAGGCCGGCCATGTGGAGGTGACCCTGCCGGACAACAAGACGGAAAGCTTCCCCCTGAAGGGCGGCGTGGTGGAAGTGAGCCACAACAAGGTGATCGTGCTGGCTGAATAAGTCCGCAGACAAACTGAACAACAGAAGGCCGTTCCGCAAGGAGCGGCCTTTTTGCTTGCGCCCCGACCATGACATTGAACCGATCGGCCGGTGCCGTGTACCAGACCCATGGCAACCTTTCCTTTGCACCAAACCGGACCATCAACCAGCCCATGCATCCACGCACCCTGTCCTTCGTCCTGCTGCTCCCCCTGTTCGGCCACGCCATGGCCCAAACCGCGGAGAACGAAAAACCCGTTCCCTCGAAGATCACCGCCGCCAAGGTCTTCATGCAAGGTGCACAGGTGAGCCGCACGGCCAGCGCGAACCTTCCCGCCGGGGCCAGCACCATCGTGTTCACCGGGCTGGCCTACCAGCTCGATCCGCAGAGCATCGAGGTGACGGGGAAGGGCGGCTACACCATCCTGAGCGTGAACCACCGGGTGAACCACCTGAGCGAAAGCCCGCAGAAGAAGGAGATGGAAGAGCTGCAAGGAAAGGTGAAGAAGCTGGAACGCGACCTGGCCACCGAGAACGGACTGAAACAGGTGTGGGAGCAGGAAGAGCAGCTGCTGCTGAAGAACACCAGCATCGCCGGACAGCAGCAAGGCGTGACGGCCGCGCAGCTACAGGCGGTGAACGATTACGTGCGCGAGCGGCTGAAGGCCGTGAAGGGCGGGCTGCTCGTGCAACAGGAGAAGATCAACACCATCAACACGGAGTTGCAAAAGCTGCGGCAGCAGATGCAGCAGTTGCAAGCCTTGGCGCCGCGCCCCACCAGCGAGGTGGTGGTGGAGATCACCAGCCCGGCGGCCACCAGCGCCACCTTCGCGCTGAACTACTTCGTGCAGCAGGCCACGTGGACACCCGCCTACGACCTGCGTGCAACCGGCGTGGGCAAGCCGGTGCAGCTGCTGATGAAGGCCGAAGTGACCAACAACACCGGCGAGGATTGGGACAAGGTGGAGCTGAGCTTCAGCAGCGGCAACCCCACCCTGGGCGGCGTAATGCCCACACTGAACCCGTGGACCTTGTACCTGCACCGGCCCATGCCCCGCCCAACGGCACAGCGATCGGCCGGGTCCACCCGCGACCAGGACGCCAAGTCAGGATCCATGGGCCTGATGGAGGTCGTCACCATTTCCGCCGATGCCGTGCGGCATGCGCCGGTGGCCATGCAGCAGCAGGCCACCACCATGGAATACACCATCAGCACGCCCTTTACCGTGCCCAGCGACGCCCGGCCGCGCACCATCGGTGTGCAGGAACACGCGCTCACCGCCACCTATAAGCACTATGCCACGCCCAAGTTGGACAAGGATGCCTTCCTCTACGCCCGCACCACCGGCTGGGAAGACCTCGGCCTGTTAAGCGGCGAGGCCAACGTGTTCTTCGAGGGCACCTACGTGGGCAAGAGCTACCTCGACCTCAATGTGCCGAAGGACACCCTCGACATCAGCTTGGGGCGCGACAAGGGCGTGGTGGTGGAGCGCGTGAAGCGCAAAGGCACCAGCGACCGGGGCATCCTCGGCAGCAGCCGCACGGCCACCATCGCCTGGGACCTCACCGTGCGCAACACCAAGGCCACCGCCGTAGACCTGGAGATCCGCGACCAGTACCCGCTGAGCCCGCAGAGCGAGGTTGAGGTAAAGCTCACCGAGAAAGGTGGCGCCACCGTGGACGATAAGAAGGGCCTGCTCACTTGGAACCTGGCCGTAGCGCCCAAGGAGACGAAGAAGCTTGGCTTCACCTACACGGTGAAGCACCCGAAGGACATGCCGATGGTGCTGGAATAAGGCTCCGGGCCGGCCCCAGGTGACCGCACCTCTTGCGGCCATCATCGGCCGGCCCGGGGGCTTCCGCCGCTTCATCGCGCCACGGCAAAATCACGGTTTTAGGGTATTTTCACCGAAGGGCCCGTTGCGAATTTTGGGGCATCCCAACCGTTCATGCATGGCGACGATACTGATAGTGGACGACCAATCGATCATTCTTGATGGCATGGAGGCCATCCTTTCGGGCATGTCCGATGTAGAGGTGGTGGGGCGCTGCGCGAACGGGTCGGAGGCGGTGGAATTGGCCCGTGAGCTGAAGCCGGACCTGGTGTTGATGGACGTGAACATGCCCGACATGGACGGCATAGAGGCCACCCGCCACGTGTTGAAGGCAAGCCCGGACAGCCATGTGCTAATGCTGAGCATGTACGGGCACCGGGAGTTCGTGCTGGAAGTAATGGCTGCCGGCGCCTCGGGCTACCTGCTGAAAAACGCGGGCAAGGAGGAATTGCGCATGGCGATGGACCAGGTCTTGAAAGGAGGGCAATACTTGAGCCCGCAGCTTCGCCAATTGTTGGAACAGGGCGACCAATACCGCGACCGCGGGGGCGAGCTGAACTACACCCCTTTGAGCAAGCGGGAAATGGAGGTGGTAAAGCTCATCGTGCAGGAACTCACCAACCAGGAGATCGCCGACCGCTTGTTCATCAGCGTGGACACGGTTGTGACACACCGTCGCAACATCATGCACAAATTAGACGTCCGCAATACCGCCGGCCTGGTGAAGTACGCGGTGGAACGCGGTTGGGAGAAGTAATAACCCTCATCCATAAGCACGGATACCCATGGCCCGGTCATTCAGCATCACCAAATTCATCCCCAAGGATCATCGGGGCATTGACCAATACTTCATCGCGGTGACGCATGCCGCCGACCTGGTCCATACGGGCAAATGCGGCGACACCCTTGATTACGTCTCCACGCAAGGCTTGAAGCTGGGCTTCAGCGAGCAATCCGCCCCTCCTGATGCTCCCGACCAGGTCTCCATCTTCGCCTTGGGCATTACGGGTGAGACCTTTGAGGGGAAGGGCTCCTTCGCGCTCACCGTCGTGTTCCAGGTGCCCAACGAGCCCGACCATCCCGAGGCGGTGGAGATCTTGCGGCTCGGAGCAACGGGCAGCGGGCCGGACGAGAAGGCGTTGATCGCCCGGTTCATCGGTTCCTCGTCCTTGACCTGACAACAACACGGCCTAAAGCGGCCAAGGGAATGCCCCAACATCACCGGTGGATAGCCTTCTTGCCATTGCTGGCCTGTTGCATGCCGCATGCTGCCCCGCGGGCGCAAACGCCACAGGAATTGGATGCTTATGTGCAGGCCTCCATGCGCTGGCAGACGGATACCATGCGGGCGATGGAAGCCCGCTTCAGCCGGTCCGATGCGGTTTCCGGGCGGGCGTTGGGCCTGTTGATCTCGGCCCAGATCGATCACCGGGAGAGCCGTGATGCGGCCTGCATGCAAAAGCTGGACAGCCTGCTGCGTCTGCCTTTCAAGGAGCCATCCGAGATCCGCGCACGTGCCCACCGGCTGAAGTGCGTGGTCAACACCGAGCTGCAGTTCATCCAAGAAGCCGTGAAGGAGGCTGAAATGGCGTTGGCGCTGGTGGATAGCATGGCCGCGCCTGCCCTTTATGCGGAAGTGCTGTTGTCCAAGGCGGAAGCCTTCGCCGAGATCCCCGACTACAACCAGGCCCATGCCCTTTCCACCCAGGCCTACCGGATCGCCCGGCGTGGCGGGAGCGATCGCTGGATGGGGGCCTCGCTGATGTGCCTGGGCAACATCCAGTTCCGCCAAAGGAGCTTCGCCAAGGCCATCGCGAGCTATCGGCAGGCCCTGGAGCTGGTGCAGGACCCGAACAGCCAGATCGCCGTGCACACCATCACCAACCTGGCCTCGGCATCCGTGATGGACGGCCAGTTCGGGCTGGCGGAGCACATTCTGGACAGTATGATGGCGGCATTGGGGCCACGCGACCCCGCTGCCCGGTTCCTTTGCCTGTCCACCAGCGGCTACATCCGAAGCCGGCAGAAACACTACGACGAGGCGGTGGTGCGGCTCCGGGCGGCGCTGGCCCTGGCCGACTCGGTAGGGCTAACCGACAAGAGGCCCAAAACGGTGCAGCTGTTGGCGACCACGCTGTGGAGCATGGGTAAACGCGACGAGGCCCTGGCCTTGGCCCAAGAGGCCTTGGTGCATGCCCGGCAAGACAAGGACGTGCTGCTGCAGACCGACCTGCACCGGCGGCTGGGGGCTTGGATGCATACGTTGGGCGACAACCGGGCCGCCTATGAGCATGCACTGGCCTACAACACCCTGTCCGACTCGCTGACCAAGGCCCGCTTCAACCAACAACTGGTTCATGCGGACATCCTTTTCGACACGGAACGCAGGGAGCACCAGATCTCGCAGCAGCAACAAGCGCTGGAGCTGGCCGCTGCCGTGGACCGTCGGAAGAACCTGCAACGGCTGGCGCTGGTGCTGGCGGTGGTGGCCGTCGCCATCATTGCCCTGCTGCTTTGGCGCTCGCTCCGGCGCAGGCACAAGCTGGCCGAACAGGAGCGGCAGCTCCATATCCAGGAAGTGGACGACCTGATGCACCGCAATGAGATCAGCACCATGCAGGCCATGCTGGACGGGCAGGAGAAGGAGCGCGAACGCACCGCACGGGATCTCCACGACCGGCTGGGCGCCATGCTCAGCACCATCAAGATGCAGGTGGGCGCCTTGGAAGACAAGGTGGAACTGGCGCACCAGGGCCAACGGGCGCAGTACGACAAGGTGACGCACCTGCTGGACGAGGCCGTGGGCGAGGTACGGCGCATCGCGCACGACATGGCCACGGTGACCCTGTCGCGCTTCGGCCTGGCCAAGGCCCTGGAGGACTTGTGCGACAATGTGCGCATCCATGGCAAGCTCGCGGTGGAACTGACCCTGTACGGCCTGGAAAACCGGATGGACCCTTCCCGTGAGATCATGACCTACCGGATCATCCAGGAATTGATGAGCAATGCGATGAAGCACGCCCACGCCAAGGAGATCAGCGTAAGCGTGACCCGCGAGGCCGGGCGTTTCAGCGCCATGGTGAGCGATGATGGCCAAGGCTTCGACCCGACCTCGGCCGCCGGCGGCATCGGCCTGGAGAACGTCCGCCACCGCGCCGCCTCCATGGGCGCCACCGTGCGGGTGGACAGCACGCCGGGCCACGGCACCACCGTGAGCATCGAGGGGCCCGTGCTGGAATAGCCTGCGGGCACTTGCCGCCACCCACCCGTGCCACCTAGTTTCGCGTCCCATCCCTGCGGGACATGATCAACCTGCCTTCCCCTGCCCTCGGGCTTCTTCTTTTCTTCGCGCCGTTGGTGCTCGATGCCCAGATCTTCACCGGCACGGGCGCACCCATCCCGGCCAATGGAACACCCTTGGAATTGCCCTTGGAGGTGACCGGCCTGCCCGCGCCCTTGAGCACGGCCGGCTTCGGCCTGGAACAGGTCTGCATCACCATCAACCACAGCTGGCTCGCCGATGTGGAGGCCAGCATCGTGGCCCCCGACGGGACGGCCCGCATCCTCACCACGGGCCAAGGCTGGGACACGCACGACTACGACAACACCTGCTTCCGTTCCGATGCAGCCATCCGCATCGAGCAGGCCTATCCGCCCTACAACGGCACCTTCCGCCCCACGGAAGAGATCGGCTGGATCAACAACGGCCAAGACGGCAACGGCACGTGGAAGCTTCGCGTGGTGGATACCTACCCTTGGAGCGACAACGGCTCCGTGATCGGCTGGTCCATCACCTTCGGCAACGCGCCGGCCGCGCCCTACGTGCTGGCCTCGTCCGACCTGCCCATCGTGGTGATCAACACCGGTGGCCAAACGATCCCCGCCAACGGGAAGATCACGGCGGATATGCAGATAGTATACAATGGCCCCGGCCAGCCGAACTTCCCGGCAGGCCCGTTCAACGAATACAACGGCTTGATCGGGATCGAGCTGCACGGCAACTCCTCGATCAGCCTCTCGCCGAAGAAGTCGTACACCGTGGAGCTGCGCGATGCCTTCGGGCAGGACCTGAACGCCCCCTTGCTGGGCATGCCGGCCGAAAGCGACTGGGTGCTGGTGGCCAACTACTTCGACAAATCGTTGATGAACAACACGCTCACCTACCACCTGGCGCGGGCCATGGGGAGCTATGCGCCGCGGCACCGCAACGTGGAAGTGCTGGTGAACGGACAGTACATGGGCGTGTACATGCTCGTTGAAAAGATCAAGCGGGGCGGTGGCCGCCTGGACATCGCGAAGCTGCAACCCGATGAAACAATGGGCGACGGCCTGACGGGCGGATACATCTTGGCGGTGGAGCGGGACGAAGGCCCGAACAACGGGTTTGTCTCACCCTTCCTCCCGGCCTACAGCGGGGGTGGGCAATACATCTACCTGAACTACAAATACCCCAAGCCCTCCAAGATCGTTCCGGAACAGAAAGCGTACATCCAAGCTTACGTGGACAGCTTCGAGACCGCGTTGGCCGGTCCCGATTTCCTGGATCCCGTTACCGGCTACCGGGCGTACGCGGACCCGGCCTCCTTCGTGGACATGTTCCTGCTGAATGAACTGAGCCGCAGCGTGGATGCCTACCGGCTGAGCAGCTACCTGTACAAGGACAAGGACAGCCGCGGCGGGAAGCTGCATGCCGGGCCGGCATGGGATTATGACCTGGCCTGGGGCAATGCGGACTATTGCGACGGCTGGTCCACGCAAGGATGGGCCTACCAATTGGGCGACTACTGCTCCGGCGAGTTTTTCCAGATCCCGTTCTGGTGGTCGCGGCTCCTGGAAGACCCGGATTATGCCAGCGCCGTGCGGTGCCGTTGGAATGAGTTGCGCGACAACATCCTTTCGCCGGCCTACGTGTCGGCCTACTGCGATTCCGTGGCGGCCCAACTGGACGCGGCCCAGCAGCGCAACTTCGCCATGTGGCCCATCCTCGGCCACTATGTATGGCCCAACCCGTCGCCCATACCCACCACGTATGCCGGGGAGGTGCAGGAATTGAAGGATTTCATGAACGGCCGCTGGGCCTGGCTTGATGCTCATTTGCCCCAAGCCCCGGCCTGCGACCCCGAGGTCCGGGTTGACGAGCTGCCACGGGCGGCCGGCAGCCCCTATCCCAACCCATTCGTGGATGAGATCATTTGGCAAAGCCCTTCAGGCCTGGCAGCGACCGCGAAACTGATGGACCCGCTGGGGCGTTTGGTGCGGCAGTCCGAGGCGGTCGGCGGCAACAACACCATGCAGCGGTTCCCGGTACCCGCCGGCCTGCCGCAGGGCATCTATCTGTTCCTCATCTCATCGGCGAACGGTACCAGCACCACCTTCCGGCTGGCCCATTGAGGCCCTGCTACGCGGCCTGGCCCACGCGGCGCAGATGCACCAGGTGTGAGCGGAGCGCGCTGCGCAACGTCGGGAATTCCGAGTAGCGCACGTTGAACTCGGCACATACCTGCTTCAGCCGCTTATTGATCTCCGGGTAGTGCACGTGGCTCACCAACGGGAACAAGTGGTGCTCCACCTGGAAGTTCAATCCGCCGAACAGCCAGTTCCACACCTTGTTCCCGGTGGCGAAGTTCACCGTGGTGTTCACCTGGTGGATGGCCCATTCATTGCCGATCTCCCCTCCATCGGTCGCCGGGTCCACAAACTCCGCCCCTTCCACCACGTGTGCCAGCTGGAACACCACGGCAATGAACAGGCCTGTCACGAACACCATCACGCCGTATCCGAGCAGCACGGGCAGCACGCCCACCTTGTACATGGGCAGGAGCAGGAATATGGCCACATAGCCCAGCTTGGTGGCCCAGAATACCAGGTGCTCCTTTGCCTTCAGCGGCTTCATGCGCGTTTCATGGCTCACTTTGCCGGTGAAGTACTTGCGCATATCGTTGTAGAAGATCCAGAACAGATAGGTTGTTCCGTATAACGGCAGGGCGTAGATGTGCTGGAACCGGTGGTACCACCGGCGTTGCTGGCCCGCGTGCACGCGCACCCACGGTTCGATGTCGATGTCATCGTCCATGCCTTCCACATTGGTGAAGGTGTGGTGGTTCTGGTTATGCTTGAGCTTCCAGAAATAGACGCTGCCTCCCATCAGGTTCAGCGAGTGCCCCATGATCTCATTCACCCATTTGCGGCTGCTGTAGCTTCCATGGGCCCCGTCGTGCATCACGTTGAAGCCGACGCTGGCGAGCACCAGGCCCAGGAGGGCGCAAAGGGCGAGTGCGAGCCACGCTTGGGGCGGGGTGAAGAAGACGAGCACGACGTACAGCCCCACCATGGCGGTGAGCAGGATGGCCGTTTTCCAGTACAGGCGTCGGTCGCCGGTCTTCTTCAGGTTGTTCTCCTTGAAATAGGCCTCGGTGGCTTGGCGCAAACGGGCGAAGAACACGGGCGGGGTCTTCGCGAAAGTGGTGGACGACATGGGGTGCAAAGGTACCGGTCGGCGGCATAAAACGGCCTTGGCGCCCCTCCCCTTGGCCGTCCGTTCCCGGAAGTGCCCCGGAAAAATATCGCGCTGCCGGTTGGAAATGACCTGCGGGCCTGTACATTCGCGCCGCTTAAACCGTTCGGACTTTGGCGAGAACGATCGGCGGCGGCAAAATTTAAAACCACACTCACTCAGTCAGTCGAACTCATGAACATTTACGTCGCCAACATTGCGTACTCCGCAAAAGACCAGGATCTCCGCGAGCTTTTTGAAGCCTACGGCGAAGTGACCTCGGCCAAGATCATCATGGACAAGGCCACCAACCGCAGCCGTGGATTCGGCTTCGTGGAGATGTCCGACGATAACAGCGGGCGCGCTGCGATCGAAGCCACCAACGGCCATCCGTTCCACGGCCGCGACCTGGTGGTGAACGAGGCCCGTCCCCGTCCGGAAGGCGGCAACGGCGGCTTCCGCAGCGGCAACGGCGGCGGCGGCTATCGCGGCGGCAACGACCGCGGCGGGTATCGCCGGGGGGACCGCGGCGACCGCGGCTACCGCCACGACGAGTATTGAACCACGATACTGCACAACCCAAAAGCCCTCCGGTATCCGGGGGGCTTTTTCGTTGGTGGCTTTTCCCGCGCCGGTGGATAAAGGTTGCACCCAACCCGCCGCCCGCTGGCATGGCCGCTACATTTGCCCCCCCATGTTCAGGTACTTGTTCCTTGCCTTGTTGGCCCTTGGCCCCTACATCCCGGCAATCGCCCAACGCGGGCCTGGTGCTTTCCGCCCCACGGGCCAGGCCTATGGCAAGCTGGTCGACGACCAACGCAAACCCGTGCCCTTTGCCAGCATCAGCATCATGCGCGGCGACAGCGTGGTAGGGGGCGCCCTGGTGCAGGAAAATGGCTTTTTCGACGTGCCCAACCTGCCGTTCGGCCTGCTGAAGCTGAAGGTGGCGGCCATGGGCTACGCTCCGCTGGAGAAGGAATTCTCCCTTTCCGCGGCCCAGCCCTCCCTCGACCTGGGCAACCTTCGGCTGGCCACGGATGCGGTGGTGCTTCAGGCCGCCGAAGTGACCAAGGAACGCACCACCCAAGTGCTGCAGGTGGACCGCCGCGTGTACAACGTGGAGAAGGACATCAGTGTGGTGGGCGGTGACGCCACGGACGTGATGAAGAACATACCCGGCTTGAGCGTGGATGCGGACGGCAACGTGGAAATGCGGGGCAAAAGCCCTCGGATCTTCGTGGACGGCCGGCCCACCATGATGACCCTGGACCAGATCCCCGCCAGCGATATTGAGCGGGTTGAAGTGATCACCAACCCAAGCGCGGCATTTGATGCGGATGCCACGGGAGGCATCGTGAACGTGGTGCTGAAAAAGACCACGCGCCCGGGTTTCAGCGGCCAGGTGCAGGCCGGTATCGGCACCAACGACCGGTACAATGCCAACGGAAGCCTGCTTGTGCGGCAAGGCCGCAGCTCTTTCAGCAGCGGTTTGGGCTTCGGGCTGGGCCGCCCCCCGGGGTCGGGCTACAGCCACCGCACCGACCTGGCCGACGGGCAGCCGGCGGGCTATTTCGACCAGGAGAGCGACCGGGTGAACGAATTCTTCCGCCGCAATGCCCGTTTGGGCTGGGACTACAAGCTCAGCGTGCGTAACACCATCAGCTTGATGCAGAGCGTACACGCGGGCAACCGCGACAGCCGCGAAGAGCAGCTCTTCTTCAACCGCGACGCCGCCCAAACGATCACCGGTCAAGGCCGCCAGCTCAATATTTCCGAGGGGCGCTTCCGCGGGCTCACTTCCCGTGCGGGCTTCCGGCGCGCCACCACCAAGCCCGGCAGGGAATGGAGCACCGACCTCACCTTCAACCTGGGCGACCGCCGCTCACCGGCGAGCACCGAGCAGTTCAACGAGGGGAACAACGCCGTGCCGGTGGCACACAACCTGCAACAAAGGGCCAACCGGGGCCAAGACCACGAATGGACGTGGCAGGCCGACGTGGTGGATGCCTATGCGGACAACCGCAAGCTGGAGTGGGGCTTCAAGGCCAACTACGAAAAGCAGCGGACGAGCATGGACGTGACCAACATGAACGACACGTTGCCCGGCCCCACGGCGGACCCCTTCCTGAGCAACGGCTACCTGATCCGCACATACGTAAATGCCGCATACGTGAACTGGAGCACGAAGCTCACCGACCACTGGTCCATGCAATCGGGCCTCCGGGTGGAACAGAACAGCATGGCGGCGGAGCGCACCGACCAAGGCTTATCCTTCAGCTACAACTACCCCGATGGGCTGGACGACCTGGGCCGGATCTTGTTCCCCTCGGTATACCTGAGCCGCAAGTGGGATGCGGAGGATGGCAAGCTGCAGCGGGAGATGCAGGTGAACGTGTCGCGGAAAGTGAACCGCCCGAACCACTGGCAGTTGATGCCATTCATCATGCCGGTTGATGCGCGTGCCTACCGGCAGGGCAACCCCTTGCTGCTGCCCGAGATGAGCACCATCCTGGAGGTGAACCACCTGCTGCCCTTGGGCGAAAAGGGCAACTGGCTGTCCTCGCTGTACGGCCGGTTCACGCAGGACGTGATCACCAGCTACACGGCCCCGTTGGAGAACAACGCGGACATCCTGTTGACGAGTTACCTGAACGGCAACAACAACCAGGGCTACGGTTGGGAAAACACCGTGAAGCTGACCCTCTGGAGTGGTTTGGAGGCCACGTTGAACGCCAACGTGCAATGGGTGGAGATCGGCCTTACGGCCAATGGTCGCTCCTTCACCAACACGGGACTGAACTATGATGGCAAGGCCAACCTTTCGCAGAAGCTGCCCAAGGGTTGGACCCTCCAGGTGAACGGCGATTACAGCGGCCCCCGCGTGATCCCGCAGGGGCATACGCTGGAGCAGTATTCCATGGACATCACCGTGCGCAAGGAGTTGGGCAAGCAGTTCTTCATCACGGCCAGCGCGGAGAACATTTTCGACTCGCGCGGTTGGGGCTCCTACTACGATATGCCCACCTTCCGCCAGGAGAGCTACAGCACCTGGGGTAGCCGTGCCTTCATCCTATCGGCCACCTGGCGGTTCGGCAAGCCGGACACCTCGTTGTTCCGGCGGCGGCAAGGCCCCGCGGAGCGCACCGTGCCCAGCACGGGCGGTGGCGATGGCGGCGGCATGGATTGATACGGTGGCGGCACCGGTTTCTCAAAGGGGCACTACCTCGAACGTGGGCGACCCCTTCAGGCCCTGGTCGTCGTAGTAGTCCACGAAGTGCAGCTTGTAGAAGTACCCGCTGCGGCTTTGCACGATGTACACTTGGTCGCTGTACACCTCGTATAGGCCAGTGTCGAAGGAATAGTCCTTCCAGTCGTAGCCGATGATGTCCTGGTCCAAGCTGAACGGATGGGCCAGTGTATCATCCAAGGTAACCTCGGCAAAGTTGCCCGAGAGCTGGGCCACCCGCGCGCCACTGTATCCGTTGAGCGTGCCGGTGACCAGATAAGCCTGGTAGGGGTCGGGTGGCCGGAACTGCTCCGTGTACTGGGTGAACACCAGATCATAATCCCCTATTGGCGGGGCAATGTGCACCACTTCCCCTGCGGCGAGGCTGAAGTGGGTGTAAGGCCTGGCGGGGTCTTTCTGCACCACATGCTCCCGGATGTTGGTGCCGTCCATGTTGGCTGTCCGGAAGGTGAAGCTTGTGGCGGAGGCCTCGATGATCTGGATCTTGCGCAGGCCGATGGGCATGGCCGAGGTATTGTATCCCATGTCCAGGATGCAGATGGGGCTGCCTTGTCGCCAATCGCCCAAGGCCACGCTATCGGGCCTCCCATCGGGCAGGTCGATCTTCCAGGTATTGCCGAAGCCCACGGTATCGGTGGGCTCGTTCATGGCGGCGCTGCTGCGGTGTGCCCGCATGAGGCGCGAGTAGTTCAGGCGCACCTGCCATCCGTCCGGGGCACTCTCAAAGGCGAGGTCCCAATCCATCTTGCTGTTCTGGCGCACCACACTGTACGTGGCCAGGTCGAACCAAAGCTGCAGGTCGTAGTTGGGCCCCACGTGGGCCACGCATTCCACGGCCCCTCCCCGCGGTTGGCGCGGCACGGGCAGTTCGTCCTTCATGCACCCTGCCAGCGCCATGGCAAGCGCGGCCATGCTGCATACTGCTGTCCTCTTCATGGCTGGTATTCCTTGGGTTTCCCTTTCAGGTCCAATGCCAGGCGCAGGAAGAAGGTACGCCCGGTGGCCAAGGGCACGCTTCCGCTTCCCGGCCCGCTGTGCGCGCCTCCTCCGCTGATGGTGGCCTCGATGTTGGTGATATTGGCGATGTTCTTGCACCCGGCCTGCACGGCGAGCCTTTGGCCCCATACCTGTTTGGATACCGATGCGTCCACCATGAGGTACGGGGCGATGTGGCCCCGGGTAAGGCTATCGTCCGAAAGGGCGATGTAGCTCTGCTGCTCACCTTGGTACTTGGCGAAGAGGTTGATGCTCCACCCCTGCTTGCGCCAGTGCCTCGTGGCTTGCAGGTTCACTTGGGGCGAGAACTCGTAGACATTTTGGCCATCCTGCATGGCCAGGGTATCGCGCCTGCCGGTAATGGCCGTTCCTCCGCCGATGGTCCAATGTCCGGATTCCCAGGAAGCGCCCAGGCTTCCTCCCAAGGTTCGGAACTCGCCGATATTGGTGTAGGTGTACAGCAGGTTGCCCTCATCCACGAGGGAGATCATGTTGCGCACGCGATCGTGGAATCCGGTGACCTCCCCCCGCAACACCCCGCGCTGCCGTGCTTTCCGGTAGTTGAGGGAAAGGGAATAGTTGTTGGATGATTCGGCCAGCAGCCCGGGATTGCCATGGATGTCGTGGTTGACGTCCACGAAATACAGGTGCAGTTCCTTGAGTGAAGGCGCCCTGAATCCTTGTGCCCACGATGCCCTCAGGGTGAAGGCCGTATCCAGCTGCAGGCGCATGTCCAACGAGGGAACGAGGGGGGCCCTGTACTGTGTGTTGCGGGCATAGCGCAACCCGGGCCTGACGACGAGTCGTTGCACGGGGTTCCATTGCGCGCTGGCGAATGCCGCATAATCGCCGATGGCCTGTTCGCTTCCATCGGCTATACGCGCCCCCACGGCTGTTTCCTGGTTGAGGTCGAGGCCGGCCTCGTAGGCCAGTCGCGTGCTATCGGCATGGCTGGCCCATGTTCCCCGAAAGTTGGTGAGCGCGAACCGGGAATTGTCATCCTCTCCCGGCACGGGCTTCCCTTCCAAGGTGGTGAGGTCGCGCAGCCACATGTCCCGCGTACGCTGGTAGCGGTCATGTGCGAAGAGGAAATTGGCCTGTCCCTTGGCCAATTTGCCTTGTGCGAAGAGCGCATTATCGATCCTTTGGGTATTGAATTCGGAGTCGAAGGCGGATTCGAGGTAGGGTGCCCGCGGCCTCCCCCGGTCCACGATTCGGTCCTTCATCAGTTCGCCCTTGTAGCTCAGCGTCCATCGTTCGTTGATCTCGTACCGGTAGTTGAGCCTTCCGAAATACTGTTCCCTGGGCTTCCACTTCTGGTATCGGCCGGTGTCGGCCTCGTGGGTGGCAAAGTCGTACGTGGCGGGCTGCCCGGGCGTCCACCCTCCGAAGAAGTTGCGCCCCAAGCTGACGAGCAGGTCGTTGCTCCCGAATTTTTTCCCTGCGGCCACGGACAGGTTGAGGCGGCCCAGCTGTTCGGCGTAAGCAATGGCCTTAAGTGACGAGGATCCGCCTGCACTCTTTCGCGTGATGAGGTTGATGGTACCGGCGAGGGCGTTGGTGCCGTAGTTCACGCTCAGGGGTCCTTCGAGGATCTCCACCCGATCGATGCCGGTGAGGTCGATCTGCGAGAGGTCCAGGTTTCCGTCCTGCCTGCCGATCACGGGCACTCCGTCCACGAGGATCTTCACATTCTCGCCCCCCAGGCCGCGCATGCTGAGGGAAGTTCCCAGCATATTGTCCTGCGCCAGGCGCATGTTGAGTTCCTGCCCCAGCACATCGCCCAGGTTTTGGGCGGCCATGCGTTGGATCTGCTCGGCATTCACCACGTGCATGCGCTGCACCGCCTTGTCCGCCGTGGTGGGGCGGTACTGGCCTGTAACCACCAGTTCGTCCAGGTTGAAGGCTTGGGCACGCTTGAGCAGGTAGGTGCGCGCCACGGCCGTCCGCAGGGTGTCCAGTACGGGCTCATACCCGATGAAGTCGATCCGGATGGCCACTCCTTGGGCGGCCTCATGTGTTCCCCAAGGCACGGTGCATTCACCGGCGGGCCCGGCCACCGCAACACCCTTGGCCCCTCCATGGAGGGTATTCCAGAGCACATGGGCGTATGGGACAGGTTCCCGTGTGCCGCCATCGCGCACGATGATGGCCACTTGTGCCTGCCCGGCCACGGTGGCCATCAGGGTGGTCAATACGAGCAAGGTCTGCCTCATGGGCGCGTGTCGTGGGCGGGCGGCGAAATTCAAAAGAAGCCCCTTTCCCCTTGTCACGGACATGCAACGGCTGCCGTGGCGCAAGGGGCGTCTTCGCGGCCCATGCCTATTCCGTCTTACTTGATCACCAGCTTTCCGGTGGCGATGCCTTTGGCCGATTCAATCCGCATGATGTACACCCCGGCCGCCAGCCCGGACACATCGATAGTGCTGCGGGTCAGGCCTTGCAGGCCGGCGAGGTCCTTTGCCAATACTTGGGTCCCCGCGCCATTGTACACGTGCAGGAGGCCCTTGCCGTCGGGCAGGTCGAGCACCAGTTGCACTTGCCCTGCCGAGGCGGGGTTGGGATAGGCCAGCACGGTGGCCGCGGCCGTTTCTTCCCGGATGCCGACCGCGCTCACCAGTTCCTTGGTGAAGCTCATGTTGCCGTTGGCGCTTCCACCATAACCCGTGAAGATGATCTTCCAAATGTTGCCGGGCCGGTCCTTCACGAAGTAGGTGGTATCTGAGGCGATGACATAGCTGACCGCCTCAAAATCGTAGCGCTTCCAGTCGGCACCCAACGTATTGATCTGGCTGCTGAACGGGGCGGTGGTCCAGGCGGCATCATCCGTGGGCACGCCGTTCACCTGCAGGGCCGTAACCAGCCTATTCTGGAGCACGCCTGCCACATTGTACGGGGTGGGCACGAAGTCCGTGTACTTGGTGAACAGCAGGTCCCAGCTGGAGCTGGCGGGCTCCCTGTCCATGGATGCGTCGGTCGTCATGGACCAGTAGGCGAAGTTCTTTCCGGCGAAGGCGGTTTTGTTCACTGCGGCATCCACTTCCGCCGTTCCATCGAGGTTGGCATAGGTGAAGCTGAACACTCCGTTGATCACGGAATTGATGCGGAGTTTCTTCCAGGTTTCGTCTTGGAATTCAATTGCGTAGACCTTATTGCCGAGCATCTGATGGTTGATGGGGTTATACACGCCCCAACCCACATTGAGCCCTTCCGGCAGGTCCATGTCGTTGCCATGGTTCAGCGCCCCCATGTCCCACCGTTCCGGGTCGTTGTCCACCCGGGTCCAAGCCTCGGGATCGGGCACGGTCAGTGTGGCCCATTCGGCCGGGGCCACGGTTGTTTCATACGCTACAAGCCCTTTGGCCGTATTCACGCGCACGCCGGCCGTAAGCCCCGTCAATTCAAATGCCAGGTCCCATTCGCTCAATGGTGCCGCGCCGACCTCCCCATTCAACAGGCTATACCAGATCTGCTCTGCGTTGCCCCCGCCGGTGGAGACGGTCACGGGTGTTTGGGCCATGGTGATGTGGAAGCAGCCGGCCGCTGCCAGGAAGAGGAATGCTTTTTTCATGGGGCACAAAAGACTGGCTGCCTGAAAAAGTCCGGGTCATGGAATTGTCGTTTATCCCCCGGTTCCGCCATGCTCGTGCCATAAAATACCGCGATCGCGGTAGCGCCGGCGGCCCGGCCGCAATTCGCAAGAGCTGTGAATGCCCTCCATCCCCTCCGCGTCGTGCTGTAACATTGCGATAGCTTGTCGATCCATGCGCAGACGCACCCTCGGCATCTTGGTCCTGCTGGCCACATTGAGCTTGGCGGGCGTGGTCATCACCCAAGTGGTGTGGTTGAAGCGCGCCCAGCAATACGAGCAGGCCCAGCTCACGCTGCAGGAACAACAACAGCAACAGATCGACAAACAGTTCAATGACCGGGTCGTGATCGCCTTGACGGATGTGACCGAGCGGATCCTGTCCATCACCAAAGACCCCAGCGACCTGTTTGACGCGGTGAAACAGGAGCGGCCCAACTACTTCCTGGTCACCATCAACGACACGATCCACCCCTACTTGCTCGAAGCATTGCTGCGGCAGGAGTTCGTGCGGCGCAACATCAACGAGGACTTCGAGTATGGCATTTACGACTGTTTCACGGACAGCATCGTGTACGGCAACTACGTAAGCCTGGGGGACAGCCTGCACGCCGACACGGCCCGGCACAGCCAATTGCTGAAGCTGGACAAGGACGGGCACTACTTCGGCGTGTACTTCCCCCGCCGCGAAAGCGCATCCTGGTCCCCGTCGAACAAAGGCACCATCAACTGGATCTACCCGGCGGTGGTGGCCTTCATCATGTTCTCCTTCTTTGTGTACAGCCTGTGGGTGATCATCCGGCAGAAACGCCTGGACGAGATGAAGGACGACTTCATCGGCAACATGACCCATGAGCTGAAAACCCCGATCAGCACCATAGGTCTCAGCAGCGAAGTGCTTTCGGACCCCGCGATCGTTTCGGAGCCTGCCCGCCTGCAGCACTACGCCCGCATCATCCGCACGGAAAACGAACGGCTGCGCAAGCAGGTTGAGCGGGTCCTTCAACTGGCCGGGCGCGAGCGTGGCGGGCGCCTGGAGATGGAAGCGGTGGACCTGCACGAACTGGTCCGCGAGACCGTGGACTCCTTTGAGGTCCTGTTGCACGAACGCTCGGGCCACTGCACCCTTGGCCTCCAGGCAGGGGAAACCGTGATCCAAGGAGACCGCGCGCACTTGGGCAGCGTGCTGTACAATTTGCTGGACAACGCCGTGAAATACTCCAAGGCCCCCCCCGACGTTCATATTGCATCCCGCTCGGATGGGCGGCGCATTTGGATATCGGTTTCCGACAAGGGGATCGGCATGCGCAAGGAAGACATGCGAAATATCTTCGACCGGTTTTTCCGTATCCACACGGGCAACGTGCACGACGTGAAGGGCTTCGGCCTGGGGCTCCACTACGTGGCCGAAACGGTACGCGCCCACCATGGGAAAGTGAAAGTGGAAAGCACGCTGGGCCATGGCAGCACCTTCACCTTGGAGTTTCCCTTGTTCAATACAGCTTGAACCACATGACCAACAGCAAACAAACCCCGGGAAGCGAGGCCAAGGCCACCCTTCTCCTGGTGGAGGATGACGAGAATCTCGGGTTCGTGGTACAGGACGCATTGGGCCGGCACGGCTATGCGGTCCATCTGTTCCGCGACGGGAAGGAAGGCCTGCTGCACTTCAACAGGAACCATTACGACCTGTGCCTATTGGATGTCATGCTTCCGCAAAAGGACGGGCTGAGCCTGGCGGAGGACATCCGTGTGACCAACAGCCAGGTACCGATCATCTTCCTTACGGCCAAGGGACAGGCCGAAGACCGCATTGCGGGCTTCAAGGCAGGCGGCGATGACTACATCACCAAGCCGTTCAGCATCGAGGAGCTGGTCTTGCGCATTGAGGCCATTCTGCGCCGCACCATGGAGAACGGCATCGAAACAGCGGACCGCGACATCTTCAAGCTCGGCGCCTTCACGTTCGACGACCGCAACAAGGTGCTTATCCATCCGCAGGAGGAGCGTCGCTTGACGAAGAAGGAAGCCGCCGTGCTTCGGTTGCTGAGCCAGCAACAAGACCAGGTGCTGCCCCGCGAACTGCTGTTGAACATGGTTTGGGGCGACGACAGTTATTTCCTGGGCCGCAGCCTGGACGTGTTCATCAGCCGCTTGCGCAAATACCTGCGGCACGACCCCCGGGTACGGATCGTGAATGTCCACGGTGTCGGGTTCAAGATGCAGGTGGACCCTGCTTGACCGGACCCCGCCCGCCTAAAAACGGCAGCGACGCCCGTTTTTCAACGTGCGCCGCCACCGTTCCCTACCCTGTGGGCTGGCTCAGCCTGCGCCGAGCAATCTCTTCACCATGGCGGCCACGGCAGCCCCTTCCGCGCGGCCGGCGACTTTCTCATTCACCTCCTTCATGGCGCGCCCCATATCCTTCATGGATGTGGCGCCCATGGCCTTCAACGTTTCCTTGACCAACGCTTCGAGCGCCGCCTCGTCCATCCTTTCGGGGAGATACCCTTCCAGGATGCGCGCCTGTGCCTCCTCTTCCGTGGCCAGGTCCTCGCGCCCCTGTTGGTGGTAGATCTCCGCCGCCTCGGCACGTTGCTTGTGCAGCTTTTGGAGGATGCGCTGTGCGGCCTCTTGGCTCACCTCGTGTGAACCGCCCTCCTTGGTCAGCTCCAGCAGCAGGGCGCTCTTGATGGCCCTGAGCACGTTCAGGCGATCCTTGTCGCGGGCGAGCATGGCGGCCTTGATATCCGCATCGATGCGCTGCTGCAGTTCCATTGCTCTTGCTCAGTCCACGTTATCGTGCAGGAACGGGTTGTTCCGGCGGAGCTCCACCTGCCGCTCGCCCATCTCATTCGTTGACTCGCTGAGGGTATATCGGCTCACGTTGCTGTCCGTGCTGTGTGGTGCATCGTTGAGGACCACGTTACGGCGCTTGTAGGCCGGTTCCTGCTCCATTTGCACCAACCCGCCCGGGGTACGCATGCGCATGCTCACTTCCCGCATCTGCATCAGCCGGTTCTCGGAGCGCTGCTGCTGCTCCGCCGGCGAGATGTGCGTGCCGTGCTGCTGCGCGGCCGCCAGGTCATGGATGTCATTGGCGGCCTCCTCATCAACCAAGGGATAGACCACCTTTTCCTCCACCACCGGCGGCGGCGGCCTCCGCTCCACACGGGGCTCCGGGGCGCGCTCCATGTTGGCGTGGTTTTCCTCGAACAGGGATTTGTGCTGGTTCGGCACCGGCGGTTCCGATGCTTTCAGATAAGGCTCATTGGCCACCGGTTTTGCGGCCACCTCCTGCGCCATGGCTCCTTGCAGGGGGTTGGTCATGGGCACGGTGATCGGCGCGGTGATCATGGTGGGCAGGTCGCTATCCAGCCTGGTGACCTTTTTCTCGGGCAGTTTCTGCTCCAAGGTGGCCGAGACCTCATTCTGGCTGAACCCCGTTGCGATCAAAGTGATCCGGATCTTGTCGGCCAGCGCTTCATCGGTGCAGTAGCCCCAGATCACGTCTGCGGTGCTGCCCGCTGCGTCCTGGATGTACTCGGTGACCTCGTTCATCTCGTCCATGGAGATGTTCTGCGAACCCAATGCGATGTTCAGCAGCACATACTTGGCTCCTTGGATGTTGTTATCGTTCAGCAAGGGCGATGCCAGCGCCTCTTCGGCCGCGCGGATGGCCCTGTTCTCACCTTCGGCTTCGCCCATGCCCATAATGGCCACGCCGCTTCCGGTCATCACGGTGCGGACGTCCTCAAAATCCACGTTCACCTTACCGGTCTTGGTGATGATCTCGGCGATTCCCCTTGCGGCGGTGGTGAGCACATTGTCCGCATGGGCAAAGGCCTGGTCGATGGCGAGGTTTCCATACAGGTCCCTGAGGCGGTCGTTGTTGATCACCAGGAGTGTGTCCACGGCCTGCCTCATTTCCTCGACGCCTTCGCTGGCCTGGGTTTTGCGGCGGCGCCCCTCCCACTGGAACGGCATGGTAACAATGCCCACGGTGAGGATGCCCAGGTCCCTGGCCGCCCTGGCCACCACCGGTGCGGCCCCAGTGCCTGTACCTCCGCCCATGCCGGCGGTAACGAAGAGCATCTTGGTGCGTGTTCCGAGCAGTTCGCGGATCTCCTCGATGTTCTCCTGCGCGGCCATCGACCCCCTTTCGGGTATGCTGCCTGCGCCGAGGCCCTCGGTGAGTGCGGTTCCGATCTGCAGTTTCACGGGGATCGGGCTTTCGTCCAGCGCTTGCTTGTCGGTGTTGCAAATGATGAAATCCACGCCTTGGATTCCTTGGGTGTACATGTGGTTCACGGCATTGCTGCCGCCACCCCCCACGCCGATCACCTTAATGATGGAGGAGAGCTCGTTGGGAAGGTCGAATTTCATTGGGAAATGGTTTACAGGGTTCGGGTGTTCGGGAAAGGTCTTTTGCTCAGGCTTCGTCGTCGCTGAAGAATTCGAATGCTCCCTTCTTGACGCTGTCGAAGAAGGCTCCCACGCGGGAAGGCTTGCTGTGGGTGATCACCTTGGTGGCGGCCTGCTTCTCCTTGTTCTGCCTGTTCTCGAGGTGCTCGAATCCGCGCAGCACCAGGCCCACGCCGGTGGCGTACAGGGGGCTGGTCACGGCCTCCACCTTGCTTTGGCCGAGGTGCTCGTTGGGGTATCCGATGCGGGTGCTCATGCCGGTGACGTACTCGGTAAGCTGCCTGAGATGCTTGAGCTGGGCGCCGCCCCCGGTGAGCACGATACCCCCGCTGAGCTGCTTCTCCAGCCCGCTGTTCTTAATCTCGAAGTACACATGCTCCAAGATCTCCTCCATGCGGCTTTGGATGATGTTGGCCAGGTTCTTCAGGCTGATCTCCTTGGGGTCGCGTCCCTTGAGGCCGGGTATGCACACCACCTCATTCTCCTTGTTCTCGGAGGCGAGGGCGCTCCCGAACCTGTTTTTCAGCAGTTCGGCCTGGTCGCGGAGGATGGCGCAGCCCATTTTGATATCCTCCGTGATGACGTTCCCGCCGAAGGGGATCACGGCGGTATGGCGGATGACCTGATCGTTGAAGATGGCGATATCGGTGGTTCCTCCGCCGATGTCGACCAACACCACGCCGGCCTCCTTTTCCTCGGCGCAAAGCACCGCTTCGGCACTGGCCAGCGGTTCGAGGATCATTTCGGCCACGTTGAGGTTGGCCCGTGCCACGCACTTGGTGATGTTCCGTGCCGCGGTCACCTGGCCGATGATGATGTGGAAATTGGCCTCCAGTCGCACGCCGCTCATGCCGATGGGGTCCTTGATGCCCTGCTCGCTGTCCACCATGTACTCCTGCGGGAGCACGTGGATGATCTCCTCGCCGGGTGTCATGGCCAGCTTGTACATGTCGTCGATCAGCTGGTCGATATCCTCTTGGCGGACCTCCTCCTCCAGGCTCTTCCTGGTGATCAATCCCCGGTGGTGCATGCTGCGTATGTGTTGTCCGGCGATGCCCACGTTCACGGTGGATATTTCCACCCCGGCGCTGTCTTCCGCCTCTTGGACGGCCGCCTTGATGCTGTCCACGGTGCGCTGGATATTGGTGACCACGCCCCGCGCCACACCATCGCTCCGGCTTTTGCCCATGCCCATGATCTCGAGCTTTCCCTGCTCGTTCTTCCGTCCCACGATGCAGGCGATCTTGGTGGTTCCGATATCCAGTCCGGCTACTATTTCTTCGTTGTGCGCCATGTTCCTATTCTATTGTTCGGGCTTTCGGCCCGGTCTGTTCGGGGTTAGGGCCTTTTGGTGCATACCACTTGGTCATCAAACCGCAGGTCCACGGTGCTGTACCTGCGCCAATCGGTTTGTGGTATGCCTTGTTCATAGAACATTTTCAGTTTGTCCAGCCGTTGCTGGAACCGCTCTCCTTTGCCCATTTTCACCTGCATCATTCCCACACCGGGTATGAGGGTGATGCCTCCTTCCGCATCCATCACGGCCTGGGTGAAGAGGGCATCCCACAGGGCCTCCTGCTTCAGGGCTCGCGCCATGGCATATATGGCCCTGCTGTGGCCGGGCCCCGGTATGGTGTCGGTTCCTTGTGCCACGTTCACGGGGGAGCAGTCCGCGAAAGGTTCATTCAGCTGTCCGGTCACCACGAGCACCCTTGCGGCGTAGTTGGATGCCAAGGGCATGGTCCATCCGTCCTTGTCGATGTAGAAGCCCGACCCGTCGGCATTCACGACCCTGACGATGGGTTCGCGTTGCCGTGCCTTCACATGCAGTATGCCGTCCATGGTGTGGTACACGTCCACGTCGGCCACGCAGGAGATGGTCCTCAATTGCTGCTCGATGGCCCTTTCATCCACCTTTCCGATGGCGGTTCCGATGACGGGCACTGTTCCGGCCGTCACCTGTTGTTTGAGCACTTCGGCATCGATGAAGTGCATATCATCGGCAGCATTCAGCTCCACGCGGATATCGCGCACGGGCACATTGCTTCCGGAGTGTTCCACGAAGCCTAGGGCGGCAAGCGCTGCCAGGCCTGCGGCCACCCGCGCTGCACGACGCATGATATGCTTCGCCTTGCTCATTTCCTTCTGTTCAACATGGCGGCGATGCCCGGCACCTCCCTATCGATATCCCCCGCCCCAAGGGCCAGCAAGATGTCGATGTTCCTGCCCTCGAGCAGCGGCAACAGTTGCTCCTTTGTACACAGCACGGTGTTAGTCCCTTTCACCTGCTCTGCCAGCCATGCCGAGGTAATGCCGGGCAGGGGCTCTTCCCTTGCCGGATAAATGTCCAGCAGGATGAGTTCGTCCAGCAATGCGAGGCTTTCGGCAAAGCCGTCCGCCAGGTCGCGGGTCCTGCTGTAGAGGTGCGGTTGAAAGATGCCCGTGACCTTCCTTCCGGGCCACATTTCGCGTACGCTGCGGATGCAGGCTTCGAGCTCCGTGGGGTGGTGGGCGTAATCGTCGATGAACAAGGTGCTCTCTGTCCGCGCCCTCACCTCAAACCGCCTATGCACCCCCCTGAAAGAGGCGAGCGCCTTGCGCAGCGCGGCCTCTTGCACCCCCGCATGCAGGGCCATGGCCCCGGCCGCAACGGCATTCTCCACATTGTGCCTGCCGGGCATTCCCAGCACCAGGTCGTGCACGGTGCGGTCGCCGATGACCAGGTCGAAGTGGTAGGCCCCGTCGCGCACCGCCACATTCGCGGCGTGGGGTCCTTCGGCATCATCGATGCCATAGGGCACGGCGTCGCGCAAAATGGCGGCATGTTCCCGCAAGCGTTCCAGCACCCTTCGATGGACGAACATCCGCCCTTTCACCAGGCCGGCGAAGTCGGCATAGGCGCGGTACATGGAGTCGGCATCCCCGTATATGTCGAGGTGGTCGGGGTCCATGGCCGTGATGATGGCCTCCTCGGGATGCAGGGCGAGGAAGCTGCGGTCGTACTCATCGGCCTCCACCACGTTGATGACGGCGTTGGAATTGAGGAGCACGTTGGTGTCGTAATTGGCGCTGATGCCGCCCATGAAGGCATTGCAGGGTATGCCCCCTTCGGTGAGGAGGTGGGCCAACATGGTGCTCACGGTTGTCTTGCCATGCGTTCCTGCCACGGCCACGGTGCGCCGGTCCATGGTCACCAGGCCGAGCACCTCGCTTCGTTTTTTGATGGTGGCCCCTTTCTTGCGCCACCACTCGAGGATGGGATTGTCCAAGGGCACCGCGGGTGTGCGCACCACGAGCAATTTGGCGGGGTCTGCCTTTTGGAACTCGGCGGGTATGTTGCGCGGGTCGGTGCTATAGCTGACATCGATGCCCTCGTGTGCGAGCTGCACGGCCACTTCGCCGGGGGTGCGGTCATATCCTGCGACGGTAGCCCCTTGTCGCCTGAAATAACGCGCCAGTCCGCTCATGCCAATGCCGCCGATGCCGATGAAATAGATAAGGTCCGGGCGTTCCATGTCAGCTCTCCTTGTTTTTTGCATCCCTGTTCTGGCCTGCCAGCCGCACCACTTCAGCCGCGATGGCTTCCGCGGCATTCGCCGTGCCCAGTGCGGCCATGCCTTGGCTGAGCCGCTCGCGCCCGGCGGCATCGCCGATCAGGCGCAGCACTTCGTTTCCCAGCTCCGCCTGTGCCTGGGCATCCTTCACCATCACGGCCGCACCTCTTTCCACCAGTGCATTGGCATTGCTGGTCTGGTGGTCCTCTGCGGCAGTGGGCAGCGGCACCAGTATGGCGGGCAGGCGCGTGAGGCACAGTTCGCTTACGCTGATGGCCCCGGCGCGGGCCACCACGAGGTCGGCCACGGCATAGGCGAGGTCCATGCGGTTGATGAAGTCGTACACGTGCGCCCCGGCGTATCCGGTCTTTTCCACCTCCTGCTTGGCCTGTGCATAATAGGGGGCGCCTGTCTGCCAAACGAGCTGCACGCCCGCCTCCTTGAGCTTGGGCAATGCGGCGGACACCCCCAGATTGATCCCGCGGGCACCCAAGCTTCCCCCGGTAACGAGCAGCACGGGCGCATCATCGCGCAGGCCGAACTGCTCGAGGCCACGGGGCTTCTTGCCGGCCAGCCGCACCATGTTCTGCCGCACGGGGTTGCCCGTCAGGCGGATCTTCTCCCGCGGGAAATACTTCTCCATGGCGGGATAGGCCACGCAAATGATGTCGGCCTTCTTGGCCAGCATGCGGTTGGTGGCCCCGGCGTGGCTGTTCTGCTCCTGGATGAGGGTGGGCACGCCGGCCCTTTGCGCGGCGGCGAGTACGGGCCCGCTGGCATAGCCTCCCACCCCTACGGCCACATGTGGCCTGAACTTGCGCACGATGCTCCGCGCCTTCCACATGCTCTTGGCCAGCCGCCATGGCAGGCCGATATTCTTCCACATGGCATGCCGCTGGAAGCCGCGTATGGGCAGCCCGGTGATTTCGTACCCGGCTGCCGGCACCTTCTCCATCTCCATTTTTCCCTCGGCCCCCACGAAGAGGAACCGGGTGCCCGGCCACCCCTCCTTCAAGGCGTTGGCAATGGCAATGGCCGGGAAGATGTGCCCCCCGGTGCCGCCCCCGCTGATCAATATCCTAAGCGGCTGCTGCATGTCGTTGTCCATTCAGGTTCCGTGCCGCCCCTTCCGTTCCGTTGGCCGTATCATACACGCTACGGCTGATGCTGAGCATGATGCCGAGCGACAGGCAGGTAAACCACATGCTGGTACCGCCCATGCTCACCAATGGCAACGGCTGCCCGGTCACCGGCACCAGGTTCACCCCTACCGCCATGTTCACCAAGGCTTGCAGGACGAGGCTCAGGGCGAGCCCCATGGCCGCCAACGAGCCGAAGGGTTTTTCGCACCGGTTGGCGAGTTTGGTCGCCCTGGAAAAGAGGATGAGGTACAGGAGCATCAGGCCTGTTCCTCCCAGGATGGACCCATACTCCTCGATGATGAAGGCGTAGATCATGTCGCTCTCGGGGTGCGGCATGTAGTTGCGCGAGGTGCCGGTGCCCGGGCCGTTGGGGAGGAGCCCGCCGTGAACGATGGCGATCTTGGCGTTGTTCACCTGATAGTTGGCCTCCCTGTCATCGCCGCCATGGTGCGTCAACCGCGACTGCCATGTGTTCAGTCGGGGCAGCAGCTCGGGGTTGGCCTTGGACAACAGCAACAGGAGCATGCCCGCACCCACGGCCATGCCGACCACGCCCAGCAGGTGGCGCACGGGCACCCGGGCGATGTACATGAGAAGCAAGCAGGTAGCGAACAACAGGGCGGCCGTGGAGAAGTTGGCGGGCAGGATCAGGCCGCAGATGGCCCCCAGGGGCAGCATCAGCTTGATGATCACTTCGCGGAACGTCCACGGTTCCTCCCTTGTTCTTCCGAGCACCCTGGCGAGGTACAGCACGATCACTACGCGGGCCAGGTCGCTGGTTTGGAACGTGATGCCTACGCCCGGTATGGCGAGCCATCGTGATGCTCCGTTCACATTGGTTCCGATGAGCAAGGTGAGGCCCAGCAGGAGGATGGTGACGGACAGGCCCAATTGCGCGAGCTTGGAATAGGCGGTGTAGCGGATCCTGCTGGCGGCGTACATGATGAAGCCTCCCGCAGCGAGCATCAATGCGTGCTTGACCAGTATGCGGAACGTGCCCCCGGTATGCTGCCACCCCATCCACGAGGAAGCGCTATACACGGCCAGCAGGCTGGTGGCGCCCAGGAGCATGGCCACGACCCAGATGCTGCGATCGCCTTTGAGGTGCTGGTTGAAGAGGTTGTTCATGTTCCTGTGTCCTTGCCTGGCCGGCTGTTCAGAGGTCTTCGACAGCCCGTATGAATTCCGCTGCGCGCTCCGCGTGGTTGGCGGCTTCGTCCGTGCTGGGGCATGCGGGGCTGAACAGGACCCTTGTTCCCGGCTGCGCCAATTCCCGCGCGGCGAAGACCGCGGTCCGGAGGCAGTCCGCATTATACACCTGCCCGAGCTCGGCGTCCAAGGCATCCACCTGGTCCGCTGCGGCCTTCCCATAAAACACAATGGCATCCACATGCTGGGCCATGAATGCCTTGAGGCGGTCCTCCATGGCGGCCACCATGGGTGCCCCCGCTATCCACACCAAAGGCTTTCCGAGGTCGATGATGGACAGGAGGGCGGCGTCGAGGAAGGTACTGCTGCTGTCATCAATGTATTCCACCTCGTCCAGGGTGGCGACGGTACGCAGGCTATGCGGCCCTTGGCGCGCCTCGGCCAGGCCCTGGTCGCGCATGTCAACCAGTTCTTTCGCCAGCTCGTATGTCCCGGTCTTCTCCATGTCCCTGTCTTGCCTTCTTTTTTACAGGGCACGCACGGCGGCCTTGAACTTCCGGCCTCGGTCCTCATAGTTCTCGAAGAGGTCGAAGCTGGCGCAGGCGGGGCTGAGGAGCACCACGTCGCCGGGGTCCCCCAGTTCATAACCGGCATTCACGGCCTTCTCCGCGGAGTCCACGTCCACCATGTCCGCCACGATATCACCGAACGCTTGGTGGATCTTGGCATTGTCCGTTCCCAGGCAAATGATGGCCTTCACCTTCTGTCGCACCAGGTCGCGCAGCTCGGTGTAGTTGTTGCCTTTGTCCACCCCGCCGACCACCCAGATCACCGGATTTTCCATGCTTTCCAGGGCGTACCAGGTGCTGTTCACGTTGGTGGCCTTGGAGTCGTTGATGAACTCGATGCCGTTCACCTTGCCCACGCGCTCCATGCGGTGCTCCACGTTCTGGAAGTCGCTGAGCGCCTCCCGCACCACATCCTTCCTCACTTCCAGCACGCGTGCTGCGATGCTTGCCGCCAAGGAGTTGTACACGTTGTGTTTGCCCTGCAGGGCCAGTTCAAGGATGCTCATGTTGAAAGTGGTTTGATGGGTGTGGATGTGGATGGTTTCGTTGTGGAGATAGCCTCCCTGCTCCATGGGCACGCGGATGGAGAAGGGCCATTGGCGCGCGTTCACCGTGTGGCGTTTCAGCCCTTGGATGGTCTGCGGGTCGTCGGCGTTGTAGATGAAATGGTCTTCCCGCCCCTGGTTCATGGTGATGCGGAACTTGCTGTCCACATAATTCTCCATGCGGTTGTCGTACCTGTCCAGGTGGTCGGGCGTGATGTTGGTGATCACGGCGATGTGTGGCTTGAGGGTGCTTGTTCCATCGAGCTGGAAACTGCTCAGTTCCAACACGAGCAGGTCGTGCCGTTCCTTGGCGACCATCGCGGCGAATGAGGTGCCCACATTGCCCGCCAATCCCACGTTCATGCCGGCCTTCTTGAGGATATGGTGCAAGAGCAGGGTGGTCGTTGTCTTTCCGTTGCTTCCGGTGATGCCGATGATGGGCACATTCACATGGCGTGCGGCGAACTCCACCTCGGCGATCACCGGTACGCCCTTCGCGCGCAGGGCCTTCACCATGGAGGCCGTATCGGGGATGCCGGGGCTCTTCACCACCTCTGCTGCCTCCATGACCTTGGCCACGGTGTGGCCACCTTGCTCATAGTCCACCCCGGCCTGGTCCAGCTGCTCCCGGAAGGTGGCCGGTATGGGCCCGGCATCGCTGACAAACACGGGCAGGCCCAGTTTTTTGGCCAGCAATGCGGCGCCCACCCCGCTTTCCCGCGCACCCAGCACCACGAGCTTCCTCATCGCAGTTTCAGGGTTACGATGGTGAACACGGCGAGCATCACGCCCACAATGAGGAATCGGGTAACGATCTTGCTTTCGTGATACCCGAGCTTTTGATAGTGGTGGTGCAGGGGCGCCATCTTGAAGATCCTGCGCCCTTCCCCGTAGCGTTTACGGGTGTACTTGAACCATGAGACCTGCAGCATCACACTGAGGTTCTCCACCACGAACACGCCGCAGAGCACGGGGATCAGCAGTTCCTTGCGCACCAGGATGGCCAAGGCGGCGATGACGCCGCCGAGCGCGAGGCTTCCCGTATCGCCCATGAAGACCTGGGCCGGGTAGGCATTGTACCATAGGAAGCCGATGCAGGCGCCGAGCAGCGCCCCCACGAACACCACCAGCTCACCGATGCCGGGGATGTACATCACGTCCAGGTACTGGGCAAACACGATGTTGCCCCCGATATAGGTCAACACGCCCAATGTCAGCACCATGATGGCGCTGCTTCCGGCGGCGAGCCCATCAATGCCATCCGTGATATTGGCACCATTGCTCACGGCCGTGATGATGAACACCACCACCAGGACGTACAGCAACCAGGTATACTTGCGCGCCTCCGGCCCGAACAGGCCCATCACCGAGGAGTAATTGAGCTCGTTTCCCTTCACGAAAGGGATGGTGGTATTGGGCAAGCGGCGATCCAGCAGGTAATGGACGTTGCCATTCTCCTCCACGAAGCGGGTCACCTGCTCCTCGGGAAATTGGTCCGCGATCACCTGGGGCACCTCCACCTTGGTCCGGATGGAGGGATGGAAGTACACGGTAAGGCCTATGACCAGGCCGACGCCCACTTGGCCGATGACCTTGAAGCTCCCCGCCAACCCGCGTTTATCCTTCTTGAACACCTTGATGTAGTCATCGAGGAACCCGATGGCGCCGAGCCAGAGGATGGCGAGGAGCATCAGCAGGATGTAGATATTGTCGAGCCGGGCGAACAGCAGCGTTGGTATCACCGTGGCGCCGATGATGATGAGCCCTCCCATGGTGGGTGTTCCCTGCTTTTCGATCTGGCCATGGAGGCCGAGGTCGCGCACGGTTTCGCCCACTTGCTTGCGTTGGAGCAGGCGTATGATGTCCTTGCCGAACCACATGGAGATCACCAGCGATACGATCAGTGCCATCCCGGCCCTGAAGCTGATGTAGTCGAAGACCCCGCTTCCGGGGAAATCGAGGCCAAGTCCTTTCACCAGGTGGTACAACATCACTTGTGCAGCTGTTCGAGGGTTAACCTGAGTTCCTCCACATCGTCGAAGTGGTGGCGGACGCCCTTCACTTCCTGGTAGTTTTCATGGCCTTTCCCGGCCACGAGGACCACATCGCCGGGCTGTGCCATTCCCACGGCCTGTCGGATGGCTTCCCGTCGGTCGGCGTTCACGAACACGCGCGCCTGGTCCGGAGGCAGTATGCCGGCGCGCATCTGGTTGATGATGTCCAGGGGTTCCTCGCTGCGCGGGTTGTCGCTCGTGAGCACCACGTTGCGGCTCATGGATGCGGCTATGGCGGCCATGACCGGCCTTTTGCCTTTGTCGCGATCGCCTCCGCACCCCACCACGGTGAGCACATGGTGGCGGTCTCCGCACACGGCCGCAATGGTATCGAGCACGTTCTTCAGCGCATCGGGCGTGTGGGCGTAGTCCACGATGCCGATCACGCCGCTTTTGCCCCGCACCACTTGGAACCGGCCGGGCGGCGGCTCCAGGCCGCTAAGCGCGGTGAGCACCTCCAGGGCGGGCATGCCCAACAGGACGGCTGCGGCGTACACCGCGAGGATATTGCTTGCATTGAACTCCCCCACCAGGCGTGTGTATACATCATGCCCGTCGATGTTGAGCTGCAGGCCCGTCAATTGGTTCTCGATGATGCGGGCCCTATGGTCGGCCATGTTCCGCACGGCGTAGGTGCTCTTGGCGGCCTTGGTGTTCTGCACCATCACCGCCCCGTGCGCGTCATCGGCGTTCACCAAGGCGACGGCATCCGCCGGCAAGGCATCGAAGAAACCCTTCTTGGCCTGTATGTAGGCATCGAAGGTTTTGTGGTAATCCAAGTGGTCGCGTGTGATGTTGGTGAACACGCCCAAGGCATAGTTCAACCCGGCGATCCGCTCCTGCACCACGGCATGGCTGCTCACTTCCATGAAGCAATAGGCAATGCCCATCTCGGCCATTTGCGCCAGCATGGTGTTCAGGCTCAAGGGGTCGGGGGTGGTATGCGTGGCGGGCACCACCACCTCACCCATGCGCACCTCCACGGTTGAGATCAGCCCGCTCTTATGGCCGAGGGTGCCGAAGAGCTTGTATAACAGGGTGGCTACGCTGGTCTTGCCGTTCGTGCCGGTTATGCCCACCAGTTTCAACTTGCGGTCGGGGTGGTCATGGAAATTGCCGGCCATGATGGCCAAGGCATGCCTGCTGTCGGCCACGCGCACATAGGTCACTCCCTGCTCCAGTCGCTTGGGCAGGTCTTCGCAAATGATGGCCACGGCACCTTTGCCCACGGCCATATCAATGAACCCGTGCCCATCGCCCGCGGCGCCGCGCACGGCCACGAAAGCCGTTCCCGCGGCCACTTTCCGGCTATCGAAGGCCAAGGCTTCCACGGCTACGTGGGTATCTCCCACCACCTGTTCCAGGCAGGTCCGATAGAGTATGTCCTTCAACAGTTTCATATCGCGAGTTCGAGCATGACGGTGGCCCCCTTGGCCGGTCGCGTTCCTGGTGCCGGGCTTTGCCTTTTCACCATGCCGCTTCCTGAAAGCCGCACGCGCAGGCCCTGGTTCTCCAGTATGTACATGGCATCCTTGAGGCCCATGCCGACCACATTGGGCATGAGGCCGGTGCCTTCGTCGGGCACGGCGCGCGTGGCCACCTTCACCACGGTATCGGTAGCGGCGGTTGATGCCCACTCACTCTCCCCTTCCACGGCCACGGGCACCTTCAGGGCGTCCAGCACGGTGAGCAGGTCGTTGCGGTTGCCGCTGAATGAGACGGGTGTGTGGAACACGGTATCCACTTGGGCGACGGGGTTCTGCAGCTCCAGGCGGTTGCTGTAGATCTTGTCGGCGATCTCGCGGAATACGGGCCCTGCCACCACGTTGCCATAGATGCCGCGCATGCTGGGCGAGCTCACCACCACGATGCAGGTGTAGCGCGGTTCATCGGCCGGGAAGTAGCCGACGAAGGATGCCTGGTAGCTGAGCCCGTTCACCTTGTATCCGGCCTTGTCGGAGGCGATCTGTGCGGTGCCGGTCTTACCGGCGATTCGGAAGTGCGCGCTGCGCAGGTTTACCGCGGTACCCGAATCGACCACGCCTTCCAAGGCCCCCTTGATCATCTCCAGTGTGGCCTCCGAGCAGATCCGCTCGTTGAGCACCACGGGCGGGAACCGCTCGATGACCTTGCCGTTGCGCGACACCTGGCGCACGAACTGGGGTTGCACCATGCGGCCGCCATTGGCGATGGCGTTGTAGAAGGTGAGCAGGCGCATGGGGGTCATGCCCACTTCATACCCGATGCTCATCCACGGGAGGCTTACGCCGCTCCAGTACTTCTTGTCCTCCGGCCCCCGCAGCACGGGCACCCCCTCCCCGGGTATGCGCATGCCCAGCGTGCTTCCGAAGCCGAGTTCCCGCAGGCCTTCCACAAAGCGCGCCGGGTCATTCTTATAGGCGCTGTTGATCGCATAGGAGATGCCCGTATTGCTGCTCACCTCCAAGGCGCGACGCAGGGTGATCTTGCCATAGCCTCCATCGTGGGAGTCGCGCATGACGCGGTCGTAGTACACGATCTTGCCGTTGCGGGTGTCCACGATCTGGTCCAGCGAGGCTCGTCCGTCCTCCAGGGCCACCATGAGCGCGGCCGTCTTGAAGGTGCTTCCCGGCTCGGTGGTGGCTCCGAGCGCGTAGTTATAATCCTCGGCGTACGTGCTGTCCTTTTGGAGGGTGAGGTTGCTGATGGCCTTGATGTAGCCGGTCTTGGTCTCCATCACCACCACGCACCCGTGGTGGGCGCCGTTCTTCCTGAGCTGCTCGGCCAACGCATCATCGGCCACGTCCTGCAGGTTCATGTCAATGGTGGTGTGCACATCGCTTCCGGGTATGGGTTCCCTTCCCTCGCCACCGTCCACGGGCATCCACACCCCTCCGGTCAACCGTCTTTCGAGCCTTTTCCCCGTCACGCCCTCCAACCATTGGCCATAGCCGGCCTCCAGTCCGATGGCGGTGCTGTCCTTCAGCACATAGCCCACGGTGCGCGACGCCAATCGCCCGAAGGGCCTGATGCGCACCATGCGCTTGTCGGCGATAAAGCCGCTCTTGTTCCGTCCGAGGCGGAACAGGGGCATTTTCTTCAGGGCCTGCAACTGCTCGTGGTCGCAACGCCTTTTGATCAGGTGGTACCGCTCTCCTTTTGCATAGGCTGTTGCCAGCCGTTGGCGGTACTCCTGCATGGATCGGTCGCCAAAGAGCTGGGCGAGCTCCCAGCTGAGCGAATCCACATGGGCGGCAAAGAGGTCCTTGGTGAGACCGTCGGCCCGCATGTCCATGCGGATCTCGTATTCGGGCACACTGGTTGCCAGCAGGCGGTCATCATCGCTGAAGATGTGCCCCCTCTCGCTCTGCACGGTGCGCATGGCGGTGGCCACGTTCACGGCCTTGGCCCGCCATTGCTCGGCCTCCGTCAACTGTATGCTGAAGAGACTGAACAGGATGGCGGCACTGAAGGCCAACAGGCCCAACTGCACGATCACGATGCGCGAGCGGTATGGATGCTGTTCTTCCATCAACGGGCTCGTTGGGCTTCCAATTCCTTTTTCCCCACGACAATGCGCTTGGGCGGCACCCGGCTCTCGCGGAGCCCCAGGCCACCGATGTCGTCCGCCACTTGGCTCTGGCGCTCGGCGCGCTCCAGGTGGCTCCGTATGGTGATGTACTCCGAGCGCATTTCCTTGAGCTCGCTGCTGGTGCGGTCCAGCTCGCGCACGGTGCGCTCGGTCCAGTACCCATATCCGATATAGGCCAGCATGAGGCCCACCACGAACAGCAGGGTGGGGATATTGGCGAGCACCGTTTCGCGGGTGAGGTAGGCACCGCTCAGGATGTTGGACAATCCCCTCGAGAATGTCCGCTTGGGCTTGTCCCCCCGCTCCTTCTTGGCTGCTATGTCCTTCTTCAACTTGTTCACTGCCTGATCGCTGTTCGCAGGCGCGCGCTGCGCGCCCGTGGGTTCCTCGCCTGCTCTTCCTCCGATGCCTGCACGGCCTTGCCTCCGGCCGGCTTGAAGGGGCGGAGGTTGTTGCCATACAGGTCCTTGGTTTCCCGGCCTTCCAGGTCGCCGGTCTTCATCCAGTTCTTCACCAGGCGGTCCTCCAGGCTGTGGTAGCTCATCACCACGAGCCGGCCGCCGGGCCTGACCACCTTCGCGCTGGCCTCCAGCAACGCCTTGAGGGCCCCCATCTCATCGTTCACCACTATGCGCAAGGCCTGGAACACCTGTGCCAGGAAGGTCCGCTCCTCACCCCGCCGGGCCAAGGGCCTCAGCAGGTCCGCCAACTGGCCGGTGGTCCTGATGGGTTCCTTGCCGCGTGCTTCCACGATACGGCGGGCCACCTTGTGGGCCCCGGGCACCTCCCCGTACTGTTGCAGCATGGTGGCCAAGGCACGCTCGTCCAAGGCGTTCACCAGGTCGGCCGCAGTACGCTTGGCGCGCTGGTTCATGCGCATGTCCAACGGCGCATCGAAGCGGAAGCTGAAGCCCCGATCGGGGGTGTCAAACTGATGGCTGCTGACGCCCAGGTCGGCCAACAGCCCATCCACGGGCACCTTGCCGAGATAGTCCAAGTGGTTGGCCACCCATCGGAAATCGGATGCGACCAGGGTGAACCGCGGGTCGGTGATGGTGTTTCGCGCGCTGTCCGCATCGCGGTCGAAGGCGACGAGCGACCCCTCGGGCCCGAGTTCGGCGAGAATGGCCCGGCTATGTCCTCCGCCGCCGAAAGTGACATCCACATACACGCCACCGGGGCGTATGGCGAGCGCGTCGATGCACTCCTTCAGCAGGACCGGCTCATGATATGTCGCCCGGGCCGCTGTCATTGCCCAAGCTGCCCATCACTTCCTCGGCCAAGGCCGAGAGGTCCACTTTCTCCTTGCGCATCCGCGCATAGCCGTCCTTGCCCCACACCTCCACCCGGTCGCCCAGGCACACCAGCTTGAGGTCCTTGCCCAGCTTGGGGTCGTCCATAAGCGCCTTGGGCAAGAGCAAGCGCCCACTGCCATCGAGCTCCAGATGCGTGGCCCCTGCGGTAAAGCGCCGGATGAACTCCATGTTCTTGCCCACGAAGCGGTTCAGCCTCCCCAGCATGCGGCTGGTGGCCTCCCACACCTGGTTCGGATAGAGCACCAGGCACGGCTGGAAAACATCCCGATTGACCACGAAGCCCTTGGAGAGGGTATCGGCCAACTGCTTCTTCAGCCCGGACGGCAGCACCAGGCGCCCCTTGGCGTCCAGCCGCACATCGTATTCCCCGAGCAGGTTGAGCATTGGTTTTCATGGCGTGGGGCGGTGGCCGCGAAAGTAGGCCGAATGCCCCACTTTCCTCCCTATAACCCCACTTTGTTCAAAACTATTGCCTTGCAAACATAGTTCGTCTTCTTTCATATACCAATAATCATACGAAAATAGGGCATTTCAGGTTGGTGGGAGAATGTGGGGCAAAATGAACACAAGTGTCCTTTTCGGTCTTCCGGCCACCGCTGCCCCTCCTCCTCCGGAACCCTGGCTTCCAGTTGTTTGTATAAGGCCGACATTGCTCACCGCGAGCGTCGGAATGCAGGAAACACCATCTTCAGCCCCTGCCGCCCGATCGGGTCTATCGCGCATCTTCTTACTTTGCCGGAACTGATGGCAAGCACCACGAACGGCCGAGGCTTCCGGGCCAGCACCCTCCCGCGCCTGTTGCGGGTCCATCAATGGGTGAAGAATGGCTTCCTGTTCTTCCCGGCCTTCTTCGCCGGAGCCCTGTTCGAGCCCGGGGTGCTCTGGCGCACGTCGATGGGGTTCCTGTTGTTCAGTCTGGCGGCTTCCGCGATCTACTTGTACAACGACCTGCGGGATGTTGAGCAGGACCGCTTGCATCCGGAGAAAAGCAAACGCCCCATCGCGGCGGGCGAGGTCTTGCTCGGGGCCATTCCTTGGGCCAGCGGCCTGCTGGGGCTGGTGGCCTTGGGCGGCGCCTGGCTGCTGGAGCCGATGTTCGCCATGGTGGTAGGGACCTACTTGCTGATGAACTTCCTGTACACGGTGCGGCTGAAGCGCATCCCGCTGGTGGATGTCACCATCATCGCCCTGGGCTTCATCCTGCGGATCTATGCCGGGGGCATCCTCGGGGGGGTGCCCAACTCGCATTGGATCTACCTGGTTACCTTCCTGCTGGCGCTGTTCCTGGCCTTGGCCAAGCGGCGCGACGACCTGGTCCAGGCCGGTGGCGGCACCGGCCTGCGCGCCAGCCTCAAGGGCTACAACCTCGCCTTCGTGGATGCCTCCATGATCACCTTGGCGGTGCTAACGGTGCAATCCTATATCATGTACACGGTGAGCGAGGATGTCATCGCCCGGCTGGGCACCAACAAACTGTACATCACCAGTGGCTTCGTGGTGTTGGGCATGTTGCGCTACTTCCAGATCACCTTGGTGGAACTTCGGAGCGGATCACCTTCCAAGCTGGTCTATACCGACCCCGGGCTCCGCTTGGTGCTTCTGGGCTGGATCATCTCATTCGCCATCATCCTATATGCACGCTGAATACGGCAGGTGGAGCAACTGGGGCTTGTACCCCGAGATCACCGGCACCGTTTGGTCGCCGGTCAACGAGGAGGAATCACGCCATTTGGTCGGCTCCCGCCCGGCCCTCGCTCCCCGCGGCAACGGGCGCAGCTACGGCGATGCCTCCCTGGGGCGCCGCATGGTCAGCGGCATGGGGCTGGCCGAGGTCTTCGAGCTGGACCGCGACAAAGGCACCCTGCGCTGCAGTGCCGGTCTGCTGCTGGACGAGATCCTGCTGCGCATCGTGCCACAAGGCTTCTTCCTGCCCGTAACGCCCGGCACCCGCCTGGTGAGCATCGGCGGGGCCATCGGCGGCGACATCCACGGCAAGAACCACCACGTGGACGGCAGTTTCTCCGCCTTTGTGGAAACGATGACGGTGCTGACCGGCGACGGCACGGCCGTGACCTGCTCACCCACGAAGAACAGCGATCTGTTTTGGGCCACGTGCGGCGGCATGGGGCTCACCGGCTTCATCCTGGAGGCCACCATCCGGTTGAAACCGATCACCTCGGCCTACATCCGCCAGCGCAGCATCAAGTGCGGTGACCTCGATGAACTTTTCGCCCAATTCGAGGAACACAAGGATGCCACCTACAACGTGGCCTGGATCGACCTGATGGCCAAGGGCCGCCACCAAGGGCGCTCCGTGCTGCTGCTGGGCGAACATGCCGAGGCATCGGAACTGAAAGGAGCGATGGCCAAGGCGCCCCTGCGCCCCCATGGCAAGACCCGGCTGAAGGTCCCGTTCTTCTTCCCCGGGTTCGTCCTTTCGCCCTTCACGGTCAAGATCTTCAACTGGCTGTACAACTGGAAGGCCGACGGCAGCGGCCGCCCCTCGTACGTGCATTACGGTCCCTACTTCCATCCGCTTGATGCCGTGCATGAATGGAACAAGATCTACGGTCGGCGCGGCTTCGTGCAATACCAGTTCGTGGTGCCCTTGGCCAACGGCCGCGCCGTGATGGGCGAGGTGCTCGAGGAGCTTCGCCGGAACGGGATGGTAAGCTTCCTGGCCGTGCTGAAGCGTTTCGGCCCCGGTGCGCCCGATGCCCTGCTGAGCTTCCCGGCGGAGGGCTATACGCTGGCCTTGGACATCCCGCTGCGGAAAGGCACCCTCGACGTCTTGGACGAACTGGACCGCAATGTGGCCGATGCCGGCGGACGGATCTACCTGGTGAAGGACGCCCGGATGTCTGCTTCCATGATGGCGAAGACCTATCCGCGCCTGGATGAGTTCCGCGCCATCGCCCGGCGATATGGCCAAGGTCGGTTCCGTACGGCCCTTTCCGACCGGCTGGGCCTGCTGGATGAACCGGCCCCGGCCCCATTCTTCGACCCCAACCGTGTGCTGATCCTGGGGGCGGGATCGGGCATGGCCACGGCCTTGGCGCGGTGTTATGCCCGCGAAGGACACTCCTTGGTATTGGCCATGCGGGACCAAGCGGCAGCCCAGGCCCTGTGCGACGGCATACAGGCCGAAACGGGTGCGAGCTGCACCCCCGCGGCCTTCGATGCCGAGGACACGGGCAGCCACGCAGCCTTCTATGCAAAGCTGGATCCCCGGCCCGGCATCGTGGTCTGCGCCTTCGGCCTGCTGCCCGACCAGGCAACGGCGCAGGATGAGCCCGGCGGCGGCCTGAAGGCCATCGCGGTGAACTACACCGGTGCCGTAAGCATCCTGGAGGAAGCCGCCCGCGACCTGGAGCAACGCGGCGAGGGCTCCATCATCGGGATCTCCTCGGTGGCCGGTGATCGCGGGCGTGCCAGCAACTACTTCTATGGCAGCGCGAAGGCGGGCTTCACGGCCTATCTCAGCGGATTGCGCAACCGCCTCCAAGCCTCCGGCGTGCACGTCCTCACCGTCAAGCCGGGCTTTGTGCGCACGGCCATGACCGAGGGTTTGCCGCTGCCGGCACCATTGACGGCCAGCGCGGAACAAGCCGCCGAAGCCATCCACAAGGCTTGGCGCAAGCGGCGCAACACCGCGTACGTGCTGGGCCGGTGGCGATGGATCATGCTCATCATCAAGCTGCTCCCCGAAGGGGTCTTCAAACGCCTGAAGCTTTGAAGACCGTGGCCCTCTTCGACCTTGACGGCACCATTACCCGTGCCGACACGATGCTGGAATACCTGGCCTATGCCCACGGGCGTGCCAAGCTGGCCTGGTGGCTGGCCCTTGTGTTTCCGGCATGGGTGCTGGCGAAGCTCGGGCTGGCACACCACGATACCCCTAAGCGGATGCTGGTCCGGTTGGCTTTCGCGGGGCAACAAGTGGCCGAACAGGAAAAGACCGCCCACCTGTTCACCCTTGACAAGATGCCCGGCCTCTTGCGGGAGGCCGCCTTGGAGCGCATTTGGGAACACAAGCGGCATGGGGCCACCGTCGTCATCGTCACGGCCTCCTGTTCGCTGTGGGTGGAACCGTGGTGCCGGCAGCACGGGCTTGAGCTGCTGGCCACGGAGCTTGAAACGGGGGATGGCCGCTATACGGGCCGGCTGCGCACCCCGAATTGCCGGGGAAAAGAAAAGGTGGCACGCATCCGCGCGCATCTGGGCGATCTCTCCGGTCTGGACATACACGCGTACGGGGATACGCCCGGCGACAAGCCCATGCTTGCCTTGGCCAGGGAACCTCACTACAAGCCATTCCGTTAGAGGGGCCCGGAAGTCTCTTTCCTGATGCTCCAGCCACCACGCAACGGCATATCGTTCCGGCACTTGGCCGGCTTCGCGGCATTCCTCGCCTTGCTGATGGCCATCGCCGTCAAGATCACTTGGTACCCCATACCCCGCTCCTCCGTCGTAGGCACCTATGTGCGGCCCTCATCGGTCCTGCTGCCCATGTCCGGCCTGCCCGACACCGTTGTATTGTACGATGATGGCACGCTGATCTTCTCCGAGGCCACCTCGGGCGTTCTCTTCAAAGGGCCATGGCACTGGGATGAGCAGGAGCGCGTGGTCCGTACGGAGGTGCACCGTTGGGACCGCCAGTTAAGCATGCGCAGCACGCTGTTCGGCCCCCGCTTGGCCATGCGTATTTGCACCACCCCGGTCAACGAGGACCTGGAAGAACGCGACGACGAGGTCGATCTGCGCAGGATAGGTCCGCCCATTCCGGGCTTCCCCCACATGCCGTCCCCATGAGCCGCCCATCTCCCCAACGGACCATGGAGGGGCGCCAAGTGCAATGGCTGGCGATCATGTTCTTCCTCTTTATGCTGGTGCTGGCGTTCATACCGGCGATCCGGTCCGTATCGGGCCTCCCGTGGGGTTCCGTGATTGATTTCCATCGCGACGAATCCTTTGTGCGCGCCTTGCTCGAAGGCCATTATGGCGAGGACCCCACCTACTTGGGCGACCACCTTTGGTATCCGCCCCTGCTCACGTGGATCGAGTCCGCCCTGGTTGCCATCACCGGCTTGCCCCCCTCCACCATCATTGTTCAAATGGGGCCGTATGCCAACCTGCTGGCCCCGATCACTTTTTTCCTGATGGCCTGGTACTTCCTGGGCGCGGGCCATGCGGCGCTGAGCACGGCCGCTTACCTGTTCTTCTCCGTGGGGCAGGAGCCGGGTTACGCCATCGCCACCTATTCGCCGCGCTTGATCCCGGTATCCTTTGGCCAGGTTTTTTTCTACTTGGAGATCATCCTGGTCGATCGGGCCTTCCGCTCCACCCGCCTGATGCCCTCCCTATGGGCCGGTGCCGGCGCAGGCATCGCCTTTCTGGCCCATCCGGCCCCGGCGCTGATCGCGGTGCTCATATTCGCCGGGTACACCGCCGTGGATGTCATCCGGGCCTTCCGGCAGGGCGACAAGGCCCACATACGGCGCCGTATTTCCGCCAGCTTCTTGGCCGGTGCTGCATTCCTGGTCACCACCTTGCCCATCACGTGGTACATCATCGGCCACTACGGCATGCACACCATCAACCGGGCCGGCTTCCTGTTCACCTACTATGCGCTCACCCTGCACGACCTTGGGCTCTTCCTCAATTACAACCTCACCTTCTTCAGCATCATCGCCCTGCTGGGCGCCTGGCTTGTTTGGCGCCGGCAAGGCCAGGACACCATGGCGCCCGGTTCCCGACGGATGCTGCTATCCTGGCTGCTGATCAGCTTGGTGCTGTTCGCCTACAGCTACACGGTAAGCGTGCTGGACAAGCATGCGGGCCTCAGCCTGCCCGGCACGGTGCCCACCTTCCACTTCTTCTTTTACATGAAAGCCACCATGGCCCTGTTTGCGGGCATCGCGGGCTGGGAGCTCTTTGCATGGGCCTGGCGCCTGGTCACCCGCACCTCGTCGTGCACCCCTCTGGCCCTGCAGCCCAAGCCCGCACTGGTCCTTTTCTCCATCACCGCATTGGCGTGCACGCTGAACTACCCGTCTTACGCCACCCGCCGCGATGTGCGGCTATCGCACAACCGCGACCGGGCCTTTTTGGAAAACAACCCGGGCATTGAAGTGGCCGAAACATTGGGCACGTTGCTGCCCTGGGGGGCGGTGGTGCTCTGCGAGATCAAGCACAGCGGCTGGCCCGTGCTGCCCACGGCGCGCCACGTGGTGGCCACCGAATCCACCTTCGGCAACCCCTACGTGGACCAGCGGCAACGGGAGACCGACAACGCCCTGCTGCTGCAAGGCATGAGCGCCCCTCGCGGCGATACGCGGGGGCTGCTGGAGCAATACGGGGTGACCAACCTGCTGGTGAGCCCCGAGGAACTGGAACAGATGCCCTTGGCGCATGGCTGGTTCCCGCAGCAGGTTTTTCGCAATGATGGATTCGTGCTGTTGGGCCGGTAAAAAATGAAAACACCCTTCGTCTGTCCGTAGCCGTTACATTTGGACATCCACGAGCGAGCATGGGGCCACAGGTGAAAGAGGCGGGGGAGTTCCGGTACATCGACGTAGGCGAGGGCCCGCCCTTGGTATTCCTGCACGGTCTTTTCGGCGCCCTGAGCAACTTCCAGGACACCACGGAGCACTTCTCGAAGAATTACCGGGTGGTGATGCCCATCCTGCCCTTGTACTCGCTGCCCATGCTGAACACGAACGTGAAGGCGCTGGCCGAATTCCTGGACCGGTTCCTGCAGCACTTGGGGCTTCGCGACATCAACCTGCTGGGCAATTCGCTGGGGGGCCATGTGGCCTTGGTGTACAGCAGCCGGCACAGTTCCAACATCCGGACGCTGATCCTCACCGGGAGCAGCGGCCTGTATGAAAACGCCTTCGGCGGCAGTTTCCCCCGGCGTGAAGACAAGGAATTCATCCGCAAGAAAGTTGCGGTCACCTTTTACGATCCGGCCATGGCCACGGACGAGCTGGTGGATGAGTGCTTCGTAACGGTGAACGACCGTGCCAAGCTGATCCGCATCCTGTCGCTGGCCAAGAGCGCGATCCGGCACAACATGGCCGAGGTGCTTCCCACCCTGAAGATGCCGGTCTGCCTGATCTGGGGCAAACAGGACACCATTACGCCGCCGCACGTGGCGGAAGAGTTCCATGAGCTCATTCCGCAAAGCGAGCTGTATTGGATCGACCAATGCGGCCATGCGGCCATGATGGAGCGCCCCGAGGAGTTCAACGCCATCTTGGGAGACTGGTTGAAGAAGACGCTGGCCCGTTAGGCAAGGGGCCTGCCGGTGCGCATGAAGAACCTGAAGGCTGAACACTTGGGAAGCGGGCGCCTCGCCGCGCACTGGCCGAAGCCCACGCTGCCGGAATACGCCTTCATCGGGCGGAGCAATGTGGGGAAGAGCTCGCTGATCAACATGCTGGTGGGCATCCATCGCTTGGCGCGGGTAAGCGGCACCCCGGGCCGCACCCGCAACGTGGAGCACTTCCGTGTGGAGCCCGTGGCCGGACAAGGGCCCGCCTGGCTGCTGGCCGACCTGCCCGGATACGGCTTTGCCAAGACCAGCAAGGCGGAGCGGGCGACATGGCAGCAGATGGTGCACACCTACCTACGGGAGCGGGAGAACCTGCAATGCGTGTTCCTGCTGGTGGACGTGCGGCACGAGCCGCAACAGAACGACTTGGAGATGATCCACTGGTTGGGCACCGAAGGGATCCCGTTCGTCATCCTGTTCACCAAGAGCGACAAATTGAAACAGCCGGCGATCATGAGTAACGTGGCACTCTACCGGCGTACGCTGAAACGGACCTGGGAGAACCTGCCTTACCTCATCATCACTTCATCCGAAACAGGACAGGGACGCGATGAAATGCTGGGCTTCATCGCCGATGTGAATGCACGGTGGGAAGGGTGAGGACGGTGGCGGTTGGCAGTTGGCAGTTGGCAGTTGGCAGTTGGCAGTTGGCAGTTGGCAGTTGGCGGTTGGTAGTTGGTAGTTGGTAGTTGTCGGCAGTGCTTCGAACAACGGTCAACTGACAACCAACAACTACTTCTTCAGGTCCGGCAGCATGTGCTCGGCGAAGTAATCCGCGAAGTCGCGCATCTGGGCCGCCATCTTACCCTCGTTGGTGGCGCGCTCGAATGTGTCGGCCAACGTGAGGATGTTCTGATGGAAGAAGGCCTTCATTTCATCGGTGGTCATCTCCTTGGTCCAAAGGTCGATGCGCAACGTATTGAGCTCCTGGGCATCCCAGAAGCTCAACAACATGGCTTTTCCAACGCCTTGCTCCCGGCCGTCCTGGGCCTTCCATTCGATGTGCTCGGGCACGTGGTTTTCATCGGTGTGCACACGGATGATGATGTCTGATTCCTTCATGGGTCGTGGTGGTGCCATGGTCTGCGGGCTTATACCAAGGCCGGTCATGTCCACCGGTCCCCTGCCCTTTCACTTCACGGCTTACCTGGGTTTATAGGTTTTCAAGATCGCCTGCGCATCACTCTTGTTGAACAGGTCCGCAAAGGTTGTTCCCGGGTGCGCACGCAGATAGCTGGCCACCATGCGGTACCCGATCCACTCGCCAATATGGCCGGGGCTTTCCCGTGGCAAACCCGGGGTGAAGGGGCCGTCATTCATGAACCGGTCCACCACCTTGGGGTCTTTGGAATACAGCAGTTCCTTGCCCACGATCTCGCGCCAGATATTGAACTCGTTCTCCTCGCACCACTTCAGCTGCCCCGGGGTGAAGGCGAACAGCAAGACGGGGTCCGTGCCGGGCATCAGGGCATCGAGCAAGGCCATCACCTTGCCGATCACGACCAGGTTCTCCAATAGGCTTTCGCCGCGCGTATCCCATGTGTAATGCACTTGGAGCCATCCCTTCACCACGCTGGGCACCAGCATTTCGGGGCGCATCCGGTCCTTGCGGTATTGCGGGAATATCTCGGGGGCCAGGTATTGCACCACCGGGCTGTCCTTTCCCACGAACCATTCCACCCCGAAACCCAACACGCTGTCGGTGGGCAGCACACCAAAATTGAAGCCCGAGTTGTAGGCCACTATCCGCGGTATGAGGCTATCGGGGAAAATGGCCTTCAGCCGTCCGAAGGCTTCGTTGAAGGCAGCCTGCTCCTTGGCCATATCGCCGAATACGCTGTCCGCTCGCTGCTGCACGGCGCTCCAGTCGTGGTCGTGGGTAAAATGGATCAAGGCCATGGGAAGGCGTGGATCATCATAAGCCGCGGCCTGGAGCACATCTTCCACATAGGTCTTGTAAAACTCGCCGTAGGTGGCGTACAGGCGCATGCTGAAGTTGCCCGATGAATCGTTGGCCGCACGGAACAGGTCCTGGTCCAACCGCTCGATGCGGATGTGTGCGTCCACCGGTTTGATCTTCCTCAGGGAGGCCTCATTGCCGCCGCAAGCGGCCAAGCCCAGCAGGACCGCCCCTGCCGCGAGGGGAGCCCAGTAGCCCCGAGTGCACTTACCTTTGGCCATCATTCCAAAACGCCCGCAAACCTATGAAGAAGGTCATCGCCATTCTCTGCCTGCTGTCACTCAGCGCTGGTGGGCCGGTCCAGGCCCAGCCCGTCCGCTTTGGCATCAAACTGGCCCCCAATTTCGGTCTCATCAAGCCCGATACCAAGGAACTGAAGAGCGACGGTACGCGGTTCGGCTTCACCTTCGGGTTGATGAGCGATTTCATGATCGGGTCCACGGAGAACTATGCGTTCTCCACGGGTCTTTTCCTGAACAACGTGGGCGGGAAGACCACCTATCCGTTCGGTGACAAGAACCTGCACACCGAGTCGAAATACCAGTACATCGAACTGCCGCTGACGCTGAAGCTGAAGACCAACGAGATCGGCTACATGACCTACTTCGGCCAGATCGGTTTTGGGGCGGCGTTCAACATTGCGGCCAAGAGCGATTTCGACGAGCCCGATGCCAAGGGGGATATCGTTCGTGTGACCGACGAGGACATCATGGACCACACGAACCTGTTCAAGGCTTCCCTGATCGTGGGCGCCGGGCTTGAGTTCAACTTCAGCGGCAACACGGCCGCCATGGTGGGTATTACCTACAACAACGGCTTCACGAACATCCTGAAGGACCAGACCATCACGGACGCCTCGGGAACGAAAAAATCCATGAAGGCCAAGCAGAACTACTTCGAGCTGTCGCTCGGGATCTTCTTCTGACCCCGGCCTGCACGGGAATACCCGGAAGGCCCCGCACGCCGCCCGGCATGCGGGGCTTTTCTTTGCACCATGTTGAACGTGGAAGGCGCCATCCGGCACATCACCGACTGGCTGCGGCAATACTGCGCCAAGGCGGGCCAGCAAGGCTTCGTGGTGGGCATCAGCGGCGGCATCGACAGCGCCGTGGTAAGCACCTTGTGCGCACGCACCGGCCTGCCAGTGCTGTGCGTGGAAATGCCCATCCATCAGCCACCCACGCATGTGGCGCGGGCACAGGAACACATAGCTTGGCTACGGGAAGGCTTTCCCCACGTGTCGGGCGAACGCATCGACCTCACCTCCGCCTTCGACACGCTGGCGGGTGCCTTGCCCCAAGCAGGCGGACAGCCGGCGATCGACCTGGCCATGGCCAACACGCGGGCCCGCCTGCGCATGACCACCCTGTACTATCTGGCCGGCATCCGGCGCATGCTGGTGGCCGGCACCGGCAACAAAGTGGAGGACTTCGGTGTGGGCTTCTACACCAAATACGGCGATGGCGGCGTGGACCTGTCCCCCATCGGCGGCCTCACCAAGAGCGAGGTGTACGCCTTGGCCCAGGCGCTGGGCATCGTGGAAAGCATCCGGCAGGCCAAGCCCAGCGACGGGCTTTTCGCGGACGACCGCAGCGATGAGGACCAGTTGGGCGCCACCTATCCCGAACTCGAATGGGCGATGGCGCTCCGGGCATCCGGGGCGGCACCGGATGAGCCCACCGAACGACAAGCCCAAGTGTTGGCCATCTACGATCACCTGCACAAGATCAATGCCCACAAATGGTCGCCGATCCCGGTATGCCTGCTGCCGCCGGGCCTGCGTTGAACACGAACCCGTGGCAGGCCGGAGAGCATGCCGGGGCCCTACATTCATCCAGTCAATAGCTACACACCCCATGCATTTGCGCCTTCTTCTTGCGGCACTCCTGTACGGCCTGGTTATTCTGTCCCCGTTGCGGACACAGGCGCAGGCCGACAGCCTGCGGGCCGTGATCGCCTCGCAGGAGGCCGCCCTGGCGCATGCCGACAGCACGGGCAACCTCATCGCTTCCTTCGAGGCACGGCTACATCTGGCCGAGCTGGCCAGGTCGGCGCAGGCCTTCACCTTGCTGAAGGAAGCCTGCACCCTGGCAGACAGCCTCCGGCGCCCCGACCTGGGCGTGATGGCACGGCGCATGCTGGCCAAGCGCCACGCGGCCGCCGGGCAATACGCCTTGGCCTTTGCCGCAAGCCAGGGCGCCGATTCGCTGGACCATCTCCGCGAACTGGACGAGGCCGCGGAGGTCGCGGCACGGCATGCCGCCGAACGGCAACAGCTTGAGGTTGCGGCGGACAGCCTGCTGCAGACCGGCCTGCAACGCGAACGCACCATGGCACAAGCCATCGTGGAGCTGCAGACCAAGGCGGACCGTTGGATGCTCATCGCCTTGGCGGTCCTGCTCCTGGCCCTGTTGCTGGTGGTGTGGCTGCTCTATCGCGCAGGCCGGATGAGCACGCGGCTGCAGGGCACCATCGAAAACCTGCGCAAGGATGTGGGTGATCGCAAAGTGCGCCCCGTGCCACCGCCGGTCGATGAGGAACCCACTGCCGTACAGGTGCCCCCCGCCGTGGTGGACGAGGCCATGAAACCCGTGGTGGAGGGCCTTTTCCGGAAGGCCGCCCCGGAACGCCTGCAAACGCTACGCGATGCGCGCCAGCGCCAGGACATCGAAAAGACCCTTCGGGTGGTGGCCTCCGTAAAGCCGCAACTACTGGCGTTCGACGCGGAGCGCTTCGGCCCGTTGATCGCGCGCCTCAAGGCGCCCGGCGCGGCAAGCGATGCCCTCCAATGGTCCGCCGACCTGGATGCCTTGGAAAAAGGGATCGAGGAGTGGAGCGCACGGCAGAAGGACTGGTGAGGACCGGGTGCAGGGCCGTCACCGGGCCGCGAGCAGGCGCATGGCCTCGGCGGGCCTGTCGGTGATCAGGCCGTCCACCCCCATGTCGATCATCCGCTGCATGTCGGCCGTTCCATTGACGGTCCATGTCAACACACCGATGCCACGTACACGCAGCCACGTTACCAACTCGTCTGAGACCAGGAAAAATGGGGCGCTGTAATAACGGGGCGTGAAACGCAGTTTCCCCAGGTTCACTTCAGGGCCGTCGATGTTATCGATCAGCAAGGCCAGCGGGAGCTGCGGCCTCCGTTCGTGCATGGCCTCCAGCACGGCGGGGTCGAAGCTCTGCACCAGGCACCGGTCCAAGCCGGATGATGCGATCACTTGGAGCACGGCATCCAGCAAGATCGCGGGTTCGGGCTGGCGCAGGCCATACCAGGCCGGGTCACTTTTCACCTCAATGTTCAGGCCCGGCATGGGCTTCCCACTTTCCCGGGACCATCGCCGCAAGGCCTCCACTACTTCGGTCAAGGTGGGCTTGGGGGCGCTTGATCCCTTGCCACCGGCGGCCTTCACGCGATAGCGCTGCACCTCGACCAGGGGCATCCGGTAGATGTTGAGGCCATGCCCCTGCTCCTCCGATAGGCTTCTCCCCTCCCCGTCCACGCACCACGCGGGATCCATCCATGGTTCATGGCTTATCAGCACGTGCCCATCGCCCGTGACCACCACGTCCATCTCCAACCACGGGCAACCCGTGTCCGCCGCCTTCCGGAAGGCTGGGATGGTATTGGGCGGAACGCCATCATCACACCCGCGATGGCCATGTACCTCGGTCATGGTGACGCTGCTGCCGTTGTCCGGGGCCATGCCCTGTGGTTTTGATGGATGCGGCCCATGGCTTGTGTCTTCGCCGCCGGGTCTGATCAGTACTTCCCTGCGGCCACATCGCGCAGGATCTTGTCCGCCAGCACATTCGCGAGCTTGAAATAGCTCTCCGACGTGATGCCGGCCACGTGGGGGCTCAGCAGCACCTTGTCGCTGGCATAAAGGCGCTCCAATGTTTCCTGGTCCGCGCTTGAGCGCAGCCCCTTGAGCGATCGTTCCTCGAACTCCAGCACATCGAGGCATGCGCCGCGTACTTGGCCCGCCCCGATGGCATCGAGCAGGGCCGCCGTATCGGTGATGGGTCCCCGCGCGGTGTTGATGAACCAGATGGGCTTGGCAAATCCTTGGAAGAATGCGGCGTTGGCATACCGGTCGGTCTCCCCCGTGAGCGGCAAATGCAGGCTCACCACATCGCTGCGTTGCTGCAGCTCTTCCAGGGATACTTCCTCCACCCGCTCATTGGCAAACCCGTTCCTGTACTTGTCATGGGCCAGCACCCTCACCCCGAAGCCATTGAGCCGTTGGGCGAAGGCGGCCCCCATGTGGCCGAACCCGATGATGCCCACGTGGCTTCCCTCCAGCTCGCTACCGCTGTTGGCCAGGCGGTCCCAGATGCCGTGGCGCACCTCGCGATCCGCCCGGGGCATGTGGTTCATCAGTGCCAGCAGCATGCCGATGGCATGCTCCGCCACCGCGGCCCTGTTGCCTTCCGGCGAGTTGTACAGGGTGATCCCGCGCCGAGCACAGGTCTCCTTGTCGATGTTCTCCATACCCGCGCCACAACGCGCGATGAAGCGGAGCTTGGGCGCGTGGTCCAACACCTTGTCATCGATGAACAACCGGCTGCGCACGATCAGACCCTCCGAATCGTGCAGTTGGGCCATCAGCGCATCACCCGCGTGCTCACTGAGGTCTTCGCAAGTATGGCCCGCCACGGTAAGGCGGGTGCTGAGCACGGGATGGACGGTGTCGATGAAGTTGATCTTCATGCCAGGATCTGCCGCATGAACACGGCTGCGATGCTGAAGTATATCACCAGGCCGGTGACGTCCACGAGCGTGGCTACGAAGGGCGCCGATGCGCTGGCCGGATCCATGCCGAATCGTTTCAGCAACAACGGGAAGAGCGACCCCACGAGGTTGCCCCACACCACCACGCCCATCAGGGCCAGGGCCACCACGAACCCCACGAGCATCCAGTGCGGGCCGTACAAGTTCACGAACTGGCTCCATACGGCCACACGCGTGAACCCGATGAGGGCGAGGATCAATCCGAGGGTGACCCCCACCACCAGCTCCCTCCTGAAGATGCGGAACCATTCCCGGGTGGTGACATCGCCCAAGGCGAGTGCGCGGATGATCAGGGTGCTGGCCTGTGAACCGGTGTTGCCGCCGCTGGAAATGATCAGGGGCACGAACAGGGCGAGCACCACGGCCTTCTCGATCTCATCCATGTAGAATCCCATGGCGGTGGCGGTAAAGCTCTCGCCGATGAACAGGATGATCAACCAGCCCACGCGCTTCTTCACCATCTCCCACAGGGAGCTGGCGCTGTATGAATATTCCAAGGCTTCCATACCACCCATGCGGTGGGTATCCTCGGTCTCCTCCTCACGGATGGCGTCCACCACGTCGTCGATGGTGATGCGGCCGAGCAACCGCCCCCGGTCGTCGACCACGGGCAGGATCACCAGGTCATATTTCTCCATGATCCGGCTGGCCTCCTTGACCTCCTCGTACGCCTTGATGCTGATGATGTCCGGGTCGTAGACATCCTTCACCGGCATGCGGAGCGAGGTGGTGAGCAGCGCCTTGATGGGGATGCTTCCCACAAGGCGGTCATGGTCGTCCACCACCAGGATCACGTACACGTCATCCACCATATCGGCGTGGGTGCGCAGCACGCGCACGCAATCCAGCATGCTTGCGTTGGCGTTCACCTTCACCAGCTCCTTGGCCATCAAGGCGCCGGCGGTGCCTTCGTCGTAGGTGAGCAACTCGCTGATCTCCTTGCGTTGCTCCTCGTCCTCGATGTTGGCCAACACCTCCTCCCGCACGTCGTCGGGCAGCTCGGAGATCACGTCCGCGGCATCATCGGATTCGATGTGCTCGATCAGCTCCTCGGCGATCTCCTTGCCGGTATAGTTCACCAGCAGCTTGTCGCGCTTGTCCTCGGGCACCTCCAACACCACCTCGGCGGCCATTTCCGGCTCGAGCCGTTCGAAGAGGTACTGGGCTTCCTTCAGGCTCAGCTGGTCCAGCACGTCGGCGATATCCGCCGGGTGCAGGTCCTGCACGGCGGCCAGCACCTCTTGATCGCGCTGCTGCGCGATGTTTTCCTGGATGCGCTCGAAGTTGGCTTTGCTGAGGACGAAGGTCATGGCCGGCAGGTTTCCGAGCCCCCGGCAGGCCCGGGGATCGCGAAACTAAGGAAACCGGCAGGGTGACGCGTGGCCACAAGGCCAGGGACGCGGAAAAAGGGGCTTTATCGCGGCGCGCAGATGAGTGCCAAGGCGATCCAATCCTCCACGGACAGTTCCTCGGCGCGTTTCCGTGCGTATTCCGCCGGCACCCCGGAGGTCAACGGCGCAAAGGACCTCAATGCGTTGTGCAGGGTCTTGCGGCGCTGGCCGAATCCCGTTTTCACCAAGGTGGCGAGCAGCTTGGCATCGCAGGGAAGCGTTTGTCGGCCATTGCGCTGCATGCGGATCACCGCGCTGCGCACCTTGGGCGGCGGGATGAAGGCATCGGGCTCCACGATGAACAGATGCTCCACGTTGTACCACAGCTGTGTCAGCACGCTGGTGATGCCGTAGGTACGGCTACCGGGCCCGGCACACAGGCGGTCGGCCACTTCCTTCTGGAACATGCCCACCACCTCGGGTATGCGGTCGCGGTTGTCCAGCACCTTAAATACGATCTCGGTGCTGATGTTGTACGGAAAGTTGCCGGCCATCCCGATCGGCCCGCGGGCTATGGACCCCAGGTCCATGCGCAGCAGGTCTCCCTCCACCACATGCAGGGCGGGCCACTTTTCGTTCAGGTGCACCACGGACTCATGGTCGAGCTCGATGCAGGTGATCTCGACATCGCCCCTTTCGAGCAGGTGTTTGGTGAGCGCGCCTGTTCCCGGCCCAACCTCCAGCACGTGGTTGTACCCTCCGAAAAGCCTCAGGCTTTCCGCTATGCGGCGTGCGGCCTCCTCGTCCTTCAGGAAATACTGTCCGAGGTGCTTTTTGGCGCGGACGAAGGTCATGCCGTGTGTATCACCTCCAACAGGGTTCGGAAGGCCACGGCCTTCACCCCATAGTACTTCTCCGATTCGGCCCGCAGGCGGTCGGCATGGTGTTCGATGTACTGCTCATACTCGGCCATGTCCTTGCAGGTGTACTGCACGGCATAGGTGAACCCCGTGTCGCCTTCGCTGAGCACGCGACAGATGCGGGCCTCTTGGAAGTGGCCGGTGGCCAGCACGTCGGGCAGGTGCGTGTGCTGCATCCAGGCGAGCCACATTTCGTGCACTTCCTTGTCCACGTTCACGGTAACGTTGTAGATGATCATGGGTTGGGGCCGAGTAGGAATTTCTGTTCGGGGGTATCCAGGTTGTCGTGGTCGCCTCTCAGTCTGCGGTATCGTTCGCGGGCCTCAGCGGTGAAGATGGTTCCGCCCTGCTCGAAAAGGAGTTTCTCGTACCAGGCCATCGCCTTTTCCTTGTCCCCGAGATACTTCTCATACAGGCGCCCGAGGTCAAACATGGCGTTGTCCACGAGGATGTCGTTGGGATATTGCTCGATCACCTTCTCCAGGAATCCCGCGGCCTCGCCGTAGCGGTGTTGCGCCACGGCGATGCGGTACCTTGCATAGAGCACATCATCGCCCAGGGATGAGAGGGGGAAGCGGGCCACGATGGTGTCCAGCACGGCCAAGGCACTGTCATAGCGGTGTTGTTCCATCAGCAGTTGCGAACGCGCGAAGAGGCTCAGCGCCTCACTGACCGTATCCACGCCGAGGTTGTCCGTGATCAACAGGGACAATTCCATGGCATCATTGGCGATCAGCTTGCTCGTGCTGGCCTTGAGCACATCCAGCTGGGCCTTGGCCCACAGGAAATCACCGGCATAGAAGCTCACCTTGGCGTTGCGCATGCGGGCCTCATGGCCGAGCACGTCCTGTTTGAAATCGAGGTCCACTTGCGAGAAGAGCAGCGACGCATCCCAGATATCCCCTTGCAGGATGTGGATGTCGCCCAACTGCAGCTTCAACTCGGCTTGCTGCTTGCGGTTCAGTCCGGGCATGTCGACGGCCTCCTTCAGCAGGTCCACGGCCCCGGCGACGTCATTCAAGTAGTAGGCCTCCAGGTCGGCGAGCCCGCTCAGCAACTTGATATTGGCCGGCGACCGCCCCAGTTCGGCCAAGGTGCCCAAATACAATTGCTTCAGGCGGTCCAACTCCTCGGGTGCCGGCGCCGCCTTTTCCTTCACCTGGGCGTCCATGGCCGATACCAGCCCCACCTTGGCCGCCCCGTAGTAGGGTTTCCCGGCACCCAGCGACACCACATATTCATAGCTCTTGGCCGCATTGCCCCAGTCCTTGTTGTTCACGGCCATGTCGCCCAGGGCCATCAGGCGTTGCCCGCCTTCATTGAAGCGCTTGTCCATGGCACGGCTCTGCACAAAGGCGCTTCCGAGGTCCTTCTGCTGGATGTACATCCAGATGAGCATTTCCGGGTAGACGGTATTGTCCGGTTGCTTCTGTACGCGCCGGAGCAGCTCGGTTCGCAGCAGGTCCGACCGTTCGTCCTTGGCGGTGAAATCGATGAAACGCCCCAGCCCGTTCTGCACGGCCTGCAGGTAGGCCGGGTTGGTCTGCAACAGGTCAAGGTAATCGCTGGTCATGCCCGCGACATCGCCCATGGATGCCCGCAGGTTGGCCGTTTCGTAGAAGAAGTCGGTCCCTGCCTTCAGCATCTTCCGCCCCCGCTCATAGGCTTGCAGCGCGAAGGCCAGCTCATTGTTGCGGGTGAAAGCGTTGGCCAGCGTGCGGATCGACGCTTGGTCCGGTTTCAGGTTCTTCAGCGCCTTGTTGAATTCCTGGTTCGCCTTGGCGGTATCGCCCTGTACCTTCAGCACCATGCCGATATCCACCAGGAATTGGGGGTCGCCGCCTTGGCGCCGCATACGGGCCTTGGCTAGTTTTTCGGCCTCATCATACCGTTTCACGGCCACGTAGGCTTTCAGCAACTGCTCATAGTAGAAGTTATTGGGCTGTTTGTCGTGCAGCTTTTCATAGTAGAGGATGGCCTTGTCGTAATCGCCTTGGCGCATGTATTCCGCGGCGAGTTGCTCATCCGTGCCGGGCTGGGCCCGCAAGGTGGCGGCCGCCGTGCATGCCAGCAGCAGCAGCAGGGCCTGCAGGAATCGGCGTGTGGCGTGCATCATGGGTGCAGCTGGTTGTCTATGGCCGCCCGGTAGTTCTTGCGGTCGCGGATCAACGCCCCGGTATGCACGTTGATGCTGTCCAGGTCCTGACGCAGCCGGGCGTTCCATTGTTGCTCCTTGGCCAATGCCTGTCCCCGCAAGGCTTTTCCCATCAAACCTTGTTCCATATCGTGGCGCAGGTTGCGCAACCGCTGGGCCGTGCTGTCCAGGCGGGCCTGTTCCATCCTTCGGGTTTCCAGCACGGCGGGCAGGCGCTCGTTCATGGCGCGGTAATAATTGCCCAAGACCTCCGCTTCGTGCGGCAATAGTGTATCGCGGAATCGCTGCTCGATCGCCGGTCGCTCGGCCTCGAACAGGGCGCCCATGTGCCTAAGCGCCGCGTTGTTCTGGCCATTGATCTCGGCGTTCATGCTGTCGGTATCCTGTATCAGGCGTTGCACGGCGGCCAGCTCGGCGGGGTCGGCATGATGGGTGCATGAGGCCAGCAGGCAGCCGGAAAACAACGCGGCCAAGGCCGCCGCCTGCATGGCCCGCCTCATTTCTTCACGATCATGGCGAAGCCGGTGTACGGCTGCAACGCCTTGGGTACCCGGATGCATTCGGAGGTCTGGTGGTTCTCCAGCAGGGCCGCCACGATGCGCGCCAGGGCCAGCGCGCTGCCGTTGAGCGTGTGCGCCAGATGGGGTTTCTTGTCCTCTCCGCGGTAGCGCAGCTTCAGGCGGTTGCTTTGGTAGGTCTCGAAATTGCTGATCGAGCTCACCTCCAGCCAGCGCTTTTGCGCGGCCGACCACACCTCCATGTCGTAGGTGATGGCGCTGGTGAAGCCCATGTCGCCGCCGCAGAGCAGCAGTTGGCGGTAGGGCAGTTCCAAGGCCTCCAACAGGCCCCTCACGTGGCCCACCATCTCCTCCAAGGCCGCGTTGCTGTTCTCCGGCCGCTCCACCCGCACGATCTCCACCTTGTCGAACTGGTGTACGCGGTTGAGGCCGCGCACGTCCTTGCCGTAGCTGCCCGCCTCGCGGCGGAAGCATGGCGTGTAGCCCACCCGCTTGATCGGCAGCTCTTCGGCCGGCACGATGTCGCCGCGGAACAGGTTTGTGATGGGCACCTCGGCGGTGGGGATCAGGTACAGGTCGTCCTGTGTGGCGTGGTACATCTGCCCTTCCTTGTCGGGCAGCTGGCCTGTGGCGAAGGCCGAATCGGAATTGACCATCAACGGCGGGATCACCTCCAGATAACCCGCCTCGGTGGCACGGTCCAGGAAGAAGCTGATGAGTGCGCGCTCCAGCCGGGCCCCTTGGCCGATGTACACAGGGAAACCGGCGCCGGTGAGCTTCACACCCATTTCCAAGCTGAACAGCTCGTATTCCTCGGCCAATTCCCAGTGGGGCTTGGCATCGCCCCCCAGTTCGGGGATGTCGCCGTGCTGCATGACCACCACGTTGTCTTCCGGGGTTTTCCCAACGGGCACACGGTCCTGCGGCACGTTGGGGATGGTCCACAGGTGGTGCTCCAAGGCCGTTTCGGCGGCCACCAATGCCTCCTTCAATTCGGCGATGCCGGTCTTCAGTTCGGCAGACCGGGCCTTGGCGGCCTCGGCCTCCTCCTTCTTGCCGGCCTTCATCAGCTCGCCGATGCTCCGGGCCTGCTCGTTCATCTCGGCCAGTTTGGCATCCAACGTGTTCTGCGTGTTGCGGCGCTGTTCGTCCAAGCGGTCGGCTTCGGCCAGCAGGGCCTCGGCGTTCACATGGCGTTTGGCCAATCGCTTGCGGGCTTCTTCGGGGTGGTTGCGCAAATAAGCGGTCTCCAGCATGGGGGTTTGATAGGATGGGCGAAGGTAAGCCTGTTATAAGGCAGTGGAAAGGGAATCGCGGACGGTGAATGACCCATCGCCGGCTGTCCTTCGCTCGGCCCCTTGGCGGGACCTCAGGGGCACTGGACGGGGCTTAAGCGATGGAGCATAAACCACTCCAAGGCCTGGATGGACCGATTGGCCTCAGGCCTACCGCTTCACGAACCGGGCGATACCGCCATCTTCCAACCGCAGGAGATAGAGGCCGGAAGGCAGGGAAGCGATATCCACGGAAGTACGGGTCCCATTTGCTGTTCCCGCAAGCAGGATGCGGCCCTGTGTGTCGTACACCGTGAAAGGAGCAGGTGCCGTTCCCAGCCTTTCCAGGATGAGCCGGTCCGTAGCAGGATTGGGATGCAGGCGGATCGTCGTGTTGCTTTGATCCGTGATGTCCGTGTGGATCACCACGAAGGGCGCTGACACGGAGGATGCACAGCCAAGCGCATCCGTCACCACCACGGTGTAGCTGCCCTCTTCCAAGGCCTCGATGCAGGGCGTGTCTCCACCAGTTATCGGCTCGCCGCCCAAGTACCACTGGACCGTGCCGGAGAGGTCGGTGCAGAGGTTGTCGCCTACTTCCGTGATCACCGGCGTGGGTGTGTTTTGCGGGCAGGCCACCTGGGCGCGGAAGACGTCGCCCCAACGCCCCACGGCCACGATGGCGCCATCCACGTACGCGGCGTCCATGATCTGGGCGTTGCTGATCGACGGCAGAATGGTGGTCCAGGTCGCCCCGCCGTCAGTGCTCATCTTCGCCTTTCCCCCGCCGTCCACGGCATAGCCGGTATCGGGATTGGTGAAGATGATGCTTACGGTTGTCATGGACGTGCCATCCATCACGGTCCAGGTGTCGCCGCCGTCGGTGGTGCGGAGGTTGCGGGTCCAGCCGAGGGTATCGTTAAGGAAGAAGATGGTGTTTCCGCCGCTGGTGCCGGGCATGGACTGCCAAGTGAGGCCGCCGTCCGTGCTTCGGAAGGCCATGCCGTTCTCACCCACTGCATAACCCTGCATGGAGTTGACGAACCACAGGTCGTTGATGGTGATGTTCCCGATGTCCAGAACGCGCGTCCACGTGCTGCCACCGTTGTCCGTGCGGTAGATGCCGCCGTTGATTGAGCCGCCGCCCACGAAGTGGACGTTGGCATCCATGGTCCAGGTGCAACGGATGGCGATGCTGGGACCGGTGCGGTTGGTCCGTGTGGAAAAGGCATCCGTGGTGGTGGCGAAGGCACCGCTACCGCCGCCGAGGCAGCCGACGCCCGACGGTGTGAGGTGGATGCCCAGCCCGCCGTTGCCCGCCTTTACCCAGTTGCGGCCACCGTCGGTGGTGCGCAACAGGCCGTTATCCAGTCCGCCATTGGCCACATAGCCCACGGCCACGCCCACCTGATCGTTCTGGAAGGCCACCTTGTTGAGCAGGGTGTGCCAAGTGCCTTCCCGCCGCAGCTCCCAGGTGATCCCGTAGTCGCTGGTGCCGTAGATGCGGCCATCGGTGCCGGTGATGCCGGTGCCTTGGGGGCTGAGCGCGATGCTTTGATGGACGGTGGAACTGGTGCCCACGGTCTGTGCTGACCAGGTGATCCCGCCATCGGCGCTGCGCACGATGCGGCCGCTGTTGCCTGAGGCCAGTATCACGTTGCCCATGACGCACAGGCCCAACAGGCTTTGGGTGACGCCCGAGCTGGCCGCCACCCAGGTTTCGCCACCGTCGGTGGTGCGGTGGATGTTGCCGCTGTTGCCCACCACCACACCGGTGAGCGCATCGCTGAAGTGGATGGCCCGCGAATGCGTGGGGGCTGCGTCGGTCGTGGGCGCCCACGTGAGGCCGCCGTCGGTGCTGCGGATCACGCCCACGGCGTACACGCATGCGTAGGCCGTGTCCGGCGAAGGCATGGACAGGTCGGTGATGGTGTAGCTGGTGCCGACGCCGGTCGGAACCTCGGTCCAGGTGTCCCCGGCATCGGTGGTGCGGTAGATGCGGCCCGAATTATTGCCGATCAGGCCCAGCGTGTCATTGGCGAAGGCCACGGCGGTGAGCTGCCCGAAGGTGGCGTTCGTCAGGGTGACATAGCTCTCAAAGCCATTGTCGGTGCGGTACAGGCGCCCGCTGCTTGCCGCCACGATGCCGCGCTGCTCGTCCCACATGTGGATGGCGCCCGGCGGGTTGATCGCCAATTGGTTCATCCGTTCCCAGGTGTAGCCGCCGTCGCGGGTGCGCAGGATGTCGGAGAGTGTTTTGTCCAAGGCGTAGCCCAACGTGGAGTTCATCATGCGTACAGCGGAGAATTCGCTGCGGGTCTTCACGCCGGTGGTCAGTTCCCATTGTTGGGCGGAAGCCAGAATGGTTGCAAGGGAGAGAAGGAGAGTGGAAAGAAGGCGCATGGGGGTAAAGATCGGGGTTGGGGAGGAAGTGGGCAGTGAACAGTCCGCCTGCGGCCGGACAGTGAACAGTAGCGCCGACCCAGCGGGTCGACCTACCGGATGGATGCGGTGCCTGGGCCCTTCACCACACCACCTTCGCCGCAACGCGTTGTCCGCCCTGTTGCAGGCTGATCAGGTGCAGACCGGGCGCCAGGTCCACCTTTATCCGGACTGGGCCGCCCCCGACGCTGACTTGGGCCTGGTGCACCAGCTGCCCGGCGCCGTTGTGGATCAACAGGTGGGCTTTACCGGACGTGTGGAAGGGATCTGCAAGCACCAGCTCGCCGTTTGCGTGATCCACGATGACGTTCCATACGTTGGCCGGATCCTGTTCCAAGATCCCCGTGACCCCTTGCTTCAGCCGGACCAACTGCCGGTATTGCATTTCGGTATCGATGAATCCGAAGCGCCCGCCCACCAGGATCTTGCCGTCATTCTGCACGGCAATGCTGCGCACGAAGGCTGTGTTGTCGGGGTCTGTCGGCAAGATGCCTTGGCCCAGGCCGAAACCGTCATCGCGGCTACCGTTTGCCTGAAGCATGGTCAGGCGGTTCGGGCCGCCCACATTGGGGCTGTACATGGTGGAGGTGTATTCGCCGCCTGCCATGATGTGCCCATCGGGCAGCACGTTCACCGCCCGCACCGATGCATAAGGGTAGAACGGTGAGGCGAATCCGGCGTCCCGCGTGCCGTCCAGGTTAAGCCGAATGAGGCCGTTCGCGGGTTGGCCGTCATGGTAGTTGAAGCTGCCCGCCACCAACAGTTTGCCATCGGGTTGCATGGCCAAGGCCCGGGCCGGGCCGCCGACGAGGCCGGGGTCGTTGTCCATGGAAGGATCATACGGTCCAGCGGAACTGAGCAAGGCCACACGGCCGCACATGTTGCCATTGTACTGGGTGAACTTGCCGGCGCAGAGGATGCTTTCGTCCGGCAGGATGTGCAGGTCGTACACCGCATCGTTGAAGCCGGTGCCGATATCAAAGTCCAGGTCCAGCGAGCCGTCTTCGTTGAAACGGGTGATGTAGGGCTGGCTGTGCCCGTAGCAGATGAAGAAATCACCGGCGGCGACCACCTTGTTGTCCTTGTGCAGCGCCACAGCGTTCACGGCGTTGTTGATGGAATTGGGCGGGATGTTGAAGCTGGCATCGCGCAGGCCGTTGGGCAATAGCCGGGCTACGAAGTACACCGGGCTGCCGTTGTAGGTCACGAAATTCCCGGCGATGAGGATGCGCCCGTCGGGCATCAGGTCGATGTCCGATACCAGATGGTTCGGGCCGATACCCCCGGGATTCCATGCGGGATCCACGGTGCCGTCGCTGTTCAGCCGGACCAGGTTCTGCTTGCCGCTTCCCGCATAGTTGGTGAAGGATCCGCCCACGAGGATCTTCCCGTCTGGCTGCACCACCACCTTGTTGACCAGGCTGCTGGGCGGGACCGCGAGGAAGTCGTAGTCGATGATGGGAAGCTGTTGGGCCTGAACGAGTGTGGCGAGGGCCAGTGTGGCCGGGAGTAGGAGGGGGCGCATGGTTGGGGGGAAGACGGGGGAGAGGGGAGCGGGGTTGCTTATTGGTGGATAGTTGACAGTAGGCAGGAGGCAGGAGGCAGTGGGCAGTGGGCAGTCCGCCTTCGCAGGGCTACGGCGGGACGCAGTGGGCAGAAGGCAGAAGGCAGTGGCAGTGGCAGTGGGCAGTGGGCAGTGGCAGTGGGCAGTGGGCAGTGGCAGTGGCAGTGGGCAGGAGGCAGTCCGCCTTCGCCAAGGCTTCGGCGAGACGAGAGGGGACGAACCCAACAATGTACCCTGCCAATTGTTGCCTGTGCAAGGAGGGGTTCCAGGCAGGCCTTGTAACCTGGGCCTAACTTTGCGTATCTAATCCGTTGCATGGCTACAGTCCACATCACACGCAGGGAGCGTTTCAGCGCGGCGCACCGTTTGGGGCATCCGGAATGGAGCGCTGAAAGGAACCTCGAAACTTTTGGGAAGTGTTCGAACCCGAACTGGCATGGCCACAACTACGAGCTGTGGGTGACGGTGAAGGGGGAAACGGACCCGGAGACGGGCTTTGTGATCAACCTGTCGGCGCTGAGCCGGATCATGCACGAGCATGTGATCGACCTGGTGGACCACAAGAACCTGGACATGGACGTGCCTTTCATGAAAGGGCTGAACAGCACCACGGAGAACCTGGCCGTGGCGATCTGGAAGCAACTGGAGAAGCCGGTGGCGGCGATCGGTGGGCGGCTGCACCGGGTGAAGATCCAGGAAACGGAGAACAACAGCGTCGAGTATTTCGGCGAATAGCAACAACGATGAAAGAGAATTTGAAATCGCCCGCCGTGCACAGCCGGCTGGCCTCGGACGAGGTGGACATCCAGGCACCGATGGACGGCTACCAGCGGATCGACAAGTTCGACCCCAAGGCCATTGAGCGGCTGAGCGCCCACTACCTGGAAGTGCTGAAGGAGATCGGTGAAAACCCGGAACGGGAAGGCCTGGTAAAGACGCCCGAGCGGGTGGCCAAAAGCATGCAGTTCCTGACGCACGGCTACGAGGTGGACCCGGCGCAAATCCTGAAGAGCGCCATGTTCAAGGAGGAATACAGCCAGATGGTGCTGGTGAAGGATATCGAGCTGTACAGCATGTGCGAGCACCACATGCTGCCGTTCTTCGGAAAGGCGCACGTGGCGTACATACCGGACGGACATATTGTCGGGTTGAGCAAGATCCCGCGGGTGGTGGACGCTTTTGCACGGCGTTTGCAGGTGCAGGAGCGCCTGACGAACGAGATCCGCGATTGCATACAAGAAACTTTAAGACCCTTGGGCGTGGCGGTGGTGATCGAGGCATCGCATCTTTGCATGCAGATGCGCGGCATCCAAAAGCAAAACAGCGTGACCACCACTTCCGCCTTCACGGGCATCTTCCTCAAAGACCACCGCACGCGGGAGGAGTTCATCAAGCTGGTCGCTTCCAAACTTCATTGACAAACCAAGAGAACCCCGACGATACGCATGTTCCGCAGTTCCCTTTCCAACCTGACCGAAGGACAATCCCTTGAGCAGGCCGCCCTGGTGGCCAACCCGGATGATGTCCGTGCCTTCCTAGGCAAGGTGTTCACCTACATGACCATGGCGCTGGTGATCAGCGGTGGCGTGGCCTACTGGTTCGGCCACGACATGAGCCTGATCGGCCGCTTGATAAACTTCGAGACGGGCGGCATGTCCATCCTGGGCTGGGTGGTGATGCTGGCCCCGCTGGGCCTGGTGCTGCTGATGGGCACCATGATCAACCGTCTGAGCGGCCCGATGCTGCTCACGGTCTTCGTGGTCTATTCGGCGCTGACGGGCGCCAGCCTGTCGTTCATCTTCCTGGCCTACACGGCCACGTCGATCGCCACGATGTTCTTCGTTACTGCCGCGGTATTCGGCCTGATGGCGGTGGCGGGCTACACCACCAAGACAGACCTGACGAAGCTGGGCAGCATCCTGTTCATCGGCCTCATCGGGATCATCATCGCCATGGTGGTGAACATGTTCATGAAGAGCGACACGATGAGTTACGTGATCAGTGTGATCAGCGTGATCATCTTCACCGGGCTGACGGCCTATGACATGCAGCGCCTGAAGCACTTGGGCGGCACGGTGATCAGCGGCACCGAGATGGCCCAGAAGATGGCCCTGATGGGTGCCCTGAGCCTCTACCTGGATTTCCTAAATCTGTTCCTGGCGCTGCTACGCCTGTTCGGGAAGCGGGATTGATGGGATCAAGATTTTGCAAAGGGCGGGGAGGCTGGGCTTTCCCGCCCTTGCTCATTGCACCACGGCCCGATGCATATCGGGTGCTCGCGTGGGATTGAGGGCTGGGAACCACGGCCCGGTACATATCGGGCCACACGAATGGCCACGGAAGGGAAGACTTTCCATCGGATCACGGTATGTCATCCTGTCCGCCCGATCCTTATCGGGCCTGTCCATCCTGTCCATCCTGTCCATCCTGTCCATCCTGTCCATCCTGTCCATCCTGTCAATCCCGTCAATCCCGTAAATCCCGCCCAAACGGACATCCTCATCTCACATTCAAGCAATCGTGTCACCCGGCTTCCAAGGTGTAGCTTAGCGGGTCCTTCCGTCGGCTGAGCTATTTTTCGGCCGGACCTGTTCCATACCCCATACCATGAACGCATACGTTTTTCCCGGTCAAGGCAGCCAGTTTCCCGGCATGGGCAAGGAGCTGTACGAGACCGACAGCAATGCCCGCGTGTTCTTTGAGCATGCCAACAACATCCTTGGGTTCAACATCACGGATGTGATGTTCACCGGCAGCGAGGAAGACCTGAAACAGACCAAGGTGACCCAGCCGGCCATCTTCCTGCACAGCGTGATCAAGGCCAAGACCATGGGCGATGCCTTCCAACCGGACATGGTGGCGGGGCACTCCCTGGGCGAGTTCAGCGCCTTGGTGGCGGCCGGTGCCATGGAGTTCAGCGATGGGCTCAAACTGGTGGCCGCCCGCGCCAACGCCATGCAGAAGGCGTGCGAGGCCCAGCCGGGCACCATGGCCGCCATCCTGGGCATGGAGGATGAGAAGGTGGAGGAGATCTGCGCCACCATTGACGGTGTGGTGGTGCCGGCCAACTACAACTGCCCGGGCCAGCTGGTGATCAGCGGCACGTTGGAGGCCGTGAACGCGGCCTGTGAGGCCCTGAAGGCCGCCGGTGCCAAGCGGGCGCTGCTGCTGCCCGTGGGCGGTGCCTTCCACAGCCCCTTGATGGAGCCGGCCCGCGCAGAATTGGCCACGGCCATCGCCTTTACGCCCATCCACGACCCGCGCTGCCCCATTTACCAGAACGTGGATGCCTTGGGCCGCAAGGACCCGGCCCGCATCAAGGCCAACCTGATCGCCCAGCTGACGGCCCCCGTGCGCTGGACGCAGACCATGCGCAACATGTTGGCAGACGGTGCCTCCAATATCGTGGAATGCGGGCCCGGCAATGTGCTGCAGGGGCTGTTCCGGAAGGTGAGCCGGGAGGTGGCGACGAGTGCAGCGTAGGGGCTGTGAGCGTTGTATTTGTGACTATTGGCCAAGTTCGAACCCTGCAATTCTGAGATCTAATTTCAGAATTGCAGGGTTCCTGCCTGATCACCGGGGTCTATCCTAAAGCGTCGGGTTCAACAGCTTCCCGCTTTCCACCACCTTGTGCAAGTAAGGCTCGGTGCGGGTGGCCTCCATGGCCGCAATGTGCTTCATGCTGTGGCAATCGCTGCCCACCAGCTCGTACCAGCCCTTGTCCACGATGCGCTCGGCGGCCTTTTGGGTGGATGGCCCGTAGGCCCCGCCCAAGGCGATGATGTTCAGCTGGAAAAGCACGTTGCGGTCCTTGAGCTGCTCCATGGTGTCCATGTTCACATGCCAATACTGGTAGCGCTCGGGGTGGGCCAGCACCGGTGTGTAGCCTTGCGTCTGCATCTCGAACACCATGTTCATCAGCACATTGGGCTCGCTGATGAACGGCAGCTCGAAAAGCACCATGTCGTGGCCGATGGTCAGCACTTTCTGGGCGGCCACCTTCTCTTGCAAGGCATGGTCCAGGTAGTACTCGGCGGCCGCGTCTACCTCCATGGGCAACTTGGCCTCCTGCACCGCCCGGCGCAGCTTCTCCAGTCCGCCCAGGATCACTTCCGGCGGGTTCTTGTAGCCGTCCGCCATGCTGTGCGGCGTGGTGATCACCTTGCGGTAGCCCAGGTCGTACATGGCTTGCAGCAGTTCCATGCTGGCTGCCAGGTCCGGCGCGCCATCATCAATGCCGGGGATGAAGTGTGAATGGACATCACACTTCAGCACGCCGTAGTCCAGCGGCGGTACCGCTTGCCTCTTTTTGCCGAAAAGGTTGCTGAACAATCCCATTAGCGGTCGCCGTACTGCGCTGCGTAATACTCGCGGTAGGCGCCGGAAGTAACGTCCTGCAGCCATCCGTCATTCGCAAGGTACCAATCCACGGTCTGCTCCAGGCCCCGCTCAAAGGTGATGCTCGGCTTCCAGCCCAGTTCCCGCTCGATCTTGCCCGCGTCGATGGCGTAGCGCAGGTCGTGGCCGGCCCGGTCGGTGACATAGGTGATCAGCTTGGCACTTTCACCCTCGGCACGCCCCAGCTTGCGGTCCATGATGGAGCAGAGCAGGTGTACCAGGTCGATGTTCTTCCATTCGTTGTGGCCACCGATGTTGTACGTCTCGCCGTCCACGCCTTTGTGGAAGATGAGATCGATGGCGACGGCATGGTCCTCGACCCAGAGCCAGTCACGCACATTCTCACCCTTGCCATAGACCGGCAGTGGCTTGCTCTGTCGGATGTTGTTGATCATCAGTGGGATTAACTTTTCCGGGAACTGGTGGCTGCCGTAGTTGTTGCTGCAGTTGCTCACCACATAGGGGAGCTTGTAGGTATTGCCGTATGCCCGCACGAAGTGGTCGCTGGCGGCCTTGCTGGCGCTGTAGGGGCTTTGCGGGTCGTAGGAGGTGGTCTCCAGGAAGAATCCGCCATCGTGCAGCGAGCCGTACACTTCATCGGTGCTGACGTGGTAGAACCGTTTGCCTTGGGGATCATCCTTCCACAGTTCCCTTGCCGCGTTCAGCAGGTTCACCGTGCCGGTGACATTCGTTTCCACGAAGGCCATGGGATCGCTGATGCTTCGGTCCACATGGCTCTCGGCAGCAAGGTGGATCACTCCGGCGGGTTTGTGCTCCGCGAAGATCCGGCGCATGGCTTCCGCATCGCGGATGTCGGCCTTCACGAACTGGTAGTTCGGTTCACCCTCCACATCGGCCAAGTTCTTCAGGTTGCCGGCATAGGTGAGTGCGTCGAGGTTGACGATGCGGTAGTGGGGGTACTTCCTGACGAAGCGCCGCACCACGTGGCTTCCGATAAATCCGGCGCCGCCGGTGATCAGGATGGTCTTGCGGTCCATGTGCTGGGCTTGCCGGTCTTCCCGGGGTCGTTCTTCCTTTCCTTTCAGATTGAACGGGTGGATGCGCTGGCCGGCCCTCTCTTCCGGGTTCTCCTTCGGGATGAAGGTCTCGAAGGCCATCCGGTTCAAAGGCTCCAGTAGGCCAGTTCGTTGATCCGCTTGCGGTAGGTGCCCTTCAGGTCCACCAGAATTCCTTCCGGCTTGAGGTGCTCCTTGAACCAAGCCTCATCCAGGTCGGCGTAATCGCGGTGGTTCACGGCCACGATGATGGCATCATAGGGGCCTTGGATGTCCGTGGCCAAGGAATAGCCGTATTCATGCTCCACCTCGTGGCTGTCGGCATGCGGATCGGTCACGTCCACATACACGCTGTAGCTGCGCAGTTCCCGCACGATATCGGCCACCTTGCTGTTGCGGATATCGGTGACGTTCTCCTTGAAGGTGGCGCCCATGATGAGCACCCGTGCCTTGGCGGGGTTGGTACCCGATGAGATGACCTTCTTCACGGTCTGCTTGGCCACGTAGCCACCCATGCTGTCGTTCACGAAACGACCGGCGTCGATGATCTGCGGGTGGTAGCCCTTCTCCATGGCCTTGTGTACCAGGTAGTAGGGGTCTACGCCGATGCAGTGGCCGCCCACCAGGCCGGGCTGGAACTTGAGGAAGTTCCACTTCGTTCCCGCCGCTTCCAGCACGTCGTAGGTGTTGATGCCCATCCGGTTGAAGATGATGGACAGTTCGTTGGTGAGTGCAATGTTGACGTCGCGCTGGGTATTCTCGATCACCTTGGCGGCCTCGGCCACCTTGATGCTGCTGGCCCGGTGTACGCCGGCCTTGACGACCAGCTCATACACCTTGGCCACGGTCTCGGCGGTTTCCGGGTCGCAGCCGCTGGTGATCTTCACCACGTTCTCCAAGGTGTGGTTCTTGTCGCCGGGGTTGATCCGCTCGGGGCTGTACCCCACCTTGAAGTCCGTCATGTACTTCAGCCCGCTGATATCCTCCAGGACGGGTACGCAGTCCTCTTCCGTGCAGCCCGGATAAACGGTGCTTTCGAACACCACGTGGTCGTTTTTCTTCAAGGCCAGGCCCACCGTGCGCGAAGCGCTCAGCAGGGGGCGGAGGTCAGGGATGTTCTGTTCATCGATGGGCGTGGGCACGGCCACGATGAAGAACTCCACATCCTTCAGGTCATTGATGTCGGCGGTGAAATGGATGTCCGCACCTTCGAAATCCGAGGCCTCCAACTCATTGCTGGGGTCCTCATTGCGGCGCATCATCTCCACCCGCTTGCGGTTGATGTCGAATCCCACCACCTTGATCTTCCGTGCGAAGGCCAAGGCAATGGGGAGCCCCACATAGCCGAGTCCGATCACGGCCAACTTGGCCTCCTTTTTCACCAGGCGCTCATAAAGGTCGCTCATCCCTCTTTTGGTAAATGCGTTCAATGATGTCGACCACCTTCAATCCCTCCAGGGCATTGGTGGTCATGGATTTGTGGTTTTTCAGGGTGTCCACCACGTTCTCGATGATGTAGTGGTGGTTGCTGGCGCTTCCCTTGTAGGCCCCATAGTCGTTGGCCGGGTTGGTGGGCGGCAGCTCGGGCATGGTGTAATCCTGCACATGGCACACCTCCACCTGGTCCATGTACTGGCCTCCGATCTTCACGCTCCCCTTGCTGCCGATGATGGTAAGGCTGCTCTCCAGGTTCTTGTCCCACACGCTGGTGGAAAAGTTGAGGCAGCCCATGCCACCCTTGAGGAAGCGGAAGTTCACCAAGCCGCTGTCCTCAAAAGCGGTAAGGTCCTTGTGGTTGAAATCGGCAAAGCGGCCTTGGATGTCGGTGATATCCCCAAACAGCCAGTACATAATGTCCAGGAAGTGGCTGAACTGGGTGAAGAGCGTGCCGCCATCCAGGTCGGCCGACCCCTTCCAAGTTCCCTTCTTGTAGTATCGTTCATCGCGGTTCCAGTAGCAGTTCACCTGCACCAGGAAGATGTCGCCAAGGCGCTTCTGCTCCACCATTTCCTTGATCCACTGGCTCGGCGGGCTGTAGCGGTTCTGCATAACGCCGAACACCTGCCGGTTTTTCTGGAGGGCCTTGGAAAGCAGGTCTTCGCAGTCGGCCTTGGTGAGGCCCATGGGCTTTTCGCACACGATGTGTTTGTTGTGCTCCAGGGCGGCCATGCTCAAGGGGATGTGCAGGCCGTTGGGCGTACAGATGTTCACCACGTCCACGCCCGGGACGGCCTCCAGCATGGCATGGATGTCGTTGAAGAAGGGCACATCATACGCCTCGAGGCCGAGTTCCTCCCGTGGCTTGATGTCGCAGAGGGCCACCAATTCGCAATCCGCATTGCGGGTGATCATTTCCGCGTGGCGCTTGCCGATGTGGCCGCAGCCCACCACGGCAAACCTGATCTTTTGCTGTCCGTCCATGGTCATTTGATGCGGGTTACTGCACCGTTTTGCAGCCGGTAGCGTTGCCCGCTTTCCGGGCATTCCGCCTCACCGGCCTCGTTGAACTTCAGTTTATGCCCGTACTCGCTCATCCAGCCCGTTTGCCGGGCCGGATTGCCCACCACCAAGGCGTAGGCGGGTACCGTTTTGGTGACCACCGCCCCGGCCCCGATGAAGGCGAATTCGCCGATGTCGTGCCCGCAAACGATGGTGGCGTTGGCCCCGATGCTGGCCCCCCGCCCCACGCGCGTCCTCGCATACTGGTCGCGGCGGTTCACCGCGCTGCGCGGGTTGATCACGTTGGTGAACACCATGCTGGGCCCCAGGAACACATCGTCGGCGCACTCCACCCCGGTATAGATGCTCACGTTGTTCTGCACCTTCACGTTGTTGCCCAGCACCACGCCGGGGCTCACCACCACATTCTGCCCGATGTTGCAACCCTTGCCGATGGTGCAGCCCGGCATGATGTGGCTGAAATGCCAGATACGGGTGCCCTCGCCAATGGTGGCGCCTTCGTCAATGACGGCGGTGGGGTGGGCGGTGTAGGACATGGAAACCGGGCCGCGAAGGTACCAAGCGGCACCGTATCTTCACGAAGGCAGCGAAAGGCGCCCGCGCCACGTCCCCACATAAACAAAACGCCATGCGATCGATCACGGCTTTTCTGTCCCTATTGATGACGTCCCCGGCCTTGAACGCCCAAAGCTGGTGTGCGCCGGGCGCCGTTTGGACTTACTCCTATGATGGCTGGGGATCGGATTACCGCATGGAGTACCGGTACACGGGCGATACCCTGTTCGAGGGGCGCATGGCCAAGAAGTGCGTTTGGACCGAGGATGGCCTTTGGATGGGCGGCCCGCACCATGCAACAGGGGTCGAATACACGGCCGTGGCAGGGGATGCGATCCTTGCCTGGACCAGGAATTGGGGCACCGATGAATATGCTTGGGACACCTTGGCCTGGTTCGGCGCCATGCCAGGTGACCGTTGGTACCCGCCCGGAGAAGACCGGAGCTGCCCGCCCAATGGCATGATCGAGGTGCTGGACACCGGATCCGTGGAGATCGGCGGGCTTGTGCTCCGGCGGCTGCAGGTTCGGCGATTGTACGGGGATGATGGTGACTGGGGGAATACGGGGTACATCACGGAGCGGATCGGCATGACGCCACGCTACCCCGAGGTGATCAGTTGTGATGCGGTCATCGACTACTTTTTTCCTCATTTCGTGTGCTACAGCGACGACCAGGTCCAGCTGCCGGCTGGGGTGGATTGCTCCATTTCACTCGGCTTTGCCGGGCAGGAACGAAATTCAGGGCCGGTGACCACCTATCCCAATCCCGGCACGGACGGGTTCCGGCTATCCGGGATCGGGGCATCCAAAGCTGAAGGACGCATCATGGACATGCAGGGGCGGGTCCTGGAGTCGATGTCCGTGGTGGAGGGCGAGCATATCGGAACGGCCCACTTGTCCGGCGGCAACTACGTGGTGGAAGTGCGCACGGACGGGGTGCAGGTACACCGGCTGCGGTGGGTGAAGCAGTAGGACCGGCTTATCGCAGGAACGGGCCGTCGGCGTCCTTCGGCACCAGATCCAAGCGGCGCAGCCTTTCCACGAGCGTTTCGAAGCTGGCCGGCCTGGGACGGTCCACGCTCCAGTGTACATGTTTCAGCCACTCCTTGGCGCGGGCCTCGGCAAACCCGGCGTTGTGCATCACCAGGTCCACCAAGTGCGGACCACGCTTCATGGTCTCCACCTCGCCGTGCAGCACTTCCAACGCCCGGTCCATGACGGGGGCCTGACCGGCCAGGAAGCGCTCACTGGCCACGATCACAAAGCCCGGCCACGGGGCCCGCAGCTCGTCCACGCGCCGCATGATGCCTTGGTCCACATAGCTGGCCGTCACGTAGGTTTCCCAAAGAAAGATCACCGGTGGCCCGGCCTGCATCCGGTCGGCGGCGCCGCGCATGTTGTGTACCACCACGAGGTCCTCTTCCGCAGGCCGCCAGCCCAAGCGTTCGGCGTGGATCATCGCCATGATGTGGCTGCCGCTGCCCAAGCGGCTGATGGCATACGGCACGTGCTTCAGCTCGCCTGGCGCGTGCAGATCGGAGGCGGCGGGCACGTGCACGCCCCACGGCAATGCGCTGTCCACGAAGGTGCTTACCACCCGGTGCGGGCCGCCGTTGAGGATGTCGCGAACGGCTCCTTCGGACACCAGGATGGCCAAGTCCAGTTCATCGTCCTTCAGCATCTGGCACATGCGGCCGGTGCCTTCATGCACGGTGCGCCATTGCAGGTCGATGCCGGCTTCGGCAAAGCGGCCTTTCTCCATGGCCAGGTGCCAGGGGAGGTTGTAAGGCTCGGGAACACCGGCGATGCGGAGGATGCGATCCATGGTGGTCGATAGCGAGGATGTTGATCAGGCAAAGGTGTGCCACATGGGAGCATCCTGATGTCCGTTCATCCCACATCGCTCGCTTGGGAAGCGCTGGGCCCCTATCTTTGGGCATCATGTCCAGTGCGGAATCCATCTCCAGGATCACCATCGATCCCAGGAAGCGCTTCGGGCGTCCCTGCGTGAAAGGGACACGTATTGCCGTGGAGGACGTGCTGGGCTGGCTGGCTTCAGGCATGGGCCACGCGGCCATACTCAGGGATTTTCCGGAACTGGAAAAGGAGGATATCCTCGCCTGTCTCGCATACGCGGCGCGACGCGAACGCCTGCACAGGTCGATCCCCTGATGCTGTTGTTCGATCAGAACATCTCCTTTCGAATTGTCCGCTTGCTCCGGGACAGCTTTCCCGGATGCACTCACATCAGCAAGCAAGGGCTGCTGGATGCCACGGACCGGCAGATTTGGGAGCATGCCCGGCAATCGGGTCTGGCCATTGTCACTTTTGACCAGGACTACATCGAGCTTGCCGCTATATCCGGCCATCCGCCCAAGATCATCCTGCTTAGGGGCGGGAACACGACCACGTTGCGGTTGGCGCATGTGCTGCGCAAACACAAGGAGCGTATCATGCTGTTTCTTCACACGGAAGGAGAAGACGTTCCGGCTGTATTGGAGTTGGCATAACACCGGCAGGCATGGCCTTGACGATCAAGGCTACCCGCTAAAGGCCCCACCATGACTATCCACGGAACGCGTGTGGCCTGACCTTGCCTGTTGCTTATTGTTCCGTACGTATTCCCCTGGGCATCTTTCACCTATGGGTTGGTATACACATGGGATCGATCTGATATGAGTTATGGTATCCCCGGCGTAACCCACTTGGGCGTAGCTTGGGTGCAGCACGGCCGGCGGAAAGAATAGCAATCGGCGGAATCACTTCCGCACGTACCCCTCGAACGTGTTGTGCTCCTTCTCCCGCAGCTCGGCAGGTGACAGGCTCTTGAAGTATTCGTAAGTGATCTTCAGGCCTTCGGCGCGCGAGACCTTCGGTTGCCACTTCAGCAGCTTCTTGGCCAAGGTGATGTCAGGGCGGCGCTGCATGGGGTCGTCCTGGGGCAGCGGCTTGTACACCAACTTTTGCTTGGTGCCGGTGAGCTTCACGATCTCCTGCGCGAATTCCTTGATCGTGATCTCCGCCGGATTGCCGATGTTCACCGGGCCGGCATAGTCGCTCAGCAGCAGCCGATAGATGCCCTCGATCAGGTCGTCCACATAACAGAAGCTTCGCGTTTGGTCACCCTTGCCGAAGACCGTGAGGTCCTCGCCGCGCAAGGCTTGGCCGATGAAGGCCGGCAGTACGCGCCCGTCGTTCAGCCGCATGCGCGGCCCGTAGGTGTTGAAGATGCGTACGATGCGCGTCTCCAGGCCGTGGTACGTGTGGTAGGCCATCGTCAGCGCCTCTTGGAAACGCTTGGCCTCGTCGTACACACCGCGCGGGCCCACCGTGTTCACATGGCCCCAGTAGTCCTCGCTCTGGGGGTGTACCTGCGGGTCGCCGTACACCTCGCTGGTGCTGGCCACCAGGATGCGTGCGCCCTTGGCCTTGGCCAGCCCGAGCAGGTTGTGCGTGCCCAAAGAGCTCACCTTCAGCGTCTGGATGGGGATCTTCAGATAGTCGATCGGGCTGGCCGGGCTCGCGAAATGCAGGATGTATTTCAGCGGGCCGGGCACGTGCACGAACTTGGTGACGTCGTGGTGGTAGAACTCAAAATCAGCACGCTTGAACAAGTGCTCGATGTTCTTCAGGCGGCCCGTGATCAGGTTGTCCATGGCGATCACGTGATACCCCTCTTTCAGGAACCGGTCGCAGAGGTGCGAGCCCAGGAAACCGGCGGCACCGGTAATAAGCACGCGTTCCTTTTCCACCGGCTTGGCGGCCTTGGTCTTCGCAGCGGCGGGCTTGGCCACCTTGGCGGCCGTCCCGGGCTTCTTGGCGGCGATCTTCTTGGCCATCTTAAGCCTTGGCTTTAACAGGTGCGTTCACGGGTTGACGGCCGATGCTGACGTAGTGGAAGCCCAGGTCCTTCATTTCCTCGAGATCGTACAGGTTGCGCCCGTCGAAGATGGTCTTCTCCTTGAGCAGCGACTCCACGCGCTTCAGGTCCGGGTTGCGGAAGAGCTGCCATTCGGTGGCGATCAGCAGCGCATCGGCATCCTTCAGGGCCTCGTACTCATCCTTGGCATAATTGATCTTGTCGCCGATCGTCTTCCGTACGTTGTCCATGGCCTCGGGATCAAAGGCGCTGACCGTGGCGCCTGCCTTCAGCAAGGCATCGATCATGTACAGCGCCGGTGCCTCCCGGATGTCGTCGGTATCGGGCTTGAAGGCCAAGCCCCACAAGGCGAAGTGCTTCCCGCGCAGGTCGTCGCCGAAGTGCTCCTTCACCTTGTCGATCAGCATGGTCTTCTGGCGCTCGTTCACCTGCATCACGCTGTCGATGATCTGGAACTTGTAGCCGGCCTCGTTGCCGCTCTTGGCCAGCGCCTGCACATCCTTGGGGAAGCACGAGCCACCGTAGCCGATACCGGGGAAAAGGAAGCGCTTGCCGATGCGGCTGTCGCTTCCGATGCCGATGCGCACCTTGTCCACGTCGGCGCCCACGGCATCGCAGAAGTTCGCGATCTCGTTCATGAAGGTGATCTTCATGGCCAGGAAGGCGTTGGCCGCGTACTTGGTGAGCTCGGCGCTGCGCTCATCCATGAAGATGATGGGATTGCCCTGCCGCACGAAGGGCTTGTACAGGTCCTCCATCAGCTTGCGGGCACGGGCGCTGCTGGTGCCCACCACCACACGGTCGGGCTTCAGGAAGTCGTCCACGGCGAAGCCTTCCCGCAGGAACTCGGGGTTGCTCACCACGTCGAACGGTTCGCGGGCATGCTTGGCGACCGCGGCACGCACCTTTTCGGCGGTGCCCACGGGCACGGTGCTCTTGTCCACGATCACCTTGTACTCGGTGATGATCTTGCCCAGCTCATCAGCCACGCCGAGCACATACTTCAGGTCGGCGCTGCCGTCCTCGCCCGGGGGCGTTGGAAGTGCCAGGAAGATGATGTCGGCCGGATCCACCGCTTCCTTCAGGTCGGTGGTGAAGTGCAGGCGGCCCTGGCGGATGTTCCGCTCGAAAAGCACGTCCAAGTGCGGCTCATAGATGGGCACGTGGCCCGCCTTCAGTTTCTTGACCTTTTCCTCGTCGATGTCGACACAGATCACGTTGTTGCCGGTCTCGGCGAAGCATGTGCCCGTCACCAGGCCCACGTATCCGGTTCCTACTACTGCAATGTTCATGGCGAAAGGTTGGTGGTTTCCCCGATGCCGTGCACGGGGATAGGCTGTGCAATTGGTTTAATGGTTGAAAAAGCTTTTCACGGCTTCCGTGATGTGCTTTAATTGTTCATCATCCAGTTCGGTGCTCATCGGCAAGGACAGCACTTCCCTGCTCAGTTCCTCCGTTACCGGCAGTGAACCTTCGGGACAGTGCGCGCCCTTATACGCATCTTGCAGGTGGCAGGGTACAGGATAGTACACCATTGATGGGACCCCTTGATCCCCAAGGTGTTTCTTCAGTGCGTCGCGCTTGCCGCCGGCCACCCGCAGGGTGTATTGGTGGAAAACGTGCGTGCTGGACTGCCAACGGGCCGGGATGGTCAGCTCCGGGATGTTGCCAAAGACCTCGTCGTACACCGCTGCGGCGGCCCGCCGGGCACGTGCATACTCGTCCAAGTGCTTCAGCTTGATCCTCAGCACCGCGGCCTGCAGGGAGTCCAAGCGGCTGTTCACGCCCACCACTTCGTGGTAGTAGCGCTGGCGACTGCCGTGGTTGCACACGCGGCGGATCTTCATCGCCAGCTCGTCATCGTTGGTGAACAGCGCGCCGCCGTCGCCGTAGCAGCCCAGGTTCTTGCTGGGGAAGAAGCTGGTGACGCCGATGTCGCCCATGGTGCCGCTCTTGCGCCGGCCGTTGGGCCCGCTGTGGTCCGAGCCGATGGACTGGCAGGCGTCCTCCACCACGTGCAGGCCGTATTCCCGGGCGATGGCCAGCATGGCATCCATGTCGGCGTTCTGCCCGAACAGGTGCACCGGCACGATGGCCTTGGTGCGCGGGGTCACCTTGCGGGCCACGTCGGCCGGGTCCAGGCAGAAGGTGCCCGGCAGCACATCGGCAAACACCGGCACCAGGCCCAGCAAGGCCAGCACCTCCACGGTGGCCACGAAGGTGAACGAGGCGGTGATCACCTCGTCGCCCGGTTTCAGGCCCAGGGCCATCATGGCGATCTGCAGGGCATCGGTACCGTTGCCGCAACCGATCACATGCTTCACCTTCAGGTATTCGGCCAGTTCCTTCTCGAAGGCCCTCACCTGCGGCCCGTTGATGAAGGCCGCCGAGTTGATCACCTCGGCCATGGCGGCGTCCACCTCGGGCTTGATCTTTTCATACTGGCCGACCAGGTCGACCATCTGGATGGGTTTCATGTGTCGTTCGGGCAAAGCAAGGGGCGAAGGTAAGGTGCGGTGCATACGGAAATGCCGCACCCGGGTGCCTTTCGGCGCACCTCATCCCATGCTCATGGGGCACTGCCCCGGTGCCGGTTCCGGCCCGATCACGTCACGGCAGCTTCACCAAGCGTTGGCACACCACGCCATCAGCAGTGGACAAGCGTAGTTGGTAGGTGCCGGGTGCCAGCGGGGAGGCATCGAACTCCCAGGATTGAGGCCCGGGGTGCACCGTCCGCCGCATGGGCGCCAGAGCCAGTTGCCCTGCTCCATTGAAGACCTCCAATTGCGCCGTGCCCGTAGTGCGGGCATCATATTGCAACCGGACCAGGTCGCGCCCCGGGTTGGGGAACACGGCCAAGGGGAAGGCGGGCGCCCCCTCGGAGATGCCGCTCGGGTCGGGCCCCAGCTTCACCACCCAGATGTCCTTTCCGCCATGGTTGCCGGTGGCGTGGCCATCGTTGGAGCCGGAATCACCGGCCACGAGGAAACCGCCATCCTCCGTTTGCAGGATCTTCCGGAGAAAATCATTCCCGCTCCCTCCCAAGGGCAGGTCCCATTGCAGGTTGCCCAAACTGTCCAGCTTCACCACCCAGCCATCGCCTCCGCCCAGGCTGTAGGAAACATCCCCATTGGTGGAGTTGGTGAAACCCGCCAAGGCGAAGCCGCCGTCGGCGGTATGCACCACTGAATTGAACTGGTCATTTCCCGTGCCGCCGAACGTTCGTTGCCATTCAACGCTGCCCTCGGCATCCAACTTCACCACCCAGCCGTCCGCTCCGCCGTGGTTGCCGCTCACATCACCGTCGTTGGATTCGGTGAAGCCGGAGATGAGATAACCGCCATCCCCCACTTCAATGACCGAGTGCAATAGGTCCCATCCAGTTCCGCCCAATGTTTTTTGCCACTCTAACTGACCCGTACTGTCCACCTTGACCACCCAGCCATCCATAAAGTCACCCGGATAATGAAACGAAACATCACCATCCGTGGAAGTTGTTACCCCCACAAGAATCCATCCTCCATCCAACGTTTGGACCATGCCATAGGGAGCATCCCAGCCTGAACCTCCAAACCGGTTCTGCCATAGAATATCTCCGTCCGCATTCAGCTTCACCAGCCAAAATCCTCCAATCCCCATGCCGGGTGCTACATCGCCATCCTCCACGAGACTGCCGATATGGGCGGTGAACAGAATGCCGCCATCACTGGTTTCCGCGATGCTGCTGGCCGCATCGACGAGATGGGTGCCGAGTTTCCGCTGCCAAAGAATAGAGCCTGCATCGTTAACTCGAAATACCCAAATATCGTCCAACCCTTGACCTGGCCCAGAAACATCCCCATCCGTGGAATTGGTGGTTCCTAGCACAACGTAACCGCCTTCAGTGTATTGCAGCAAATCTGCGGCACCTTCCCAACCCGTCCCCCCATACAGGTGATGCCACTGCAACGCTCCAGTAGTATTTAGTTCATTGAATTAGGCACTTGGATGTTAGGGAGCCGGCCAATAGATTGCCACCTAC
>DAOKZW010000012.1:0-102457 GCA_035325445.1 Flavobacteriales bacterium
CGGGCAGCGTGATGAATTCCTGGTGGACCACCTTGCTGATGGTGTTGGCCACCGCGTGGTCCTTGAAGATGAAGTAGGCCACGAAGTTCCACAGGGCAGCCCATAGCACGGCCTGGAAGGGGGACAGTACCTTGGTGCTGACCACCGTGGCGATGGAATTGGCGGCATCGTGGAAGCCGTTGATGTAGTCGAACAGCAGCGCCAGGACGATAATGACCAACAAGAGGCTCATGTTCGTCCGTTACCCTTCCGACGGCTGCACCGTCATATTTGTTGTAACCGGCGTCCCAAGCGGATGGTCCATCAGGCGTATTTGAGCATGATGGACTCGATCACGTTGGCCACGTCCTCGCACTTGTCCGTTGCCACCTCCAATACCATGTACGTGTCCCGCATCTTGATCAGGTGGATGGCGTCCTTCTCATGGGCGAAGAGCCGCTCAATGGCCGCGTCGCAAACCTCATCGGCCTCGTTCTCCATGGTGTTCACGTCGATCACGAACTGCCGGTGTGCGTTGGGCTTGTTCAGATCCCGCAGGTGGTGTACCGCCTTCTTCACGATCCCTGCCCCCACGTGTACCAGTCGGGCCAGCTCCCGGCAGGCCTCGTCCGGCTTCTCAATGTGGAACAGCTCCAGGTTCTTGGCGCTGGCCAGGATGTAGTCCGCCACGTCGTCCAAACTGCCCGCCAGCGAGTGGATGTCCTCCCGATCGATGGGCGTGATGAAGTTGCGCGCCAGGTCTTGGAAGATGGTGTGCGTCAGGTCGTCGTTGGCCCTCTCGGCCAATACCAAGCGCTCCAGCAGGGCTGTCCGCTGCGGCCCCGGCCCGGTCTCCATGATGGCCATCAGGTCCTCGCTCATCTTCAGCACATTGGCCGCAGATGCCTCGAAGTGGTAAAAGAATACCCGGTCCTTGGGCTTGAACAAGCGGAATAAACCTCCTATGGGCATGAATGGGCGTGGGGTGGTAAACGGGCTGGGCAAATGTAACCGCCAGGTATTTACAGTTCCGCCCGAAGATGTGGACCATGCTCCGGACCATCATCCCATCGTTGTTGGGAACGGGTGCCCGCTTGGTCGAAGCGGCCTACAGGCCAAAGGCCATGCACGCCCAGTAGACCAACGCCGCCATGACCGCGCTGATCGGTATGGTGATGATCCAGGCCCAGAGCAAGCGGAAGGTGATGCCCCAGCGCACCGCGCTGAGCCGCTTGGTGGCCCCTACTCCCATGATGGCGCCCGTGATGGTATGGGTGGTGCTCACCGGTATGCCCATCTGTTCCGTGAGGTACAGCGTGAGGGCACCGCCGGTCTCGGCGTTGACACCCTCCAAGGAGGATACCTTGGTGATGCGGGTGCCCATGGTCTTGATGATCTTCCAACCGCCGCTCAGCGTGCCCAAGCTGATCATGGTGTAGCAGGCCAAGGGCACCCAATTGGGCATGTCCTTGAAGTCCTGGATGTTGCCGTTGGCGATCAGTGCGGCCGCGATGATGCCCATCACCTTCTGCGCATCGTTGCCCCCATGGCCCAGGCTGAATGCCGCGGAAGAAACCAGCTGGAGCTTCTTGAACATGCGCGCCATGCTGAACGCGGACGGCACTCGGATCTTCTCCACATAGATGTAGGCCCCGATGAAGATGGCGAAGAGCAACATGATCCCGTAGCGGATAATGCTGTTGTCCCCGCGCCGGATGGCCTCCGTGGCCTTCTCCATGTCCAAATTGGGGTCCACTTCACGTTGAATGGCCGCGGCCACGCCCTCCGCCCCTTTCAACTCATACATGGAGATATAGGCCGATGCCTCCCCGAATCGCTCTGCGGCCGCCTCGTATTCGGCCTGGTAGGCCGGGTCCAGCAAGGCCTTCTCATGCAAGGCCGGCACGCCCATGGCCGCTTCCAGGTTGCGGTGCATCTTGCCTTCCTGCGCGTTCACGAACAGGGCCCACGTCAATACGGCCGTCAGTACCATCAGGGTAACCCGGAACCAGGTGTTCTCCACCATGTTCACGAAGGAGAAGAAGATGCTGACCAGCATGCCAAGCACCGGGGCCAGGAAGATGAAGGCCACGATGATCAGGATCTTGGTGGTTTCAACCACCTCCCCGAAGCCTAGGCCATCGTAATTGGTGAAGGCATGCGTGAGCGCAGCGCCTGCAAATCCGCCGATCAGGGTGTGCGAGCTGCTGCTGGGGATGCCGTACCACCAGGTGAGCAGGTTCCAAATGATGGCCGCCACCAGGCCGCTGAGTATCACGGGCAGCGTGATGAATTCCTGGTGGACCACCTTGCTGATGGTGTTGGCCACCGCATGGTCCTTGAAGATGAAGTAGGCAGCGAAGTTCCAGAGGGCGGCCCACAGCACGGCCTGGAAGGGCGATAGCACCTTGGTGCTGACCACCGTGGCGATGGAATTGGCCGCATCGTGGAAGCCGTTGATATAATCGAACAGCAGCGCCAGCGCGATGATGACCAGCAACAAGCTCATGTCCCCAGCCTTCCCCGCAGTTTCAATTGTCCGGACATTCCAAGCGGATGGACCATCAGGCGTATTTGAGCATGATGGACTCGATCACGTTGGCCACGTCCTCGCACTTGTCCGTTGCCACCTCCAATACCATGTACGTGTCCCGCATCTTGATCAGGTGGATGGCGTCCTTCTCATGGGCGAAGAGCCGCTCAATGGCCGCGTCGCAAACCTCATCGGCCTCGTTCTCCATGGTGTTCACGTCGATCACGAACTGCCGGTGTGCGTTGGGCTTGTTCAGATCCCGCAGGTGGTGTACCGCCTTCTTCACGATCCCTGCCCCCACGTGTACCAGTCGGGCCAGCTCCCGGCAGGCCTCGTCCGGCTTCTCAATGTGGAACAGCTCCAAGTTCTTGGCGCTGGCCAGGATGTAATCCGCCACGTCGTCCAAGCTGCTCGCCAGCGCGTGGATGTCCTCCCTGTCGATGGGCGTGATGAAGTTGCGCGCCAAGTCCTGGAAGATGGTGTGCGTCAGGTCGTCGTTGGCCCGTTCGGCAATCACCAAGCGCTCCAGCAGGGCTGTTCGCTGCGGCCCCGGCACGGTCTCCATGATGGCCATCAGGTCCTCGCTCATCTTCAGCCCATTGGCCGCAGATGCCTCGAAATGGTAAAAGAATACCCGGTCTTTGGGCTTGAACAAGCGAAAAAAACCTCCTATGGGCATGGGAAAGATCGTGTGCGGCCAAAAATAGCCGGAGCCGGGACATGCCCGGCCACTTGCCCATGACATGTGGAATATTTGGCATTCTCAGGGCCACCTTGCGGTCCTCTGCGGATCCGTAGGTTCGCACCATGTTCTATGCGTTCAACGGCTTCAAGCCCGTGGTACACCCTTCGGCCTATGTGCATCCGCAGGCCGTGGTCACGGGCAACGTCATCATTGGCAAGGACGTGTACATCGGCCCCGGTGCGGCCCTGCGCGGCGACTGGGGCGAGATCATCGTGGAGGACGGCTGCAACGTGCAGGAGAACTGCACGGTACACATGTTCCCCGGTGTAACGGTGCGGCTGGAGGCAGGGGCCCACATCGGCCACGGAGCCATCATCCACGGTGCCCATGTGGGGCGCAATTGCCTGGTGGGGATGAATGCGGTGGTGATGGACCGCGTGGTGCTCGGCGAAGGATGCATCGTGGGAGCCTTGGCCTTTTTGCCCGCCGATTCGGTATGGGAGGCCCGCAAGGTGATCGTGGGGAACCCGGCCCGGGCGGTGAAGGATGTCAGCGATGCCATGCTGGCCTGGAAGACCGAGGGCACCAAGCTCTACCAAGCCCTTCCCGCCGAGCTGCAGGGCACCCTTGAGCCGTGCGAACCCCTGCGGGAAGTGCCCGCCGACCGGCCTTCCATCTCGGCGCGTTACCGCACTTGGAACGAAACCAAGGGCTGAGCAGGCCCTGTCGCCCGCATCAACAGCGGGCGGTTGGTGGAAAGAGCTGCCGCACCGGCAGGGGGCGGCGCAGGGCCACCGAATTTCGCCCCATGCGGGGCCTCCTAAGCATCGGATTGCTCGTGCTGAGCAACACCTTCATGACCTTGGCGTGGTACGGCCACCTGCGGTTCAAGGATCATCCGGCCTGGGCCAAATGGGGCCTGTTCTCCGTGATCCTGATCAGCTGGGGCATCGCCTTCTTCGAGTATTGCCTGCAAGTGCCGGCCAACCGCATCGGCTATCAAGGGTATGGGGGACCGTTTTCCGTGATCCAGCTCAAGGTGATCCAGGAAGTGGTCACCTTGGTGGTGTTCGCCGTGTTCACCACCATCGCCTTCAAGGAGGAAACCCTGCGCTGGAACCATGCCTTGGCGGCCGTGCTGCTGGTGATCGCGGTCTGGCTCGTGTTCAAGAAGTAGATGGAGGACGGCCTGTACCAGGAGCTGGTGGTGGTCCTTGCCTTGGCCGTGGGGATCATCCTGCTTTTCCGGCGGTTCAAGATGCCGGGCGTGCTGGGCTTCATCCTCGCCGGCATGATCGCCGGGCCCCACATGCTGGGCTGGGTGGATGAGGTGGAGCGTGTGAATGCCTTGGCCGAGTTCGGCATGGTGTTCCTCCTGTTCGTCATCGGCATGGGGTTCAGCCTGAGGGAGCTGTCCACCATCGGGGTCACCGTTTTCGTGGGCGGCACCCTGCAGGCCCTTTTCACCATCGGCCTCACGGCCGGCGTGTGCTCACTCTTCGGCATGGCCCTCCCCGAGGCTGTCTTCATCGGTTTCCTGGTCACCCTCAGCAGCACGGCCATCGTACTGCGGGTGCTGCAAAGCAAGGGGCAGCTGGACAGCCCCATGGGGAAGGTCACGGCGGCCATCCTCATTTTCCAGGACATCCTGGTGGTGCCCATGATGCTGGTGATGCCCATGATGGCGGGAAAAAGCGGCGCTATCGGCCACGACCTGCTGGTGCTTTCGGGCAAGGTGCTGCTATTGCTGTCGCTGGTGTACGCCGGGGGGCGCTGGGGCGTGCCGCGCCTGTTGCTCCTGGTGTCCAAGGGGCGGAACCAGGAGCTGTTCATCATCACTGTGGTGCTGCTCTGCTTCGCGGCGGCCTGGGGCACCGCCGCCTTGGGCCTGTCGCTGGCCTTGGGCGCATTCTTCGCCGGGCTGATCATCAGCGGCACCGGGCAGGTCCACTCCGCCTCCGGCATCGTGCAGCCCTTCCACCAGCTGTTCATGAGCTTCTTCTTCGTCAGCATCGGCATGCTGCTGGACCCGGCGCTGTTCACCTCAGCTCCCTTCACCATCATCGGGCTGGCCCTGCTGGTCATGGTGGGCAAGACCATCGCCGGCTTCCTGGCCGTGTGGCTGCTGCGCTATCCGGTGCGTACCGCGCTGCAATGCGGGCTCGCGCTTTTCCAGGTCGGCGAATTCTCGTTCGTCCTGGCCTTGGCCGGCATCGGCTACGGCCTCCTTTCCCCGGCGCACCATCAACTGTTCCTGGCCGTTTCCATCATCACCATGGCGGCCACGCCCGTGGTCATGGCCCGCTCCAGGCGCATCGCCGGAGGCACTTTCAATAAGCTGCTGCCCCGTACCGGTGAGGCCTTGGATGCCCTGCTGAACGTAGGCGATGGGGTCGCAGCGCCCGAGCGCACGCCGGCCAAGGACCATCTCGTGCTTATCGGCTTTGGCTTGGCAGGCCAGTCGGTGGCATGGGCCGCGCAAAGCGCGAAAGTGCGCTGCATGGTCATCGAGGAAGACCCCGACCTTGCGGAGCAGGCCATGCGGCTCGGCATGTACACCGTGCAGGGCAGCGCCGCCCAAGAAGCCGTGCTCGCACAGGTGGACGTGGCATCTGCACGGGCGGTGGTGGTAAGCCTGCCCGACATGGTGGAGGCCCGACGGGTGGTGGCCACCGTGAAAGCGTTGACCAAGGCCCCGGTGCTGGCCCGGTCGAAGGCACTGGCTGACGAAAGCACCTTGAAGGCCCAAGGGGCGCGCCATGTGGTGGCCGATGAGCTCGAAGGAGGCCTTCGGCTGACGAGGCATGTGCTGCACGCCTGCCATGTGGACCGCACCGAGATCGACCAAATGGTGCACCACCTGCGCCGCTACCACCAGCAAGCCGCTCCGGCGGAAAAGGACTGAATAACCGCCAACCGTGCGCGCCGGGCCATGGACGGGAAGCGGCCAGGCCCGGGCTTCCGCCCTCCCGCCGGGTCCCAGGACCTTTCAGCCACTGAAACATCGGCGCTCGCTGGCCGTTGAAGCGCACATGACCCCTTTGACTGACACCCCTCCAGTGCATGAAGCACTTTTGCATGTGATGCTCGTGGATGACGAGGACGACTATCATCTGATCACACGGATGATGCTGAAAAAGGCCGGCTTCAACGGACGTTTTTCAGCGTTCCTCGAGCCGGAAGCCGCCTTGGCGCACCTGCGCTCCTCTCCCAGCCCGCCGGACCTGCTGCTGTTGGACATCAACATGCCCGCCACCAACGGGTTCGAGTTCATTGCCGAATGCAGCACCGAGAGCTTGCTTGCTTGCGGGCGCACCACCGTGGTGATGTGCTCCAGCAGCAACCGCCCCATGGATATTGAAATGGCCCGGCAGCTGCCCTGCGTATGCGAGTACGTGGAAAAGCCGCTGATCAGCGATCTGTTCAACCAGATCGTGGAAAGGCACAATCGCCGATTAGCTCCAATCAACACATGAAGAAGATCTTGATCATTGAGGACGAAGCCATCATCTCATTCGGCTACCGGCTGCAGCTGGAGCAGATGGGGTTCGAGGTGACGGGCAGTGCGGCCAGCAGCGCCGAGGCGGAAAAGCTCCTGGAGCAGGAACAGCCGGATGCCATTATGATGGACGTCTTCCTCAAGGGAGAAAAGACGGGCTTGGACCTGGCGCGCGAGATCCGCACCAAGGATGCACTGCCCATCGTGTTCCTCACCGCCAGCAACAAGCCCGAGATCGTCGACGGCATTCGCGACCTGGGCGGGTGCCATTATCTGTTGAAACCGGTGGACCCCGACGGCCTGAACCAGGTGCTCCACCGTATCATGCAAGGTGATGCCGCCTGAGCAGGGCACCCCATTCGACCCCCTGGACGCCGGGCAGCGCAATGAACGGCTGCACACCTTCGCCCATGCCGTGAAGAACCGCATGGGCAGCATGTGGCAGGCGGCCTCCATGCTGCACGACCTGCCCGACGGCCCCGAACGGGCCCAGCTCTTGGCCATGGCCGAGAAGAGCTACTTTGCCGGGGCCCGTGAGCTGGAGCAGCTGATGGATGATTTTGCCGTACCACGGGGCATCGGCACCTTGCGCAAAGCCACCTTCGACCTGCTGCCGGTGCTGGAGGGCAGCATCGCAAGCATCGGCTTCCGGACCCTGAAAAAGGCGCAGCAGGTGAACCTGCGCGCACCAGGGCCGGTGATGGTGCATGGTGACGAGCATGTACTGGGGCAACTCTTCGAGGCGTTGCTGAGCAATGCCAGCAAGTTTTCGCCGCGCAACACCTCCGTTGAAGTGGATGTGGCCACGGGACCTGGCCGGGTGGACGTATTGGTCGTGGACCGGGGCGTAGGGCTGACCGCGGACGACCTGAAAGAAATATTCACCCGTTATGCAGTGCTCTCATCCCGGAGCACCGACGGTGAATCCCAGGCGCGAAGCACGTTGGCCCGCGCCAAGCAATGGGCCATGGCCCATGCGGGCGACATCAGGGCTGCAAGCAACGGGCCCGGTGCCGGCTGCACCTTTGCCGTGAGCTTGCCGTTGGCCCCCGAAAACACGTAGCACGACCGGGCCTTCAGCCCTGTGCGCGGCGGATGTGCTTCGCTACCCGTTGCCCCCGGTTGTTCATCGCCACATTGAATTCCAGCAGCACGCCAACCGCCAGCTCGCTGAACTCAACATCCTCCAGGTCGTCGTGGAGAAAGAACACGTTGTTGTCGGGGAAGCGGATGAAGCCATACCCATTGTGCAGGCTCATCACTTCGCCGGTATAGCGCTCCCCGTCCGACACATCGGTGAAGCTCACCACCGGTCGGTCGGGGTCGGCATCGCGGGGCAGGGTTTCCTTCAGGACGAACATGTCCTCCACCACCTCATCGCCCTCGCGCAGCCCGGTTTCCACCAGCTCCACCATTTCCAAGGGATAGCTTACCGCGTTCCACAGGTCCGTGCTCGTCTTGGTGGTCTGCAACTCCCCCGTGGACTCGTCCGTGTACTCATAGTCCCACCCGAGCAGCATGGTCTTGCAGCCCAAGGCATGCAGCTTGCGCACCAAGGGCACATGGTCGCCATCGCTGGCGATCAACGCCACCACATCATAACGCTTGTGCATGCACAGCTCGAAGGTTTCCAAGGCCATCAGCACATCGATCCCCTTTTCCCGCTTGCGGCCCATCAGGTCCTTCACGGGCAGGTAGTGCGTCTGCACCCCATTGTACATCAGCACGTCGTCGAACACCCGGTCGTAGTACAGTTGGTTGGCCTTCTCGTTGGCGTCCTTCGCACTGAAGCGCCCCCGGAAAAAGTGCGCGTCGATGATGTGGCACAGGCTGGGTGGGGTCCCCTCCCTTTCGCTCACCATGTGTTTGATGAACTCGTGTACGCCGCCGATATGCAAGCGGCGCCGGTGCGGATGCACATAGTTGTAATAGTTGCTCACATGGGTGAAGTAACTACCATCGTAAAAGACCCCGATCTTCAAGGCTGGATTATGGATGCGTTGCATGGAAGAAGTGAATAAACGGTCCAAGATGCTCCAAAAGTAGGACGGCCTCCCCTCTTCTCCCTTACCGCTTCAGGTTATTTCACAGGTGGGCGTGCCCCTGAACCCTACCTTTCGGCCATGCGCTTGCTGCGTCTGTTCCTGCTGCTGGCATGGGTGGCCGCCTTGCCCTTGCACGGGCAAGGCGTGGAGGCCCCTCGCCCGCTGGTGCTTACGGAGGTATTGGCCCTTCCTTTATCGGCGGGCCAGGTGGAAAAGGCGGCCCAGGCGGCCTGGGAATACTCCTTCGGGCAGGAGCCCGCCGCCCGGATGGCCGTCCTTGGCGGCGGTACCGGCCGGCTGGAGGGCGCGGCACGCTTCAATTTCAAGAGCAGCACGGCGGGAAACCGCCTGGCCACTTTGGGCGTGATCGATTACCAGGTCACCATACAGGCCGAAAATGGGCTCTGCCGCGTCCGCATCAGCCAGTTCAATCATACAGGCAACCGGTACGCGCCGGGCGGGGCTGTCAGCCTGGGGAGGATATACGCGGACAAGCGGCCGCCGGAGCGGGTGCCCGGTATAAGTTCCGGTGTGGCACAACGGCTGAATGACGATATGAGGGGTCAACTGGGGGCCCACCTCTCCGAGGTCATCAAGGTGTTTTTCCGCCAACTGAAAAATACCGTCAACACGGAGTAACGCTTCGGGGCTTCGGCACGTTGAAGGGCGCACATGTCCACAAACGTGAAAAGCTCCGCTTGGCGGTATCTGCCCCTATTGGCCCTGATCCTGGCCGGCTCATTCGTCGCCTGGGATGCCCTGCTCATGGTCCGCTCCGCGCAAGCACAAGGCCGCCTGTTCGGCCATGTGGACCAGCTCGATGGCCTCAGCAGGCTCAATACGGCCATCAACCAACTGGCCACCATCCATACCAATGACCTGCTCAAAGGAGAAAACAACTGGCCGCAACGCTTGGATTCCACCCGTAAGTTCATGGAGAAGGAACTGGTGGCCATGCCTCCCGAACCGGGCATTGTGGAGTTGAGGGAGATCTTGAAGAAGGACCTCGCCGCCTGCGACTCCCTGCACTGGGAGACCGTGCGGCGCAAGCGCACACCCGAGGCCGCCGAAATGGCCGATGCCGTTTTCGCCTTGATGCTGCGCAACATGCGCGACCACGTGGAAAGCACCGTGAGGATCGTCCAGAAACAAGGCCTCGGGATCGAAACCGTGGCCCTGAACAGCCAATGGACCGAGGCCCACGTACTGCTGGTGCTGGCCAGCCTGCTGGCCCTTATCTGCGCCGGGCTGGTGGCCTATGTGGCCAATTTGCTGATGCGGGCAAACGAACGGTCGGAACTGCTGGCACGGACCGGCGAGGAGCTCGAACGCACCAACAAGGAGCTGCGCGAGACCATGTTGAGCAAGGAGGAAAAGGAGGTGATGCTCAAGGAGATCCACCACCGGGTGAAGAACAACCTGCAGATCGTCCGCAGCCTTATCCGCTTCCAGATGGACAAGGTGAACGAGCCCGGCACCACCGAACTCTTCAACGAGTGCGTGAACCGTGTGGGCGCCATGGCCCTGGTACACGAACAAACGTACATGAGCAACGACCTGGCCAACATCGATGTGGCCAACTACCTCAACAGCCTCATCCGCGACCTGGTCTATGCGTACAACATCCGCATGAAGCTGAACATGGATGTGGACATCAAGGTGGAAACGCTCAGCGTGGACACCCTCACCCCGCTCGGCCTGCTGATCAACGAAGTGGTGAGCAACAGCTTCAAGCATGCGTTCCACGGACGCCAGGAGGGTACCATCATCCTGCACCTGTCCGGCACCGAGCAGGGCGGCCTGCTCCTACATATCGGCGATGATGGCATCGGCCTGCCCGACAAGGGCAATTGGGATAAGCCGTCGAGCCTGGGCATGGACCTGATCCACACCTTGGCCGGCCAGCTGAATGCCACCATGTCCATCAAGCCCGGGCCGGGCACGGTCTATGAAATGATCACCGTGCCAGACCACGAGATCCGCCGCAGGGCGTGAGGCCATTGGTCAATTGACGGATCGGCGAATGCCCCCCTGAGGGCTGACTACCTTCGTGGCCCAAACAAGGACGATGAAGAAGACCCTATTACCGGCCTTGGTGCTGCTGTCCGCATGCGGTGGCAGCACCGAGAATGCCCCCACATCCATGGAAAAGATCACGTACCCGGAAACACGCAAGGACACCACCGCGGTGGATGACTATTTCGGCACCCAGATCGCCGACCCTTACCGCTGGTTGGAGAACGATACCAGCGCCGAAACCGCCGATTGGGTGAAGCGGCAGAACGCCGTCACCCAGGACTACCTGGCCAAGATCTCCTTCCGGAAGCAGATCGCGGAACGCTACGAGGACCTCTTCAATTTCCCCAAGGTCGGCGCGCCCAGCAAGGTGGGCAACCTCTTTTTCATCTATAAGAACAGCGGCCTCCAGAACCAGAGCGTGATCTACGTGCGCGAAGGGCTGGATGGCGAGGACAAGGTCTTCATCGACCCCAACGCCATCGATCCCGCCGGCACCACCAGCATCGGCCTCATGGGGGCCAGCAAGGACGACCGCTACATGGCCGTAAGCGTGCAGAAGGCCGGCAGCGACTGGCAGGACATCACCGTATGGGACCTGAAGACCATGAAACCCATGGCCGACACCCTCAAGTGGGCCAAGTTCAGCGGCGTGGCCTGGTACAAGGACGGCTTCTTCTACAGCCGCTACCCCACCCCGGCCAAGGGTACCGAGTTCAGCGCGGCCAGCCAATGGCAGAAGGTGTACTACCACAAGCTCGGCGATCCGCAGGAAAAAGATGTGCTGGTGTGGGAGAACACGGAGAACCCCAACCTGTATGTGGGGGCCGGCACCACTGAGGGTGAGGAGTTCGCCACGCTGTACGTGAGCACCGGCACCGACGGCTTCGAGCAATACTTCTTCGACCTGCGGTCCGGCAAACTGCCCACCCCGGCAACCCAATGGACGGCGCTGCAGCGCGGCTTCGACCACAAGACCAGCATCATCGACTTCGAGCCCAGGAGCGGCAAGTTCCTGGTGATGACCGATGTGGATGCACCGCGCTACCGCTTGGTGGCCGTGGATCCCGCAAAACCAGGACGGGAGAACTGGACCGACGTGATCCCCCAAAAGGAGGATCTGCTGGAGGGCGTTTCCACGGGCGGTGGCAACCTCTTCGCCAGCTACCTGAAGGATGCCACCACGCGGATCTTCCGTTATTCGGCCGATGGAAGCGGCGAGCAGGAGATCAAGTTGCCCGGATTGGGCAGTGCCGGTGGCTTCGGGGGCTTGCGCGATGACACCTACTCTTTCTATTCCTTCACCTCGTTCACCGATCCCGGCAGCATCTTCAAGTACGATTATGCCACCGGCGAAAGTGAGCTCTATTTCCGCCCCGAGCTGAAGTTCGACCCGGACCAGTACGAGACCGAGCAGGTGTTCTATACGAGCAAGGACGGCACCAAGGTGCCCATGTTCATCACCCACAAAAAGGGTCTGGAGAAGAACGGCAAGAATCCCACCCTGCTCTATGCCTACGGCGGGTTCAATATCAGCCTCTCCCCCAGCTTCAGCACCAGCCGCATGATCCTTTTGGAGCAGGGCGGCGTGTATGCGCTGGCCAACCTGCGCGGCGGCGGTGAGTACGGCGAAGAATGGCACAAGGCCGGCATGAAGGAGAAGAAGCAGAACGTGTTCGACGACTTTGCCGCGGCGGCCGAATACCTGAAGGCCGCGAAGTGGACCGACACGCAGCACCTGGCCATCGAGGGCGGCAGCAACGGCGGCCTGCTGGTGGGCGCCACCATCACGCAGAAGCCGGATCTGGTGGCCGTGGCCTTCCCCGCCGTGGGCGTGATGGACATGCTGCGCTTCCAGAAGTTCACCGCCGGCTTCGGCTGGGTGCCCGAGTACGGTAGCGCCGACAACAGCAAGGAGGAGTTCGATTATCTGTACGCCTATTCACCGTTGCACAACATCAAGCCGGCCAAGTACCCGGCCACGCTGGTGACCACGGCCGACCACGACGATCGTGTGGTGCCTGCCCACAGCTTCAAGTTCATTAGCACCCTGCAGCCGGCCCAGTTGGGCGATGCCCCCACGCTGATCCGCATCGAGACCGATGCCGGGCATGGCGCGGGCAAGCCCACCAGCAAGATCATCGAGGAACAGGCCGACAAGTGGGCCTTCTTCTTCAAGAACATCGGTGTGACGCCGAAGTATCCGGTGCAGTAACCTGGTGCCTACATCCGACAGAAAAGCCCCGGTGCCATCGGCCCGGGGCTTTCTTGTATCCTGGATCGTCGGGTCAACCGGCCACGGGAACCTCGGCAGGACGAGGCTCCTCCTCCGCCCGTTGCAGGGTGTACACATCCACGCGCCGGTCCTTCAGGTTTTGCACGCTGCCCCGGTGGTGCAGGTCCTTCAGCAGGCTCAGGTCCACGTCCACCACCAGCACCATCTCGGTGTTGGCCGTGGCCTCACCCTTTACGCCCGACGTGGGAAAGGCATGGTCGCAGGGCGTGAAGACGGCGCTCTGCGCATACTGGATGTCCATGTTCTGCACCTTGGGCAGGTTGCCTACGCTGCCGGCCATGGCTACGTAGCATTCATTCTCGATGGCCCGGGCCATCGCACAACCCCGCACACGCATATACGCGGTTTGCGTGTCGGTATGGAAGGGCACGAAGAGGATCTGCATCCCCTGCAGGGCCAATAGGCGCACCATTTCCGGGAATTCGCTATCGTAGCAGATCACCACGCCCACCTTGCCGCAATCGGTATCAAACACGCGCACCTGCTTGCCGCCCTGGATGCCCCAGGCCTGGCGCTCATTCGGCGTTATGTGCACCTTTTCGTACCGCTCCCACGTGCCGTCGCGGCGACAGAGGAAGCCCATGTTGTACAGCTGGCCATCCTCGATCAGCGGCATGCTGCCGCTGACGATGTTCACGTTGTACTTCATGGCGCTTTGCACCATGAAATCGCGGATAGGCTCGGTATGCTCGGCCAGCGCCCGGATCGCCTCTGCCTCGCTGCGGTCGTTGTACACGGACATCAGCGGGGCGTTGAACAGCTCGGGGAACACTGCAAAGTCGCTGTGGTAGCCGCTCACCACCTGCAGGAAGTAGTCGAGGTGCTCGAACAGGCCGTCGATGCCCGCGTAGTTGCGCATCTGCCACTGCACCACGCCCAGGCGTACGTTGCGCCCCCAGCTGCTGCGCAGGGCGCGCTCGTCGTGGAAGATGTTGTCCCATTCCATCAGCGTGGCATACTCCAAGGAATCCGAGTCGTTGGGCAGGTAGTTCTTCAGCAGGCGCACCACATGGAAATCGTTGGCCAGCTGGAAGGACAGCACGGGATCGTGGATCCGCTTACCCCGTACCGCGGTGATGTACTGCCGGGGCGTGAGCTTGTCCGCATGTTCGTGGTAGTTGGGAATGCGGCCCCCGAACATGACCGAGCGGAGGTTCAGGCGTTCGCACAGCTCCTTCCGCGCTTCATAGAGCCGCCGCCCCAACCGGAGGCCCCGGTATTGCGGGTGGATGAACACCTCGATGCCGTACAGCGCGTTGCCGTTAGCGGTGTGCGTGTTGAAGGAGTAGTTGCCCGTGGCCTGCGCATAGGTGTGGTCCATCCCCAGCTTGTCGATGTCCACGATGATGCACAGCGCACATCCCGCCAATACGCCATTGACGTGTACCGCCAGCTGCCCTTCCGGGAAAAGGTCGATCAGCCGGGCGATGGTCTCCTTCGTCCACAAACCTCCGTTCCAGTGTGGATAGGCGGCCGCCATCGCGGTCTGCAGTTCGCCAAACGAATCCAGCGACAGGGGCCGGACCTCCACTTTCTTCGATGTGCTTCTCTTCTTGCTCATTCGTTTTGCTCCATACGGGATTGATGCTTCCACCTGGGGCACGCATGACAATTCCACCAAGGTTGCGCCGATCGGTCGGTTGGCCAACGGCCTTGGCCGGGCATTTGTTCGCCAAGGTAGGCCCCTTGGTACCTTCGCGGCATGTTGAAGGACCTGTTGGTGATCGAGACGGCCGGGGTGCTGGCCGGCCCCTCGGTCGGGATGTTTTTCGCTGAATTGGGCGCACGGGTGGTGAAGGTGGAAAACCCGCGCAGCGGCGGCGATGTCACCCGCAATTGGAAGCTGCCCTCCGAGGATCCGGCATCCACGATCAGCGCCTACTTCAGCAGCGTGAACCATCGGAAGGAGCATTTTTTCCTGGACCTGACCCAACCCGCCGACCGCACGGAGTTTGATGCTTTGGTGGCGCGGGCCGATGTGCTGATCAGCAACCACATGCAGAAGGATGCCGCCAAGCTGGGGCTTGAGGCCGAACGCCTTCGCGCCCTGAATCCCAAGCTGGTACATGGGCATATCGCGGGCTACGCCGATGATCGGGCGCGCCCGGCCTATGACGTGGTGCTGCAGGCCGAGGCCGGCTACATGGGGATGACAGGCACCGATGCGGAGCACTTGGCGAAGATCCCCGTGGCCTTGATCGACGTGCTGGCCGGGCACCAGCTGAAGGAAGGACTGCTATTGGCCCTGATGGAACGGCAAAGGAGCGGCCGTGGCGCCTACGTGGAGGTGGCCTTGGAGGAAGCGGCCCTCACCGGCCTGGTGAACCAGGGAACCAACTGGCTGATGGCCGGCCATGTGGCCAGGCCGATCGGCACCCTGCACCCCAACATCGCGCCTTATGGCGAAGTGTTCCGCTGTGCGGACGGTGGCCGCATTGTGCTGGCCGTGGGGAGCGATGCCCAATTTGCGAAGCTGTGCGATGTGCTGGACCTGGCGGCCACCAAGGCAGATGCCCGCTACGTCAGCAACCCGGAGCGCGTGTTGAACCGAAGGAGGCTGGCCGATGATCTCGGTCCCGCCATCGCCCTTGTGGACCGTGATGCCTTGCTGGCCGCCCTGAAGGAGGCCGGCGTTCCGGCCGGAGCTGTGAACACCATGGACCAAGCCCTGTCCACCCCGGTGGCGCAACGGATGGAGCGGGAGGAGACCATCGAAGGCCGGCATACCAAGCGGATCAGCGGCAACGCCTTCCGGATCCAGTTCCACGAAGGGTAAGGGCTCTCCTTCTCTCCTTCTCTCCTTCTCTCCTTCTCTTTATCTCGCTGTACCCCTGCCACGCTGGCCGAAGCTTCGCGAAGGACAGGCGAAGGCGGACCATTCACTTCTCCACCTAAAATCCCCATGCCACCGGGCCTACAGCCCTCTCTCACCAAATTTTCATCCAATACCCGGAGCGCTGCTCCGGGCTGTGATCCAACGGGCCGTTGGCCCTTATAGCCTTGTCGGCCCTGTGCCCCCCGGTAGCATCGGGCTGATCATGTCCGCCCCTGCAACATTCGTCGTCCTCGCCCTTCTTACCACCATTACCCACATTACACTCCTCTCTCCTTCTCTCCTTCTCTCCTTCTCTCCTTCTCTCCTTCTCACTTCCCCGCCTTCCGCTCCCGCTTCAGCTCCTTGGCCACCACATGGGCCAACTGGTCTGCTTCCGCCTTGGTGAGGCCGCGTCCGAAGGCCACCTTCTTTTCCAAGTATTCGAAGCCCAGGCGCTCGCCGCCGCGGGTCCAGAAGGAGTCGCTCATTTGCCACTTCCACGAGGTCTCGTCCATGTTCAGCAGGCCGAACCGTTGGATGTTGGCGATGAAATAGCGGTTGGCCTTGCCATAGCCGAACAGGCTGTCCTTGATGGTGATCTCACCGTCCTGGATGCGCCACAGCTCGAACCCTTTGGTGCGCCACAGCACCACACGCAGGATGCGCAGTTCGAAGTAGGCCCAAAAGGCGATCATCACCACCAACGGGATGCGCAGGTCGGGGTTCGTGTTGGTCCAGGCCTCGTACATGAACGCCGCGCCGCAGAAGGTCCATGCCACCAACCAGCCGACCAGCAGGTACAGCTGACCCTTGGGCAAGCGGTTGCCGATCACCACGCTCATGCCTTCCCCGGCCCGCTCGATGCTCACCCGATCACTGATGAACTCCATTGGTCTTCACTTCGGCCACCACCCGGTGGTATAGGTTTTCATACATCGGCAGCACCCTGCCGATGTCAAACCGCAAGGCCGAGCGCCGGGCCCCTTCGCGATAGCGCTGCAGGGTGGCCACGTCCTTCAGGATCTCCACGGCGTTGGCCACCATGGAGGTGGTATCGCCCACCGTATTCAGCAGGCCGGCCACACCTTCCTCCACCACCTCGGGCGTTCCGCCGGCCCGGGTACTTACCACGGGCACCCCGCTGGCCATGGCCTCCAGGGCGGCCAATCCGAAGCTTTCCGTCTCGCTGGCCAGCACGAACAGGTCGCTGCAGGCCACCACATTTCCCGGCTCGGTCATCTTCCCCAGGAAAAGCACGTCGCCACAGGTGCCGTTGGCCCGGCAGAAGGCCTCCGCCGCCGTACGGTCGGGACCATCGCCGATCAACAGCAGGCGGGCCGGCATCTGCTGGCGCACGCCCATGAACACCGCCAGCACGTCCAGCACGCGCTTCACGGGCCTGAAGTTGCTCACATGCACCAAGAGGCGCTCCCCGTTGGGGGCGAACCGCTTGCGCAGTTCGGGCGCCGGGCAGGGCTGGTAGCGTTCGGCCCGGATGAAGTTGGGGATCACCTCGATGTCCCGCTTGACGGGGAAGTGCTCGTAGGTTTCGTTCCGCAAACTGTCTGATACCGCCGTCACCGCCGTGCTGCGCTCAATGGCAAAGGTGATCACCGGCTCGAAGCTCGGATCGCGGCCCACCAAGGTGATGTCGGTGCCGTGCAAGGTGGTGATGAACGGGATCTGGATGCCTTGGGCGCGCAGGATCTGCTGGGCCATCCAGGCCGCCGAGGCGTGCGGGATGGCATAGTGCACGTGCAGCAGGTCCAACTGCTCGTGCTTCACCACGTCCACCAAGGTGCTGGTCAGCACCAGCTCGTACGGCTGATAGTCGAAGAGCGGGTAATCGCTCACCCGCACCTCGTGATAGAAGATGTTGGCGTTGCCGTCGCCCAGCCGCACGGGCCGGTCGTAGGTGATGAAGTGGACCGTATGGCCTTCATCGGCCAAGGCCAGTCCCAGTTCGGTGGCCACCACGCCCGAGCCGCCGAAGGTGGGGTAACAAACAATACCGATACGCATGATGGTTTTCGTCCCTTGGGGCGTGCAAAGGTCGGCAGCACAGCCCAAAGGGGGGCGCATCGAATATCCGGGTCCACCAGGACCTACCTTTGCGCCCGAAAAAATCAGACCATTATGTCCATTGGAACGCAAGTCAAGGTCCACAACTTCAGCGCCGGTCCGTGCATCCTGCCGCGCGAGGTATTTGAACAAAGCGCCCAAGCCGTGCTCGATCTCGACGGCAGCGGCCTGAGCATCTTGGAGATCAGCCACCGCAGCAAGCCGTTCATCGAGATCATGGAGCGTGCCCGCGCCCTGGTGAAGGAGTTGCTCGGCGCCCCCGACCACTACCAGGTGGTATTCCTGGGCGGAGGGGCCAGCATGGGCTTCCACCTGGTGCCGCAGAATTTCATGAAACCGGGTGGCAAAGGGGCATACGCCCATACCGGCGAATGGTCCAAGCGGGCCATCAAGGAGGCCAAATTGGCCGGTGAGGCCGTGGTGGTGGCCAGCAGCGAGGACAAGAACTTCAACTACATCCCCAAGGGGTTTGCGGTGCCGGCGGATGTGGACTATTTCCACTTCACCAGCAACAACACCATTTACGGCACGCAGTACAAGGCCTTCCCCAAGAGCCCCGTGCCGATGATCTGCGACATGAGCAGCGACATCTTCAGCCGCCCGGTGAAGGTTTCCGACTTTGCCATGATCTATGCCGGGGCCCAGAAGAACATGGGGCCGGCAGGTGCCACCATGTACCTGTTCGATCCCGGTGCCTCGGGCAAGACAGGCCGCACCCTGAGCCCCATGATGGACCTGGCCAACCACGCCGCCAAGGACAGCATGTACAACACCCCGCCGGTCTTCCCGGTGTACGTCATCATGCTCACCTTGGAATGGTTGAAGCGCACCGGCGGCGTGGCCGAGGCCGAGAAGCGCAACGCCGCCAAGGCGGAGCTGCTGTACTCAACCATTGACAGGCTGCCCATTTTTGAAGGCACCACCGCCAAGGAGGACCGCTCGGTGATGAACGCCACCTTCGTGCTGAAGGACAAGGCCCTCGAGGCCGCATTCGATGAACAGTGGAAGGCCGCGGGCATCAGCGGCATCAGGGGCCATCGCAGCGTGGGCGGATACCGCGCCAGCATGTACAACGCGCTGCCCTTGGAGAGCGTGAGGGCCCTGACGGAAGTGATGGAGGATTTTGCAAAAACGAACGGTTGAACCATGCGTGTACACGCCAATGACGGCATCTCACAGGATGCCCAAGACCTGTTGAGGGAGGAAGGATTCAAGCTCACCACGGAGAACGTGCCGCAGGAGAAGCTGGCCGAATACGTCAACAAGGAAAAGGTGGATGCCCTGCTGGTACGCAGCGCCACCAAGGCCCGCAAGGACCTGATCGATGCCTGTCCGGACCTGAAGCTCATTGGCCGTGGAGGCGTGGGCATGGACAACATCGACGTGGAATACGCCCGTGGCAAGGGGCTCCGCGTGGTGAACACGCCGGGCAGCAGCAGCATCAGCGTGGCCGAGCTGGTCATGGCCCATCTGTTCAGCCTGGGCCGCGACCTGTACAAGGCCAATCGCCGCATGCCCTCCGAAGGGGCCACCGCCTTCAAGGACATGAAGAAGGAATATGGAAAGGGCACGGAGCTGCGCGGAAAGACCTTGGGCATCCTGGGCTACGGCCGCATCGGCCGCTGGGTGGCGCGCTACGCGGTGAGCGTGGGCATGAAGGTGATCTACACCGACAACAGCGCCACGGTGGACTACATCGAAGTGGAGCTCAATGGCGAGACCCACCGCGTGGGCATCAAGAAGGTCGCCTTGGACGAGCTCCTCGCCAAGTGCGACTTCCTGACCGTGCATGTCAGCGCCAGGCAAGGCGACAAGGCCGTGCTGGGCGAGGACGAGTTTGCCAAGATGCGCCCCGGCATGGTGCTGGTGAACACGGCGCGTGGCACCTCCATCGATGAGAAGGCGCTGATCAAGGCGCTGAAGGAGGGCAAGGTGAAGGCTGCCGGGCTTGACGTGTTCATGAACGAGCCCGCTCCGAACCCCGAATTGTTGAGCCTGCCGAACGTGAGCTTGTCCCCCCACATCGGGGCGGCCACCACGGAGGGCCAGGCACGTATAGGCAAGGAACTCGCCGAGCTGTTGATCAGCTGGCGTGACGAGGTGGCCGTTAACCGCTGATGATCCACATACGGCCCTTCAGGGCGTGGCGTCCAACGGCGCACACGGCCCACTTGGTGGGGTCCCGCTCCTTCCTGCAATACTCGGCCGACGAGTTGCGCGAGAAGCTGGCGGGCAACCCGTACACTTTCCTGCAAGTGGTGTATGCCGACCATGACATACCGGGCCTTTCCCGTGCCGAGCATTATGACCGGGTGAGGGCCAAGTTCCTGGAATTCGTGCGGGAAGGGATCTTCATCCGGGAGGAACACCCGGCCTTCTTCCTGTACGAGCAAAGCAGCCGGAACTTCAGTTCACGCGGGCTTATCGGGGCGGTGGATGTCGTCGACTACGCGGAGGGCCGCATCAGACGGCACGAACAAACCTTGGCGCCCCGCGAGCAGATGTTCTCGGAGTACCTGGAGCACACGGGCATCAATGCAGAGCCTGTGCTGCTTGCCGTGCCGCACTCAGCCCCGCTGGAAGCCTTGTTGGACCAGCTCTCAACGCGGCCGACACTCTTCGATTTCGCCACCACCGACCAGGTGCGCCACCGCTTCTGGAAGGTGGATGACCCGGAAAGCACGGCGCGCCTGCAGGAGCACTTCGGGGCGATGCCCGCCGCCTACATCGCCGACGGCCACCACCGGTGCGCCAGCAGCTCGCTGCTTGCCGCACAAGGCCACGCCGCCCCCGGGTCGGCCAAGGCTGCCTTCATGGCCTTCCTCGTGCCCGAGGGCGCCTTGCACATCAACAACTACGACCGCACGGTGAAAGGGCTGAACGGGATGAGCCCCGATCAATTCATCGAGGCGCTGGCCCGGACCGGGCCGATACGGCGCATGGACAGCGGCGAAGACCCTCCCCGCACCGGCTGCGTGCAGGTGTATGTGGGCGGGGCTTGGCATGAACTGGAGCTGCCACCGCCGGCCACCGGCGCCCCCGTGGAGCAGTTGGATGCCGAGCGCCTCAACCGCCACGTACTGGGCCCCATCCTCGGGATCGGCGACCTGCGGAACGAGCCCCGCGTCAGCTTCGTACCGGGTGTACGGGGAAGGGAAACCTTGGCCCGGAAAGTGGATTCCGGAAAGGCCGATGCGGCCTTCCACCTGCGTGCGGTCAGTTTTGCCCAATTGTGCGCCGTGGCCGACAGCGGGGCCTGCATGCCGCCGAAGACCACGTGGGTGGAGCCTAAGCTGCGCAGCGGCCTCACCATATATTCGCTGGAAGACGTGTGATGAAAACAGGGACACTGGCCGAACGGCTGCAACAGGTGAAGGACGCCCTCCCTCACGGTATAAAGCTGATCGCCGTGAGCAAGACGCGCACCACGGAAGAGATCAAGGCCTTGTACGACCAGGGCCAGCGCGCCTTTGGCGAAAACTATCCGCAGGAACTGCGGGACAAGCAGCCGCTCCTGCCATCGGACATCGAATGGCACTTCATCGGCCACCTCCAAGGCAACAAGGTGAAGTACATCGCCCCCTTCGTGCATCTCGTGCACGGGGCGGACAGCGAACGGTTGCTGGATGAACTGAACAAGCGGGCCGAACGGGCACAGCGTACCATCGGCGTGCTGCTGCAGGTGCACATCGCACAGGAAGAGACCAAGCACGGTTTCTCACCGGATGAGCTCCGGGCGCTTTTCCGTGGCACGGACATCCGGGGCCGCTGGCCCGCCCTCCGCGTGCGGGGGCTCATGGGCATGGCCACCAACACCGACGATCACGCGCAAGTGCAGCGTGAATTCGGTGGGTTGGCCGCCTTGCTGAAGGAATTGCAGGGAACCGGCGTATTGCCAGCGGGGCAATTCAACGAGCTCTCCATGGGTATGAGCGGCGACCTGAAGGAAGCGTTGGCCGCGGGTTCCACCATGGTCCGCATCGGCACGGCCATCTTCGGGCCGCGTGGATAGAAAGGCCCGGCAGGCAACCCGATGGGCCTGTGGACGTTATTCCGGCGTACCTTCGACTGTCCCTTCCCCACCCTACCCGCCCTTCCCATGCGTCCTTCATTCCTCCTTCCGTCAATGGCCTTGGCGTTAGGCCTGTTCCTTGCCGGCAACACCAACGCCCAGCGCAACCTGGATGTCGGGGTGCAGGTCGGCGTGGACCATTTTTCCGGCGACCTCGGCAACTGGACCGGGCCCGTGCAATGGAACGGCATCCGGCCGGCCATGTCCATCACCTTCCGCGACTACCTCAACAACCCCAAGCGCTACATCACCCGGGCCTTGACGACCGAGACGCGCCTGGGCTGGTACCGCCTCGGCTACAACGAACTGGCACCCACGGGGGGCAAAGCGGGCCGCGAGATGCGCAACTACGGGCGGGGCCTCAACTTCCGCAACGACCTGTTCGGCATCAGCCAGCACCTGGTGCTGAACATGTACCGCGAGCCTTTCCAGCCCCTGTACCAGCAAAAGTTCTTCGCCTTCTCCTTCATCGGCATCGGCCTGTTCTACGGAAGGCCCAAGGCCGACCTGTTCCGGGGCGAGGCGGACCTGGCCAACCGTTACTATGCCTGGGCCGACGGTACCATCCGGGACAAGCCCCGGGGTGAGGCGGATGCCAATATCACCGGGATGGACGGTGTGTACGAGACCGACCTGTACAGTTGGATCACCGAGGGCACCGGCGGCGGACGCGAAGGGCATGCCCTGACCAAGGCGCCCACTCCATGGAACATCGGCGTGCCCATGGGCTTCGGGGTGCGCTACATGTTCACCAAGCAATTGTCGGTGGGCATGGAGCTCAGCTACTACCTCTTCTTCACCGACATGCTTGATGGCGTGAGCGACCGCTACGCCACCTATGCCGAGCTTGCGGCCGCATATCCCGACAGCACGCAGCAGATGATGGCCCGCTACATCAGCGATCCCACGGGCTGGGGCACCAACGGCGAGGAGGGGCTTTATACCAGCCGGCGCGGCAACCCGGGCCTGAAGGATTCCTTCAGCTACCTGAACGTGGAGGTATGCTGGAAATTCAAGCGCCGTCCCAGCCGCCGCAGCTACGTTTCCTTGTAAGGCGCCCGCACTTACGGCTTCTGTACGGCACGGTTGATCTCCATGCACCGGGCCGTATCCGCGTAGGCCTGCACGGGGCGGACATCACCGTCCACCCGGAGCTCCATGCCAAAAGCCGTATCGGCACTGTCCAGGCGGCATGCCCGGAGGAAAAGGTTGTCCCCTTCCTTGACCTCCACCTTCCACGAACGCTCCTCGGGCAACGTGTCTCCCGTACCGGGGTCCACCACGCCGCGCAGTGTGTCCTTCTTGGATTGCATCACGCCTCCGGCATAGCTCACCACACACCCCTTGCACTTTGCATGCAGCGATGCCGTGAGGCGCGGCTCTTCCTTGGCACAGCCGATGGCCAAAGCTGCGGTACCCAGTGTGGCAAGAAGGAAACGGCGGGTCATGGGGCTGCAAGGTAGGGAAAGGCCGGTTTTCACATCCGGCGGTACCAGCCCTTGATCCGCTCGCGGTCCAGCACCTGTTGCCAATCGGGCCCAAAGGCATGGTCCCACATGTGCGGCAGGTTGTAGGCCACCTCCGCCATGGCGTCGATGGTGTCCTCGCTCCAATCCTTGGCCAGGCCCTGCGGGATGTGGATGTTGTTGTGCTTCACCATCTGCTTGAACTCCTGCACGTATTCACCATACACGTCCTCCAACTTGTCAAAGGCGATGCAGTTGGCGATGCAGTGGTGGATATCGAGCACCTTGCCCAGCCCGTAGCTAAGGGCATGGCACACGCCCACTTCGCTGTAGGTGAGGCTGAGACCGCCCATGTAACTGGCCACCATCAGCAGCTCGTCGCTCTTGGGGTCCTTGCGGTCGCGCCGCAGGTACACCTCGCGGCACATCTCCAAGGCCTTCTCGCTGTATGCCTCGGCGAAGGTGTTCTTCTTGGTGCCGGTGATGGCCTCCACGCTGTGGATGTAGGTGTCCATGCCGGTGTAGAACCACTGGTCCTGCGGTACGGTGGCGATCAGGTCGGGGTCCAGCACGATCTGGTCGCAGACGGTCCAGTCGCACTTCAGGCCCAGCTTCTTCACGGGGCCGGTCAGCACCGCGGTCATGCTCACCTCCGCCCCGGTGCCGCTGATGGTTGGGATGGCACAGTGCCAGATGCCCGGTTTCTTAATCAGATTGAGGCCTTGATACTGCACGCTGCTGCCCTCGTTGGTGAACATCAGCGAGGTGGCCTTGGCGATGTCCATCATGGTGCCACCACCGATGCCGATGATGCCGGCGGGCAGCCCCTTGCGCTTCAGGATGTCGTCCCGAAGCTCATCCACCTGCGAGGTCTTCGGCTCGTCCTTGGCGCTGATGAAAAAGAGTTCGTCGCCGTCCTGGACCGGGATCCGCTTCTTGAAGTCCTCCTTGTCGGCGAAGTAGTCGTCCACCACGAAGACCATGAAGCCCTCGTTGGCCTTGCGATGGGGTTCAAGGATCTCGCCGAGCTTGCCGAAGCTGCCCCGGCCGTAGGCGGTTTTGGTAACAGACTTGAAGTTGCGGAAGAGGTTCATGGTAGGTCGATCACCACAGAGGCACGGAGGACACGGAGAAATTCCGCACTCCACCTTGGGGCTGCAAAGGAACGGAACAAAGGCAGCATAATGTAGGCCGGGCACGGCGGGCGTAAACGCCGCTTTTGCTATTCTTGCAGCATGACCAGCGAAACCTGTTCCCTCTGCACGCCCCAAGTGCTGCTTCAGATCGGCTTTGCCGCCATGGTGGCCATCCTCTTCCTGCAAAGCAGCTTGGACAAGATCTTCGACTGGAAGGGCAACAAGGAATACCTGACACAACACTTTGCCAAGAGCCCGCTTAAGGGCAGCGTGCCGATGCTGTTGCCGGTGATCACCTTGGTGGAATTTTCCGCCGGGGCCTCCAGCGCGGTGGCCTTGGTGCTCATCCTGTTCGGTGGGCCCAGCTGTTTCGGCATCGCAGGCATGACGCTGGGCATGGTGGCCTTGGCCATGCTCTTCTTCGGCCAGCGTGTGGCCAAGGATTACGGTGGAGCGGCCTCGCTGGTCCCCTACTTCCTGATGTGCGCGGCCGGGTTGTACGTGTTCGGGGTGCTGGGCTCTTGCTGAGTCTCCATCATGGCCTAGCCTGCATCAGCTTGGCCGCGAAGCGGACACCTGGATCTGCGACCAGCAATGTAGCCGGCGTTCCGCGCTAGGGATAGCAGCGGCGGCCCGGCACCGGTGGGGCGCCCAAGACGTACGACAACAGCTTCAACTGGGATTCCTTTAGTCAGAACGATGTCCTAGCCGTCAATATTCCCCAAGAACCAAACCGCTTGCAGGGGAAGCATGGCTCGATCTTCTTCGGACATCTTGGAATAGAACTCCCTCCAGAGGGTGATGAATCTATCCAGGTCGATCAACTCGCAGTGATTGTTGCTTTCACGTGCAACGCGTATGGCTTCCGAGGTAAACCTTCCACTCGTCACGAATAAGGCTGACTCTTCGGCACGACTGCTAACGCCGATCAAGGCCCGAACATCAGCTGGCGGAACTGTTGCATCGGGCTTGTGCTTTACCTGAACCTTTATCCGGGGAGGCTTCATACCGAGTGGATCTTGGTATGCGATAATATCCACTCCACCATCCGGGCCTCGTGGCGCAATGAATGGCGTATGGTACCCCATGGCGCGTAACAACGCTGCAACCAAGTCCTGAAATTCATACTCCCCTTTCCCCCGTATATGATCGACAATGCCTTCTCGGGCTTGTCCTTCAATCCGTTCAATGTTCAACACATCGGAGGAAACATCTTCAACTTCTTCAGATTCATCTTCCACGAGCTTCTTGTTCTTCTTGGCCCATTCCCGATACCCTTTCTCTGCTGCCTCCGCCAAACCGTCAGCTCCCGACTTCATGGCCCTTTCTCCTTCCGGAGTCAACGTCCACACACCGGCCTTTTTCACGATGAGCCCTGCTTTTACGCACCACACCGAGTGAAAGTGCATCACGCTTTGCCAGCGGGTATAGCCCGTTTTCTCATACACATGCATGTCCCAATCACCCAACGCCACTTTCGCCGGGATCCGCTCCAAGAGCTCCTTTAAGGGCATGCTACCTCCGTTGGCCTTCATGATCTCGAAGGCTGCAAACATGGTCTTCGCTGCGACTGCGCGCGATCGTGATGGTTGCTTCATCCTAAACTATATCATCCAAGAGTCGCCATTGCCATCACCTTCCTCACCGCCCCTTCCACCTTGTCCAAATAGCTGTTCAACTCCGTCTCCGTCCAGGTAACACGGATGTTGAAGCTGATCAGGCGGCTGAGCACGTCGTCGCTCTTGGGGAGCTTCAGCGTGTGCAGGTCTTGCGGCAGGCCGAGCTCGTGGGCCACGGTGCGGAAGGGCATCTTCATGTCCTTGAGGTGGTCCCACTGCTTGATGTAGTGGTACATGTTGTCGTACCAGTAGGCGCCGCCCACGCCGACCTCGCCCATGGCCTTGTGCGCCTCGCGGGCCACGGCTTCGCCGGGGAAGAACAGGTGGAAGAAGGTGGCGCTGTCGCCCGCCTCATCGCAATGCTTGCGGAAGCCAAGGCCGGGGATGGCCCCAAGGCGCTGCTGGATGATGGCCTTGTGCTTGCGCTGCTGCTGCAGGATGTACGGCAGCTTGCGCGCCTGCGCCAAGCCGATGGCGGCGTTGATCTCGCCCAAGCGGTAGTTGGTGCCCAGCTGGTAGTGGGGCTCCATGCCGCGGTTGTCGCCCTCGTGGCTGTGTCCGTGGTCGCTGAAATACTCGGCCTTCTTGGCGAGGTCGTCGCTGTTGGTGATCACCACGCCGCCTTCACCGCAGGTGTTGATCTTGAAGAAGTCGAAGCTGAAGCTGCCCATTTCGCCGTAGAGGCCGAGGTGCTTGCCTTTGTAGGTGGCGCCGAGGGCCTGGGCGGTGTCCTCGATCAGCATGATGTTCTTCTCCTTGCACACGGCGAGGATGCCTTCCAAGTCGGCCGAGGCCCCGCACATGTGTACGAGCAGCACGGCCTTGGTCTTCGGCGTGATGGCGTTGCGGATGCCCTCGGCGCTGAGGCAGAGCGTTTCATCGATCTCGGCAAACACCGGGATGGCCCCGGCCAGCAATACGCTTTCGATGGTGGCGATAAAGGTGAAGGGCGGCACGATAACGTGGTCGCCGTAGCCCACGCCGCACGCCGCGAGCATGGTGCTAACGGCCGTGCTGCCGCTGCTGACACCCAAGGCGTGCTTGGCCCCGGTGAACTTGGCGATCTCCGCCTCAAAGTCCTTCGCCTTCCAATGGCCCTTGCGTTGGGCATCGTGGTTGTAGCGGAAAAGGATGCCTGTCTCCAGGACGTCCATCACTTCCTTGCGTTCCTCATCTCCAAATAGTTCGGTACCGGGCATTTCTCAAGTGATTGATGGTCCAAAGGTAGACAGCGTGCCGAGGCTTTGACGGACCCGTGACAGCTGCGGCTGAACACTCTCGGCCCCCGCTTGTTTCAAGTGTAAAACGATTCACGATGGAACGCACAGCAAAAGCCCAATGGAAAGGAACGATCAAGGAAGGCCAAGGCACGATGAGCACGCCGAGCGGCACGTTTACCCAGAGCCCCTATTCCTTCCTCACCCGTTTTGAGAACGCCAAGGGAACCAATCCGGAGGAACTGATCGGCGCCGCCCATGCAGGCTGCTTCGCCATGATGACCTCCCTGCTGCTGACCCAGACCGGGCACAAGCCTGAGCAATTGGACACGGAGGCCAAGGTGGTGCTGGGTGAAGTGGACGGCCTGCCCACGATCACGGACATCCACCTGAAGATCAACGGCAAGGTGCCCGGCATGACGGCCGAAGCCTTCCGGAAGGTGGCCACCGAGGCCAAGGAGAAATGCCCCGTATCCCGGCTGTTGACCGGCGCGAAGACCCACTTGGAGGTCAGCTTCATGCAGCCGGAGAAGGTACACGCCTGACCGTTTTTACCATTGCCGACCAGCCCTGCAACCCCGGGAACACCCCGGGGTTGCGGCGTGTAGGGATGTATCTTCACCGCCACGAACCAGCATGAAGAAGCGACCACTCAGCGGCCTCGGCGGCCTGGTGTACAGCACCAATCCCAACGTGGGCACCAGCGCCCGCCCCACTACCCCGCCCCCGGCCCAGCAGAACCTGCGCATCCACTTGGACCGCCTGAAGGGGAACAAGGTGGTGACCCGCATCGTGGACTTTGTCGGCAGCGACGATGACCTGGCCGAGCTGGGCAAGCTGCTGAAAAGCAAGTGCGGCGTGGGCGGAAACACCAAGGACGGGGTGATCCTGCTACAAGGCGACCACCGCGACAAGGTGCTGACGCTGCTGACGGAGAAAGGATACAAAGCCAAAAAAGCAGGAGGATGAGCACTGAAAGATCCCGTTACCCCTCGCCAGTCATTCCGAAATGCCCGGACTGCGGCACCGATATGGCACCCGGCTTCATGCCGGATGACCTGAACATGTTTGAATCGAACCAGTCCGTATGGGTGGAAGGACAGCCGGTGGAAAGCCTTACGCGGGGCGTGAAGCTCACAGGGAAGCTCTCATTCCCCGTCACGGCCTTCCGGTGCGGCAAGTGCGGACTGTTGCGCCTGTACGCCTTCAGGCCCAGCCATCGAAACGGATGATCGGACCCGCATATTCGTGTTTCCTCCACCCCAACAACTGAACCCATGAAGAAGCTCCTCACCCTGCTGGCGTTCTTGGCAGCTACCGTGTTCGCGTCAGCCCAGATCAACCACGACCTCACCATCTACTCCGAGGACGGCGACCTGTTCACCCTGATCGTGAACGGCCAGACCATCAATGCTGAACCTGCTACCAGCGTAACGGCCAAGGACATCGCTTTCGATTTCGCCAAGGTGGTGATCCGCTTCGCTGATGGCACCACGCCGGACATTGAGCGCAAGAACCTGCAGATCGCGGCGCCGGGCACCACACCGTCCGGGCCGATGGCTACGGTGTACAAGATCAAGGAGAAGAAGGGAGAAAAGAACCTCCGCTTCGCCTCGCGGTCGGCCAAGCACATCCAGAACGCACCGGTGATCATCATCAATAACCACTGATCCGGCCGGGCCAGAACCAAGGACTGTCCGCAGTTGTTACCCTCCCGCTGAACAGCAAACAGGGTTCAGTGGATAACGATCACGACGATGGACATCCGTATCAAACGTGTGTATGAGGATGCTGCCGCGGAGGACGGCTACCGGATCTTGGTGGACCGCCTGTGGCCGCGCGGCATCAGCAAGGAAGGGGCACATGTGGACGAATGGCTGAAGGAGATCGGGCCGAGCAACGAGTTGCGCAAATGGTTCGGGCACGAGCCGCCGAAATACCCCGAGTTCAAAAAGCGCTATGAACAGGAGTTGCACGGCCAACCCGAGCTGTTGAAGCACATCCGTGACTTGGCCAAGAAGCAACGGCTGACCTTGGTGTACAGCGCCAAGGACGAGGAGCACAACCAGGCCGTGGTGCTGCGGGAGGTGCTGTTGGGGAAATGAACGGAGCGGTCCGAGGAAGCCTTATGCACGAGCACGGGACCACCGAACTTTGCGGACGATGAAGAAGCTATACCACGCGGAAGCCGGGCACGGCATGCCCTTGGTGCTGATCCATGGGTTTCCGCTGGACCACACGCTGTGGCACCACCAATTGGCCGGCCTGCGTGATGTGGCCCGGGTGATCGCGCCGGACCTGCGGGGGTTCGGAAAAAGCCCTGAGGCCCGCCGTGCGGTGACCATGGAGCAGCACGCCTGCGACGTGGCGCACCTGCTGGACCGGCTCGGCCTGGAACGCGCGGTGATCGGAGGCCTGTCCATGGGCGGCTACGTGGCCTTGGCCTTTGCGGAACTGTTCCCCGAGCGCATGGCCGGCCTGATCTTGTGCAACACGCGGGCCGTGGCCGATGCCGACAGCGCCAAGAAGACCCGGGAGACCGTGGCCCGCAGGGCCCTTCAGGAAGGCATGACCGCGTTGGCCCCCATCCTGGTGCAGCCGCTGCTGTCGGACAGGACACGGAAGGCGCAACCCGGCCTGATCGGCTTCATGGAAGCCATGATCGGGCGGCAGGACCCCGCCGGCGTGGCCGCCTCATCGCGCGGCATGGCCGCGCGCCCCGACCGCATGGGGCTGCTGCACGGGATCAAGGTGCCGTCCTTGGTGGTCACCGGTAGCGGGGACAGGCTGATGGCCCCGGCCGAGAGCGAGGCCATGGCCGCGCGCCTTCCCAATGCGAAGCTGGTGGTGATCCCCGGTGCGGGGCACCTGTCCAACCTGGAAATGCCGGAGGCCTTCAACAAGGAGGTCCGGGAACTCCTGGGCCGGATCGGCTGAATGGCACCGGTTCAGTAGGCGGCCAGTTTCTCCAAGGCCCCTTTCAAACGCAGCTTTGGCAGGAACTGGTCTTCCAAGGCCTTGGTGAAGGGGATCGGCGTATCGATGGAGGCCAGCCGCATCACGGGTGCATCCAGGTCGGTGAAGCACTCCTCCATGATGGTGGCACTGATCTCGCCGCCGATGCCGCCGGTGAGGGTATCCTCGTGCAGCACCAGCACCTTGCCGGTCTTGCGTGCGCTTTCCAGCACCCGCTCCTTGTCCCAAGGCAGCAGGGTGCGCAGGTCCACCACGTCGGCCGACAGGTCCGGCATCTCCTTCAGCGCTTCCAGCGCCCAATGCACGCCCATGCCGTAGGTGATGATGCTGAGGTCGCGGCCTTCCCGCACCAGGGCGGCCTCACCGATGGGCAGGGTGAACCAGCCCTCACGCACGTTGCCATGCAGGCTGCGGTACAGTGCCTTGTGCTCGAAGTACATCACCGGGTCGGGGTCCTCGAAGGCCGCGCACAGCAGGCCCTTGGCATCATTGGGGAAGGCGGGGTACACCACCTTCAGGCCCGGGGTCTTGAAGAACCACGCCTCGTTGCTCTGGCTGTGGTACGGACCGGCGCCCGTGCCCGCCCCGGTGGGCATGCGCACCACCACGTCGGCGTTCTGGCCCCAACGCCAGTGCGCCTTCGCCAGGTTGTTGCAGATCTGCGTCATGCCCTCGCTGACGAAGTCGGCGAACTGCATCTCCACCATGGCCTTCATGCCGTTGATGCTCAACCCCAGGCCCGTGCCCAGGATGGCGCTCTCGCAAAGCGGCGTGTTGCGCACCCGGTCCTTGCCGAACTCGGCCACGAACCCGTCGGTGACCTTGAAGGCACCGCCATACTCTGCGATGTCCTGCCCCATCAGCACCAGGTTGTCGTACCGCTTCATGCTTTCGCGCAGCCCGTCGGTGATGGCATCGATGAAGCGCATCTCCTTCCCTTCCACCTCCGCTTCCACGTGCGCCGGCCCACGATGGCCAAGCACGATGGGCTTGGCATACACGTCGTTGAGCTCCGTGGCCAGGTCGGCCCGCACCGCCTCCTCACCGAAGGCGGTTTCCACGGCGGCCGAGATCTCCTGCTTGATGGCGTTGTGCGTGGCGTCGCGCACGGTCTCGCTGAGGATGCCTTGCGCTACCAGCCAGTTCTCGTAGTTCACCACCGGGTCCTTCTTCGCCCAGGCCTCCATCAGCTCCTGCGGCACGTACTTGGTGCCGCTGGCCTCCTCGTGGCCGCGCATGCGGAAGGTGAGGCACTCCACCAAGATAGGGCGCGGCCTGCGCCGGATGCTTTCGGCCGCCTCGCGCACCGTGTGCAGCACCTCCAGGATGTTGTTGCCCGCCACCACCCGGCTTTCGATGCCGTAGCCCAAGGCCTTGTCGCTGATGAAGCGGCAGCGGAACTGTTCGCTGGTGGGCGTGCTCAGCCCGTAACCGTTGTTCTCCACCACGATGACCACCGGCAGGTCCCACACCGCCGCCGTGTTCACCGCCTCGTGGAAGTCGCCTTCGCTGGTGGCGCCCTCCCCGGTGAACACCAAGGTGCACTTCTGCTCCTTGCGCAGCTTGTGGGCCAGGGCGATGCCGTCGGCCACGCCCATCTGGGGGCCCAAATGGCTGATCATGCCCACGATCTTGTGCTCCTGGTTGCCGAAGTGGAAGCTGCGGTCCCGGCCCTTGGTGTAGCCGCTGGCCTTGCCTTGGAACTGCCCGAAGAGCCGCTCCATGGGAAGCCCGCGCGTGGTGAACACGCCCAGGTTGCGGTGCATGGGCAGGATGTATTCGTCATCATGCATGGCCAGGGCGGTGCCCACGGCCACCGCCTCCTGCCCGATGCCGCTGAACCACTTGCTGATGCGCCCCTGGCGCAGCATGCTCAGCATCTTTTCCTCGATCAGCCGCGGGCGCAGCAGGTGCTCGTAGATGTCCAGCAATTCCTCGTTCGTCAGCTTGCGGCGATCGAAGGATTGCTGCTTCTTCTCAATGGTGTCCAGGAACATGGGGATCGGTGCGTCCTGCTGGTGCAGGTTGTTTGCGGCCGCAAATGTACCTGCGGCCCGCACGGGAAAGCATGGCCGTGCCGATCTTCGCCCCGTGCCCAACCTGCGCCCTCTCCGTACCTGGCTCCTCCGCATTGGGGTGCTCGCCCTCATCTTCTCCGCCCAGCGGGGCCTTTTCGCCCTGCTGAACCACGACGCCTTTCCCGCCCCGCCCCTGTCCGTCTTCCTCGGGGGTATCCGCTTCGACCTCAGCGCCATCGCTTGGCTGTACCTGCCATGGACGCTCTCCGTGCTGCTGATGCCCGCGCCGGCCGGAAAGGCCAAGCTCCTGCAAAAGGGCCTCTTCCACCTGAGCAACGCGATCTGCTTCTTCCTCAACAGCGTGGACCTCGAATACTTCAAGTTCACCCTGAAGCGGAGCACGGCCGACCTGCTCGGCATCGCCGGGGGCGGCAACGACCTGGCCAGCTTGGCCCCCGTGTTCGTCATGGACTATTGGTACGTGGTGCTCATCTTCCTGGCATCGATGGCCGCCGCCGAGATCGGCTACCGATGGACCGGCCCCAACGCGGGCGATGGGGCGGCCAAGCCATGGTGGGCGTGGCGGCTCCCCGTTGTCGCCTTGGTGGCGCTGCTTTCCCGGGGAGGCGTGCAGTACATCCCGCTCACCGTGCTGGACGCCAGCCAATACGCGGCCCCGGCGTACATGCCCTTGGTGCTCAACACGCCCTTCACCGTGATGACCAGCATCGGCAAGCCCACGCTGGAGGGGAAGCATTACATGGACGATGTGGAGGCCGACCGGCTCTGGCCCGTGGTGCACCAGTATGGCGAGAAGCCGGCCTCCATCCACCGGCCCAACGTGGTGGTGATCGTGCTGGAGAGCTTCAGCGGCGCATACAGCGGAAGGCTCAACGGCACGGGCGAGGGCTACATGCCCTTCCTGGATTCGCTGATGGGCCAGGGGTTGTGGTACAGCCGGGCCTACAGCAACGGCAGGCGCAGCGTGGACGGCATCCCGGCCGTACTGGCCTCCCTGCCCAAGATGATGCCCGAGGCCTTCATCGAGTCGCCGTACGCCCAGCAGCCCTTTACGTCGCTGCCCGGCCTGCTGGCCAACGAAGGCTATGCCACCAGCTTCTTCCATGGCGGCCGCAACGGCACCATGGGCTTCGATGCCTTCGCCAGCTCGGCCGGTTTCCGGCGCTACGTGGGCCGCAACGAATACCCCGATGCCAAGGACGATGACGGGGTATGGGGCATCCGCGACCGGCCCTTCCTGCAGTTCTTCGCCCAGGAGCTGGCCCGGGAGCGACAGCCTTTCATGAGCTGCCTGTTCACCCTTTCCTCGCACCACCCCTACCGGCTGCCCGACGAGGAGGCCGCCCGCTTCGGTGGCGGCGAACTGCCCATCATGGCCACCCTGCGCTACAGCGACGATGCCGTGCGCCAATTCTTCGCCACCGCCCGCACCATGCCCTGGTTCAACAACACGCTTTTCATCATCACCGCCGACCACACCGCCGACCTGCTGCGGCAGGGCGAGACCAGCGGTTCGGCCTTCGACCACTGGATCCCGCTCTTCTACTACATGCCCGATGCCATTGCCCCGCAACACGAGGACCGCGTGACCCAGCAGATCGATATCCTGCCAACCGTGCTGGACCTCATGGGCTATCCGAAGCCTTTCTTTGCCTTCGGAAGCAGCAGCCTGCGCATGGAGCGTCCACCGGCTTCGATCAGTGAGAGCAACGCCACCTGGTTGTTGGTGGGCGGGGAATGCCAGCTACGCACGGACGGCCACACGGTGCTCTGGGCGGAAGGGGTGCAACCGGATACGGCCATGGATGCCACCTGCCCCGACCGCTCCCTGCCCCTGCTGCAGGCGGCCATCCAGCAATTCAACAACCACCTGCTGCGCGGCGACATGGCCGCCCCCCGCCGATGAAAGTGATGGTGGTGATCAATCCCCGGGCGGGGAAGGGACGGGCCGAAAGCCTGCGGGCCGTGGCCCAACAGCTGATCGACGGGCGTGGGCTGAAGGCGGAGTTCCGTACCGTGGCAACCCCGGGCGATGGTACCCGCTTCGCACAGGAGGCCGTGGCCGCCGGAATGGACCACGTGATCTCCATCGGGGGTGATGGCACCCTGAACGCCATTGCTTCCGGCCTGATCGGAAGCCCCGTGAAGTTGGGCATCGTGCCCATGGGCTCGGGCAACGGCTACGCGCGGTCGCTGGGACTGCCCCGCGACCCCAAGGCCGCACTGGAGCTTGCCCTTGCCGGGCAGGCCCGCCCCATGGACGTGTGCTACCTCAACGACCGCCTGTTCCTGGGCACCGCCGGCATCGGCTTCGACGCCCGCGTGGCATGGGAGTTTGACCAAACCTCCGGGCGCGGCCTGTGGAACTACGCCCGCCTCATCATCAAGCACATGTTCGGGGCCAAGCCCATGCGCGTGGTGCTCAAGGCCAATAACGAAACCCGCGAGGAGCAGGTGCTCATGCTGGTATTCTGCAATACCCGCGAGTTCGGCAACGGCGCACTGATCAGCCCCGGCTCCCGGCCGGACGATGGCTTGGCCGAGCTCCGGCTGGTGCGCAAGCCCTCCATCATCGGGCTCATCGGGGCCTTTTCGAAGATGTACACGGGCCGCATCGACAGCAGCCGCCACCTCACCAGTATCGTGGCCAACCGCGCCACCGTGCACCAAGGGGGCACTTTGGCCCACTTGGACGGCGAACCCTTGGAGATCGGCCACGAGGTGGTGTTCCGGTTGGAACCCAAACGGCTGTGGGTCGTGGCCCCCGGGGCCAACACGCGCGGATGACCATGATGAGCCCCGACCCTGCCCTGCTGGAATCCCTGATGCGCCGCTGCATCGGGCTGGCACAGCTCGCCAAGGTGCGCGGGGACAGCCCCGTGGGGGCCGTGGTCGTCCGTGACGGGAAGGTGGTTGCCGAAGGCATCGAGGCCGGCAGGACCGAGCAGGACATCACCCGCCATGCGGAGGTGATCGCCATCAACAACGCCCGGCGTGCGTTGGGCAAGGCCGATCTCTCGGACTGCATCCTAGTGACCACCCACGAGCCCTGCATCCTCTGCTCTTATGCCATCCGCCATCATCGCATCCCGCTGGTGGCGTTCGGCCTGGCCGTCGGCGAGATCGGGGGATACAGCTCGCAAATGGCGGTACTGAAGGACCGCTCCGTGAAGCGATGGGGCGAACCGCCGGCGGTGATCGCCGGGGTACTCGAGGCGGAATGCCGGGGGCTGTGACGGCGTACCCGGAGGGATGGCTCCTTAATCCCGCTTGATCACCAAGGGGGCCCGCAGCACTTGGTCCTGCCCTTCCGCCACTAGGGTATAACGCCCCGTGGCCAGATCGCCGATATCCAAGGTGAGGGGCAGCTGGCCAGCCCGCCGCACAACGGGGCGCCCCATCAAGTCATAGAGGGTTATCGATACCGTCAACGGCAATCCGTCCATACCCTCAACACGGACATGGGTTGTGGCCGGATTGGGGTAGATCCGCAACGGGGCCGCTCCCTTTGCCAACTCGACGACCCCTACCCCAGGGAGCTGCACATTCCAAACGGTGCCTCCCATCTCCCCGTTCCGCCAGCACCACAAGATGATCGTGGCATAAGACAGGGCCGGGTCATAGACATGGGTCACGTCGGGCGTGCCGTAGATGGTGTCATCACCCATGTCCCATTCAATGCTGTCGCAGCAATTCGGGTTCACCGACAGCCATACCGTGTCGCCTGCGGTGATGGCTGTATAGTAGGCATACGGAACCTCCTGCACATTCACCCGATACGGCTGTTGGAAGGACCCGCAAGGGGTGTACACCGTCGCTGTCACGATCAACGTGCTGTCTGTCGCCAATATCTGCTCTGGAAGCTGCGGATCGGCGAATACCCCCTCGGGGCCCCAGATCACGGAGTCGGCATATTGGTGGGTGTACGGGGCGTGGAGTGAGACCGGCAGGTCGCAAACCGTCCAGAGGTCCACCAAAGGCCGGTCCATGGGTGGTGCGCGGTACACCCAACAGGAATCCAGCACCATGCCGGAGGTGTCGGCCAGATACACTTGGAACCCTCCGCCCACCGCCACAGTATCCAGGCTCACCAGGCCATCAGGCGGCAGCGGGGTCAAGACCATGTCGTTCTGGTTGGCGCACAGGCGCAGGGCCAAGACCTCCCCGCAGCCGAGGCCCAAGCTCTCCGGCAGGTATCCGTCCACACAGATCACGTTGGCCCCGGCAGCCGCGGGCAACAGGCGGGGCACGCTGTCAATGTCGAAGGCAGCGTGGCTATGGTTGCTGTTGCCACGCCCCGTCAGCAGCAGGTTGGTGGCCTTCCAGTAACCGGCTGTGGTGTCGTACTGCGGATCATGGAAGGTGGGTATCGGGTCGTAGGCCGCATAGTAGAAGTTGATGGGGTTACCCGCATTGGCATAATTATTTCGCCGAAGGAGGGTCACGGATGGTTGCTCCACGAGCGCCAGGTCCCAGAGCGAGTTAAACTCCACATAACCGCTGATGTAATGGGTTTTCAGGTAGGCACCAGGGCCGAAGCTGTTGTAGCGCACCTGTTGTCCCGGCCCTTGCTCCAGCTGGAGGCCCACGTCAAATGAGTTATTGTAAAAAAGCATGCCGTCGCCTTGGGCGCTCACCGGGCCATGGAACCGGTTGCCGACCACCTTTTCGCCATGTGTGAACACGAAGCTCACGGTGTCCATGATATTGCCTGTGATCAAGGTGCTGCCGAATGAGCGGTACACCCGCCTGAAGCGGTTGCCCCGTACCACATCCACAGATAGTTCTGTACGGCATTCGAAGTCGGAATCCTGCAGCAGGGCCCCGCGGATCTTCACCTTGTTCAGCGGCGAGCTGAAGGAGCAGCGCGTGAAGCTGATGCCCCATACCTCCTCGTTGGTACTGGGGCGGATCGTGCAATCCTCGAATACGCTGGGGCCGCCCACCCATTGCATGATGCCTTCCAGGTTGCAATCCTTGAAACGCGGTGTGCCCGAGCCCATGGTCCACACGGCCCGGTGTTGCGAAACGATGGAACAGTGGTTGAACCGGTAATCGGCCGCCGCCCCTTCGTACTGCATGCGCAGGGTCAGCATGGCCTGGTTGTATCCGTACGTGAAGCCTTCCGGCTCCACCAAGCGGCAATGGGATACCTCGATGTCGTCGCAGGTGAACACCTTGATCGCAAATTTCTCGGCCCCCCCTCCGGCCATGATGGTGAATCCCTCCAGCCGGATGTGTGCCGTGTTCATCAGATAGATGGGGCCAAGCACCACTTCCGTGGTGTCCGTCCCGGCCGAACGGATGATCAGGGGGCGGTCCGCTGCCGCACCGGGAATGACCGGGATACTCAACGTGAGCAGGTTCCCCGCGCCCGGCCCCACCTCGAAGATGGTGCTGTCCGCCAAGCCTTGGGACACCGCCTGGGCCACGGCCGTGGGCAGGTCGGTAAAATCACCGTCGGCCTCCACGCTATATACGCCGGCCAGCTGGGCCGAGGAATGGGCCAAGCCCAGGCCAAAGGCGAGTATGGCGACCAAGGTTCTCATCGTTGGTGAAGTTAGGGCCGGCAAATGGCTGTGTGCCGGACAGTAGACGGATTGGGCGGTCGATGTGCTGCTTCCCACCTTTGCCCATCATGACCAAAAAGGAAAAGGCCGCCTTCGTGGCCAAGACCCTGAACAAGCTTTATCCCCGGCCCGCCATACCGCTGGAGCACTATGACCCTTACACGCTGCTGGTGGCCGTGGTGCTCAGCGCCCAGTGCACCGACAAGAAGGTGAACGAGATCACCCCCATCCTCTTCGCCAAGGCGGACAACCCGAAGCAGATGGCCCGGATGCCCGTGGACGAGATCCGCGAGATCATCAAGCCCTGCGGGCTATCACCGGCCAAGAGCAAAGCCCTCCACGGCCTGTCCCAGATCATCATGGAGAAGCACGGGGGCCGGGTGCCGAACACATTCGAGGAACTGGAAGCTTTGCCCGGCGTGGGCCACAAGACGGCTAGCGTGGTGATGTCGCAGGCCTTCGGCGTGCCGGCCTTCCCGGTGGACACCCACATCCACCGCCTGGCCTGGCGATGGGGCCTCAGCAACGGAAAGAGCGTGGAACAGACCGAGAAGGACCTGAAGCGCCTCTTCCCGGAGGACACGTGGAACGTCCTGCACCTGCAGATCATCTACTTCGGCCGGGAGTATTGCCCCGCCCAGCGGCATGACCCGAAGACCTGTCCGATCTGCAAGGTGATCGGGAGGAAGGAGATGTTCAGGTAGGGTTCAGTTGGCAGTTGCAGTCCGCCTTCGCCTAGGCTTGCGCCTCCGCTGAAGCTTCAGCGGCACGCGGACGGCGAGACGCAGTTGGCAGTTCGCAGTTGGCAGTTCGCAGTTCGCAGTTGGCAGTTCGCAGTTCGCAGGAAGGGGCCCACAGCGCCCGCGGCACGTCATCGCGAGGGCGACGAAGGAGCCCGAAGCGATCTTTGATTCAGGTGGAGGAATTAAAGATCGCTGCGCTCGCGATGACGGTGGGCTTCGCTACGCTCGCAGTGATTGGAGGAAGTCAGAAGTTCGTGGTTCGAAGTTCGTGGTTCGGAGCTCCTGTCCTGGCAGGCATCGGGGCGAAGGGGTACACCAAAGTAGCACGACAGCTGCCCCTCCTTCGCCCTCCCGGATGGGTACCAGTGCATGAACAAAAACCCGCAGCACCGGCACCGCGAGGCACCCCGGCCTCCTATCCCGTGCGGATAGCGACCTTTGGCCCGCCCCAACGCAAGACCATGGGGCCCGAAACCATGAACCTGTACACCATCGACACCGGTTTCTTCAAGTTGGACGGCGGCGCCATGTTCGGCGTGGTGCCCAAGACCTTGTGGGGCAAGGTGCACCCGTCCGATGAAAAGAACCTGTGCACGTGGGCCATGCGCTGCCTGCTGGTGGAGACCGGCGGCCACCTGATCCTGATCGACAACGGCATCGGCGACAAGCAGGACGCCAAATTCTTCAGCCATTACGATCTGCACGGCGATGCCACCTTGGAGGGGTCGCTGAAAAAGCACGGCTTCACGCCGGACGACATCACGGACGTGTTCCTCACCCACCTGCACTTCGACCATTGCGGGGGCAGCATCAAGCGCGATGGCGACAAGCTGGTGCCCGCTTTTCGCAACGCCCACTATTGGAGCAACAAATACCACTGGGAATGGGCAACCAAGCCCAACCCGCGGGAGAAGGCGAGCTTCCTGAAGGAGAACATCCTGCCGATCCAGGAAAGCGGGCGGCTGAAGTTCGTGGAGGCGGAGCGCCACGGGGAAACCGACACGCCGTACGTGAAGGACGTCTTCCCGGGCTTCGACGTGCTGATGGTAAACGGGCACACCGATGCGATGATGATCCCGCACATCGCATACAAGGGTCGCACCTTGATCTACATGGCCGACCTGATCCCGAGCGCCCACCATATCCCCATTCCTTGGGTGATCAGCTACGACACGCGCCCCCTGTTGAGCATGCAGGAGAAGGCACCCGTGCTGGAACAGGCCGCGGACAAGGGGTCGATCCTTTATTTCGAGCACGACAACGTGACCGAGTGCGCCATGGTGCACCGCACGGAAAAGGGCGTGCGGGTCAAGGAAACCATGCGTCTGGACGAGTGGTGACGGCCCCTCAGCCGAGCCGGATGCCGAACACCTTCAGCGGCCTCCTTTCCACTTGGATATAGAGCCCGTCGGGGCGTTCCTCCACCGGGAACACCTGGGCCTTGTCCATCCCATTGGCGCCCTCTCCTGTCGTCAATTGGAAACCCATGCGGTGCTTGGGGCAGATCAAGCGCCCTTCCTCGCACCAGCCACCCATGAAACTACTTCCCTGATGCGGACAGCGGTCGAGCACGGCGTGCCATTGGCCTATGTGGCGCACCAGGCACACCGGCATCCCCGCCACTTGCACGCGGGCCATCCCCTCCCGCTCCATGGCGGAGGGGTCGAATCCCTTCACTCGCATCCAAACGGCCTTGGTCCTCATTGGCTGGCACGAACATAAGCGCCGGCCGAGCGCATATCGAAGGCGGGAATGCCCTTCTGTGCGGCGCGCTTGAGCAGCGCCCGGCGTGCGCCGCTTTCCAGGTCCATGGCCAACACCCATGCGGAGGCTCCCGCCCGCTCCAGCACGTCCAAATCCCACCGGCCGCGTCCATGCAGGATCAGGGTCCGGCCAACGGCCGCCTCACCCGGGCCTTCCACCCGGCGCGCCGGATCCAGGAAGAGATACTCCTCCCCGGCAAAGCGCACCATCCCCGGCAGGGCCGGATTGCGGACCACCCTGCGTATCCCGGCATGCCGCACATGGGCGTCCACGGTGCTTTCCAAACGCGTATCGGCGCCGGCGGCAAACAAGTGCAGCGTGCGCCCCTGCACGTACGCGCAGGCGAGGCCCTCGCGCAGGGGATACACGGCGAACTCGTGCCGCGCATTGCGTTGGGCGGCCCCACCGGCCCAGCCGACCAACAACGCCGCCGTGGTGGCCAGCACCAGCGGCCGCCCCCATGGCCTGCGGGCCACCAACCAGAAGCCCAGCGCCGCGCACAGCACGTACAAGCCCACCATGCCCCACGCGCCCACCCGCAGCGCGGGATAGGCCATCGGCAGATCCGCGAAGTACCCGGTGAAGAAACCCAACGCCAGCAACAGCCATTTCAGCACCACCGCCACGAAGGTGCCCAGCAGCGGCACCCCATGCACCAGAAGCAACACGATGCCGCCCGGCACCAGCACGGAGATCAGGCCCGCTATGGCCACGTTGGCTGGCAGGAACCAAACCGGGAAGGCCCGGAACATGTACAGGCACAACGGCGTGGTGAGGGCTTGGGCCGCCAAGCTCACGGCGGTGACCGACCACAGGAAGCGGAGCACCATGTTGGGCGGCATCCACAGGCGGTGCAACGGGTCGTAAAAGACAATGATGCCCAGCACGGCCAGGAAGGATAGCTGGAAGCTGAGCTGGTACAGCATGGAGGGGTCCCAGAGCAACAGCAGCACCGCCGCTGCGGCCAGGCTGTTCAGCGATTCCACGCGCCACCTCGTCATCTCGGCGATGGTGAACAGGGAAAACATTACCGTAGCCCGCAGCACGGACGGCGCAAAGCCGGTGATGCCCGCATAGCCCCACAGCACCAGCAAGGCCAACAGGCCGCGCAGCAGGCGGCCGCGCCGGTCCTTGGCCATCCATGCCAGGCCCAGAACCAACACCCCGTACACGATGCCCACGTGCGTGCCGCTCACCGCCAAGACATGTATGGTGCCGCTGCGCACGAAGGCCTGCGTCTGGTCCGAATCGAGTTCATCCCGCTGGCCCAGCAACAGCGCCTTCACCAAGGCCCGCTCCCTTTCGGGCAGGCCCGACCGGTGCAGCCACCCGTTCACCTGCTGCCTGGCACGTTCGAACAATCCGGGCCCCTGCCGTCCGCCGGGCACCAGCCGCCAACGTTCCGCGGCAACGAAGGCCTGATGGAATACCTCCCTGCCTGCGGCCCATTGCCTCACATCAAATCCGCCCGGCGACGGCACACGGGCAATGGGCTCCACCCCTCCCTGTACCATCAGGCGGTCGCCTTGCGCCAAGGCCGACAGCGCCTCGCCGTCGCCCATCAGGGTTAGGAGCACGCCGCCAACGGCGGGCCGCCATGCCCCATCCACCAAGGCCGCCCGCGCCGAGGCCCATGCACGCACGGTGCGCCCCTTGACCACCGGCGGGGCCGTCAACTCCATCTCCCAGGCCGCAGCCCGACCCAGTAGGCCATCCACATGGTGCTTGCGGCGGCGCTCCTCATGCAGCGTCTGCCACAAAACACCCAAACCGAGCAGCAGCATCACGAAGGCCATCCCATTGGCCCAACGGGAGATGAAGGCCTGCTCCTTCAACGAAACGACAAACCAAGCGACCAGTGCAACAACCACCAAGGCCCAGGCCACACCCCATGTGAACGGGAGCCATTTGGCTGCTATCAGCCCCAACACGAACGGCACGGCGGCACGCAGCATGGGCGCACGGATGAATGCCCGAACAAAGCCGTTGTTGCCGCTGTCCATGCCCCCTTGCGCCGGTTCCTGTCTTCCACGCTCCCAATATAACCCAATGGGTTGTACCGACGGGCCGGGCGAAATGGGCCGGGGAGCGATCTTTGCCCCGATTCCCCATGAGCCGCCGCTGCATTCCAACCCTCCTGCTCCTGGCCCTGGCCTCTCTTTCCCACGGGCAAGGAACGGACGGGCCGGCGGCCCACGGCAGTGCAGACACCGCCGTGGCCTTGGATTGGCGCATGCGCCACCAGCCCCTGCGGGCCACGGTTTACTCCGCCATACTGCCGGGCGCCGGGCAGGTGTACAACCGCAAATACTGGAAAGTGCCTATCGTGCTGGGCGGCCTGGGCACCTGCTATTGGTTCATCCAGGACAACAACAAGGAATTCCAGCGGTACAAGACCGCCTACTTGGACGTGGTGAACGGGCGGGAGGACGAATTCCAAGGCCGGTACACGGCAAGCCAGTTGCGTACCGTGGCAGACACCTACCAGCGCTGGCGCGACATCAGCTACATGGCCTTCGGCCTGGTGTACATCCTGAACATCGTTGATGCCACGGTGGACGGCTACTTCGTCCGCTTCGACGTGAGCGAGGACCTTTCCCTGCGGGCCGGCCCCTCCCTGGACCTGGTGGCGCGAGGTGTTCCGGGCATCAGCCTGTCGCTGGCCATCCATTGAGCAAGACCCTCCGAAGCATGAAGATCGCCTTGTACGGCTATGGTAAAATGGGCAAGGCCATCGAGCAGGCCGCGCTCAAGCGGGGCCACGAAGTGGTCCTGCGGGTGAACCAGGCAAACGCGGGCACGCCGCCCACCGGTGCCGACGTGGCCATCGAGTTCAGCAGACCCGCCACGGCAGAGGAGAACATGCGCCTGTGCCTGGCCCATGGGGTGCCCGTGGTGGTAGGCACCACCGGCTGGTACGACCGGCTACCCCTGATCCAAGCGGAAGTGGAAAGAACGGGCGGCAGCTTACTGTGGGCCAGCAACTTCAGCATCGGCGTTCAACTGTTTTTCCGCCTTAATCGCCAGCTCGCCGAATGGATGTCGGGCCAACCGGGCTATGCGGCCAGCATGGAAGAAACCCACCACATCCACAAACTGGATGCCCCCAGCGGTACCGCCATCACCCTCGCGGAAGGGGTGGCTGCCGGCCACCCGGGATACGCCGGTTGGAAACTGGTGGAAGGCACGGACAAGGCAGATGATGGCGCGGCGCCCCGGCCAGTGCCCATCACCAGCCACCGCATCGGCGAGGTGCCCGGCACGCACACCATCCAATGGGCCAGCCCCGAGGACCGGATCACCATCACGCATGAAGCTTTCGGGCGGCAGGGCTTCGCCGTGGGCGCCGTGGTGGCCGCTGAATGGCTGCGCGGCCGCAAGGGCCTGTACACCATGGCCGATGTGCTCGGCCCCGCCGCATGACGGAAAGTACCTTTGCATCTTTTGGTTACCGTGAACCACACAACCTGCGCACCTTGCGCCCTATCCTGAATCTCCCTGCATGATCGCCTGGACGCTTCTCGGGCTCTACATCGCCCTGTTGTTCGTATGCCTGCCCAAGGTCTTCGCCAAGGCAGGCCTGCCCGCTTGGAAAGGGGCCGTACCGGTGTACAACCTCATCGTATGGAACAAGATCCTGGGCAAGCCATGGTACTGGCTCATCCTGCTGCTGGCACCGGGGGTGAACCTGCTGATGCTGATCATCTACAACGTGAACACCAGCATCGTCCTGGGCAAGCGCGACCTCAAGGACCACGTGATCATGACCGTGCTTCCGTGGGTGGAGCTGCCGAAACTGGCCTTCGGCGCCCCATACAAATGGGTGGGCCCCATCCCCGCGGGCGAACGCAAGCGCAACCTGTTCGGCCAGTGGGGCGATGCCATCCTGTTCGCCGTCATCGTGGCCACCACCTTCCGCACCTTCACCTTCGAGGCCTTCACCATCCCCACCGAATCCATGGAGAAATCGCTGTTGGTGGGCGACTATCTCTTCGTGAGCAAGCTCAGCTACGGGCCACGCATGCCCATGACCCCGGTGACCTTCCCGTTCACCCACCACACCCTGCCCCTCACGCAGCACACGCCCAGCTTCACCAACTGGTTCCAGCTCCCCTACATGCGCCTGCCGGGCTTCGGCAAGCCGCAGCACGGCGATGCGGTGGTGTTCAACTTCCCTGAAGGGGATACCGTGGTGGCCAACTTCCAGAACATGAGCTACTACCAACTGGCACGGATGAGCGGGCGCGAGAACCTGCTGCAACGAGGCCGGGTGGTGTTCAGCCTGCCCGACGGGCGCCAGGCCAGTCGGCCAACAGGCGACATCCTCGTGAGGCCCGTGGACAAGCAGGAAAACTACATCAAGCGCTGCATCGGCATCCCCGGCGACACCTTGGTCATCGAGGATGGCCAAGTGCGGGTCAACGGCGTTGCACAACCCCTGCCGGTTGAAGGACAGTACGCCTATGAGTTCGTGGTGAAGGACGGGTTCAACAAGAAGATCCTCAAGGACAAGTACGACATCACCACCACCGATGTGTCCGAGGGCAACGGCGTGGTGGAGATCCCCCTGACGGCGGCCAACGCCGAAGCCCTTTCCAAGTTTGGCAACGTGGAAAGCATGACCCGCGAGAACAAGCCCAAGGGCAGCTATGGGGAAAAGGACCACTGGCCCATCTTCCCCAACGTGGCAGGCTACGATTGGACCGAGGACAACTTCGGACCGCTGTGGATCCCCAAGGCCGGTGCCACCATCAAGCTGGACAGCCGCACACTTCCCCTCTACCATCGGGCCATCACGGCCTACGAAGGGAACACCTTGGAAGAGCGCGATGGGGCCATTTGGATCAACGGCGAAAAGGCCGACAGCTACACCTTCAAGCAGGACTACTACTGGATGATGGGCGACAACCGGCACCGTTCGCTGGACTCGCGCTTCTGGGGCTTCGTGCCGTACGACCACGTGGTGGGCAAGGCTGTGCTGGTGTGGCTCACCGTTGATCCCGAGCGCGGCGGCTTCCCCGGCGGTATCCGCTGGAAGCGCCTCTTCTCGCGCGTCCGATGAAACCTGCGGCCCTCTGGGAAAAGATCCCGGAATGGGGCAAGGCCTTCCTGATCGCGGCCGGGGTGCTGGCGTTCCTGCACGCGTTCATCCTCCGGTGGGTCACGGTGTACAGCATGAGCATGTATGCCACGCTGGTGCCGGGCGACCTGGTGGCCGTGGAGCGCTGGGCCACGTGGACCGGGCTGCAGCGGGGCGACATCCTTGTGTTCCACGACCCCGTGCAGGACGACCGCCCCATGCGCCGGCGCCGCCTGCTGGTGAAACGCATCGTGGCCGTGCCGGGGGACGAACTGGAGCTGCGCGACGGGGAGCTGTTCATCAATGGCCTGCGGGCCGATGTCGCACCCGGCCAGACCGAGCGCTGGACCTTGCGGGTGGAACAAGGGGCCGACCTGACCGGGCTGCTCGCCTCCCTCGACCTGCCCCCCGATTTCATCCTCCCCGGCCACACCGTGTTCGACCTTCCGCTGAACGAGGCCATGGCGGAACGCCTGCGCAACCGGCCTGAGGTGGTCAGTCTGGTACGGCAGGCACCCACGCGGAAAAAGCGCGGGCATCTGTTCCCGTACGGGCCCAACTACGCCTGGAACAACGACAACTACGGGCCGGTGCGGGTGCCTGGCACCGGCGACACGGTCCCGGTGAATACATTCACCCTGCCCCTGTACGACCGGCTGATCAGCCGCTACGAGCACAACCGCGTGGCCGTGGCCGATGGCACCCTGCAGATAAACGGCCAAACGACGGACAAGTACGTGATCCGGGCCAACTACTTCTTCGTGCTCGGCGACAACCGGGACAGCAGCGAGGATTCGCGGTATTGGGGGTTCGTGCCGGCCGACCACGCTGTAGGCCGGGCCTCCTTCGTACTGCTCAATGCCCGCGCCTGGGGCACGCATCCCGTACCTGGCCGTACTCTGAAACGCCTCCAATCTTCACATTGAAGCTCCGTATCTTGTCCCCATGCGCTTTCTGGCCGTTCCGCTCCTTGTCTTTCTGCTCGCTTCATGCGGCCCTTCCAGTCCGGAGGCCCTGTGCGGGCGGTTCTTCACGCCCTACCCCGATGTGATCAGCCAGCGCGAACGCACACCCATCAACGCCACCTTCCTCGATGCCATGGCCCTGTATTCCGGCGGGAAGTATGCCGAGGTCATTCCACTCCTGGAACACGTGGTGGACAAGGACATGCGGAATTCCAGCGCCAGGATGTACCTGGTAAGCGCCTATTTGGCCGTGGGCGAGCCCTACAAGGCCGAAATGCATCTCGACTTCCTGGAGAACTACCGCGACAGGAACTTCGGCGATCAGGTGGATTGGTACAATGCCCTTTGCTGGCTCTGCGAAGGCAACACGGAAAAGGCCAAGCAACAAGCCGAGTACATCGCGGGCAGGCCGCATACCTACCGGAAGGAAGCAGCAGAACTGGCCAAGGCCTTATCCCACTGAAGCGGTGCCCATCTCGCCTGAAGAACTGCGTTCCGCCTTGCAGGCACCGCTGCCGGGCTACAGCTCCTTTGCCGAGTTCAGCGGATATCCCAGGCCCAATATCGAGGAGGCGCTGCGCCAAGACCCGCCTTTGCGCGAGAGTGCCGTCCTGATCCTGATCCACCCCGCTGCCGGTGTGGACCGCACCTTGCTGATGCGGCGGCCCGTCTATCAGGGGGTCCACAGCGGGCAGATCGGCTTCCCCGGCGGCAAGCGCGAGGCCGGCGACATCGACCTGGTCGCCACCGCCTTGCGGGAATTCGGCGAAGAGACCGGCGGTCGCACGGACAACATCCAGGTCGTGGGGCAGCTCACGCGGATCCCCATACCGCCCAGCCGCACCTTGGTTACCCCCATGGTGGGCTGGGCTCCCCAGCTGGGCGACCTTCAGCCCGACCAACGCGAGGTGGCCGCCCTGCTCGATGTACCGCTATCGGAATTGCTTCGCCCGGACATCCTTCGGCGGAAGACCTTCCGCATGGGGCTCAAGGGCGAAGAGCGGATGGCCGCCTATTGGGACATCAGGGGTGAGGTGGTCTGGGGCGCCACGGCCATGATGATCGCCGAGCTACGTGCGGTTTTGGCGCGGTTCCGATCGCCGCACCCATAGGTTCGTAAGTTGGGCCGCCCCGCTTGCCACGCGCCCCGGGTTCCCTTACCTTTGGTCTTCATTTTTACGTCCAATGAAGATACCCCGCATACACAAGGCACTGGCCATACTGGCCTTGGCAGGCACCACGGCAACAACCCATGCGGCCAAGGTGGACATCACCATGGTAGCCAATTCCGAAGGGCAGTTGGAGATCAAGCTCCGTCCTACGGCCAACTTTGATGGCATGGTGAGCAGCTTGGTGTTCACGGTGAAATGGGACGCCTCCTCCGAAGCCCATTTGGGTGCCATCAACCAAGGCCAGCCCGAGCTCACCTACCTGCCCGTAAGCCGTAGCGGCAACGAACAGGACGACGGTGGCGACCGCTACCAGATCTTCGTGGGGTTCGGCATGACCCCCATGCAATGGATCCCCACCAACTGGGTGGCCGGCCAGGAATACACGGTGGCCACCATACCGGTGACCGGTACCGCCGAATTCAGCTTGGTGAACAACACATGGACCGGCCTGAACAACGCCGACTATTATCTGGCCCTCGGCGGCATTGACGAAACCGGCGAGATCTACGGGGACATCAGCACGGGTATCGTGGCCGGCGATTTCGGCAGCACGGGCCTGGTGGTCATGCCCAACCCCACGGACAAGGCAACCATGATCAGCTTGGACCTCCACAAGGCCCAAGACCTGAAGATCGACCTGGTGAATGCCGCCGGCCAAGTGATCTGGAAGCAGGAACTGCCTGGTGCCAACGGCCATTTGCGCATTCCATTGGATCTTTCCACCTATGACAAAGGCGTGTACATGCTGCGGGTGAGCAGCGGCGATCGCACCACCACGCGCCGAGTGGTCAAGCGCTGACCGGCACGGACGGAACCAATGAAAAACGGCCTTCGATCGAAGGCCGTTTTTCATTTCATGGATGTCCGGAAAAAATGTGGAGGAGGTGCTAAACCCAACGGCCCGGTAAGCTTCTCAGGGATACGATCGGGCGGAGCCGCCTTCCCCGAATGGCCCGATCTTCGATTTTGCTGCGCCTCACCGGCCGTGTCGTGGCAATTGGAGGCCCGGGTGCAGCGATGTATCCGCCCCGAAGGGTGCCACAAAAACTTTCCGGCCACCGGGGTCCTTGCTCCCGGCTTCCCGCCCGCCCTACTCGCTGGGGCTCACCTTCTCCACCACCATCGGCGTGGCTCCCGTGCTGCTGAACCCGCCGTCGTGGTACAGGTTCTGCATGGTAACATAGCGGGTGAGGTCGCTGAACAGCGAGATGACATAGGCGGCACAATCCTCGGTGGGCGCATTGCCCAAGGGGCTCATGGCTTCGGCAAAATCGAAAAGCCCGGTAAACCCTTTGATACCGCTGCCCGCCGTGGTCCTGCTGGGGCTTTGGCTGACCGTGTTCACGCGGATCCTCTTCTGTTGCCCCAGGTGGTACCCCCAAGAACGGCCGATGCTTTCCAGCAGGGCCTTGGCATCGGCCATGTCGCCGTAGCCTGCGAACACACGCTGCGCGGCGATGTAGCTCAGCGCCACGATGGATCCGCCGTCGGCCAGCGCATCCTGCTTCACCGCGGCTTGGATCATCCGGTGGAAACTCATGGCACTGATGTCCAACGTCTGTTTGTACCACTCATAGTTGAGGTCGCCGTACTGCCTTCCCTTGCGCACATTGGGGCTCATGCCGATGCTGTGCAGCACAAAATCGACCTTCCCGCCCAGCTTTTCCTTGGCGCCGGCAAACAGGTTCTCAAGGTCCTCATCCTTGGTGGCGTCGGCGGGGATCACATCGGCACCCGTGGCTTTTGCCAGCGCGTCGATCTCACCCATGCGCATGGCCACGGGCGCGTTGGTCAAGACGATCTGAGCCCCTTCGGCATGGGCCATTGCAGCCACCTTCCACGCGATGCTCTGCTCGTTCAGGGCGCCACTGATCACGCCACGTTTTCCTTTCAATAATCCGTATGCCATGTGTTGACGGTTTGCGGGACTAATATAGAAGGCTGCCGATGTTCTTTCCCTCTTCGCGGACAGAATGTCTCATTAGCGGTTGCGGAGCAGCTCCTTGGCGTTCTCCAGCGCGGCCTTGGTGGTCTTCTTGCCGCTGAGCATGCGGGCCAAGGCCTCCACGCGTTCCTCGGCATCCAGCGGGCGGATGTCGCTATGGACGTGCTCCGCCTCGTGGTCCTTGGTCACCAGCAGGTGCATATCGGCCTTGCTGGCGATTTGCGGCAGGTGGCTGATGGCCAGCACTTGACGTTGGCGGCCCATTTCCTTGAGCAGTACGCCGATGCGATGCGCGGTCTCCCCGCTCACGCCGGAATCGATCTCATCGAAGATGACCGTTGGCAGCTCACGGCTTGCGGCGGCCAAGCTGATCAAGGCCAGCATCACACGGCTGAGCTCACCGCCGCTGGCCACCTTGTCCAACGGTTCGGGGGCGCGGTCCTTGTTGGCCGAAAAGAGGGCGCGCACCGCATCGGTGCCGGCGGGCCCTGCTTGCACCTGTTCCAGCCTGAAAGCGAATGCGGCGTGCGGCATGCCCAACCCTTGGAGCACCTCGGCCACCTGTGCGGCCAACGGTCCGGCCGCCTGCCGACGTTTGTTGCTGATGGCCTCCGCCCTTTGCTTCACATCCGCGTGCAGTGCCCTTTCCTCCCGCTTGAGCCGGGCCACCGCTTCCGATCGCATGCCGATGGCCGCGATACGGGCAGACAGTCCGTCGCGGATGGCGATCAGGGCATCCGCATCCTCCACCCGGTGCTTGTGCACCAGTTTCTGCAGGAAATCGTACCGTTCCCTGAGCCTATCCGCTTCCTTGGGATCGATGTTCACTTGGCCGCCGAGGCCGGAAGCTTCCTCGGCAATGTCCTTCAGTTCGATCAAGCTTCCCTGCAGCCGGTCCACCAGGCTCTGCAGCGCGGGGTCCACGCGGGCGGCCTTGGCGGCAAGCTGCCGAAGGGCCACGAGGCGGGCATTGACCCCTTGTTCCCCTTGGATCCCTTGCTCGATCGCATCGAAGGCCGTCACCAGTTCCCCGGCATGGTCGGCTCTTTCGAGGGCCGCCTCCACCTCCTTCTGCTCACCGGCCACCAACCGCGCTGCCTCCAGCTCCTCGAATTGGAATTGCAGGTAATCCCGTTCACCTTGCGCCTGTGCTTCTTGGGCGGAGGCTTCCTCCAGCTCGCTGCACACGGACCGCCAGGCACGGAACCGTTCGGCGTATTCCCTCACCCCCTGTTCCTGCCCGGCCGCCACATCCAGCAGGCCCAGTTGGAATGCGGGTGTTTGCAGCAGCAGTGTTTGATGCTGGCTGTGCACGTGTACGAGGCGGCTGCCCAGCTCGCGCAATTGCTCCAATCGCACGGGCGTGTCGTTCACAAAGGCCCGGCTGCGCCCGTTGGGTTCCAATTGCCGGCGCAAGATCAGCGGCGCTTCCAGCGGGATGTTGTTTGCTGCACACCACTCCCCGACCAGTTCGTTACCCACTTCCACTTCCAGCTCGATCACGCAACGCTGCCCGGGGTCGCGCAACAGGTGTCCGTCCGCTCTTTCGCCCATGGCAAGGCCAAACGCGCCGATGAGGATGCTTTTGCCGCTGCCGGTTTCGCCGGTGATAGCGGTAAGGCCCGGCCCGAGCTCCAAGTTGAGCCGGTCGATCAAGAGGTAGTTACGGATGGAAAGCGTGCGTAGCATCCCGGTGCGAAGATCGCTGGGCGCGGCTAATGTGCGGCGGTACCGGTGGCCGGTGAAGCCGGAAGGCCCGCTATCGGCCACCCGGCTTCATCATTTCCGAATACTGGCTGATGTGGCCGGGATCGATGATCTGCAAGGTGTTGTACACCTTGGCACGCTCCTGCGGGTCGCTGTTCCGGAACAGTTCCACCAGCTCATTGTACTTGGCATTGAACAACACCTGCAGGTTGTAGCTGCTGGGCTTGGCCTGGTGCACCGACTTCAACAGGTCCACGGCCGTGGCGCAGGCCTTGCGGCCCTCGGTCACGTTGGCGGCCATTTCGTCGAAACCGCTCCGGTGGTAATCGTAAAGGAACTGGCGCATGGGCCTGAAGGCGGCCTGTTGCTGGTTGTCGATCAGCCAATAGCGGTTTTTCTGGTCCTCAAAAGCCTTCCATCCCGACTCCGTGGCGTTCTGCGCGTTGTTCACCACGTTCTGGGCCTGCTTATAAAAGTCGCCCCCCCCCATGGGCGAAAACGTGTCGGCGTCCATCCCGAGGATGTAATAGGCGTAGAACGCGATGATGGACGACAGATTGGAGCTGAATCGCTCCGGCGAGAACTCGATGAGCGTGTTCTCCAAGTAGGTGAATTGCACGTTGTTGTCCAAAATGTCCACCACCGGGCTCATGTAATCGGTTCCGTACACCGGTCGGGAATAGATCACCTGCAAGGTGCCTTGAAAGCGATCTGCCGATGCCTGCTCATTGATGGTGAGCAGCATGTTGCAGTCGATCCGTTCGGAAGGGCTGAAGTTCAGGGCCGTCCACCGGCGTGTATTCATCAGTTCCGCGATGCTGGTCTCCATGCTCTGCCACACGCGTTTGGGCGTGCTTTGGATCTTGGGGGCCAACACCGAGACCTTGCAATTGAACTCCTGGGCTTGGGCCGTACCCAAGGCCAGAAGAAGAGGCAGCAAGAGGAATCTATTCCGCATTCCGCAATAGTATTTCAATCCGGTCAAGGATGGCGCGGGCCACATCGGCCTTGGACATCAACGGCAGTTCCGTGGTGTTCTTGCCTCGGTCGATCAGGGTTACCTTATTGGTATCATGGCCGAACCCTGCGCCCTTGTCCTCCAGGGAGTTCAACACGATCAAGTCCAGGTTCTTGCGTTCCAGCTTCCCTTGGGCGTGCCGGAGCGCATCCGTGGTTTCCAGTGCGAATCCGGTCAACAGCTGGTCCGGGCGTTTGGTCTTCCCCATCCAAGCCAGGATATCCTCCGTAGGCTCGAGCTCCAGCGCGGCCAGGGCCTGCTCCTTCTTCATTTTGGTCCCGGCCACCTGGGCGGGCCTCCAATCGGCCACGGCCGCGCTCATGATGGCCAAGTGGCAACGTGGAAACCGCTCTTTCGCCGCATCGGCCATCTGGGCTGCCGACACCACATTGGTACGCCAGATGCCCGGCCCGGTGGTTTGCAAGGCTACCGGGCCTGCCACCAGCTCCACGTGGGCGCCCCTCCGGGCGGCCTCCTCGGCCAAGGCGAACCCCATTTTGCCGGAGCTGCTGTTGCCGATGAAGCGCACGGGATCAATGGCTTCATGGGTTGGCCCGGCGGTGACCAGCACGTTCAACCCGGCCAAGGGCGAAGCCGTCATCAGGTCCTCGACCAGGTGTTTCACGATAGCATCGGGTTCGGTCATACGCCCCTCGCCCACCAGGCCGCTGGCCAGCTCTCCTGTTTCCGGCCCGATCACGTGCACGCCTTGTTTCCTCAGGTTGGCGAGATTTTCCTTGGTGGCCGCATGGCGGAACATCTCCAGGTCCATGGCCGGGGCCACGTACACCGGGCATTCGGCACTGAGCCAGCACGCCAGCAACAAATCATCGCAGAGGCCCTGTGCCATTTGGGCCAATGTGTTGGCGGTGGCCGGGGCTACCACCATCGCGTCCGCCCAGTGCGCCAGATGCACATGGTCATTCCAGAGCGTGGCACCGGGGCCTTTGTCCACCAGTTCGGTCAACGCGGGCCTTTGGCTTAGTGTGGACAACACCAATGGCGAGACAAAGTCGTGTGCTGCGCGCGACATCACCACCTGCACTTCGGCCCCGGCCTTCACCAAGGCCCTTACCAGCAGGGGTGTTTTGTACGCGGCAATACCGCCGGTGATGCCCAGCAATATCCGGCGCGGAAGGACGCTTGGCGCACCCATCCCGTTGCACGTATTCCTATTGTGCCGCCTTCAGGGCCGGCTGCTGGCGGAACACGATGCGCCCCTCTTCCAGCTCCTGTACGGCAATGGCCGAAGGCTTGGGCATGCGCTCGTACTGCCTGCTCATCTCGATCTGCTCGCGGTTCTCGTAGATCTCCTCGATGTTCTCGCCACTCACGGCAAATTCCTCCAACCGGTGGTTGATCTCCTCCTTGAGTTCCACGGCGATCTGGTTCGCACGTTTTCCCAGTATGGCAACGGTTTCGTACACGTTGCCCACTTCTGCGTCCAGCTCGTTCACGTTGCGTGTCACGGTGGTCTTGGCGGCCTTCAGGTAATTCGGGTTCATGGTGTGTCTTTGCCTTGCAATGCGGTCGGCGTGGAGGTCAGGTTACGGAGCATCGCCCGTGCCTGTGGCATCCGGGCACTTTCCGGAAAAGCGTCCGCGAAGGTATTGAACGATCGGATACCGGCCTCCATGCGGGCTTGTTTCTTGCTTTCCACGCTGTTCACGGCCAAGTCGTGGTCGGCCTGCAAGATGCCGAACAACGCTTCTTCACGGTACACCGAATTGGGCCATTTGCGCACGAACCGGGCAAGCGCCTCGCTGGCCGCCTCATAATGGCGGGTGCGCAGGTATTGCTGTGCGCCATGATAGTCCTTCTTCTCCAGCTTCAGCCGCAACTGCCCAATGAGCGTGAGGCACGAATCCGTCAAACCGCTTTCGGGATATCGCACCATGAAAAGCTCCAGTTTATCGATGGCGGTGTATGTATCGCGCTGGTCCAGTTCGTATTCCGGCGATTCCTTGTAGTGGCAGTATGCCGATAGGAAGCTGCACTCCTCGGCTTGCGCGCTGTTGGGAAACATTTTGGCGAAATTCCCCAGGTAATAGCTCGCCATGATGTAATCCTTCATGCCGAAATACCCCTTGGCGTAGTAATAGCTCACCCGCTCGTACAAGGTATCGCCGCGTGTGAGCCCAAGAAGTTCCTCCAGCAGGGGCATGGCCCGGTCGTAGTCCGGCTTCCCCATGTACTTCTCGGCCATGGCGTACTTGTACTTCAGGTCGGTGCTCTTCACCGCCTTGTTGAACTCGCTGCACGAGGCCAGCACCAGGGCGGCAACGGCCAAGGCCAATGGAATACGCATGGGGGGGCAAAGGTAATGGCCCGGCAAACGTGGACGACCGCTGGCGCAACCGGCGCACATCCCGTTACCCGCAGGCACACATGCTGGGCGGGTCCCGCTTCCCCGGCCCGCCGTACCTTCGCCGCCGGTCATACAACTCCATCATGAACGACATATTCGACAAGATGCGCAAAGATGCCGGCCCGATCGGGCGGCATGCCAAGGCCTCCCACGGCTACTTCGCCTTCCCGAAGCTGGAAGGTGAACTGGGCGCCCACATGACCTTCCGCGGCAAGGAAGTGCTGGTGTGGAGCCTGAACAACTACTTGGGCCTGGCCAATCACCCGGAGATCAGGAAAGTGGACGCGCAAGCGGCCAAGGACTGGGGCATGGCCTACCCCATGGGTGCCCGCATGATGAGCGGCCACACCAAGTATCACGAGCAACTGGAGGACGAGCTGAGCGATTTCATGGGCAAGGAAGACACCTTCCTGCTCAACTACGGCTATCAGGGGTGCATGAGCTGCATCGATGCCATGCTGGGCCGCCACGACGTGCTGGTGTTCGACAGCGAGTGCCACGCCTGCATGATGGATGGCGCACGCCTGCACGCGGGCAAGCGGTTCATGTTCCAGCACAACGACATGGCCAGCCTGGACAAGCAACTGGAGCACGCCAAGAAGGTGACCGAGCAGACCGGTGGCGGCATTCTGGTGATGACCGAAGGCGTGTTCGGCATGGCCGGCGACCAAGGCAGGCTCAAGGAGATCGCCGAGCGGAAGAAGAAGTACAACTTCCGCCTCTTCGTGGACGATGCGCACGGCTTCGGCCAAATGGGCGATCACGGCCGGGGCACGGGCAATGAGCAAGGCGTGCAGGACGAGATCGACGTGTACTTCGGCACCTTCGCCAAGAGCATGGCCAGCATCGGTGCCTTCATCAGCGGTCCCGAGGACGTGATCATGTACATGCGCTACAACATGCGCAGCCAAACCTTTGCCAAGAGCCTGCCCATGCCCATCGTGATCGGTGCCATGAAGCGCTTGGAGATGATGCGGACCATGCCCGAACTGAAGGACAAACTGTGGGAGATCACCGATGCCCTGCAGAGCGGCCTGAAGGAGGCTGGCCTGGACATTGGGCACACCAACAGCTGCGTGACCCCCGTATACATGAAGGGCAACATCCCCGAGGCCACCAACGTGGTGCTGGACCTGCGTGAGAACCACGGCATCTTCTGCAGCATCGTTGTTTATCCGGTGGTGCCCAAGGACACCATCCTGCTGCGCCTGATCCCCACGGCCACCCACACATTGGAGGACGTGCGCCGCACGGTGGAGAGCTTCAAGGAAGTGAAGCGCAAGCTCGAGGCCGGCGAATACAAGGCGGAAGCGATCGCCAACGTGTAAGCTCCCGACCCCGACAGCCATGCAAAAGCCCGATCCCCCCGGATCGGGCTTTTTTTATCCACCCGCCCCCTCCCTACCGGAAACTCAGGCGGTCGATGCTGAAACGGCCGCTGCCGGTGAAGAAGATGACGATGAACATCATCATATAAACGATGCCCAGTTCCTGCTTGGCAAAGGGCTGGCCACCGTTGGCCATGAAAGCCGCAACGGCCATGCCGATGATGATGGGAATAACGGCGATGCGCGTCCACAGGCCCAACACCACCAAGGCGGCGCAAAGCACCTCAGCGAAGAGGATGAGCACCAGGCTCACGGCCGCCCCGATGCCGAACGGGTCATAAAAGGTATCGGAAAGCTCGCCAAACTTCATCAGCTTCACCCAGCCATGTTGCCAAAACAACGTGCCACCGGCTGTCAGGCGCAAAAGCAACGCGCCCAGGTCGAAGGAAACCTCATCGGAGTTGAGAAGCATCATAGATCGTATCGGTCACAAACGTACAATGCCGCCGGTGCCGGGATTCCACGATATCCGGCAACAGCTTTCCACAGGGGTGGGTGAAGATCCCGTTCCGGCCGGCCCGGGCGCGCCCATGGATCTCCGTCATCTTTGCCCAACAAAATCACTTAACCCGTATGCGTTCAGGAAAGCTGCTGGTGGTGGCCGGGGTCATGGCCTCCATCTTTCTACCTGCCAAGGCCCAGGCCCAATTCCACGAGGGAGCTGATATGCTTGGCGTGGGCGTGGGCATTCTCGGCGGATACAACGCGGGTTGGCATGGCGCGGGCGCACACCAATCGCCGGCACTGAACCTTCACTACGACCACGGCATGGGCAAACTGGGGCCCGGCACGTGGGGGCTTGGCGGCTACCTGGGATTCAAAACGGCCAGCTACAGGGCTTGGCACCATCAACTGGTCCACTTGGACTACCGCTATACCTACCTGGTGCTTGGCGTGCGCGGCACTTGGCACTACAACGAGTGGCATGGCGACAGCAACCTCGACACCTATGCGGGCCTGATGCTGGCATACAACAGTGTCACCTTCCGGAACCGGACGGACTACAACTCCTATACCTATTTGGACAACTACCGCTATTCCGGAAGCGGCTTGGGGCTGGGTGCCTATGTGGGTGCCCGCTACTTCCTATCCGACCAGATCGGGGTATACGGCGAGCTGGGTTATGGCCTCACTTGGCTGCAGGCCGGCCTGGCGATCAGGCTTTGATGCCCGGCCCGCACGAACCTGCACGGCGCCATGGCACTATCTTCGCAGCCTTTTGCCACCATTTGTAGGGTGGCGGGAAATCCATGAAGATCAATGTGACCCTGCCCGACGGAACGGTCCGGCAATACGAGCAAGGCGCCAGCGCGATGGACGTGGCGCGCAGCATCAGTGATGGCTTGGCGCGCAACGTGCTTTCAGCCAAGGTGAACGGCGAGGTGCGCGACGCCAACCGCCCCTTGCCGGGCGACTGCAGCATACAGCTGCTCACTTGGAACGACCCCGAGGGCAAGGCCACCTTGTGGCACAGCAGCGCCCACCTGATGGCCGAGGCCATCGAGGCGTTGTACCCGGGCACCAAATTCGGCATCGGGCCGCCCATCGAAAACGGCTTCTACTACGACATCGACCTGGGCGACCGGGTGATCGGCGATGGCGACTTCAAGGCCATCGAGGACAAGATGAAGGAGTTGGCGGCGAAGAAGGAAACCTTCGTCCGCCGCGAAGTGCCCAAGGCCGAAGCCATTGAATACTTCACCCGGAAGGGCGACGAATACAAGCTGGAACTGATCGACGGCCTGGAAGACGGCTCCATCAGTTTTTACACGCAAGGCCACTTCACCGACCTGTGCCGGGGCCCGCACCTGCCCGACACCAGCCCCATCAAGGCCATCAAAGTGATGAGCGTGGCCGGTGCCTACTGGCGCGGGGATGAAAAGCGCAAGCAGCTCACGCGCCTATATGCCATCACCTTCCCGAAGCAGAAGGAGCTGGACGAATACCTGGCCATGCTGGAGGAGGCCAAGAAACGCGACCACCGCAAGCTGGGGCGCGAGCTGGACCTCTTCACCTTCAGCGAAAAGGTGGGCGCCGGCCTCCCCCTCTGGCTACCCAAGGGCACGGCGCTCCGAGAGCGGCTGGTGAACTTCCTGAAGAACGCGCAGGAGAAGAGCGGCTACGAGCAGGTGGTCACCCCGCACATCGCCCAAAAAGCGCTGTACGTCACCAGCGGCCACTACGACAAATACGGTGCGGACTCCTTCCAGCCGATCCACACGCCGGACCCGAACGAGGAGTTCTTCTTGAAGCCGATGAACTGCCCGCACCACTGCGAGATCTACAAGAGCAGGCCGCACAGCTACAAGGATCTGCCGGTACGCTATGCGGAGTTCGGCACGGTATACCGCTACGAGCAGAGCGGCGAGCTGCACGGCCTTACGCGGGTGCGCGGCTTCACGCAGGACGATGCCCACCTTTTCTGCACGCCGGAACAGGTAAAGGAAGAGTTCATGAAGGTGATCGACCTGGTGCTCCTGGTGTTCAGGGCATTGAACTTCACCGAATATGAGGCCCAAATAAGCCTGCGCGACCCCGAGAACCGCAGCAAGTACATCGGCAGCGACGAGAACTGGGCCAAGGCCGAGAATGCCATCATCGAGGCAGCGGCCGAAAAGGGGTTGAAGACCATCGTGGAATACGGCGAGGCCGCCTTCTACGGCCCAAAGCTCGACTTCATGGTGAAGGATGCGCTGGGCCGCCGCTGGCAGCTGGGCACCATTCAAGTGGACTACAACCTGCCGGAGCGGTTCGAACTGGAGTACGTTGGTGCGGACAACCAAAAGCACCGGCCCGTGATGATCCACCGCGCGCCGTTCGGTTCGCTGGAAAGGTTCGTGGCCGTGCTCATCGAGCACACCGGGGGCCGTTTCCCCTTGTGGCTGGCCCCGGAACAGGCCATCATTCTTCCGATCAGCGAAAAATTCAACGAAGCCGCCCAGCAAGTGGCCGGTTTGCTGAAAGATCACGATATTCGCACCATCATAGACGAGCGCAACGAAAAGATCGGTCGCAAGATCCGCGATGCTGAGATGGCGAAAACGCCGTTCATGCTTGTCATTGGCGAAAAAGAAGCCGGCTCCGGCACCATTTCCGTGCGGGAGCACGGGCAAGGCGACTCGGGCTCCATGACGCCCGATGCATTCCGGTCCTTGGTGAACGAGCGCATCCAGGCCAGTTTCTCCGCCATTTGAGTATTTCCCCGCAACCAACCAACAGCAAGTTTGGCACAACAACCTCCCTTCCGCCCTTCCGGCCCTCGTCCTCCCCGCCCTTCCGGCGGCCGTCCCCATCGTGGCCGCGTGATCCGTGAGGATCCCCACCGCATCAACGAACGCATCTATGGGGTACCCGAGGTGCGGGTAGTGGGCGAAGGCATCGAACAAGGCATCTACCCTATCGAGGAGGCGCTGAAGATGGCGCGTGAGCAACAGTTGGACCTGGTGGAGATCAGCCCCACGGCCAACCCTCCGGTGTGCCGGATCATCGATTACAAGAAGTTCCTGTACGACCTCAAGAAGAAGCAGAAGGAGATCAAGGCGAAGCAGGCCGTGATCGAGATGAAGGAGATCCGCTTCGGCCCGAACACGGACGAGCACGATTTCAATTTCAAGCTCAAGCACGCCCGGCGCTTCCTGGAGGAAGGCCACAAGGTGAAGGCCTTTGTCTTTTTCAAGGGCCGCACCATCGTGTTCAAGGAGCGTGGCGAGATCCTGCTGCTGAAGTTTGCCCAAGATCTGGAAGACATCGGCGTGGTGGAGAGCATGCCCAAGCTGGAGGGCAAGCGAATGATGATGTACCTGATTCCCAAGAAGAAAAAGTGATCATTGGGAGTAGCGCGCCGCACGGGTGAAAAATAAAAGCGTGCCATTCGCGGATTTTTGCGAAATTCGCGCCCCCGATCGTTCGGATAACACAGAGAGGCCATGCCGAAGATGAAGACGAAATCCGGTGCCAAGAAGCGCTTTGCGCTGACGGGCACGGGAAAGGTGAAGCGTAAGCACGCCAACCACAACCACATCCTTACCAAGAAGCACAAGAAGCGCAAGCGTAACCTTCAGAAGACAGCGCTGATCGCCAGCGTTGACGAGAAGGGGATCTTGGCCCTGCTGAAGTAAGACCGTTTCCCGCCGGGTGAACAGGCGGGGTTTACCAGGACGCGCAGCACCAAAGATCCGGAGACGGACGCTCGCGCCCAAAAACAAAGGAAAGAATGCCACGCTCAAAGAACAAAGTAGCAAGCAAGGCACGCCGCAAGAAGATATTGGCCCAGGCCAAAGGCAACTTCGGCCGCAGGAAGAACGTGTACACCGTGGCCAAGAACACGGTGGAGAAAGGGTACGAGCACGCCTACATCGGCCGCAAGGTTAAGAAGCGCGACTTCCGCGCCCTGTGGATCCAGCGGATCAACGCCGCCACCCGCATGAACGGCATGTCGTACAGCGTGTTCATGAACAAACTGAAGCAGGCCAACATCACCTTGGACCGCAAGGCGCTGGCCGAGATCGCCTACAGCGATGCCGATGCCTTCAAGGCCATCGTGGAGAAAGTGAAGTAAACGCCGGTCAACCGGCATCAAACGGGAAAGGGGCTTCGGCCCCTTTTTCTTTTTGTGTCACGGGGTACGGAATAGTCCGGCCCCTCCCTCCTTTCACTGGTCACCCCTCACCTTTCACTGGTCACCCCTCAACGGCGTCACCTTCCCGCCCGGCGTCCGATGCTCCCGGGGATTGAGCCCTCCGCACTTCAGCTTGCTACTTTTCAGCAGTTCGTCCACGGTGGCGGCATGGGCCACCTCCCCTGCCCGCAGCACGAGCTGCGCAGCGGCCTCGGCATCGTTGCCGGCCCGGTGATGCTTGAATTGGATCCCTTGGAAGGCACACATGGGTCCCAATCCGTAGCCCTTGCGCCCCGGCCATACCCGGCGCGACAGGCTGACGCTGCAGAAATAGTTGAACGTGGGCAGGGCGAGCCGATGGCTGACCAAGGTGCTACGTAGCACGTTCATGTCGAAGGCCGCGTTGTGGGCCACCACCATGCGGCCCTGCACCAGCGGCATGGCTTCTTCCCACACCTCCGCGAAGCGTGGCGCATCCGCCACATCCTCCGGCCTGATGCCGTGGACCGCCACCGTAAAGGGCGAAAAGAACGGCCACTGGCGAGGCTTGATCAACCAGTTGTGCACCTCGCGCACCACCCCTCCCCGCACAACGGCCAGTCCCATCTCGCAGGGGCTGTCCGCATCGTTGGTGGCGGTCTCAAAGTCGAGGGCGACGAACTCCATGCTGGCAGCGGTCAGGCGGCCGTATTCACCACATCTTCCCGCTCAGGCCTCCACGGCCTTCAATACCGTCAAGGCTTGGCTGATCTTCCTCGCCGTTCCTTCGCCCACCGGCACCAAGGGCAGGCGCAGGTGATTGCCGCACAGGCCCAAGGCCTTCAGCACCTCCTTCACCCCGCCGGGGTTGCCCTCCACGAAGAGCAGGTTGATGATCTCGATCAGCTTGAGGTGCTCCTTGCGTGCAGTGGCAAAGTCGCCGTCCAAGGCGCTATGCACCAACCGGGCAAACTCCACGGGCAGGGCATTGCCCACCACGCTGATGACCCCATCGCCACCGAGGGCGAGGATGGGCAGGGTCAACGCATCATCGCCGCTGATGACCAGGAAGCCCTCGGGCCGGTCGCGCAGGATGGTGCCGATCTGGTCCAGGTTTCCGCTGGCCTCCTTCACGGCAACGATGTTCTTGAACTCGCGGGCCAAGCGCAGGGTGGTCTCGGCGCTGATGTTGCTCATGGTGCGGCCCGGCACATTGTACAGGATGATCGGCCGCAGGCTCACCTCCGACAGGGCCTTGTAGTGCTGGTAGATCCCTTCCTGCGTGGGCTTGTTGTAGTAGGGGCTCACGCTGAGGATGGCCGCCACGCCGGTGAGGTCGTAGGCCTGCAATTCCTCCTGCACCGCCGTGGTATTGTTGCCGCCGATACCCAGCACGATGGGCACCCGGTCTTGCGCCGTTTCCATGACCTGTGCCAGGATCTCCTTCTTTTCATCCAGGCTGATGGTGGCGCTTTCGCCGGTCGTGCCCATGACCACCAAGTAGTCGATGCCTCCGGCGATCTGGTGTTCCACCACTTTGGCCAAAGCATTGAAGTCCACGTCGCCATTGGCCTTGAACGGCGTTATCAGGGCCACGCCAAGGCCTCGAAGAATGTTGTTCATGGGAGGTTCAATTCAACGAAGGCACCTCTTTGGGTGCATTGATCATCATAAGATACCTGTTGACATTGGCGATCAGCTGGGACAGGCTGTCGGCCCCGGCGGTATCGATCATCATGTCCAGGAAGTGGGCATTGGTCTCGCTCATGCGGCCCACCTTGAACCGGGCCTTGCTTTTGGCAAGCACATACTGAAGCGGTAATAGGTCGTGCACCGTGAGGTCGATCAGCACATCGTATTCCTCGGCGATGAAATTCTGGACGACATTTCCATGCGGGATGCGGTACCAGTTGAGGTCCTTCAGGCAAAAGACGTCGAAGTTGAGCTTGGCATGCAGGAAGAAGGGCAGTTCCGGGGCCTCATAGAAGCCCAGGGCCATGATGCGTGTGATGCCGATCTCTTCCTTGATCTTCTTCACGTAGTTGCGCACCTGGTTGTGGGCCGCCTCATCCGCAACCCGGTAGATGATGCCCACCTTCACGGCTTGGGCGAGGTTCTTGGCCACCGGCCGCCGGTCGGGATGCGCTTCCTTGAGCAGGGCCCTCCGCCCCATCCATTCCTTGATGCGGTCCAAGATCTTCATGCCTCGATCATCTTCCGGAATTCGGCCTCTTCGATCAGCCTCACGCCCAGTTCCTCGGCCTTGGCACGTTTAGCCGGGCCCATGTCGGCGCCGGCCAACACGAAGCTGGTTTTTTTGCTGATGGATCCGCTCACTTTTCCCCCGTTGTCTTCGATGGCCTGCTTGATGCCGTCGCGTGTGAAGGTCTCAAAAACGCCCGAAACTACAATGACCAGCCCTTTCAGCCGCTCGCTTCGCGGCTTTTGTTGATCGGGGCTGAGCTCAAACCGGAGGCCCGCCCCCTTAAGCCGCTCCACGATGTGGCGGTTGCCTTCGGCCCCGAAGAAGTCGTGGATGCTGGCGGCTATCACCGTTCCCACCTCGTCGATGGTGGTGAGTTCCTCCGTTGACATGGCGGCCAGCTTGTCGATGCTGCCCACGGCACGCGCGATCTTCTTGGCCACCGTTTCGCCCACATGGCGGATGCCGAGGGCGAAGAGGACCTGCTCAAAGGGGATGGCCTTGCTGGCGGCGATGCCGTCGATGATCAGCCGGGTGCTGCGTTCGCCCCATCCTTTGCCCAAGGCCAGCAGTTGCTCCTGCCTCAGGTCGTACAGGTCGGCCACATTATGCACCAATCCTGCTTGGAACAAGGCCTCCACGGTCTCGGCACCGAGGCCGCCGATGTCCATGGCCTTGCGGCCGACAAAGTGTTCTATGCGTCGCACGATCTGCGGCGGGCAGGCGTGCTCGTTGGGGCAATAGTGCTGCGCCTCCCCTGCATCGCGGGCCAGCGGAGTGCCGCAGGCGGGGCACGTTTCCGGGTAGGTGACCGGCCTGGCATGGGCCGGCCTCCGTGCATGGTCCACGGCGGTGATCTTGGGGATGATCTCCCCTCCTTTCTCCACCTGTACCATGTCGCCGTAGTGGAGGTCCAACTTGGCGATCTGGTCGGCGTTGTGGATACTGGCCCGCTTGACGATGGTGCCGGCGAGCTCCACGGGGTCCAGGATGGCCACTGGCGTGACGGCCCCCGTGCGGCCCACGTTGAACTCCACGTCGTTCAGCCGCGTGAACTTCTGTTCCGACGGGAATTTGTACGCGATGGCCCAGCGCGGGCTCTTGGCGCGCATGCCCAATTCCTGCTGCAGGGCGATGTCGTCCACCTTGATCACCACGCCGTCGATACCGATGTCCAGCGCGTGGCGGGCGTGGTCCCAATGCCGGATGAAGGCCATGATCCCTTCCAGGGAATCCGTTTTCTCGATGAACCGGCGCTTGGGGTCGGGGGTGCGGAAGCCCCACTGGGCGCACTGGAGGATGTTGCCGTACTGGCTCTGCGACGGCAGTTCGTCGGTGAGCAGGAAGTAGATGTAGTTCTGCAGATGGCGCCGGGCCACGACCTTGGGATCCTGCAGTTTCAGGGTTCCGGCGGTGGTGTTGCGGGGGTTGGCAAACAGCTCCTCACCATTCCGCTCCCTTTCCGCGTTGAGCTGCTCGAACTCCTTCCTTCCCATCAGGACCTCCCCGCGCACCTCCAGTTCGGCCGGCGGATGGCCGTGCAATCGCAGCGGTATGCTGCGCACGGTGCGGATGTTGGCGGTGATGTCCTCCCCCTTCTCGCCATCGCCGCGGGTGATGCCCTGCACCAGTTCGCCGTTGCGGTACACCAAGCTGATGGCCACCCCGTCGTACTTGAGCTCCATAGTGAAGGTGGTGGGCCCATGCTCGCGGACGATGCGCTGCACGAATTCCTGCACCTCCTCCGGGCTGTAGCTGTTTTCCAGCGATAGCATGGGCGTGCGGTGCATCACCGTGGGAAAGGCCTTGGTGATGTCGCCGCCCACCCGTTGGGTAGGGCTGTTGGGCGAGGTGAGCTCCGGCCATTTCATTTCCAAGGCCTCCAGCTCCTTGAGCATGAAGTCGAAGTCCTGGTCGGAGATCACCGGCTTGGCATCCACGTAGTACAAGTGGTTATGGTGTTCCAGCTCTGCGCTGAGCTGCGCGATCCGCTTGGCCGCCTCCTCGTTGGTCATTTCACCGGTGTTGGTACAAAGATCATTTCCGAGCGTGAATGAATCGGGGATTCCCGCTGAGGTCGTGCAGGAGTTCCACGTTCCCGAAGCCGGTGCCACGGACCACTTCCGCCGTGCCCGGTGCGTGCAGGTAATGGGCCTCGAACCAAAGCTCATCGCCGGGCCGTAGCGACCGGGAGGCTGCCTGTGCAATGGCCCGGTAGAAAAGATGGGGGTCGTCGTCCTCCACGAAGAGGGCGATGTGCGGTTCGTGCTCCAGTACCTGCGGGGCCATGGAGGCCTTGTCCTGTACCGGCACGTATGGCGGATTGCTCACCACGATGGTGCGTTGCTCTTCCCGCTCCGCTTTCAATGCTCCGGCCAGCCCTGGGGCCAGCACATCCATTTGCCTCCAATCCACGGCCAGCCCATTGGCCCGGCCGTTCAGCCGCGCAAGGTCCAGGGCATCCGCGCTGCGGTCAATGGCAATAACTTCCGCATCGGGGAATGCCTTTTTCAGCGCCAAGGCGATGCAGCCGCTTCCGGTCCCGATATCGATGATGCGGTCGGGCGGGGTCGCGGATGAACGCACGATGAGGTCCACCATTTCCTCCGTTTCGGGCCGGGGAATGAGCACGCGGCTGTCCACGGCGATCTCCAACCCGAAAAATTCCGCGGTGCCAAGGGCATATTGCAATGGCTCGCCGCCCAGCACGCGGTCCAGCGTGTTCCGCAGGGCCCGCTCCTCCTCCGGGGCAAGGATACGATCCGGGCCGAGGCCCGGCATGGCGTCGCCCAAGTGATGCTTGCAGGCCTTCCGGATGATGGCGTTGGCCTCGGCCGCTCCTTGTAGGGGCTGCAGCGCATGGCGGTACTGGCCCAGGAGCTTGTTCAGGGTGGAAGGTTCCATGGATACCGGACAAAGGTGGCACGCTTGGCCGCAAACATGTACAGGCAAAGGGAACACTTCCGATATTTGCGGCCCCGGGGCAATAGCTCAGCTGGCTAGAGCGCCGCGTTCGCAATGCGGAGGTCGAGAGTTCGAATCTCTTTTGCTCCACCGGGAAGCCCCCCACCGTGGGGGCTTTTTCATTGCTTGGCTTGGGATAACTTCGCGGCCCGTCACCCGGAGAGGTGGCAGAGTGGTTGAATGCGGCGGTCTTGAAAACCGCTTTACTCGTAAGGGTAACGGGGGTTCGAATCCCTCCCTCTCCGCCGATCGGCACCCGCGAAGCGGGTCCTGAAGCGCAAACCCCGCCACCAAGCTCGCTTGGGAAGGCGGGTTTCGCGCTTCAGGAATGGCACGCGAAGCGGGCCTGCCGATCGAAGCCCTCCCACCCAGGGATAGCGCGCAGCGAAGCAAGCGCAATCCCGACAAATCCTTACACCTACTCCACCGGCCAGCAGATCCGCATCAGCCACTTGGCGGTATCCGGCTCATTCAGTCCCCCCCGGACGTATTCCTCAAAGGGCGCATGGCGCTGCTCCAGCCCTTTGGCCCGCATCATATCCTCCATGGCGGCATAAGCTTTCTTCGCACCCTCATGGGCCCCGAAAAATTCAACGACCAGCATACTTCCGGCAGGCACGCGGAGCAAGGTGTTTCCGGCAAGTTCGGACACGGTATCCGCCGCCAGCACACGCCCGGCGAAGACATCCGTCCTGTGGCCCACGGTATCCCATGAATAATAGAAGGCCACAGGGTTCCCCGTGATGGCCAGGTCGGCGCCCCTCATGGCCTGCCCGGCCTCTTCAAACGCCCCGGCGAGGAACCCATCCAATTCATCCCATTTCACGGTTGCCCTTCGGCCCATCACCGCCAAGGCCGGCTGTTCCACAGCCTCTATCCGGACTCCCCTGAAGACCTTGGCCTTTTCGGCCTCATCCCGCTCCTGCCGGTCCTTTTCCACCAGGGCCTTCAGCTGCGCCAAGCCCTGTTCCAGGCCGGGAGCCACCCACGGCTCCACCTCGTTGACCATGAAGCGGATGCGATCGAGGAAATCATTGTTGGTGCTCCAAATCCATGTGGCCTCCGTGCTATCGCCCATGGCCATCACGAGGAGGTCCACCGATGCCTCGGCATCCATGGGCTCATCCACCCAGATCCGCAACGACATGGGGCCTCCTGCCTCGCCGGGCACCACCTCCAAGCGCTCCACGCCCCTGTTGACCGCCGGTTGGCCACCCGCCTTCTGCGCATTCCATGGCACCCATTCGGCCATCTGCGCGGCCGTGGCCGTCCGTGCCATAACCATGGACCGTGGCGCCTTGATGACCACGGACCTTGTGACCTGTGTGCGCTTGGGCCCCAATAGGCCGAGTATTCCGCCGAGCCCAAGCACGGCCACCACAATGATCAAGAGCGACTTCAATGCACGCATCCGCCCGGTTTGGCGGCGAAAGATGGTCGATCCGGACGGATCCCGGCCGGCGCAAAGCCCGAATGTCCTATCCTTGGCATGATTTTCCCTTTGTGTCCCCAAAAACCATGATCATGCGTACCGCACCGACACGCTTCCTTCGTCCTTGGCTGCTTTTCCCCTTGATCGCCATGCTGGCCTTCGCCATGCCTGCTTGCAAGAGCAAGAGCCCTGCGGGCGACAAGGTGAAGATGCCATTCACGGGCAGCAAATACGAAAGCAACAACCGTTGGTTCCGGGGCACGGGCATGGGTGTAAGCGTGAAGCAGAACATTGCACGAAGCAAGGCCGACCTGGACGCCAAGAACCAGGTGGCCGCACAGGTTGGCACCAACATCCGTGCGGTGACCGACCAGTATTTGGGGCAAACGGACAACGCGGAAGCCGCCGATGTGGCGGACAAATTCCAGAGCTTGGTGCGCGAGGTGATGAACACCGAGCTGGCGGACCTCCGCAAGATCGGCGAGGAAACCCGCTACAACGAGACCACCAAGGAATACACCCAGTACGTGGCCTACGAGATCAAGAAGAACGCGATGTTCCGCTTCATGAAGAAACAGGCGAAGACGGACACTCGGATCAACGAGGCCACGAGGAAGAAGATCGAGGAGATCTTGGACGAGGAGATCCGCAAGGCGGACCTGGACGACCGCGACTGAGGGGGCGGGCCTGGGCATGGGGTGCCTCGAAGCAGGGCCCCATCGGAAATGCAAGTCAAAGAAAAAGGGGCCGAGGCCCCTTTTCCCATCAGGTTCCTTGCCGGCTCATTTCTTGCCGAAGAGGCCTCCGAGCATGCCCTTCGCCATGTCGCCGATGTTGCCCTTGCCGCCCGCCAAACCGCCGAGCAGCCCGTAAAGCTTGCTTGCATCACCGCCTACATGCTTGGTCACCAGGTCAGTCACCATGGGCAACAGCATGCCCTTGACTTGATCGGCCAATCCGCTCTCCAGCCCGGCCTGTCCCGTGAGCTTTCCTTGCATGACCGTACCGAGCTTTGACAAGACCGCATCCGCCCCGCCAGTGTTCTTCGCACCGCTGAACAGGTTGGTCAGGTCAGACATTCCCAAGCCATGATTACCGCCGAACAGCTCCTTCACGCTATCAGCGGCCGCACTGATCGACTTGTCCGCTTGGCCGCTATCCAAGCCCAATTTCGACATCAACTGGGGGGTGGCATCCTTCTTCAGGTTGGAAATGATCTGGTCAAGCATATTGTTTGGGGTTGATTAGTCTCCACAAAGTTGGTGATTCCGCGCGATTTGCGTCCATGCCCCAAGGCTTCATCAACGATCCCGGCAGGATCCCGCCCGGGCATAATCCTCGCAATCCCACGGTATTCGGCGATTTAGAGATGCACTTGTGCACAACCCTGCCCCTGTTGATCGTTCAAAACTCGATGCATCGTGTGCTCAGTACCAGCCTTGTGCTTCAGCTACCTTCGCTGCCGTCAAGGCGTTGACCCAACGCTTGCGCCCAACAACGCACCTCGACGGGGCATCCCCGCTACGCACCATGAAACTCACCTACTACGGTCAAAGCTGCATCGGTGTCCAATTCGGCGATTTCCACCTGCTCTTCGACCCCTTCATCAGCGGCAACCCGTTGGCCAAGGCAATCGATGTGGGCGGGATCCCGGCCACCCACGTACTGATCACCCATGGCCACGGCGACCACGTGGCCGATGCCGAAGCCATCCTGAAGCGCACCGGGGCCATGCTGGTGAGCAACTTCGAGATCTGTGAGTGGTTTGCCGCCAAGGGGATCACCACCTACAACCCGATGAACATCGGCGGGCAGGTGGACCTCGGCCCGTTCAAAGTGAAGTACACCATGGCGCAGCACAGCAGCACCCTTCCCGACGGCACCCCCGGCGGTTCACCGGGCGCCTTCGTGGTCTTCACCCCGGAAGGCAACTTCCATCACGCGGGCGACACGGCCCTGATGCTGGACATGCAATTGCTGAAGCGGCACAACCTGCGCTTCGCCTGCCTGCCCATCGGCGACAACTTCACCATGGGCGTGGATGACGCCGTGGAGGCCGCCCAATACATGGGGGTTGACACCGTGGTGGGCATGCACTACAACACCTTCCCTCTCATCAACATCGACACGGTGGCAGCCACAGCCTCGTTTGCCAAGGCCGGTATCAAGCTGTTGCTTCCCGCCATCGGCTCCACCATTGAACCCTGACCGGAAAAAGAAAAACAACCACATGGCCAAGATCATCGCCATAGTCAACCAGAAAGGCGGCGTGGGCAAGACCACCACCGCCATCAACCTCGCGGCGTGCCTGGGCGTGCTGGAAAGGCGCACCTTGGTGGTGGATGCCGACCCGCAGGCCAACGCCACCAGCGGCACCGGGCTCGACCCGCGCGAGACCAAGTCCAGCATCTATGAGTGCATCGTGAACGGCACCCCTGCCAAGGACGTGATCCAGAGCACTGACAACCCCAACCTGGACATCCTGCCTGGGAGCATCGACTTGGTGGGCGCTGAGATCGAGATGATCGACATGCCCGAACGGGAGCACCAGATGAAGAAGGTGCTGGACCCCTTGCGGGATGAATACGACTTCATCATCATCGACTGCTCCCCCTCGCTCGGCCTGGTGACGGTGAATGCGCTGGTGGCGTCCGACAGCGTGATCATCCCGGTGCAGTGCGAATACTTCGCGCTGGAAGGCTTGGGCAAGCTGCTCAACACGATCAAGATCATCCAGCAGCGTCTGAACCCCGGCCTGGTGATCGAGGGCATGCTGCTGACGATGTATGACAGCAGGCTGCGCCTGGCCAACCAGGTGGTGGAGGAAGTGAAGACGCACTTCCAGCAGTTGGTGTTCGACACGGTGATCCACCGCAACGTGGCCTTGGGCGAGGCCCCGAGCCACGGTCAAACGATCATCATGCACGACGCCAGCAGCAAAGGGGCCACCAACTACCTGAACCTGGCCCGTGAGATCCTGCAGAAGAACGACCTGACGCGCATCAAGGAACAGGAGCGCACGATCCCCATCGCTGAAGCACCATGACGAAGAAACGAGGCCTCGGGCGCGGATTGAGCGCCCTGCTTGAAGACCCCGGCACGGACATCACCGCGCACCACGGCCCTGCCGAAGGCTCCTCCCGTGTAGCGGGCAGCGTGGCCACCATCCCCATCAGCCAGATCGAGCCCAACCCCTTCCAGCCCCGGACCACCTTCGCGCCGGAGGCCATCTTGGAACTGGCCCAAAGCATCAAGGAGCTGGGGATCATCCAGCCTATCACGGTGCGGAAGCTGGGCTACGACCGCTACCAGATCATCAGCGGCGAGCGGCGCTTCCGGGCCTCGCAGGTGGCGGGTCTTTCCGAAGTGCCCGCGTACATCCGCATCGCCAACGACGAGGCGATGCTGGAGATGGCCCTGGTGGAAAACATCCAACGGGAGGAACTGGATGCCATTGAGGTGGCGATCAGCTTCCAACGCCTGTTGGATGAAGTAAACCTGACCCAGGAGGCCTTGAGCGAGAAGGTGGGCAAGGACCGCGCCACCGTGGCCAACTACCTGCGCCTGCTGAAACTGCCTCCGGAGATCCAATTGGGCCTGCGCCAGCGGCAGATCGGCATGGGTCATGCGCGCGCGCTGATCACGATCCAAGACCCGGAAAAGCAGGCCGAATTGTACCGCCGCATCGTGGAGAGCCAGCTATCGGTACGCCAAGTGGAAGACTTGGCCCGCGAGGACAAACAGCCGGCGGGACGGGGGCCCGCGGCCGACAAGAAGATGAGTTCGGCCCAGCACAAGGAACTGGGCAAGAACCTCTCCAACATGTTCGGTAGCCGCGTGCTGGTGAAGCAAGCCGATACCGGGAAAGGCCGGATCGAGATCACCTTCCGCAACGCCGAGGAACTGGAGCGCATCACGCGCCTTCTGGAAAGCCGATAGCGCCACGGTAAAGCGGACGTGCTTATGCCGGTCCCCGAGCCCATGGAACATGCCGCATGGATGCGGCGCTGCCTGCAATTGGCCTGCAACGGTGAGGGGCAAACGGCACCGAACCCATTGGTAGGTGCCGTCCTGGTGCAGGGCGGCCGCGTGCTGGCGGAAGGCTGGCACCGGGCCTACGGCGGTCCCCATGCCGAGGTGGAATGCCTGCGTGCCTTCGGCGATGGCCCGATACCGCGCGACGCGGTGATGTACGTGTCGCTCGAACCCTGCTCCCACGCGGGGCGGACCCCTCCTTGCGCCAACCTGCTCGTGGCCCGGCAGGTACCTACCGTGGTGGTGGGATGCCCGGACCCCAACCCCAAGGTGGCGGGGCGCGGCATCGCCTTGCTGCGGGAGGCGGGCATACAGGTGATCAGCCCGGTGCTGGAGGATGCGTGCCGCTGGGTGAACCGGCGGTTCATCACCGCCATGGAACGGCAGCGTCCCTACATCATCCTGAAATGGGCCCGTTCCATTGATGGATTCCTGGACCGCAGCCCTCGCGGGACCCGGTGCGTGCAACGCATCAGCTCCTTCACCACGGACGTGCTGGTGCATCGCTGGCGCAGCGCCGAGGCCGCCATCATGGTAGGAAGCCGCACCGTCCTGAACGACGATCCCCGCTTGGACGTCCGGCATGTGGACGGCCCCTCCCCCTTGCGCGTGGTGCTGGACCGCGGGAACGTTGCGCCGCCCGACTCGCACGTCTTCCGTGACGGAGGCCGCACCCTGCTTTTCACCGCCCGGGAGCGCCACGGGACGGACATCCCCCAGGTGATCCTTGCCGCGGAAGCCGATCCCTTGCCCGGCATACTGGAGGAGCTGCATAAGCACGAGATCCGTTCCCTACTGGTGGAGGGTGGCGGCGAACTGCTGGGGCACTTCATCCGGCTAGGGCTGTGGGATGAGGCCCGCGAAATAGTGGGGCAGCCGCACTTCGGGCAAGGGACGCCGGCCCCACGGCTGCCGCATTCGCCGGTGCGCTCCGTGCCGTCGGGCGCCGACTGCATCCTGTTTTACACAAACGGCACCCAAGCCCTTGATGCATGGCCTTGGTGATCATTGCCGCGCTTCTCGCCGCGACGTTCTTCCTTCTGTTCAAGGCTTTCGAGCTGCGCGGCATTGCGCTCTTCCCGGCCATCGCGGTCAACTACCTCACGGCCTTCCTGCTGGGCTTGGCCTGGTCGCGGCCATGGGCCGCCGGCGACCTTGGCCTGCTGTGGTGGCCGTCCGCCATTGAAGGTGGCGCCTACCTGGTGCTTTTCGTCCTGATGGGCCAGGCCACACAGCGCCTGGGCGTGGCTCCGGCGGCGGTGGCGGCCAAACTGAGCTTGGCCCTGACCGTGCTGGCCACGATGCTGCTGTTCGGCGAACACCTCACGCCGATGGCTTGGGCCGGCGTAGCCTTGGCCTTGCCGGGCGTGGCCTTGAGCAACTGGCGCCGGGCATCACACGGGGTACGCGGCTGGTGGCTGCTGCCGGTGCTCTTCCTCGGCACCGCCTTCACGGACACCTTCCTCAATGCCGTACAGCGCACCCGTACCACACCGCTCACGGAGGCCTCCTTCACCACGCTGATCTTTGGCTTCGCCGCGCTTTTCAGCATGGTTTGGCTGGCTTTCCGCGCCGACCGGAAGGCCCTCGGCGACATACGCACGTGGGGCGGCGGCATCCTGCTGGGCGCGGCCAACTACGGCTCCGTCACGGTGCTGGTGGCGGCGTTGGGCAACAGCGGGCTTCCGGCCAGTATCATCTTCCCGCTGCTGAACCTGGGCGTGATCCTCTTCGGGGCCGTCGGCGCCGGGTTGTTCTTCCGCGAGCGGCTGCAGCCGATGCAATGGCTGGGCATCGCCTGTTCCACCGCGGCCTTGGTGCTGCTCATCCAGGCCGTGCAATGAGCCGGGACCATTACCTCACCCTTGGGGGGCCGAGCATGGGCGAGGTGCGCGAGAAGGCCAGCCGGTTCATCGCGCACGCCTTCCCGATCAAGGACGAAGCCGACTTCCTGCAGCAGCAGGCCGCGATCGCCCAGAAGCACCATAGTGCACGCCATATCTGCCATGCGTGGGTGCTGGGCGCTGACGGGGGCCGGTTCCGGGCCTTCGATGCAGGCGAGCCGGCGGGCAGCGCGGGCAAGCCCATCCTTCGCCAGTTGCAAGGTGCCGGCCTCACCTACTGCGCCATCGTGGTGGTGCGCTATTTCGGTGGCACGTTGCTGGGCAAGGCGGGCCTGTCCCATGCGTTTGCCGCTGCGGCCAAGGAAGCCTTGGCCGCGGGCAGCATCGTGGCACGCACCATCTTCTCGGCCTTGCGCGTGCAGTGCACCTATGCGCAAGTGGAAGCCATCAAGCGCGATGTGGCGCGGCATGGCGGCGATGTACGGGACGCCTCCTACGCCGAGCAATGCCTGTTGGATGTGGCCGTTCCGCTCAGTCAGGCCGAGCCCCTGCTCGACCTTTGGAAGCGTCAGCAACTGGCGGTATCGCGCCTGGATTGACACTCACTCCTTGCGCTCGAAATAGGGCAGCAAGGCAGCCATCAACTTCTCTGGCGCCCTGCACGGCCGATTGGTGGCCTGATCCACAAACACCAGTGTTGTCGCGGCTTCCGTCAGGAGTACCCCCTGCTCGTTGCGCACTTCGTATACAAAGCGTATGCGCACCGATGGCAGCTCCGTGATCACGGTACGCACGGTCAGCAGATCATCGTAATAGGCCGGTTTATGGTAGCGCACGGCCAGGTCATGCACGGGCAGCATCACTCCCTCCCGCTCCATGGCATTGTATGGCAACCCCAAGCTCCGCAGGGCTTCCACGCGCCCCACCTCGAAATACTGGGCATAGGTCCCGTAGTAGACATAGCCCATTTTATCCGTTTCCGCATAGCGCACCCGCAGCGTCACTTCATGGCTGAACATGGCGCGTAAGATAGTTGCGACCGGTCATCCACATCGTGCTCGACATCATGCCCCAAAGGCCCTAACTTCACCGCCATGGACCACGCCCGACGCCAGCCATCACCCGGTGTGATCGGGAGCGCTTCGGAGTGGCTCCGGCCAGTTGTTGCACAATCGGCTTTGCGCTTAGTGCGGCGTGCGTTAAGGAGTCTTCAACTTTTTTCCATGCCCTTCGGAAACCCTTGCTGGGCGCGGGATGCAGAATGGGCAGGCGCACCGCCCCCATCTAATTATTTTCCGATCGCGCAAGTGGCCGCGGACTTTTTTTTTCACCGCAACGTGCTCATATTTGCCACCCTTCACAAGACATCCGAGGTGTGCTTCCACACCGTTGAAAAACATCCAATCCCACCTGATCCAATCCTTCGTTCCCGACCATGAAGAAAGACCATGAAAAGATCTGGGAGCGGTGCCTCGATGTGATCAAGGACAACGTCAGCCAGCAGAGTTTCAAGACTTGGTTCGAGCCGATCAAGCCGGTGAAGTTCGCTGATAACGTCCTGACCATCCAGGTTCCGTCGCAGTTCTTTTATGAGTGGCTTGAAGAGCACTACATCGGCCTGTTGAAGAAGATCATCCGCAAGGAGATCGGCCCCGATGGGCGGCTGGAGTACTCCATCGTAATGGAGAATAGCCTCAAGAGCACGAACCCGTACACGGTGCGTGTACCGACGAGCAACGTGCGCGAGGTGAAGAACCCGGCGGTGAGCCTACCGATCGATGTGGCCAACAGCCCCATCAAGAACCCGTTCATCATCCCTGGCCTTCGTAAGATCAAGATCGAAAGCCACCTGAACGCGAACTACTCCTTCGACAATTTCATCGAAGGTGATTGCAACCGCTTGGCCCGCAGCGCAGGGTTCGCGGTGGCACAAAAGCCCGGGGGTACCGCCTTCAACCCGTTGCTGGTTTACGGCGGCGTCGGTTTGGGCAAGACCCACCTGATCCATGCGATCGGGCTTGAGATCAAGCGGAACCACCCCGAGAAGACGGTGCTGTATGTGCCCGCCGAGAAGTTCACCCAACAGTTCATCGAGGCGGTGAAAAACAATACCATTGGTGATTTCCAGCAATTCTATCAAATGATGGACGTGCTGATCATTGACGATGTGCAGTTCCTTTCGGGCAAGGAGAAGACCCAGGATGTCTTCTTCCACATCTTCAATCACCTGCACCAAAGCGGCAAGCAGCTGGTGATCTCCAGTGACAAGGCACCGGTTGAGATGACCGGCATGGAACAGCGGTTGCTCTCGCGTTTCAAGTGGGGCTTGAGCGCCGACTTGCAGGCCCCGGGGCTGGAGACGCGCATCGCGATCCTGGAGAAGAAGATGTATGCCGAAGGGATCGAGCTGCCCAAGGAAGTGGTGGAATACCTGGCGTACAGCATCACCACCAACATCCGCGAGCTGGAGGGGGCCATGATCAGCTTGATCGCCCAGAGCTCGCTGAACAAGAAGGCAGTGACGCTGGACCTGGCGAAGCAGATGATCGACAAGTTCGTGAAGAACACGGCCCGCGAGGTGTCAATCGACTACATTCAGAAGGTGGTGTGCGACTACTTCGACCTGCCTATCGAACTGCTGAAGAGCAAGACCCGCAAGCGCGAAGTGGTTCAGGCGCGCCAAATCGCCATGTACTTCGCCAAGAAGATGACCAAGAGCTCGCTGGCCAACATCGGCGCGCACTGCGGTGGCAAGGATCACGCAACGGTGCTGCACGCCTGCCGCACGGTGAACAACCTCTCGGAGACGGACAAGCAATTCCGCGGCTACCTCGAGGACTTGGAAAAGAAACTGAGCATTCACTGAGACCAACCACACCCCTTCAAAAAGCCCCGGCCATCCGGGGCTTTTTCATTGCAGGACGGAATAGCCCCAGGAAGCGGATATGCCGCACGCGGGGAACGCTATTTCCCCAACTGCACCTCCACCTTCGGGTTGATGTCCAGGATGGCGGCGATGAATTCGTCCTTCCGCGCGGGCGACACCAAGGTGCCCGATAGGCCGTGCCGTATCTCAAGCCGGTCCAGCGACGCGGCCGGTGCGCTTAGCGGGTTCCCGGTCCGTTTGATGAGGCGTATGTCGTCGATAGCTATCCGGCGCTTGTACAGGAAACCCGAACGGACGATCAGCACCCGCCCATCGATCGTATAGGTGATGGCCAACATCGTGTAGGCGGAGAAGATCACGGCGGGCAACAGGATCAGCAGCCAAGGCCACATCGGCCTCAGCCGCCAAAGCATCGCCACCACGGATGTGAATACCGCGGCCATGGGCACGACCAGTTCCATCCCCACCTTGGACCTGAAGACTCGCTTCCGCGCGCCCATCATTCCGCCGATGTTCACAGCAGCGCGCCAGTGGCCCACAGGATCCACATGGCCAAGGCACTGGCTCCGCCCACCATGGCCAGGCGCGCGCCCCACAGGCTGCGCTTGATGCTGCCTGCGGAATATCCATGCTTGCGTTGCAGGGCACGTCCGGCAAGGTGAAAGGCGATGGCCAACAGGGCCATGATCAGTGCAGGCACGCATAATTGGCGGGCAAAGGCCAACGGTATGCTCAAAGCGCCGAACACCAACGTGACCAAGGCCAATGGCAACCGCTTATCCCCCATCACCGCCGGGCCTTGCGCAAGATGTGTTCATGGGCTGACAAGACCTGCGGGATCAGCATGGCCCTGCCATCGTTCACGATGACCGTATCGGCCACGGCCACCCGTTCGGCATCATCAGTCTGGTTGCGCATGCGCGCCTCCACCTCGGCCCGTGTGGCCTGGTCGCGGCGCATCACCCAACGCAGGCGCTGTTCCAACGGGGCCGTCACCACCACCAAGTGGTCCAGTTGTTTGTATGCGCCAGTTTCCACCAGTATGGCAGCCTCGTTGATCACATAAGGTGCCTGCTGCGTTTCGGCCCACAAGGCAAATGCCTTCCTAACGGCCGGATGCACGATCGCATTCAGCCGCTCCAAGGCGGCCTGATCATGGAAGACCCTTTGGCCCAGCGCGCGCCGGTCCAGTTGCCCATTCACGAACACTTGCGGCCCGAACGCCTCTTCCAATCGGTCTCGCACTTCCCGATCGTGCTGCATCAGCCGTTTCCCCTCCGCATCCGAGTTGAACACCGGAATGCCCAGCACGCCGAACATGCGGCACACCGTGCTTTTGCCGCTGCCGATGCCACCGGCCACGCCTACCGTGAACATCTCCGCCGGGCGGATCAGACGGCCGTCTTGGCGGCCTCCTCGGTAAGCTGCATGGACTGGTCCATGGCAATGGCGCTCTTCTCGTAGCGCAGCTTCACTCCGTCCGCCGCCTCCAGCAGGATGGTCTTATCATTCACCTCCACCACTTTTCCATGCAGCCCGCCGATGGTTACCACACGTGCTCCTTTCTGCAGGTTGTCGCGGAATTTGCGGGCATCCTTGGCCTTCTTCTGCTGGGGGCGGATCATGAAGAAATAGAAGACCACGAACATCAACACCATCATGATGATGAAGGAAGAGCCGCCGCCTTGTCCGTTGGCTTGGAGGAAGATCGAGAGGTTGTTCATTTCTGCGTCCTGTTGTTTTTCCTGTTTATGGGATCGTGGAGGTAACCACTTCTATTTGTTGTCCGGTGACATGACTTCACCGGACAGGGTCAGCACGGTCGTGGGCGGGGTGGTATTGGCCACCACGGTGATGGTCTTGCGTTGCACCCCCGGCCTTCCTTCGCTATTGAAGTTCACGGTTATGGCCCCCCGCGCGCCTGGCGCGATGGGCATGCGCGGCCAGTTCTTGGCCACCGTGCAGCCGCAGGATGCCCGCACATCGGTAAGCACCAGGTCCACCTTGCCTTTATTGGTAAAGCTGAACACCTTCTCCACCTGCACCCCTTCTGCAATGCGCCCCATGTCGAGGTCCGTGCTGTCGAAGGCGATCACCGGCATGCGGGCCTCGCTGGCATCTTGGTAGCCCGACGCCGGTATCTGGAGGTCCTTGGCACTGGCCACGGCGGGGTCATTTTCGCTATGGTCCGTAAGCAGGCAGGAAGGAAGCGCCAGGATGAACATGGCCGCCAGCAACATGGCTGTTGCCTGGCTTGCACGCGCAGTGGATCGGGCTTGTCTCGGTTGCATGTCCTTTCAACTTTCCAGGAGGCCCCTGCCCACCTTGCGGATGGTGCCGTCCTCCTTCATTTCGGCAAAGAGCTTATCGAGGATGCCGTTGATGAAATTCTTGCTCTTGGGTGTGCTGTACGCCTTGGCGATCTCGATGTATTCGTTCAGGGTCACCTTCACCGGTATTTGGTCGAAGCTGCGCACCTCCGTCAAGGCCATGCGCATCAGGAGCATATCCGTCAGGGCTATGCGCTCCGCCTCCCAGTTCTTGGCGCGGTCGGCGATCAACTGCTCGTCCGCCTCCTTGCCTGCGATGGTATTGCGGTACAGGGTAGTTACGAATCCTCGCTCCTCGCCGCCATCGGTGCCCATCTCCGGGATCTCCGGCTCCCCCGGGCCGGGGTCCATGGTTTCCAAGGTGCGTTTCACCATGGTACAGGCCAGATCGAGGTCTTCCAGCCAATGGATCGACTTGGCTTCCACGTGCTCATGCAACCCTTCGAACTGGGCCATGTGTTCCACGAAGAGGCTTATCAGCAGTGCCCGGTCCTGGGCGAGGTCGGTTTGCGGTGCCGCCATGTACGCCTTGTACTCCTGGCTGGCCTCGATGAGCTTGTACAGTTGTACGAGCAGCTCTTTCTCGCCCACCCATCCCACTTTCCGTTTTTCGCTGGCCTCCAACAGTCTATTGCTTTCGCTGAGCTTCACCAGGAAGGGATTGTCCACGAAGCGCCGACTGGGCTCGAGGTCTTCCTTGGTGGGCATGCGCTTGGCCTTGCGGTCCTCGATCCTATTCCCTGCCAGCCGGTGCATTTCCCCGAAGAGCATAAGCAGATGGAGGTACAGGTCGTAGGTACGTTCCACACCCAGGATGAGCTCCTTTTCGATCTTGGCGGCGCTGCCCCCGGCGCTTTGTTCGTGGGCATACAGCGACTGGAAGACCTTGGTGCGGAGGAAACGGCGATTGAGCATGTGGGCTGAAGGGATCAGAAGCTCAGGCCTGCTTCACGGACGCTGCGGATGCGTTGTTCGGCCGCCCTGTTGGCCGCCAGGTAGGTGGGTATGCCTTCCTCTTGGCTGCGCTTGAAGATGGTTTGTGCGGTCCGGTAGATCTCTTCGGTTTGATCCATGGCGGCCTGGTGGTTATACCCCCTTCGCTCCCATGCGCAGTTGATGATACCGCCGGCATTGATGAGGTAATCCGGTGCATAGAGGATCCCCTTCTCCATGAGCATCCTTCCGTGTTTGTCCTCATCGGCCAACTGGTTGTTGGCCGATCCGGCAATGATGCTGCACTTGAGCTGCGGGATGGTTTCATCGTTGACGGTGGCCCCGAGGGCGCAGGGCGAGTAAATGTCCACATCAAGGCCGATGACCTCTCCCGGCTTCACGATCTGCACGGCTGGGTGTTCAGCCTTGATGGCGGCGAGCTTGTCCTCGTGGATGTCGGTGAGGTACACGGTGGCCCCCTCCTTCAGGAGCAGGCCCACGAGGTGGTGGCCCACGTTGCCGGCCCCTTGCACGGATACCTTCCGGTTGCGCAGGTCATCGGATCCATAGGCTGTTTTTGCCGCAGCCTTCATGCCGCAGTACACGCCGTATGCGGTCACCGGTGAGGGGTCGCCGCTCCCGCCCATGGATTCGGGCAGGCCCACCACGTTGCGGGTCTCCTTGCGGATATTCACCATCTCGGTGGTGCTCATGCCCACGTCTTCGGCGGTGATGTAACGCCCGTTCAAGCTCTCCACGAAGCGCCCGAAACGGCGGAACATGGCCTCCGTCTTGTCTTTGCGGGCATCGCCGATGATGACGGCCTTGCCCCCGCCCAGGTCCAGGCCTGCCAAGGCGCTCTTGTAGGTCATTCCCCGGCTCAGGCGCAGCACGTCCTCCAAGGCATCGGCCTCGCTGGCGTATGGCCACATGCGCGTACCGCCCAACGCGGGGCCCAAGGTGGTATCATGCACCGCTATGATGGCCCGCAACCCGGTGGTGCTGTCATTGCAGAAGAGGACCTGTTCGTGATCGTGTTCCTTCATCCGTTCGATCACCATAGCGGATGCTGCGGTTTTTTCCTTTACCAATGTCATGGGATGGCTCTGTGGGATTGTGGTTGTTCGTCCTTTCCGGGGGTCGGCGTTTCGCCGTTGCTGTCCTTGCTGCTGCCGGCCTGCGGGCCGCTGTTGGGGCCGCGCTGTTCCATACGGGCATGGCAGGTCTATTTTTGCACGGCCTTTCCGCTTTCCCCTTTTTGTTGGGCGGGCAAAGGTAGTAAGGTACTTCCATGCGTTCCCTCCTTGCCGTCCTGCCCTATTTCGGCCGCTATTGGGGCCGCATGGTGCTGGGGATCGCCTTCATCATCCTCAGCGGCACCTTCACCGTGTACACCCCGCAGGTGGTGCGCGAAGCATTCAACCTCATCGGCGACGGCCTGCGGCAACGCGAGCTGCCGGTGGACCAGCGGCACCTGGAGGTGAGCGAACGCCTGCAAAGCTGGACCGCTTGGACCGGGCTGGACCTGCAGGCCCGCTTGGACGGCCCTTTGGATGATGCCACGCTGGAGGCGAAGGTCTTGTGGTTCGCCATCTTCTATGCCGGCCTGTTCCTGGTATTCACCTTAATGGGCGGTTTCTTCCTTTTCCTCACCCGACAAACCATCATTGTGGTGAGCCGGCACATCGAATACGACCTGAAGAACGCCGTGTACACCCACTACCAGCGTTTGGACCGGGCCTTTTACAAGCGCCACAGCACGGGCGACCTGATGAACCGCATCAGCGAGGACGTGAGCAAGGTGCGCCAGTTCCTGGGCCCCGCCGTGATGTACATCACCAATCTGGTGGTCCTTACCATCATGATCGTTTGGGTGATGCTCGGCGTGAATGTGGAATTGACGCTCTGGTCCTTGGCGCCCCTTCCACTCTTGAGCGTGGCCATCTACATGGTGAGCGAAACGATCAACCAGCGCAGCATGGCCACCCAGCGCCAGCAAAGCCGGTTGAGCTCCATGGCGCAGGAATCTTTCAGCGGCATACGCGTCATCAAGGCCTATGCCCGGGAAGGCGAGGTGATCAAGCGTTTCCGGCAAACGGCCAAGGACTATCGTAAGACGAGCTTGGCCCAAGCCAAGGTCGATTCGCTCTTCATGCCGTCCATCATGCTGCTGGTGGGCCTGAGCACGGTCCTGGTGATCTTCGTGGGGGGCATTCTGCTTATCAAGGGCAACGACGGAATAACGGTCGGCAACCTGGCCGAGTTCACCTTGTACGTCAACAAGCTCACGTGGCCATTTGCCAGCTTGGGCATGATCACCTCCCAGGTACAACAAGCGGCGGTGAGCATGGAGCGCATCAACGAATTCCTCGACACCAAGCCCGGCATCACTTCCCAAGGCGACCTCCTGCCCGAGATCCACGGTTCCATCACCTTCCGCAACGTGGGCTTCACCTATCCGGAAACGGGCATCGAGGCGTTGAAGAACGTAAGCTTCCACGTGCCTGTGGGCGGCACCTTGGCCATTGTGGGGCATACGGGCAGCGGCAAAAGCACGGTGGCCGACCTGATCTGCCGGTTGTACGACCCCACCGAAGGGGAGATCCTGCTGGACGGTGTTCCCTTGCCCCAGGTGTCGCTCGACAAGCTGCACGAGCAGTTGGGCGTGGTGCCTCAGGATGTCTTCCTGTTCAGCGACACCATCGCGAACAACATCGCCTTCAGCCTGCCACCGGGCCCTGATGTTCAGGGATCCGTGGAAGACGCTGCGCGGCTGGCGCAGGTACACCAGGACATCCTGAGCTTCCCCAAGGGCTATGAAACCCTGCTGGGCGAGCGTGGGGTGACCCTGAGCGGTGGGCAGAAGCAGCGGGTGAGCATTGCACGTGCCGTGGTGCGCAAGCCGCGCATCCTCCTGTTCGACGACCCGTTGAGCGCCGTGGATACCGCGACCGAGGAGGCCATCCTTACCGGGCTCCGCCGCTTGATGCAAGGCCGGACCACGGTCCTCATCAGCCACCGGATCAGTGCCGTGCAACATGCCGACCACATCCTGGTGCTTGGGCATGGGCGGGTTATCGAGGAAGGAACCCACCAACAGCTGTTGGACCTCGGCGGCCAATATGCCAGCCTGCATGCCGAGCAGTTGCTGGAAGCTGCGGACCAGGGCTGAACCGGCCCGCCACGGCTTGCGGGCTCCCGCAATTGCGCTTTCGGTTATATTTGAAAGCCCAAGTCGGCAAATACCATGGAGGACGAGCGGGAAGATGTATTCACCAAAGTGGTCCGTGCAGGGAAGCGCACCTATTACTTCGATGTTAGAAGCACCAGGGGCAACGACCTGTACCTGACCATAACCGAGCGCAAGAAACACACTCGCGAGGACGGCAACGTTGTTTATGAGAAGCACAAGATCTTCCTGTACAAGGAGGATTTCGGAAAATTCATGGAGGGCCTGCGCGAGAGTTTGGATGCGTTGGAACAGATCCGCACCACGGGCGAGCGCCCGGCGGCCCCGTCAGAAGGCCCCCCCCCGTGCGACGAATCCTCCCCACCTCCGCAGTCGGGATACGGCGACATCAGTTTCGAGGACTTGGGCAAGCCCTAACCCCCAATAAAAAAAGCCCCGCACGGGGCTTTTTTCGTTCTTGTCCGGCTGTTCACCCGGGTTACTTCTTCGCTTTGCGTTCCGCCTCGCGCTCTATGGCCAGTTTCGCCGCCCTTTCCCGGAGCACGTTCCTTTTCATGACCCGCAACTGGTCCTGTTGCTCCTTGTTGAGCACGGCGTGTTCCCGTTTGGCCCTGTCGGCCCTGAGCGCTTCCTCCCGCGCCACCCTCTGCCCCGGCTCCAACTCGTCCGTGGCCAACAGCTGCGCATTGATATCGGCCTCGATATCGCGCATCTGCGCGGCTTGTTGTTCGGACAGATGCAATTCGGATGTCAGGTATTCGGCCGAGAACGACACTTGGTCCAAATCCATCAGCGGGTCATTCCAGATAGGATGATCCTCCGCCACCGGGACCGGATATACCGGTTCCGCCTGCGCGAACGCTGCGGTTGCCAACAACAAGGCCCCTGCGAGGGCCGAAAAGCGTATGGAATGCTTCATCGATCAATAGGTTCTGGGTGGGGTACTGCGGCAAGGGCCGATCAAAGATACTAAGGCCGGCACAAATTCCGAACCGCGGCCATGCGGCATGTGGTGCAAGTGGGCGGGGACGCCATAGGCCCGCGTGTGCGATCTTTGCGCCCATGAAGAAGATCCTAACCGGCCTGATGCTGTTGGCCCTGTCCGCAGCGGCCCAAGCACAGGAGAACGGTAGCTCCATGGACAGCTCCTCCTTCCACACGGCGATGAGCAGGCCCAACGTCGTATTGATCGACCTGCGCCCCGACGAGGCGTTCGATGGCGGCCACTTCCAAGGGGCCAAGCATGTCGATTGGGAATCGGGCCAATTGCTGGAATCCCTTTCCGGCACGGACCCCGACGGGTTGGTGCTCCTGTATTGCGGCTCGGGCTATCGCAGCGGGCTGGCCAAGGAAGCCTTGATCAAGGCGGGGTACACCAATGTGCACGACCTGAAAGGCGGCATGGAGGCCTTGGAAGGAACCGGCCCAAGCGGCTCGGCGCAATGATGGGCGGGCCAACCACCCGGTCTTCCGTGCTGCTCGCATGGGGTGTTGGCCTGCTGTGGGCGGCTTGCGTGCAGGCCCAGCCCCCGGTGGGTTACTACAGCAGCGCGGAGGGGCTCTCGGGCCAACCGCTCAAGGTGGCCTTGCACAACATCATCGACAACCATACCGCGCTGGCATACAACGGGCTATGGGGGGCCTTTTCCAGCACCGATGCCAAGCCGGGCAACAAGGTGTGGGACATGTACAGCGACATACCCGGCGGCACCCCACCGTACACCTATACCTTGGGATCCGATCAATGCGGCGGCTATTCAGCGGAGGGGGATTGCTACAACCGGGAACACAGCTTCCCCCAGAGCTGGTTCAACTCGGGTAATCCCATGCGCACCGACCTCTTCCACATCTATCCCACGGACGGGTGGGTGAACCAGAAGCGGGGCAACTTCGCCTACGGCAAGGTGGGCAGCGCCGACTGGACCAGCCAGAACGGATCCAAGGTGGGCCTGAGCGTTACACCGGGCTACACCGGCACCGTCTTCGAGCCCATCGATGAGTACAAGGGCGACTTTGCACGCACCTATTTCTACATGATGACCCGATACTATGGCGCGATGTCCGGTTGGAACTCACCCATGATGTCCGATGGCGACCTGGCCCCATGGGCCATGGCCATGCTGGTGGCATGGCACGACCAGGACCCGGTAAGCCCCAAGGAGACCGCACGGAACAACGCGGTATATGCGCTGCAGCACAACCGCAACCCATACATCGACCGGCCGGAATGGGTGCACGCCATCTGGGGCGCCACCTTGGGCACGGCCACACCGCCCCCCCCTACATTGGACCTTCGCCAGGATGCGGACGGGCTGTGGCTGGACCGGGGCCCTGCGGGGCCAGGCACCTTGCAGGTCGTGGACCCCAGTGGCCGCATCCTGCTGGACCAAACCATTGGCGGCGGCCGGAGCCACGTGGCCTTCCAAGGCCCCTCCGGCATTTACGTGGCCCATATCACCTCACCCGAAGGCCGGGCCACGCGGCGCTTCCACTGGTGAGCACCATCTTCGCGCACCATTCACCAGCTGCAACCAGCCATGACCTACGAACAGATCCTGTACACCCTTGAGGACGGCGTTGCCACCATCACGCTCAACCGGCCCGACAAGCTCAACAGCTTCACGGCCAAGATGGCGGAAGAAACCTTGGACGTTCTTGGCAAGGCCAAGGCGGACTCCGCCGTGCGCGCCATCGTGCTCACCGGCACCGGCCGGGCCTTTTGCGCCGGGCAGGACCTGGCCGAGGCCACCGCCCCCGGCATCCGCATTGAGGACGTGGTGGAGCGGCAGTACAACGCCATGGTGCGGGCCATCCGGCAAATGCCCAAGCCCGTTCTGTGCAGCGTGAACGGCATCGCCGCCGGAGCGGGCGCCAACCTGGCCTATGCCTGCGACCTCACCTATGCCGCCGAAAGCGCCGTTTTCGTGCAGAGCTTCGTGAACATCGGATTGATACCGGACAGCGGCGGCACCTTCACCCTGCCCCGCTTGGCGGGCATGCAGCAGGCATTCGGGCAAATGGTGCTCGCCGAAAAGGTCACCGCTGCGCGGGCCGTGCAATTGGGCATGATCTGGAAAGCGGTGCCGGATGCGGAGCTCAACGCCGAAGTATCGGAGGTGGCCAAAAGGCTCGCCACCATGCCCACCTTGGCCATCGCCCTTACCAAGTACGCGCTCAACCGGTCGCAAGGCAGCAACCTGGAACAGCACCTGCTGGTGGAGGCCGAACTACAGGCCATCGCCGGCCGCAGCCAAGACTGCAAGGAAGGGGTTGCCGCCTTCCTGGAGAAGCGCAAACCCCACTATATCGGCCACTGAAGCCCCGCAAGGGTAGCGGCCCGCCTATCGATGGACCAAACAATGACCGTTGGCGTGATCGGTGCCGGCACCATGGGGCTGGGCATCGCCCAAGTGGCGGCACAGGCCGGGCACAAGGTGCTGCTGTTCGATGCAAGGCCTGAAGCCGTAGGCAAGGCCTTGGGCACCTTGGGCAACACCTTGGGCAAGCTGGTGGCCAAGGGCAAGTACACGCAGGCCGCGGCCGATGGCCTCCTGGCGCGCATTACGCCGGCCAAGGCCTTGGCCGACATGGCGGGGTGCGGTCTGGTGGTGGAGGCCATCGTGGAAGACCTTGGCGTGAAGAAGCAGGTCTTCGCCGAGCTGGATTCCTTGGTATCGGCCGGGGCCATCTTGGCCACCAACACCTCCTCCCTCTCCGTCACGGCCATTGCGGCGGCTTGCCAACAGCCCGGGCGGGTCATCGGCCTGCACTTTTTCAACCCGGCCCCGCTGATGCCCTTGGTGGAAGTGGTACCGGGCCTGGCCACGGCGGACGGGCTGGCGGCCACCTGCAAGACCCTGATGGAAGCTTGGGGCAAAAGCCCCGTGATCTGCAAGGACACCCCCGGGTTCATCGTGAACCGCGTTGCGCGGCCCTTCTATGGCGAGGCCATCCGCATGTACGAAGAGGGCATTGCAGACATGCCCATCATCGACCAAGCATTGAAGGCGGCCGGCTTTCGCATGGGTCCCTTCGAGCTGATGGACCTGATCGGCAACGACATCAACTTCGCAGTGACGCGGAGCGTTTGGGAAGCCTTCTTCTACGATCCGCGGTACAAGCCCAGCCTGACCCAGCAGCGGCAGGTGGAAAGCGGGCGCTTGGGCCGCAAGACGGGCCGGGGCTATTACGACCATTCCGCCGCCGCCCCGGAGCCGCCTGCCGTGGACGCGGCCTTGGCCTCCATGATCACCGACAGGGTGCTCGCCATGCTCATCAATGAAGCGGCAGACGCCCTTTTCCTCCAGGTGGCCAGCAAGGAAGACCTCGACCTGGCCATGACCAAAGGGGTGAACTACCCCAAAGGTTTGCTGGCCTGGGCTGATGAACGGGGGGCCCGGTACTGGGTTGAAGCATTGGAGGCGCTGCAAGCGGAATTTGGAGAAGACCGTTACCGTCCCTCCCCCTTGCTCCGCCGCATGGCCAAAACAAACGGCCGGTTCCATTGAAGCACGGCGGCCGCGGTTTGCCCACGGCAGCTTGGCGAGGCCACGGCACCAAAGCCACGTCCTTACGTCCCCCCTTTCGCTCTTGCCGGGGTTGCCCCCCTGTGGCCGATACGCTGCAGCCTCCGCCTTGCGATGTGGCCGGCCGCTCGTCGGGCCCCTCTTTCAAAAATTTCACATGCCGATATTCACCATGAAAAATATAATTCCTATCTTTGTGGCCTAAATCAACCACACCTATCTCATGAAGAAGATGAACATGACCTTGCTGCTGGGCGCTGTTGCCGGCACGATCATGCTCGGGTCCTGCGGCACCACCGAAGCTCCCACCACGGAAACCCCTGCTGCCGCCGCCCCTGCCACCGGGCAGGCTGTGCACGCCATCAACACCGAATCCAGCGTGGTGAACTGGACAGGCACGATGCTCGGCGTCAAATCGCATACGGGCACGCTTCGTTTCACCCAAGGCGAACTGGCCACCACGGACGGAGCCCTCACGGGCGGTTCCTTCACGGTGGACATGAAGAACTACAACCTGACGGACGAGAACTACGCTCCCGATGGTTCCGAGGGCGGTACCCGCGACAACCTTATGGGGCACCTGATGTCGGCTGATTTCTTTGACGTGGAGAACCATCCTACGGCCCACTTCGAGATCACCAAGGTGAACGGCAACACGGCCGAAGGCAACCTCACCGTGCGCGGCACCACCCACCCGGAAACGGTAAAGAACATCGTGCTCACGCAGGAGGGCGGCAACATCAGCGCCACGGGCGACCTCACCTTCGACCGCCAGAAGTATGGCGTAGCTTACAGCACGGGCCTGAAAGACATGGTGCTTTCCGACGATATCAACCTGAAGGTTGAACTGAAAGGAGCACCCGTGGTGGCCGAGCGCAACTAAGCGCCCGCCTTACATCCCGGATAAAACAAGACCGGGGATCAATGGCTTTGCCGTTGGTCCCCGGTCCTTTTTTCAGGCCCTTATCGCTGGCCCTGGAGGCGCCGCTCACTCGCTTTCACAGGCGGTGCCGAACCGCGAGTTCCCCTTGTTGGACGGTCCATCACCCTGGGTGAATATCCGGTACTTGCTCAGGTCCTTATCCGCTTTCATGCTGGCCATGCGGACCCCGCTGGCCTCCGCCACATGATGGAAACCGGGAATACCGTGCAAGGGCACGAACGGGCTCGTGGACCTGGTGTCCCACCTGGTGGCAAGCCCTTGATTGACGTGCACAATACCTTTTTGCATTTCACTCATTGCCTATTGTGTTTAGCTGGCTTGGAGAAGCTCCAACCCTTATTCAGGGTCCGAAGATATTGAACCCGGCAAGCCCTTGTCCCCTTCCTTGCGGAATTGATGCACCGATGCCTCTTCATGCTTGGCCATCCATGCGCCCCCTTCTTTCGGACCGGCCGGGCTTGCCCTTCCGCATCCTTTGCGGGCCAAACCGGCGTTTGGCACCGGCCCGCGCGGAAGTCGTGGCCCTAGTGGCCGCCCCCTTTCGCAGGGGCCCAAAGATCCGACCGCAACAAAAGCGCATACCGATTGAACGGAACCGTACATTTGCCCCCGCAACGTTCGGATGTTGAGTGATCCAGTAAACGGATGACCATGGGCGAACAGCCACAGAAAGCCGGAACCTGCTTTGCGGGAAACATGCAGCGGTTCCGTAGCGTACCAACGCCGCCGAACACTTGAACCAAACACCAGCTACGTCATCGCAGGCGGCGGTCCATCCGCACCCCTGCGCCAAACGGAGCACATGCAGCTACCATAAACTTCAAAATGGCAACAACGACCGAAAAGAAGCCCGCCCGCAAGGAGGGGATGTACGAGGTGGTCATGGAGCAGTTTGCCCATGCCGCCGACATCATGAAACTGGATCCCGGGGTCCGGAAGATCCTGAGCAAGACCAACACGGAGATCGAGGTGAACTTCCCCGTACGCCTGGACAACGGGCAGATCGAGGTGTTCACCGGCTACCGGGTGCAGCACAACAATGCCCTCGGGCCCTACAAGGGCGGGCTGCGCTACCACGACACGGTAGACTTGGACGCCGCCCGTGCCTTGGCGATCTGGATGACCTGGAAGACGGCTTTGGCCGGGCTGCCGTTTGGTGGCGCCAAGGGCGGTATCCACATCAACCCGAAGAACTACTCGAAGAACGAGTTGGAGCGGATCACGCGCCGCTTCACCTATGCCTTGGGTGACAACATCGGCCCCGACCTCGACATCCCGGCCCCTGATGTGAACACCAATGCGCAGATCATGGCCTGGATCGCGGACACGTTCTCCTCGACGAAGTCGCCGAGCACGCGTTTCGCCAACCTGCACGTGGTAACGGGCAAGCCCGTTGGTGCGGGTGGTCTTGCTGGGCGCGACCGCGCCACCGGTTTCGGCGTGGTGGCCACCATCAAGTCATGGGCCAAGATGAAGGGCGTTTCCCTGAAGGGCAAGCGCTTCATTGTTCAGGGCTTCGGCAACGTAGGCTATTGGACGGCGCACTTCCTGATCGCCGAAGGGGCGACGCTGATCGCGGTTCAGGACGTATCGGCCACCCTTCACGACGCCAAGGGCATCGATGCGGAGGCGCTGCTGAAATACAGCATGGAGAACGGCCGCAGCCTGAAGGGGTACGCCGGCGCCCAGGAATACGACCCGGAAGCCTTCTGGGGCTTGGATTGCGACATCGTTGTGCCGGCCGCCTTGGGCAACCAGATCACCGCGCGCAACGCCGGTTCCATCAAGGCCAAGCTGGTGGCCGAGGGTGCCAATGGCCCCACGGACATCCACGGCGAGGAGATCCTGAAGAAGAACAAGGTGGACATCATCCCCGACATCCTTTGCAACTCGGGAGGTGTGATCGGCAGCTACTACGAGTGGTTGCAGAACAAGCGCGCCGAGATCTGGAAGATCGAACAGGTGCTGGAGATGATCCACGACAAGCTGGAAACCTCCTTTGAGAAGGTGGTGGCCGCTGCCGACGAGTTCAACGTGGATTGGCGGATGGGTGCCTACATCGCTGCCTTGCGCCGCTTGGAGGACACCTACATGGACCGCGGCATCTTCCCGTAGGCCATGCGGATCGGAGTACTGAAAGAACCGACCGACCACAAACTGACGGTCCTTACCCCTTCAGGCGTTGAGCGCCTGAAGGGGAAGGCCTCGGTGCTGGTACAGCGTGATGCCGGGCGCGCGGCCGGTTTCACCAACAAGGCATACGAAGAGGCCGGCGCGGAGCTGGTTGACAGCGAAGAGGCGCTGCTGGCCGGCTCGGACGTTGTGCTGAGCTATGGCCATCGCGACCTTCGTAACCGGAAGATCGAGGGCAAGACCTTCATCGGCATCTTCAATTTCCTGTGGGAACCGGGCCATGTGGAGCATTACCTACGCGAAGGCGTTACCGTGCACAGCCTGGATTTGATCCCCCGGAGCACCTTGGCCCAAAGCATGGACGTGCTCTCCTCGGTGGGTTCCATCTCGGGGTACCAGGCCGTGTTGTTGGCGGCCGAACGCTCCTTGGCCACCGTGCCCATGATCACCAGCGCCGGCGGCACCTTGCGCCCGGCGAAATTCCTGATCATGGGTGCCGGCGTGGCGGGCCTTCAGGCCATAGCCACCGCGCGCCGCCTGGGAGCCTTGGTGAAGGCCTATGATGTGCGTACCGCCTCCAAGGAAGAAGTGGAAAGCTTGGGTGCGACCTTCATTGAAGTGGAAGGCGCGGTGGACGACAAAAGCGCGGGCGGCTATGCCACCCAGCAAACGGAGGAATTCCTGGAGCGCGTGCGCCAGCGCATCCATGAGGAGGCGGCAGCAGCCGACGTGGTGATCACCACCGCACGGATACCCGGCAAGCGGGCGCCGCTGCTGATCACCGAAGACATGGTGATGGGCATGAAACCCGGCGCCGTGATCGTGGACATCGCTGCGGCCACGGGCGGCAATTGCGCCCTGACGGAGCCGGACCAGGCGGTGGTGCGCAACGAGGTCACCATCCTCGGCCCCACCCGCATCGAATCCAGCTGTGCCTATAGCACCTCCTTCCTGCTGTCCAACAACTACACCTCCTTCATCAACTACATGTTGGACCACCAGGAGAAGTTGGATGAAGACCCGATCCTGGGCGCCACCGTGGTGGTGCGGGACGGCAAGTCGGTGAACCAGCGCATCTTGGCGCTCACCGGCGGCAAGTAACCCCAAAACCTTATCGGATGGACTTTAGCTACGCCATTACCCCCATTGACGGCCTGTTCGTGCTCGCCCTCAGCCTGCTTGTGGGCTTTGAGGTGATCAAAAACATTCCGGCCGTGCTGCACACCCCGCTCATGTCGGGGTCCAATGCCATCAGCGGCATCATCCTCTTCGGCGGCATCACCCAGCTGCTGACCACCCCCCTGGAGCATGTCTGGACCATCGCCGCAGCCTGCCTGGCCGTGGTATTGGGCACCATCAACCTGGCGGGAGGGTTCTTCGTCACACACCGGATGCTTTCCATGTTCGTGGTTAAGCGCAAGCCGGCCAAAGAGAGCAAGTCCTGATGCTTATGTTCGCTTACTTGGCCGCCACCGTGGGGCTCGTGCAGGGCCTGAAGTTCATGGGCGACCCCGCCAAGGCCAAAATGGGGAACTTGGTGGCCGCCGCATCCGTGCTGGTAGCCTTGGTGGCCTTGGTGTTGGGCACCTCATGGCAAGGTTCATCCAATCTCCTGCTACTTCTGCTGATGATGGTGATCGGCACCGTCATCGGCAACGTATGGAGCAACCGCGTGGCCATGACGGCCATGCCCCAACTGGTCAGCATCTTCAACGGCTTGGGCGGCGCCTGCGCCACGGTGTTGGGCCTGAACCAAGTGTTTGGGCAAGGCACCATGGTGGACGACAAGCTGGGCGGCTCGGTTCTTCTGCTGACCAACCTTTTCGGTGCGGTGGCCTTCACGGGCAGCATGATCGCCTACCTGAAACTGGACGGCCGCAAGTTGCCGCGCCCGGCCAAGGTGCAGAAGACGTTGGCGCAGATCCTGCTCGGGATCATCGTCGTGGTATTCGGCTACTACCTGCTGATGCCGGTGGAGGTAACCCCCTTCCCCCTGCTGCTGCTGGTGGTCACGGTCGCCGCGTTGTTCTATGGCGTGTATTTCGCCCTGCCGGTCGGTGGTGCGGACATGCCCGTCATGATCTCGTTGCTGAATGCGCTGTCGGGGGTTGCCACCCTGATGGCAGGCTTGGTGTTCCGTGATCCGGTGATGATCATCGGCGGTATCCTGGTGGGTGCCACCGGCATCATCCTCACCCTGCAGATGTGCGTGGCCATGAACCGCTCCCTATCGGGCGTTCTGGCCGGCAAGTTCAGCGGCTCGGGCACCGCCAAGGCCGAAGGCGAACAGGAGCTCACCAGCATCACGGCGGTGGAAACGGCCTCCCTGCTGGCCTTCAGCAAGCAAGTGGCCGTGGTGCCCGGCTACGGCATGGCCGTGGCGCAGGCCCAGCGGGAGTGTTTCGCCCTGCAGGAACTGCTGCGCCAACAAGGCGTGGACATGCACTTCATTATCCACCCGGTGGCGGGCCGCATGCCGGGCCACATGAACGTGCTGCTGGCCGAGGCCAACATTCCGTATGCCTCCGTGAAGGAGATGAGCGAGGTGAACAACACCATGGAGCACTACGACACCGTGCTGGTGATCGGAGCGAACGACGTGGTGAACCCCGCTGCCGAGAACGACCCCGACAGCCCCATCTACGGCATGCCCATCATCAGGGCGTACAAGGCAAAGCAGGTGATCGTGCTCAAGCGCAGCACCGCCAAGGGCTATTCCGGTGCCGTGAACACGCTGTTCGACCGCCAAAACTGCAAGGTGCTCTTCGGCGATGCCAAGAGCAGCTTGGAAGAGATCATCAACGAATTGAAGCGTATCTGACATGCAGAATCCCCAACTGATCATCGCCGCCAAGGAGCGCGACCTGCTCCTATCCTGGATCGAGGGATTCAGCGCGCCCGACCTGAACACGCAGAAGAGCGTGGCCAAGCTCAAGGAAGAACTCAACCAGGCCGATATCCGGTCCGGTGCCGAACTGCCCAAGGACGTGGTACGCGTGGGCAGCATCGTCACTTTCAAGTCCCCTTCCATCCGCAAGGAAGGGCTGCAGCTGGTGCTGCCCCAGGATGCGGACCTGAAGTTGAACAAGCTTTCGGTATTCACCGTGATGGGTGCCGCCCTGATCGGCTACCGCGAAGGGACCGACATCACTTGGCTGCTGCCCAAGGGCGAGGAAACGATCCGGCTGGAAAAGGTGGACAACAGCCAAGTGGCCGGCTGACGACACCTGCGCATCCATTCCCTCCACGCAATTGAAAAGAGGTGGCCCGACGGCTGCCTCTTTCTGCTTGCGCACCTTACGGGAACCTCCAAGAACCTCGCTCCGGCGGCATCGGCGCTCCGCGCCGCCCTAAGGCAAGCGCCCCGCGAAACCATAGCGGCACAACTTTACGGACCTTGAATCACTGGTGTCCGGCAAATTGCTGCGACCCCGTCGGGGTCGTGTTGCTTTTTCATGTTGTCTGCCACTACAAGCTGCGGCCTCGTTGGGGTCGGCTATCGGCGCATGGACTGATCCCGAAGGGATCACAGCTTGTGGAAAACCATGGTCCCCGAAATTGACGACCCCGACGGGGTCGCAGCAAAACAGAAAGTGCATCGGTCGAAAAACGGGCTTCTTCATGGAGGAAAGCGAATGCAGCGCAGGGAATCCTGGGGCTTGTGGAGGAGCCTTGGATTTTTCCCGGACACCAGCGGGCCTTGAATGCCCAATTGGTATTACTGGCCGGTGGTCCTCTTTGCCAACACCTTGCCCACCCTTTCCACCGCTCCCGTCACCAAGGCATTGCCCATGAAGAAAGCCCGCCTGCCATCGGCATTCCCTTCGGTGTGGCCGTCGGGGAACATGTTCAGCCGCTCGAGTTCCACGGGTGTCAATCGCCTGAGCCTTCCGCTTTGCGTGCGCACCACGTGCTTGAACCGCGACGGTGTTGCCCCCCCTTCGCCAGTCACGATGGTCCGCGCGGCCTTGTCCAGCGCATCGGGAAAGGCCATGGCTCCTTCCGCGTAGGCATAGGTGAAGCCCGACCCCTTATTGGTCCGCTGCTCCCTCTTGGCCCCTTTCAGGTATTTCCAGGCCTGTAGTTGCTGCTCGGGGATGAAGTACCCCGCCGGCACTTGCTCCTCCGGCAACAGTACGTCGCCCAGCACCACCTTCCGGCCACGGAAGGAAGGCGCCACCTGCCGGGTGTATATCTCGCGCCGCAGCATCAGCCCGGCACTCAGGAACGGGGATGCTGCTCCGGCACCTTTGTTGAAGCGGTCCGTGATCTCGGCCAGGTCGCCATTGAGGTCCAAGTGGCCGGGCTCCCCCTTGGCCTCGGCCGGAAAGGCTTCCGCCAGCACACCGTCCTTCAAAAGCCATTGGTGTGGGTCCTTTTCGCGCAGTAGCTGGCGCCCCAAGGGCGAGGTTTCCAGGAACCCCATGAAGAACACACGGCTGCGGCGCTGTGGCATGCCATAATCGGCGGCATTCACCACACGCCACTCCACCACGTACCCCAGGTCCGCCAGGGAGGCGAGCATGACGGCAAAGTCGCGCCCACGCTGTTTGGCCGGCGACTTCAGCAGCCGGTCCACGTTCTCCAGGAAGATCAGCGGGGGCCGCTTGGCTTTCAGCAGCCGGTGGATCTCCCACCACAGAACCCCTTTCTTCCCGGCAAGTCCATCGGCTTGGTTCAAGGTGCGGGCCACCGAATAGTCTTGGCAGGGAAAACCACCCACCAGCAAGTCGTGGTCGGGCACGTCTGCGGCCGATACCGTGACAATATCTTGGTTGGCGTGCCCTTGCGGCCCGAAGCGCGCCACGTAAGTCTCCGAGGCATCCTGCTTCCTCCGTGCCGGTTCCCACTGGTTGCTCCATACCGTGCGGAACCGTTTCGAGGCCCGCTCCAAGCCCACCCGGAAGCCTCCCACCCCTGCAAACAACTCCACCACACGAATGGTGTGGCCGGGCCCGCTCTTCGCCATGGGCCAAAACTAACTCGCCCCCCGGCTACCGGAAACCCCGCAGGCCAGCCTTTTCCGCGCGCCCGGAACATTTCGCACCTTTCCTTGTTTCCTCTCCGGCCCCGCATCGGTACCGACGGAATCCTACCTTGCGGGCGCCGATAAACCATCACGAACCGTGGAAACACGCATCAATATTGCCAAGGAGGCCCCGGGGGTATACGAGGCCATGCTGGCAGCTGAAAAATACCTGCACCACTCCTCCATCGAGGCTCCCTTGCTGCATCTGATCAAGCTGCGCTGCTCGCAGATCAACGGCTGTGCCTATTGCTTGGACATGCACTGGAAGGACCTGCGCGCGCTGGGCGAAACGGAACAGCGGCTGTACTCGCTGGATGCCTGGCGCGAATGCACGTGGTACACGGAACGCGAAAGGGCTGCCTTGGAATGGGCGGAATCCGTGACCTTGGTGACCCACGGCCACGTTCCGGACGCCATTTATGAAATGGCCCGTAAGCAGTTCAGTGCCAAGGAGCTCGCCGACCTCACCTTCGTGGTGTGCACCATCAACAGCTGGAACCGGCTGAGCATCGCCAGCCGCACGCCCGCCGGCACCTACCAAGCCAAAAAAGCCCCCGAGCGCGTGGCCTGATGTCGGCTGTCATTTCGGGCTGAACGGCACCGAGACCCCGGGTCATTCCGGCTCCTCGCGCCCTTTGATCTTGGTGAACTGCTTGCGCAGTTCCTCCTCCGCCTTCAGCACCTGCTTCAGGCTGTCGCTCACATCCTTTTGCTCCAACCGCTCCAGGTCCGGCTGGCCGGCATCCACCCAAGCGGAATACCACATGCTGCCCACGGCCAGGATGGCATCGTTCATGCGGCGCTCCACCATGCCGCCCATGCTTTCCTCGTAGGCCTTGATGAACTCCTTGGACTGCAATTGGAAGGTATTCCGCCCACGCAGGTCATAGGTGTACTTTTCACTCTCGGGGAACCGCTGCTGGAGCTCGCGCTCCATGTTGAAGACCGTATCCAGGGCGCGGTGGCTGACGATCACGTATGACCAGGCCGCCTCCAACGGATCGGGGATGTACTGGGCCCTGCCCACGAAATGGTCGTACTCCTCGGCGCTGGTCTCGGGGATGCGCGACTCCCAAAAAGCATGGATGCCATGCTGGTTGGTGAGTTGCCCGTTGTAGTTCTCGGTGGTGTGCAGAGGCACATGCGCATCGGCGATATAGTGGCCGATCTCGGCACTGTAGTACAGGATCAGGTCCACGCTTCCCCGCTTGAACGCGTTGACCAAGCGGCCGTACATGACCGGGATATGCCATGGCACGATGCCGTATTCCTGCAGGGTATCCTCGGTGAACTTCTGAACGGCCATGTCCCATTTGCGGGGGATCACATCGAACGGATCCCCGCCCGGCCCGGCATAGTGGTCGGCATCGATGAAGTGGCGGGGGCCTTCCCCGGCCACGGCATACCGCCGGCTATCGGGATCCGTGGCGTGGTCCGTTACGTAATCGATATGGCGCTTATAGAAGCCGAACATGGCGGGCGGCAGGGTGAACACCGCCATCCGGTTGATCCGGCGATGGCCGTAAAACCCCCACGCTTGGGCATCCTGCTGCACGGCAAACGGCCACAACATGGCCATGGCCAGGCCGATCACGGCGATGCGCGGGATCAGTGACGGCCTCATCGCTTCAGATGTCCAGCGGAACCAGACGGCCGTCCTTCAGCACGGGGATCACCGTGGCCTGGTCGGGTGTTAGGCAATACTTGACATCATCCAGCAGCTGAAGCTGCTGCAGGCGCTTTCGGCGGGGAGCTGCCTTGAGGATGCTCATCAGGTTGTCCCGGGCGGCCATGTACAGGTACTTCGAGGCGATGCTGCTGTCCTCCTCCACCCCGAACTTGCCGCTCTCCAGCAACCGGGCCATGACGGCCCCTGCAAACACGCTGTCCTCCAAGCTGAACTTATCCCGCCAACCGGAGCACAGCAACAGGATATTCTCATCCTGCTTCAAGAGCCAATCGGTGAGGGCCGTGAGGTTCAGGAAAGACCCGATAACGAGTTGCTTCGCATCCTTGCCGACATTGATGGCCTGGGTTCCATTGGTTGTTGAGATCACGATTGTTTTATCGCTCAGGTCCATGGACTTGAATGCCAGCGGTGAATTTCCTACTGGAAACCCCTCAACCACTTCCCCGTTACGTTCGGCGGCGGCCACATAGCCCTCCCGGCCGATATACTGCCTGGCCTCCTCCACCGAGGCCACGGGTATGATATCCTTCACTCCGTGATGGAAGGCTGCCACCATGGCGCTTGTGGCCCGCAGGATGTCGATGACCACCACGATGCCCATGTCCTGTTTATAAAGCGGGAACTGGCCGGGCGTGTAGCACACCTCCACACGAAACTGGTAGTCGGTATGATGGGAGATGGCTTTCATGGTGGAGGATGTCGGTGGGCCTGCAAGATAACCCGTCCCGGGCCCTGCAAATCGTTAGCCTTGGATGAAGGGGGTCTTCACCACTGCGGCCTTCAGCTTCTTCCCTCGCACATCCACAAAGATCTCGGTGCCTGGTGCAGCCTTGTCGGAGGGTACGTACGCCAGCCCGATGGCTTTTTGCAGGCTGGGGCTCATGGTGCCGCTGGTCACTTGGCCGATGACGTTCCCATCAGCATCGGTCACCGGATATCCATGGCGTGGAATACCGCGGTCCACCAGTTCAAATCCGACGAGCTTCCGTTTGAGCCCGGCTTCCTTCTGTGCCTTCAAGGCCGCGGAATTGGTGAACTCCTTGGTGAACTTGGTGATCCACCCCAGGCCCGCCTCCAAGGGTGAGGTGGTATCGTCGATATCGTTGCCGTAGAGGCAGAATCCCATTTCCAACCGCAGGGTGTCGCGCGCCGCCAGTCCGCACGGCTTGATGCCATGCGGCTTGCCGGCCTCCATCACGGCGTTCCATGCTTTTTCCAACAACGGATCGGGCACGTAGATCTCGAACCCGCCTGCTCCGGTGTAGCCTGTAACAGACAAGAGCACCAGCCCCACCCCTTTCATTTCGGCGTACTTGGCCGTGTAGTAGGGCATGGCGGCGAGGTCTTCCTCGAAAAAGCCCTTCAGGGTATCCAGGGCCTTGGGCCCCTGCACGGCCAGCAGGCCCATCTTGTCGCTGATGTTCTCCAGCTGCGCGTCGAAGGTGTTGTGCTTGTTGATCCAGTCCCAGTCCTTCTGGATGTTGCCCGCATTGACCACCAGGATATAATGGTGGTCATCCCCATGCTGCATGTTGTACACGAGGAGGTCGTCCACAATGCCGCCGTCCTCGTTGGGCAGGCAGGTGTACTGCACCTTGCCCAGGCCGAGCTTGGAGGCATCGTTGCTGCACACCTTCTGGATAAGGTCCAATGCTTGGGGGCCACGCACGAGGAATTCGCCCATGTGGCTCACGTCGAACACACCCACATCCTTCCGCACGGTGAGGTGCTCATCGTTCACCCCGGTGTATTGCACGGGCATGAGGAAACCTGCGAAGGGCACCATTTTGGCGCCGAGGGCTTCATGGATGTGGGTAAGCGTGATACGCTTGAGGTCTGTCATTTTTTTTGATGGATGAGTTCTTGGAACAGTTGCAGGTACCGGTCCTGCCATGCCTTGACCGAAAAGCGCTCCTCAATGGTATTCCGGGCGGCTTGGCCGAGCCGGCGGCGAAGATCGGCATCGGCCAGCAATTGGCCGAGATATTGGACCCATTCCTCCTTGGAGGAGGCCAGGAACCCGTTCCTGCCGTGCTCGATGACGGACCTATTGGCCCCATAATCCTCCATCACGGTCGGCTTCCCCAAGGCCATGTACTGGATTCCCTTGAATGCACATTTGCCCTTGCTCCACTCGTCCCGGGCCATGGGCATGATCCCGATGTGGATATCCCGCAGGTCGGAAACCTCTGATTCACGCTTCCAGGGCCTGTTGTCCACCTCAATTCCCTCTGCGCGCAGCGGGGAGTCGCTAACGACCCTCAGGACGAACGGGGTCTTTGTCCGGCCCTTCAGCTCCACCAAGGCCGGCACCAACAGTTCCAGGTATGGTATGGTGGTGCTGCTGCCGGTCCATCCGATCACCAGCGGGCCATTCCCGGCGGGCCCTTCCTGTCCCGCCCGGAACACTTCGGTATCGACCACGGTGGGTACGACCGTCACCGATGGGTTATAGCGTTTGGCGTGTTCGGCGAGGAAGTCATTCCCGGCGATCACCCTATCCGCCAACGGCAGCAACCGGTTGATCTTGCCGGCATCCTTCATCCAGGCCAGCATACGGTTGCCTTCGCTGACCTGCTTGATCCACAGGGCATCATCAAAATCATAGATCAGCGGGATGCCGGTGGCGGCGAGCTTCCGCTCAAAGTAGGTATCCCTGGCCATGAACGTTTCTCGCTGCAGGATGATCAGGTCATGGCCCTTGGCCTCTTTCACCAGGCTCATCCTGCGCTTCCAGCTCTTCAGGAAAATGCGAGCCTTGGCCAGCAGGGCTCCCTTGCGGTAAAAATCGAGGTCGTCCCGTTCATCAATGCACCATCCGTAGGTAAACCCATACCCTTGGCTTTCCCAGTACGGCACAAACTGCTCAAAGCGGAATCGTTGGCTGGGTGAGCGGCCAGGGCGGTGCGGAGCAATAAAGAAAACGCGTGGCATGGCAAATGGCGGGCCCGGGCAAATATGCACGAAACCGCTGGAGCCTCAAACACCCGCGTGTTCCCCGCTACCTTCGCGCCATGGCCAAACCGCTGTTGCTTCCGCGCTGGTCGATCGTTTTGATCGACCTGGCCATGTGCACCATTTCCTTGCTGGCGGCCTACCAGTTGCGGTTCAACTTCAACGTGCCCGACCTGGAATACCGGCTGCTCTGGCCCGTGTTCCCGCTGTTCCTCGGGGTGCGCTTGGCCTGGTATTGGGCATTCGGGATCCAGCGCAGCATGGTGCGGCACACCGGCACCGAGGATGCCAAGCGCGTTTTCCTGGTGGTGCTGGGCGGCAGCCTCACCCTGCTCGTTCTGAACGTGTTGCGCTACTACCTGCTGGACCGCCAGTTCGTGCTGCCCACCTCGGTGATCATCATTGACTTTCTGGGCAGTGCCGTGCTGCTGATCGCCTCGCGCATCGCCTTCAAGCTGCTCCACCTGCGGCGGCGCGGCGCCGGCAAGGACACCCTGAACGTGGTGCTGTACGGCGCCGGCGGGGCGGGCCTGATCACCAAGCGCACCTTGGAGCGCGAAGGGTCGGCGCGGTACGCGGTGGCCGCATTCGTGGATGACGACCCCGCCAAGGTGGGCAAGCGCCTGGAAGGAGTGCGCGTGCACGCAACGGATGAGCTGCCCAAGCTCTTGGCCGGGCAGGCCGTGGACCAGGTGATCATCGCCATACAGGCACCCGACGCGGAAAACCGCCGCCGCGTGGTGGACTTGGCGATGCAGGCCAAGGTGGCCGTGCATACCGTACCACCGGTGCGCGACTGGATCGACGGACAACTGAGCAGCGGGCAGATACGCGAGGTGCGTATTGAGGACCTGCTGGGCCGTGCCCCGATCCATTTGGAGGACAAGCTGGTGCAGGAGCGCTTCCGCGATCGGGTGGTGATGGTGACCGGCGCGGCGGGCAGCATCGGCAGCGAGTTGTGCCGGCAGTTGGCCTCGTTCGCCGTGCGGGAGCTGGTGATGGTGGATAATGCGGAAAGCGCCCTGTACGACGTGGAGATGGAACTGAAGCGGAAGGGCCATGCGCAAATACGCCCGGTGCTGTGCGATGTGCGCGACCGCAGGGGCCTTGACCGGCTGATGGGTGCGGTGAAGCCCGAGGTGGTGCTGCATGCCGCCGCCTACAAGCACGTGCCGCTGATGGAGGCGCAGCCCGTGCAGGCCGTACGCACCAATCTGGGCGGCACGGTGAACGTGGCCGACCTCTGCCTGGAGCATGGCGTGAAGGAGCTGATCCTGATCAGCACGGACAAGGCGGTGAACCCCACCAGCGTGATGGGCGCGAGCAAGCGGTGTGCTGAGATCTACGTGCAAGCCCTTTCCGGGAGCCGTCCGGGCCTGTCCATCGTCACCACCCGTTTCGGCAACGTGCTGGGCAGCAACGGCTCGGTGATCCCCTTGTTCCGCAAGCAGATCGCGGAGGGCGGCCCGGTGACGGTGACCCATCCGGAGGTCACGCGCTTCTTCATGACCATCCCCGAGGCCTGCCGGCTGGTGCTGGAGGCCGCCACCATGGGCAAGGGCGGCGAGATCTACGTCTTCGACATGGGCAAGCCGGTGCGCATCGCCGACCTGGCCGACCGCATGATCCGCCTTAGCGGGCTGGAGCCCGGCAAGGACATCGAGGTGCGCTTTACCGGGCTCAGGCCGGGCGAGAAACTGTACGAGGAGCTGCTCGCCGAGCAGGAAGGGAACATGCCCACGCACCATCCGCGGATCCTGATCGGGCGCACCCGGGCCGTGGACCCCGGACTGGCCGGATCCTCCATCCGCGACATTCTGGAAGCGGCAGAGGCCGGAAACGACGAGGCCTGCGTGAAGCAGATGAAGGCTTTGGTGCCTGAATACAAGAGCAACAATTCCACCTACGGTAAATTTGACCCGGAAAGCGGGGCCTCCGCAGCCGGCGGTATTTCCGGCCAGGCGGCATCCGCATAGCACTGACCCCATTATGAACCCGGACAGGAATTTGGAGATCGCCAAACTGCAAAAAGAGATCGGCGACCACATTGGTGTGGGCGTGGACAGCTTGATGTTCAACTACGTGGACGAGCCGGGCAAGGGCGCCAAGCTGTACCTGATCACGCTCAACCCGCGCCACAACCAGAGCTTCCTCTTCCACTCCACCACGGGGCGCGACAAGCTGGAGGCCCTGCAGGCCATGAGCGAGTATGTGAGCACGTACAAGGACCGCACGAGCAGCTATACCATCCAATGGAGTGCCCGCGGGGAGCACGAGCTCAACACATCGTACTTCCGCGCCAAGAACATCCTGGACGCCTTGGACAAGTTGTTCTACGACCGCGACCCCAACAGCATCACGGTCTTCTCGGTGATCTTGAACCCGATAGCTTGAACCGGAGTTTCGTATAGTGGGCAGGGGCAGTTGGCAGAAGCCACACTGGCCGCGAAGTCCGATTACCCAAAAGTCATTCCATCATGGGCGGCGTCAAAGAGTTGATCGTGTATCAAAAGGCCTGTCCGAGCCTGAAATAGGTTGACACAAACCAAGTCAACATGAACAGGAAGTATT
>DAOKZW010000013.1:0-31590 GCA_035325445.1 Flavobacteriales bacterium
CATGGTTCTGATTGGTTGTCAAACGTAGCTTGACACACTTTTCAGAATACCCTCACGCCGTGGCCTGCGGCAACCGGTTTCAATCTTCAGCTTTCAGCTTTCCTGTTTCAGATTTCTACCTGGCCTCCTTCACCAGGATCACATACACCGGGAAGTGGTCGGCGTATCCGCCTTGGTAAGTGTCGCCCACGAAGGTGCGGAAGGGATAGCCCGCGAAATTGCCGTCGGCCTGCCGCAGGTATGGCGGGTTGAACACCCGCACTCCGTAATAGCGCAGGTTCCCTCCTGCCCCGGTGACCATCGCCGGTGTCATGATGATCTGGTCGAAGACATTCCATGAATCGCGCCATGCCAAGGTGCCGATGCCCTTCTTGTACAGGTCGTACATGGGGTTGTACAACTTCTTGTTGGACACCAATTCCTTGTCTCCCGTGGTACCGAGGAACTTCAGTACCGACGGGTCCACGGGGTCGTCATTGAGGTCGCCCATGTACAGCACCCGGGCATTGGCATTCCGCGTCAACAACGAATCGATGATGCGGCGCCCCAACTGTGCGGCCAGCTTGCGCTTGGGCAGCGAAACCTTTTCGCCGCCGTAGCGGGAGGGCCAGTGGTTCACCACCACGCTCACCGTGTCGCCGTCCATCAGCCCCGATACCACCAGTTGGTCGCGGGTGCGGAAGAGGCTGTCCTGCGGATCCGACAACCGGTACTTCTTCTCGTTGAGCAACGTGAAATACTTCGGGTTGTACACGAAGGCCACATCCACGCCGCGCCGGTCGGGGCTGTCGTGGTGCACCACCCTGTACCCGCGCTTGTCCAGCGGCGGTGTGTTCACCAGGTCCTCCACCACGCCGCGCGTTTCCACCTCGCATAGGCCGAAGGCCACCAGGCCGTCCGGAAAGACGTCCGAACCCATCTCGCCCAGCACCTTGGCCAGATGGCGAAGCTTGCGCTGATAGCGTTCCGTGTCCCATTGCTTGGCGCTGCCGGGAAGGAACTCGGCATCATCGTTCGGGCCGTCGAGCGTGTCGTACAGGTTCTCCACGTTGTAGAACCCGATGGGTCGCGGCTCGTAGCGCACTTCCCCCTTTTGGGCGGACGCGGCCTGGAGGATCAGTGCTGCCGCCACCAGGAGGACGGGTCGGAAGGATGCGGTCATGGGCTTCGTTGGAAGGGGCCAAGTTATTCGCTTCATGCCAGCCGGTTTATAACAACCGTGAAAGGACCGTGCCACGCCTGCCCGAAGCCCTTCCTTTGCAGCATGGTATCCGCTCCTCTCCGGCTCCTGCCGTTCTGCCCCCTGCTCCTCTCCGCCTCCGCCCTGCACGCCCAATCCATCGCCATGCGAGGCGCCGTGGAGCAACATGACCTGGTGACCGATGGCTTTGCGCTCAGCTGGCAAACCGATCGCCCCGGCAGCACCGAGGCCTTCTTCGGACCCACGCCGGAGCTTGGCATGCACGCCATTTCCCACGGGCGAAGCACCGATCATGAGCTGCAACTCACCGGTCTCGAAGCTGCCTCGTTCCACTACGTGCAGCCCTTTTCCGTGGCCGGCGGCGACACGGCGTTCGCACCGGTGGAGATCTACTCCACGGCATCCCGTTCCAGCGGCGACATCAAGGTGTACTTCACCAAGGGCGTGGATACCAGCGTGAGCACCGGCGAGGATGCCATCGGCCTGTTCAACGCCATCGACGACACCATCAAGGCCTACATCGACCGGGCGCAGCAAACGCTCGATATCGCCATGTACAACACCAACAGCACACTGATGGTGCAGGCGGTGAACGCGGCCAAGAGCCGCGGGGTGCAGGTGCGCTGGATCGCCGAGGGCGGAACGGCCAACTACGCGCTGAGCAACCTGATCAGCAGCATCCCCGTGCTGTACCGGGAAAACAGCAGCGGCAGCGGCATGCACAACAAGTTCATGGTGATCGATGCCGACGACGCCGACCGCGCCGTGGTGATGGGCGGCTCCTGCAACTGGACCACCCAAAGCTTCTTCGACGACTACAACAATGTGGTCTTCATCCACGACCAGGCCGTGGCCCAGTGCTACCGCACGGAATTCCAGGAAATGTGGGGCGGCAGCGGCCCGCAGCCCAATTCCGCGCAAAGCCGCTTCGGGGCCGACAAGACCAACAACACCCCGCACACCTTCAATGTGGGCGGCACCACCGTGGAGGTGTACTTCTCCCCCAGCGACGGCACCACCAGCAAGATCCGCAATGCCATCAACGCCGCCGGCAGCAACCTGTATTTCGCGCTGCTGATCTTCACCGAGAACAGCCTCGGCACGGCCGTGCGCAACGCCAACAGCCGGCCCAACATGGTCGTGCGCGGCGACATAGAGGACATCGAGGCCACCGGCACGGAATTCTACTTCCTGACCAACAACGGCGTGGAGATCTACTCGCACGGCAACGAGGACGGCATGCTGCACCACAAGTACGCCATCATCGACGAGGGCGGTACCAATGCGAAGGTGGTGACCGGCAGCCACAACTGGACAGCCAGCGCGGAGAACGTGAACGATGAGAACATCATGATCATCCGCGACGGCGCGGTGGCCAACCAGTTCTTCCAGGAATGGAACGCACGCCACAACGCGGTGGCCGGGATCGGCGAAAGGGCCGCGGCCAGCGGACTGAACGCGTGGCCCGTACCCGCCCATGACGAGATTTTCCTGCTGCCCACCGGCAACGGCCCCGCCGTGATCACCGTGTACGATGCCACCGGCCGCGAGATGTACCGCATGGAGACGAACGGCCTCGCCACTATCCGCACCAGTGATTGGCAAGCCGGGATGTACGTGGTGAGCAGCGTGCAGGACGGCACGCGCAGCCACAGGACGGTGGTGGTGTGGTGAGGGGTTGGCAACCGCGAACAGCTATTGCTTGACCACGGGCATCTGCGCCCGGTTTCCTTGGCCATCCACCAATTGCAGCACATATAGGCCCGCAGGAAGCCCCGGTGCCTCCACCTTCAGGTGCTTGCCTTCAAAGGGCACCCGGAACACTTCCCTGCCGGACAGGTCGACCAGACGGACCCTGGCCTGGCGCACAGCCTGCACCGTTTCCACGATGAGCCGGTCCTGGAACGGAACCGGCCATGCGGAAAGCCCCATGGTCGTGGCCGGGAGTGACTCCAAGCCCACGTTCAACCGGCAGGTGGCCGTCGGGTCCGGATAGCCTGCGATCTCATTATCACGGTAACAGGAGAATTGACAGCCGGACTCCCACACTACGCATGGCGAGCGTAGCACGATACACCCGTGCACATCACCCACACGCTCCATGATGGTTGTCCCGCCTACCAGGTCATTATTCCACCACACCTCCAAGTCCAACGTGCGCAACGGAATGCCCTCCACCACCGTGGTACCTGTATCCACGACCGCCACAAAGGCACCATCCTCACAATCCCAACCGGGGGTCCAACGATCGCCGGGCACGGCATCAAACCAATACAATGTATCCCACACCTGTTGGGCCGGCAGCCAGAAATAGACCAAGCCCCCATCCGTTCGGGTCAGCACGCTCGGCTCCGTAGTGTAGACGGTGTCCGTGAACCCACCCATGGAGACCACGAAATAGCCTACCCCCCGGATCCGTTGGGTGCTCCATCCGTCCAGAAGCGTATCGCCGACATAGGTATACTGGACGGAACCGGAACTGACCATGGGGTCGCCTCTTTCATACAACCAATTGGCACCCGTTGGGCACCAGTTCTGCCCGTAGGCCACCGGGCCACCGAACAACATTAGGGCCAATGCCCCGGTCATCATCCTCATTGCTTCATCCATTTTATCGTGGAACGTCGGCCATCCGCGGATAGCGTCGCCACCGCGTACATCCCCGGTACCAACGCCGCCACATCCAGCGGGCCGTCGTCCTTGCGGTGGTGGCCATGCCATACCGTGCGCCCTTGCAGGTCGCGGATGGCCACCTCGTAGCGGCCGGGCACATCCCAGAAGAGGGATAACTGATCACCGCCGGGGTTGGGATGCGCTGTGAATTCGGGAACCGGTCCGGGCAACTCACCCACGCCTACATCCAGCGGGTACAGGCGCACCAGCATCCGGTGGTCCGGGTGGTCGCCGCAGCCGTCGTTGTAGCCCTTGAACGTGCCCCACAGGTAGATGAAGCCGTCCGGACCTTCGCGGATACCATAGATCCTGCAATTTGGTGCGAAATTGCCGATCACCCCGGCCTCGGTGAACCCCGCTCCGGTGCCCGGCAGGTAATCCAAGAGCACATTGCCCGCCGTGTCCAAGGTGGTGATTGCTCCCACCGGCACATCGCCCACGTAATTGAAAGTGCCCACGACCAGCAATTTGCCAGGTTCGATCTCCAAGAAGTCGGTAATGCCCGTAAAGACAGGATTGCCCGTAAAATGCCTGAAGGGGATCACCGGCCAAGTGGCATCCGTGCTCCCGTCGGGGTGCAGGCGCATCGCGAACAGGGTGTCGCCCGGGTATTCCGGGGCCGTCATCCGCCCGAAGACCAGCAGGCGCCCGTCCGGGTAATGGTACACCTGCCGGGCGAACGCGCCCCAGGAAATGGTGGTGTGGAAGGTGGTGTCCAGGTGGGCCTCGTCATCCACGCGGAAGATGGCCCCCACCGGCCGCCCCTCGTACTCGGTGGCCCGGGTGGCCCCCAGCAGGAAACGCCCGTCCGGCAGCTCCACGATGCTCCAAAGCATGCCCATGGGCAGCCACTTGTGGTCGAAGTCCGGGTCGATGTGGCCGTTCCCCAGTGTTTGAAGCAAGCCGTAACCGGGTTCGCTGTACAGGTAGTTGCCCTCCTCGTCGTAGTGCTTCTTCTTGTAGGACCCCAAGCGCCATTGCCTCCCGTCCGCAAAGGTTTGGAACTGCGCCCGTTGCGAGGTCTCGAACTCGGGCTGGTTGTTGCATTGGTACCCGGTGTCCGTCATGCCATCGGCCAGGTGCAACCGGCACACCATCGATGCCCCGATCGTCATATAGAAATGATCAGCCCCCCAGATCTTGACCCCACCCCCTCCCCCAAACTGCGAGTGGAAGGACCAGTCGATGCTGCCGTCCGGGAAGAACCTTCGATCTACTATGTAACGGGAACCCCATGGATCCTCATAATATGGTCTGACCAAGGACCCCGCAGCAATGATACGGCCGTCGTCCATGAAGGCGATATTCTCCACATCCCCCTCGGGCACGATGTCCGCCTGGAAGGACTCGTCCAGGCACAGCGCCTGCTGCGCCACGGCCTGGGCCGTGGCGCAGCAGAGCACCGCCATCAACAAGGATGTCTTTCGCATGGTCATTGCTGGATGATGGCCCGTTGGGCCTCGATGAGTTTGCCCGCGTTCCGCAGTTCCACCATATAGGTGCCGTTGGCCTGCCCGCGCGTGTCCCAAACCAGCTGGCCGGGCGAGGAACGCAGCTCCATTTCATGGATCACCTTCCCTTGGGCATCGCGCACCACGATCGCCGCATGGTCCAAGCGGCCGTCCAGATCGTGACTGAAGGCCACCCAGGTGTTGGCCGGGTTCGGATGGACAACAAGCGACGGGGCTTGGCCGGCTGCATCGGCACCGGGCCGCCCCACCAGGTGCATCTTGGGCCGCCTGGTGCCACCGGTCCACACCGGATCGCAAATGCCAAAGTCGTAGCAAAGAATGCCGCGCGCGTAACTGGCCCCCACCGAAGGCTGCCGGTCCGCAATGGCCTTCAGCGCATCGCGCTCAGCGACGTCCATCTCGGCGGTCGAACGTTCGCCAAGCCCTTGCAGCAGGTTGATCAGCTCCAGCAGGTCGTTGCGGTCCTGCAGGCCTTGCCTCTCCAGGCCCGGGTAGCTTTCATCGAGGCCGTCCAAAAGGTCCTTGGCCTCACCGTAATTGCCCTCTCCGAGCAGCAACGCCACTTCCGCAAAGCGGGCCCGCAGGCCGGGATCCAATTGCAGGCGGGCGCGGATGCTGTCCACCGGCTGCGCCGTGCTGTCGGCCAGCATGTCGGTGATCAGCTCGTTGTTCAGGCGCTGGTATTCGCCCAGGTACCAGCCCATATCGGATTCCAGGCTGCTGCGCCAGGTCTTCTGGTCCCACGAGGCCACGATCTGGGCCAGCATGTATTCCGGTAACGGGTTCGGTGCCTCGTATTGCACCCACTTGAGGAATCCTTCGCGCTGGGTCGCCTCCGGATTGGCCAGGCATACCTCCAGGTACATGGCGTGCGGCAGGACGTTCTTCTTGGCCGCCTCCTTCAGGATCTCGGTGGAGAGGTAGGGGCTCTTCGCGATCAGCTCATTGCGCAGCTCCCAGGCATCGGCGGGCCAGCTCTCCATGATCGTGCACTTCAGCTCCTCGAAGTCGCCGCCGTCCAGCAGGCTCTCGTACACATACTTCAGGTTCAGGTAGGCCGTGCGTTCCTGTTCCATCAGGCCCAGAAGCACGGGTTTTTTCACCACGACCGGCCCGCCGCAGGTGATCCGCGTGGGACAGCCATTGATCGGCGATGGCAGTGGGTTCTCCATCACCCACGGCGCGTTGTAGCCCAAGGGCTTGTGGTGGGCCTGCGTATCCCAGAAGTAGGTGATGGGGAGCTGCTCCGTCTCGTTGTGGAAGCTGAAATAGGGCGAACCGCCGTTCTGCTGCGGGGTGAAGCTGTTGCCGGCGGACTTGCTCACGGAACCCTGGAAGGCCTTGATGCTGAAACTTGCATCGTTCACAGGCAATTTGCTTCTCACCTTGAAGTCTTCCTGGCCGTTATCCTGGTTCACGTTGCACAGGAAGGCCAGGCCCGTGGTGGTGGGATGCAATACATCCACGCAGGACTCCTCCGCCACGTAAGCGTAATCCAGATCGGACGAGATGTTCTTGTACACCTGCTCATTGGCCGGTCCCGTGCTGGAAACCACGATGCCCTCGGTGCCCGCATGCACCACAGCGGCCTGCCTCATCTCATTCTGCTCCAGCCGGAACCCGTTGGATCCCGTCACGAAGATGGCGCGGTGGAAGCCATCGAGGTGTAAATCCAAACCGTTTTCGTCAAGGTCCACATCGCGGCCTCCCACCTTGAATTTGCTGCGCAGGATCTTGGTGTTGTCCACCCCTTCGTTGTACACCCCACACACGTTGTTCTCGAACAGGGCATCCTTCACCGTGTAGGCATAGCCCCCGATGCCGGCGCTCATGGCGCGTATACCGTGGTCGAGGCCGATGAAGCGGGAAGGCTTCAACAGGTTCTCCGGGCAGACCGGCTCGGGCACGCCCGAACCATATTCGCACAAGGGCAACGACTGTGCGCACATGGCGGTGACGCTATAGGTGGCATCCCGGCTGAAGATGCCCACCCCCAGGTCGCTGCTGGTGTGTCCATCCTGGCTCTCCGTGGTTTGGCTGTTGATGAAGTCGCATTGGGCAAAGGGGATGCCCCGCACTTCCTGCATCTTCACATGCGCCTCGAAAGGCACGTCGCCCCGATAGTGGTAGTCCACCTCGAAGATGGCATGGCGGAAATAGCTGTTGTCGTTCTTGGTGTGCGACGGGCTGCTGGGGTAGAAATTGCGGTATTTCCGAAAATCCGCACCCACCGTGCAGTTTTTGAAATGCGCCCCGATGCCCAACAGATTGCCTTGGACTTGCAGTACGCCGCCATTATATGTGGAGGGGCTCCCATACCGATAGTTGGAAAACCCGATCCTTGCATGCTCCACGACAGCTCCGTTTTTCATGATCACCAATCCTTGGAAGGTCGGATTATTGGCCGGCTCCTGGTGTTGGTTGGACGTTCCATCGGCTACGATGCCATGCCATTGCTCACCGGGGTGGGCGCACGTCACCTTCCCACCATCCAATATCAACCTTCCTCCGGGCCGCACCTCAATGACCCCATCTATCGGCATTCGAACCTCACATTTGATCGTGAGCGTCTTTCCTGCCGTAACGATGATGTCGTTGTACATCTTGATTGCGAAATCCCATGTCTCGTCCTCCATGAGCCAATACGTGTCCAAGGAGTGCTTTTCCTTAACGTATTGATGCATGGGCTTGTTGTTCGTCGTAAAGGAGTTGTCGTACAACGAAAGTGCCCGGTGCATGCGGCCGGCCTGTTTCCGGCTGATGAAGTTTGTATTATCGCCAGAAGTCATCAAAGGCCGATACGGCGGGAACTGATCAAAGAAACAGGATGTCAATCGGCATACGTACCCCGGCGTGGGGGAGCAACCGTTGTAGCATGGGCTGGCTGGGTTGTACATGGCCGGCTCCGCACATGTTCCAAAAACATCGTCCAGGAAATCGTAATGCGTTACAGGGCGACCAGATCCTGCTTCCGGGCCATCGTAGGTGTGATGTAAACCCAAGGCATGGCCGTATTCATGGATCAAGTGATTCACATGGTCATGGAACAATGGAGAGGCACCCCACATGGAATTTCGGGTGAACACGTAGGAATGTTGACCGTAGGAGGGAATTGTTCCGTATGAATAATAGCCCCAGTATTGCCCCGGCCATGTTCCCGGTTGGGTGAACACATGGTTCATCGCCTTCTCGGAACCCGGATAATTGACGAACAGGTACTCAAGAATATCCGCCAGATGCGCACCTGTAGCATCCGAGTTCCAAACGTCCGAGTCCAGAAAATAGATCTCATTGATCTCGAACCTGATCCTTGTACTTTGAACGGCCCATGGGCCGCCACAAGTCGTAGTATACCCGGGCTGTCCCGGAGAATCATAGATATCATTGACATTATTGATCAGCTGTTCAAAATCGGCCCGCACTTGAGGTGTATCCTGCCATCCATTCCCTCCTTGTGAATTCCTGCAAACCACCATATTGACCAACACTGTCTTTTGGGGCCACCATATCTCAGGTGTCCAAAATCCCGGGGTTCTGTACTTTTCCAACCAGGTCAGGCTCGTATTATCGCAATTCGCCGCACGTGGGGCCCCATCATCCGACGCATCGTTGAGGTCAGTGCCGCAGGTCCAAGGGTCTTGGGCTTGTCCTGGATAAGGCAGCGTAAACAAGATCACCAGCAGCATGGCTGTTAGCCACTGCCACAATTGCTTCTGTTCACGGGGTGCGCCTGAGCGCCATACGTGGGTTTTCCATCCTACGTCAACCTGTGTGTGTGTGTGTGTGTGTAAGGTCTGCATGGTTTTGGGTTTTGTGGGGTTGAACTTTGGAATCCTTGGCATCTTGCCGTTTCCGAAATAAAATTACACTTAACGTCTTTTTTGTAGAATTTTCATTACAAATGGCCCGGGCGTTGTAAATGGTCGCCATCACCATCCGCACCCGTGATTGGCAGGCCGGGATGTACGTGGCGAGCAGCGTGCAGGACGGCACGCGCAGCCACCGGACCGTGGTGGTGTGGTGATAACGGGGACTACCCCGCCGGGAAATACAGCGGATGCCGGTCGTTGTACCGGCGCATGAAGAGGAAGATCGTTTCGGTGCGCTTGCGCTGCTTCTTGGGCAGGGTATCGAACTCCTCCAACAAGATGGCGTCGCGCTGCAAGGCCTGCCGGATACCGGCGGCACTGACCGGCAGGAAGGCACCGGTGGCCATATCGAGGAAGCGCTGCTCCTCCACCGTGTAGGTGGTGCCGCCATACATCATGTACGGATCGATGTTGCGGTAGGTGGCGTCGTAGGTGAGGTGCGCCAGCGAGCCCATGAGGCCGATGCGCGAGAAGCCGTTGCCGGCGCGGACATACACGATACCGCCTTCGCAAAAGCCCCATACGCGGTCCAGGTCCAGGCGGACACGCTGGCTGGTGCTGTCGGGACGGAAGAGCCTATCGCCTGCTGTGCGCAGGCTGGTGACGCGCTGGCCCTGCGAGGTGGTCAGCTCGGAAAGCGGCACGCTGGGCGTGTTGCCGCGAAAGGCCTGGAAGTTGAAGTAGATGCCGTCGTGGAATGCATATCCGGCGTTGTAGCGCACGCTGTCCTGTGCCGCGCCGGCCATGGTGAGCAGGGTGAACAACAAGGCCCACCACGTCCTCATGCCATGGAACGGATCAGGTCCATCACCTCGTCCGGGGCTTGCGCATGCACCCAGTGCCCGGCGTAGGGAATGGTCTCCACCCGACTGTTGGGGAACTGTTCCTTGATCTGCGGCAGGTCCTCCCTCGGGATGTACGGGCTCTTTCCGCCCCGGATGAACAGCGTGGGCACCTTCACCGTTTCCGGCCCGATGGCGCCGAGGACATGGTCCATGTCGCGCTGCAGCAGCGGCACGTTGAAGCGCCACGCCAGCTTGCCGGGCTCCTCCCAGTACAGGCTCTTCATCAGGAACTGCACCACGCCCGGCTCGGGCACGGTGCGCGTGATGTGCTCCTCCACCTCTTGGCGCGTGGTCTTGTTGGCGAGGTCGCTGGTGGCCAGCGTTTCCACGATGATGGCGTGCTCGCCGATGGCGTACTCGCGCGGGCCGATGTCCACCACCACCAAGCTCTTCAGCAGCTCGGGCCAGCGTTGGGCGAAGGTCATGGCCGTCTTGCCGCCCATGCTGTGGCCCACCAGCACCACATCCCGCAGGCCGAGTTTCACGATCAAAGCATGCACGTCTTCCGCCATCAACGGGTAGGTGACGTGGTCGGTATGGGGCGAACGGCCGTGGTCGCGCTCATCCACCAAGATCACGTCGAAATCGGCCGCCAGCGTGCGCCCGATGTGGCCCCAGTTATCGCCGCTACCGTAAAGGCCGTGCAGGATCATGATCGGTTGGCCGGCACCCTCGCGCCGGAAGAACAGCTCCACGCTCATCGCAATTCCCTTCTGTACAGTTGAACCGTGTTCTCCATGCCGTAGGTGAGCGCGTCGCACACCAGCGCATGGCCGATGGAAACCTCGAGCAGGCCCGGCACCTGCTGCTTGAACCACGCCAGGTTGTGCAGGTCGAGGTCGTGGCCGGCATTGAGGCCCAGGCCAACCTCGGCCGCCTTTTCCGCCGCACGGGCGAACGGGGCCACGGCCGCCTCGCAGTCGGCATGGTACTGTTCGGCATAAGGACCGGTGTACAGCTCGATGCGGTCGGTGCCGGTATCGGCGGCGTGGGCGATCTGCTCCACGTCGGTCTCCATGAAGATGGACGTGCGGATGCCGGCTTCCTTAAAGCGCTTGATCACGGCCTTCAGTTCAGCCTTGCGGCCCTTGGCGTCCCAGCCGGCATCGCTGGTAAGCACCCCGGGCGGGTCGGGCACCAGGGTCACTTGCGCGGGCCGCACCTCCAGTACCAGGTTGATGAAGGTCTCATTGGGATAGCCTTCGATGTTGAACTCGGTGGTGAGCAACGGCTTCAGGGCCCGCACGTCCGCATAGCGGATGTGGCGCTCATCGGGCCGCGGATGCACCGTAATACCCTGCGCCCCGAACCGTTCCATCTGTACGGCCCATGCCAATACGTCGGGGTTGTTGCCACCCCGTGCGTTCCGCAACGTGGCCAGCTTATTGATATTCACACTCAGCTTGGTCATCCTCGCACTCCTTCTACCTTGGTCCCGTGATCGGGACAAAATTAGCCCCCCCGCGGACCTAACCCCTTCCCACATGCTAGCCGCCGAGATCCTTTCCAACACCATCCAGCCGCTGGGCCCCAAGGACCCCGTGGCCCGCGCCTTGGAGCTCATGGATGAATTCAGCATCCACGTGTTGCCCGTGGTGTCGCGCGGGCGTCTGGTGGGGCTGATGAAGGAGGAGGCCGCCCTGAACAGCGCCAATCCGTCTGCCATGGTGGACAAGCTGATGGACAGCGTGGAGCTGCCTTATGTGCGCGACCGCCAGCACGTGTACGATGTGCTGAAGCTGATGAGCGAACGCGATCTGCCCATGGTGCCCGTGCTGGACATGAACGGGCGCTACCTCGGCGTGGTGAGCGAGCATGAGGCCACCCGCCACCTGGCCGACCTGGTGAATGCCTGCGTGCCCGGCAGCGTGGTGGTGCTGGAAATGGGGCGCAATGATTACTCCCTGCAACAGATCGCCCGCATCGTGGAAGACGAGGGTGCCCGCATCCTGAGCATGTACTGCACCGACAATCCCGACAGCATGCTGATGCAGGTGACCCTGAAGATCAACCGCGACGACATCAGCGGCATCCTCCAGGCCTTCGACCGGTACGAGTACACCGTGCACACCACCTTCCAAGGCTCCAAGCTGGATGAAAACCTGCGCGAACGGTACGACGACCTGATGCGGATCATCCGCATGTGACCCCCCCGCAGCATCGCACACCCCATGCCCGCCCCGCCATTCACCACCAACGCCCCTGCGGGGCACGGCGCCCAACCGCACCACGGCAGGCCATGACCGCACGCGGTGCGGAACGCCTTTGGAGGGCCCTCCTTTCCCGCGGCCGGCTGTTGCTGGCCCTGCTGCTGCTGCATGCCGGCATCCTGGCCGCGCAGGACACCACCAACGCCTTCCCCGGCCCCTTCCGGGTGTCGGGCATCCTGGTGGACGGCAACCGCATCACCAAGGAACGCGTGGTGCTGCGCGAACTCACCTTCCGCGAGGGCGACACCCTCGACGCCGCAGCCCTGTACCAGCAGCTGGCCCGCAGCCGCGACAACCTGATGAACCTCGGCCTGTTCAACACCGCGCAGCTGCTGCCCAACTACGTGGGGCCACAGGAGGTCTTCATCATCATCACCCTGAACGAGCGCTGGTACTGGTGGCCCCAGCCCATGGTGCGCCTGGCCGACCCCAACTTCAACACCTGGTGGCTCACCAAGGACCTCGGACGCATCAACTTCGGGCTGGAGTTCTTCGCCTTCAACATGCGCGGCCGCAACGAAACACTGGTGGCCAAGGCGCAACTGGGCTACTCCCGCGAGTTCGGCCTGGCCTACCGCGTACCCTTCGTGGACAAGCGCCAGCGGTGGGGCGTGCAAGTGAACGGCGGCTATGCCGAGCAGGACGAGATCACCCTGGGCACCGAAGACAACAAGCGCATCCTGCTGAAGACCCCCGCGCAGAACATCATCCGCCAATGGCGCACAGGGGCCACCCTCACCCTGCGCCGCACCCATGATATCCGGCACGGATGGAGCTTTAGCTGGAACGACGTGGCCGTGCGGGACACCGTGGTGCTGCGCAACCCGGATTACCTGGCGCCGTTCGCCCGCCGCATGGGCTACCTCGCCATGGGCTACACCATGGTGCTCGACCGCCGCGACTCGCGCGCCTTCCCCCTCAGCGGCAGCTACGGCCGCTTGGCGTTGGAGCGCTACGGTGTAGGGCCGCAACAACCCGACGTGACCGCCCTGAAGGCCACGGTGCAGCATAGCTGGAAGCGCGGCGACCGCTGGAGCCTGGGGGCCAGCCTCAGCGGCAAGACCTCCCAAGGCACCGGTAACCACTACTACCTGCAGGAAGGCTTGGGATACGGCGACCACCTGCGCGGCTACGAGTATTACGTCATCGATGGGCAGCACTGGTTCCTGGGCAAGGCCAACGTGCTGTTTACCCTCGTGCGGCCCCGCCTCTACCGCGTGGAGGCCATGCCGCTGGAGGCCTTCCGCACCTTCTACATCGCCGTGTACCTCAACGCCTTCAGCGACCAAGGCTATGTGGCCGACCAGGTGCACGCCGCCATCAACCCCTTGGCCAACCACTGGCAGCACAGCTATGGGATGGGGCTGGACTTCGTGACCAGCTACGACCAGGTGCTGCGCGTGGAAGCCGCCGTGAACGTCCTGCAGGAAACCGGATTCTACCTACATTTCACCCAACCCTTCTGAGCAAAAGCATGCGCATCGGCATACTCGGACGTCTCTACCCGGCATCGGTGGCGCACACCATCAACGAGATCATGGCCAAGATGGCCGCCGCCGGGGCCACGCCCGTGGTGGAAAGCGGGCTCGCCCAACGCATGGCCGAGGCCGCCATACCGCCCAACCCCGGCACACAAGTGATGGAAAAGGCCGAAGGTGCGGGCCTGGACATGGTGGTGAGCATGGGGGGCGACGGCAGTTTCCTGGACAGCGTGGATTTCCTGGGCCACACCCCCGTGCCCCTGCTGGGCATCAACCTGGGGCGCCTCGGCTTCATCAGCAGCACACGGCTGGAGGACGTGGATGACACCATCGACGCCATCATGCAGCGGCGCTACCGCATCGACGAGCGGGCGGCCCTCACCTTGGGCGGCTGCCCCGGTTTCGGCGACCGCAACCACGCGCTCAACGAGGTGAGCTTCCACAAGCGCGACGGTGCTGCCATGATCTCCATACACGCGCACCTCGACGGGCGTTTCCTCAACACTTACTGGGCCGACGGCCTCATCATCTCCACCCCCACCGGCAGCACCGCCTATTCGCTTAGCTGCGGCGGCCCCCTGCTGGCGCCCGACTGCGATGCCATGGTGATCACCCCCATCGCACCCCACAACCTCAACGTGCGCCCCTTCGTGGTGCGCGGCGGCAGCACCCTCACCCTGCAGGTGGATTCGCGCGGCGAGAAATACCTCGTGAACCTCGACTCGCGCAGCCAAGTGCTCGAGGATTTCCCCGAACTGGTGGTGCGCCATGCCGATTTCCGCGTGAAACTCGTGCAGCTCGAAGGCCAGGAATTCCTGAATACCCTGCGCAACAAGCTCAACTGGGGCTTGGATGTGCGTTCGGGACTGAAGCGCCGGTGAGCGCCAAGGGTACCCCGAAGGCCCGGGCGAAGCGCCTGCATGCCCCCTAAACACCCCGGCCCGTAACTTTCCTCACCTTCCCGTATCCAATGATGGGTGCATCTTCATCCCTTCCAAAACTGACCTACCATGAAAAAGAACGTCGGAAAGACCGATAGCCTGGTGCGGTTCCTGGTGGCCGCAGTGATCGCCGTACTGTATTTCACGGGCCAAATAACCGGGGTGGCCGCCGTGGTGCTGGGCATCCTGGCACTCGTCTTCATCCTCACCGGCTTCATCAACTTCTGCCCCATCTGGTGGGCGCTGGGGGTCAATACCCGGAAGAAGGAGGAACAGAAGGGCTGAGGGGTACCAAGAGAGTCCGTACCGGGTTCGCGGAGGTCCCGTCCACCGAACGAAGGGCCCGGATTCCTTTTCGCCCCCGGAAGATGGCCATCCACCATGGTGGATAACCCGTTGCGCGGACCGCGGCGCAAGCGGAGGTTACCGCTAATTTCGCCGCCATGCCACGCACGGATCGCCGTTTTCCGGCGTTGACAAACGCGATGCGGAGGATCATCCCCCTTCTGGCTTTCCCGTTGCTCGCCACCGGCGCCATGGCCCAAGTGAGCGAGCTGGGCCTGACAGGGGGCACCACCTTCTACATCGGCGACATCAATCCCACGCGCTACTACCCGAAGAACACCCACTTCGGGGGCGGGCTCTTCTACCGCTACAACATCAACGACCGCTACGCCTTCCGCCTGCAGGGGCTGTACGGCAAGCTCGAGGCGTGGGACAGCGATTCGGACGACCCGGTGCAGCAGCTGCGCAACCTCGGCTTCCGGACCAACCTCTTCGAGGCATCGGCCCTCTTCGAGATCAACTTCTTCAAGTACCGGGCCCTGAAGGACGGGCGCAAATGGAGCCCCTTCGTGTTCGCCGGGCTCTGCTACTTCCGCACCAACCCGCAGAACCTGCTGGACGACACCTGGTACGACCTGCAGCCGCTGGGCACCGAAGGGCAGACCATCGGCGGCGGCGAGGGGTACCAGTTGAACCAGATCGGCATACCCTTCGGCGCGGGCCTGAAGCTGGCCCTGAGCACCCGCATCGACCTGCAGCTCGAATGGGGCCTGCGCCGCACCTACACGGATTACATCGACGACGTAAGCGGCACCTACCACGACAATGCCGCCCTGGCCGAGCAGTCCGGGCCGCTCACCGCCCTGCTGGCCGACCCCGGGCCGCTGCGCACCACCGGCATCAACACCGGCCGCGCCCGCGGCGATTCGAACACCAAGGACTGGTACCAGTACACGGGCCTCACCATCTCCCTGCTGCTCACGCGCTTCACCGAATGCGATGCCATTTGGGACAAGCACCGCAAGTGAGCAGGCCGCCGTTCCGTCCAAATAGCGACCTTCGCACCCCCGTGAACGAAAACACCCCATCCATCGAGCAGGAACTGCGTGCCCGGATCGACCCCGCGCAGGTGCCCGCGCACGTGGCCGTGATCATGGACGGCAACGGCCGCTGGGCACACCGGCAGGGCGAGGAGCGCATCAGCGGGCACCTCCACGGTGTGCGCCCCATCCGCGAATCGCTCACCGCCGCCACGGAGATCGGCGTGAAGTTCCTCACCCTCTACGCCTTCAGCACCGAGAACTGGAACCGCCCCAAGGCCGAGGTGGACGCCCTGATGGAGCTACTGGTGAACACCTTGGCCAATGAAGTGGACGAGCTGGATGCCAGCGGCGTGCGCATCCACACCATCGGCGATACCGACAGCCTGCCCGCCGGCTGCCGCACCGCCCTGAAAAAAGCCATGGACCGCACGGCCGGCAACGAGCGCATCACCCTCACCCTGGCCTTGAGCTACAGCGCCCGCTGGGACATCCTGCGCATGGTGCGCAGCATCGCCACCGACATCCGCGACGGCCGCCTGAACACCTTCGCCGTGAACGAGCAGCTCATCGACCAGCGCCTGAGCACCCGCGGCCTGCCCGACCCCGACCTGCTGATCCGCACCAGCGGCGAGCAGCGCATCAGCAACTTCCTGCTCTGGGAAATCGCCTACGCCGAACTCTGGTTCACCCCGGTGCTCTGGCCTGATTTCCGCAAGCACCACTTCTTCCAGGCCGTGCTCGACTACCAGGGCCGCGAGCGCCGCTTCGGGCTCACCCACGACCAACTGAACGCCACGTGATGCCTGCGGCCGCCCTGTTCCGTGCGTGGAGGCCCTTGGCCTTGTGGCTCTGCGCATGCCTGTGCGCCCTGGGGGGCCACGCCCAGAAGCTGGATGTGCCCGCCATGGACTACAGCTACCCGCGCGAGTTCACCATCGGCGGCATCACCGTGAGCGGCTGCGTGACGCGCGACCCCAACGCCGTGAAGCTCTTCAGCGGGCTCAAGGTGGGCGACCGGATCACCATCCCCGGCGAGCGCATCGGCCGCGCCATCCGCGCCATCTGGGAGCAGAAGCTCTTCACCGACGTGCGCATCGAGGAGGCCGAGATCCGTGGAAGCACCATCTTCCTGCACATCATCGTGCAGGAGAACCCCCAGCTCGCCAGCTACGGATTCGGGGGCACCGTGACCCGCAGCGAGGGCGACAAGCTCCGGGAGCAGATCAGCCTCCAGCGCGGCCAGCAGGTGAACGAGGCCGTGAAGGCCAACGCCGTGCAGGCCGTGAGCAAATACTTCGTGGACAAGGGCTTCCTGAAGGCCACCGCCCGGATCACCGAAAGCCGCGACACCAGCCTGGAGAACAGCGTGCGCCTGCAGGTGCTGGTGGACCGCGGCCCGCGCATCCGCATCAAAGACATCTTCTTCCACGGCAGCGCCAACGTGGCCCAAGCCAAGCTGCGCCGCGCCATGAAGGGCACCAAGCGCAAGCGCTGGTACAACATCTTCGGCTCCAGCAAATTCATCCGCTCCACCTTCCGCGAGGACCTGGACAAGGTGATCGACGTGTACAACGAAAAGGGCTACCGCAACGCCTCCATCGTCCGCGACACCGTGCGGTACGTCTCCGACCGGAAGATCGCCATCGACATCACCGTGGACGAGGGCAGGCGCTTCTACTTCCGCAACATCCACTTCACCGGGAACACCAAGTACAGCAACGACACCCTGGTCTCCCTGCTGGGCATCCGCCGCGGCGACCCCTACAACAAGAAAAAGCTGGACAGCCGCCTGTACATGAACCCCAGCGGGGTGGACATCAGCTCCCTGTACATGGACCGCGGCTACCTGAGCTTCAACCCCGACCCGGTGGAGCGCGTGGAGGGCGACAGCATCGACCTCGAGGTGCGCATCCGCGAAGGCAAGCAGTATCGCGTGCGCGACATCAGCATCTCCGGAAACACCAAGACCTTCGACCATGTGATCCGGCGCGAGATCCGCACCCGGCCCGGTGACCTCTTCGACCGAAGCGAGGTGATCCGCTCCCAGCAGCAACTGATCAGCCTCGGCTTCTTCGACCCCGCCCAAGTGAATGTGATCCCCACGCCAGACCCGGCCACCGGCAACGTGGACATGAACTACATCGTGGCGGAAAAGCCCAGCGACCGCCTGGAACTCAGCGGCGGCTACGGCGGTGGCCGCGTGCTCGTCTCCCTGGGCCTCTCCTTCACCAACTTCAGCATCCGCAAGGCGTTTGACAAGAAAGCCTGGACCCCCCTCCCGGCCGGCGACGGACAAACCCTGAGCCTGCGGGCCCAGACCAACGGCAGCTACTACCAGAGCTACAGCCTTTCCTTCATCGAGCCGTGGCTGGGCGGGCGCAAACCGAATTCGCTCAGCCTGGGCGGCTACTACACGCGGCAGACGAACGGCGTCACCCGGGACAATCCCCTCTTCCAGGAACTGGGCATCTACGGCGCCAGCGTGGGCCTGGGCAAACGGCTGCGCTGGCCCGATGACTACTTCTTCCTCAACCTCACCGGCAGCTACCAACGCTACGTGCTCAAGAACTGGAACTCGCTCTTCGCCTTCAGCGACGGCCAAAGCGACGTGTACGCCCTGCAGCTCCGCTTCGTGCGCCGCTCCATCGCCGAGCCGTTCTGGATCACCCAGGGTTCGGAAACGGGCATCACCGTGAAGGCCACGCCCCCCTTCTCCTACTTCCACCCGGAGACCATCTACACCGAGCTGCCCGCGAGCGAGCAATACAAGCTGGCCGAGTTCCACAAATGGAAGTTCACCAGCCAGTGGTTCACCAAGCTCACCAGCAGCAAGAGCAAGCACGACCTGGTGCTGATGGGCCGCGTGGGCTTCGGCTTCATCGGCCGCTACAACACCCGCAAGGGCGATTCGCCCTTCGAGCGCTTCTACCTCGGCGGCAGCGGCCTCACCGGCTTCCAGCTGGACGGCCGCGAGATCATCGCCCTGCGCGGCTACGACGACCTCTCCCTCTCGCCGAACTTCGGCAGCTTCTTCGTGAACAAATACACCGCCGAGCTCCGCTTCCCGGTCTCGCTCAACCCCCAGGCCACCATCTTCGCCCTGGGCTTCGCCGAGGCGGCCAATGCCTGGAACGAGATCGACCGGTACGACCCCTTCAAGGTCTACCGCAGCGCCGGCATCGGCCTGCGCCTGTTCCTGCCCATGTTCGGGCCCATGGGCCTGGATTACGGCTGGCGGTTCGACGACGTGCCCGGGCAGCCCAACATGGCCAAAAGCCAGTTCCACTTCACCATTGGCATGGATCTTGGCGAGCTCTGACGGCGATCGCCTACTTTCGACGGCCTTCCCATGAACCCGAACCTCCTCCGCACCGTCCTGATGGCCCTGCTGCTGGCAGGCGCCACCGCGCAAGCCCAGCGCATCGCCTTCGTGGACACGAAGTACATCCTGGAGCAGATGCCCGAATATGCGGCGGCCCAGCAGGAGCTGGACCGCAACAGCAAGAAGTGGCAGGACGAGATCGACGAACGCTGGAAGCAGATCCAGCACCTGCGCGAGGCCTTCAATGCCGAGGCCATCCTGCTCACCGAGGAGATGAAGAAGTCGCGCCAGGCCGAGATCGACAAGAAGGAGCAGGAGGCCCGCGACCTTCAGCAGAAACGCTTCGGCGTGGGCGGCGACCTGTTCAAGAAGCGGCAGGAGCTGATCCAGCCCATCCAGGACCGCGTGTACGAGGCCGTGAAGGAAGTGGCCGGCACCAGCTACGTGGCCATCTTCGACATCGGCGGCGTGGGCAACAACGTGCTCTACGCCAGCGAGAAATACGACAAGAGCGACAGCGTGCTGCGCAAGCTGGGCATCCGCCCCGACAAGGACGGCAACAACCCCGGCAACCTGCGCGGGAGCGGGGAGCCCGAGGATGACGGCGATGCCGCGCCCGACCAACGCAACGACCAGAACAACCGCATGAGCCCACCGAACCGGGGAGGCGGCGACCGCGGAACCATTGACACCAAACCCAAGCAGTGAACCCGACCACCATCATGAGGAAGTCCATCCTGATCATTTGCATGCTCTTCGCCGCCTCCACCGCGATGAAGGCGCAGAACAGCGTGAAGCTCGGCCACATCGACCGCCAGGCCCTGATGCTGATGCTCCCCGAGCGCAAGGCCGCCGAAACCAAAATGCAGGAGTTCGCCAAGACCCTGGACGACCGCCTGAAGGCCATGGGCCAGGAATACCAGAACAAGGTGACCGACGCACAGGCCAAGGCCGAGACCATGACCAAGACCGAACAGCAGGTGGCCCTGCGCGAAATCCAGGAGCTGGAGCAACGCATCAGCGACGCGCAGGACAAGGCCAAGGAGGACCTGGCCAAGCAGGAGAACGAACTGCTCGCGCCCATGATCGAGCGCACGAACAAGGCCATCAAGGACGTGGCCGCCGAAGGCCATTTCACCTACATCTTCGACACCAGCACGGGCGTGGTGCTGTTCTCCGACGGCGGCACCGACATCCTGCCGCTGGTAAAGGCCAAGCTGCAGATCCCCTGACCCGCGGCGCATGGCCCCCGCCCCGGGCATCGGCATCTTCGATTCCGGCATCGGCGGGCTCACCGTGGCGGCAGCCATCCGGCAGGCGCTCCCCCGGGAGCGCCTGCTCTATTTCGGCGACAACGCGCACGTGCCCTACGGCGACCGCACCGCCGAGGAGATCCTGGCCTTCAGCGTGGCCATCACCGAGGCCTTGGTGGCCAGGGGTGCCAAGCCGGGGGGGCCCCCCTCCCCCCCCCCCCCCAGCCCCCCCCGGACGCCCCGGCGCCAGCGCTCCCCGCCCATCCCCTTGGGGGGGACCTCCCCCGCCGTGAAGCCCGCCGTGGAGCATACCCGTTCCGGCGTGGTGGGCGTGCTGGCCACCAAGGCCACTGTGGAAGGCCGCAGCCTCGCCGATGTGGTGGAGCGCTTCGCCCAGGGCGTGGAGGTGATCCAGCAGGCCTGCCCCGGCCTTGCCCAGCGCATCGACAATGGCGACACCACGAGCGTGGAGACCGAGGCCCTGCTGCGCAACTGGATAGAACCCATGCTGGAACGCGGCATCGATGCACTGGTGCTGGGCTGCACGCACTATCCGCTGGTGCGCCCGCTGATCGAACGGATCACCGGGCCGCAGGTGCGCGTGATCGAGCCGTCGGCCGCCATTGCCAGACGTCTGGCCCAACTGCTCGGCGAGCGCGGCCTGCTGGTCCCCGACGATGCCGTGGGCTCCATGGAATGCTACACCAGCGGCGAGCCGGAACGCTTCCAGCCCGTGCTCCGGCAGCTGGGCATGCCGGCAGTTGCCGTCAAACGCGGCATCTGGACGGCCGACGGGCGCCTACACCTGCCGTGACGTTCGCCACCAACGAGCCGAGGCCCGTCGCTCAAGGCAGTTGCTCCACCCTCGTCGCCGTCGGGGAAGCGGTGCCCACATTGACCAGGATCGGGTCGCGGTCATTGCCTTGGCCCGCATACTTGGCCACCCCGTCCATGTTCACGTCCGCGGGCAGGTAGCCGGCCACGAACTGGGTGGGCGACCCCGCGCCGATGGCCACCAGGATGGGGTCGCGGTCGTTGTTATTGCCGGTGTAGCGCAGCGTGTTGTCCGCCGAGCTGTTGCCCGCCCAAAGCACCCGTACGCCGCCGATGTTCTTGCGGGCATCCGCCCCGTAGGTGGCGGTGGCCGCCAACGTCAGGTCGATCCCGGTAGGCGCGGCCCCCAGGCTGACCGCCGAGGCGGTCATGCAGCCCAAGTGGTTGCGGTGCCGCACCGCCACGCGGTAGTTGCCCGGATCGCTGCAGAACCCCACCGGGCCCGAGCCGTCCACGTCCACCACGTCACCATCACGTTGCAGCAGGGCCGCACGCCGTTCCAGCACGGTGGCACCCGTGGCCGCATCGCGCAGCTCCACCACCACCCAGTCCACAATGGCATTGTTGCCCGTGGTGGCCAGCACCGCGCCATCCATGGCCGATGGGCCGGTGACCGACAGGCCCATGCCTCCATAAGGTTCATTCAGCGGGATCACGCCCTGCCTCCGCAAGGAATCCGTCATCAGCCCTTGTGCCACCACATAGGGGCCTTCCAGGAATAGCCGCGGCGACACCCGGATGGGTGGCGACACCTCGCAAGGCACCGCCAAGGTGGTGAACGTGTAGGTGGCCGAATACTCGGAGCTGGTGCCTCCACCACCTTGGCCTCCCCCGGTACCGCTGCAGAGGGAACGCACCTGCACCTGGTACGAGGTCTCGGGAAGAAGACCGGACAACACATGCGGGGGACCCGTCAGTCCGTTCACGTTCGTCCAGCTGTTGTTGCCTCCGGCGGGCCGCCAGCGCAGGTCGTACCCCGTGGCATTGGGCAGGGTGCCCCACGATAGGGTGGCCTGCTCCCAGGTGATGTTGCTGCCGTTGACCGCCCCCGGGGGTTGGCAGGGGTCCAAATAAGCGTTCAGGTTCATGTTGTAGCAGCGGATCGGGTGGAACGCCCCATTCTGGCCGACCACCTTCACGTAATAGGTGCCCGATGGCACATTTTGGCCGATGTATTGGGAGGAGGACCCTTGCGTAGCCGAGGTGGCCAGCACGTTGCCCGAGGCATCCAAGAGGTATAGCGACATGCCCACCGGCAGGTTGAAGATCGCCACCGACACCATGGATTGCCCGGTCACCGTGAACCCGTAGTGGTCCACATCGGCCGCATGGCCGATGGTGGCCTGCAGGCTGGCCGGCAACACCACGGGGGTGGCCGTCTGCCATGTTTCGTTCGGTTCGTAAACGTCAACACACGGGTCCGGCGTTGTGAACAGGAAGGACGGCGACCAGTCCGATTGGGCGGCCCCGCAATCGGCCATCACCTGGAACTCGTAAGCGGTGCCAGGATCGAGGCCCGTGATCGGCCATGAAAAACCGGCAAGGCCGTTCCCTACGGTCCAGGTGCCGCTGGCCTGCTCCTTCCAACGCACGTTGTAGGACACCGCCCCGTTGTTGTACCAGCTCAAGGTCCCGCTCTCCACCGTCAGGTTCAGGACCGACAGGCCGCCGGGCGCATCGCAGGTGGTGCCGCAGGCCGCCAGGCAGCTGGCCAAATTGACCTGGTTGATGATGCGCTGCTTGGGTTGCGGCCCGAAGCCCAGGTTGAAGTTCATGCCGATCCCGCTCACCAGGTGGCAATAGCTCATGATCGTCCCGCCCCCCGCCGGCAGCCCGGCATTGGGGCAACTGCCCTCCACGTAACCCTTGGACGGCCCGCAACCATCTATGGCCGTGTTGTTGCCGTTCCACACACAGGCATGGGTATGGCTTGAGCCCAGGTTGTGGCCCTGTTCGTGCGTCACCACGTTCACGCTCCAACTGTACGTGGGCACGTTGCTGTAGCTGCTGTTGATGCCGCTGTATGCCTTCTTGTAGTAGGAGGTGGTGCAGAGGGTTCCCAGCCAGGCCACCCCGCCGTATCCGCCGTAATCCAGCAGGTGCGCCATGTCGCCGTTGAACGTGGTGCGGATGCTGCCGAACTGGTACAGCCGGTCGTGGCTGCTGCTGCCGTCGTACGGGCTGGGCACGTCCCACACGTAGATCTCCTGCAACGCCACATCGATACCGTCGTTGGCGAACAGCGTGGCGCTCTGGTTGAACAGGCCCGTGAGGTAATTGGTGACGTTGGCCACGCTGCCCTTGCCTTGGTAGATGGCGTAGGCAGCCTCCCAATACCAGTGTACGCACCGCACGGTCCGGACGGCGCCATCGGTGCCCGGATGTGCATGCACGCCCTCCGTGGCGGGCAGGTCCGCGGTGCCACAGGCGAAAGTGGGCGGCTTCAGCAGGTCATCGTCGCGGTACAGCACGTGCAGGCCTTTCGGCGCCTTCTCAAAGGGTCCGAGCACCCGCTGGCCTTGGTTGTCCGCGATCAGGCCCATGAGCTCGCCCCCGAAGATGCTGATGGCCACGATGGACACCGGATCACCCTCGATGATGCCCCGGTAATGGAGGGCCGGCGGGGGGGCCTCCTCCCGGCTGTCGCTGGCGCGGCGCACCGTGAAGCCGTCGGCCAGCCCCGGCGCCTGCTCCAGGTCCAGGCGCAACAGCCCGCCGCTGGTCGGGATGTCCAGCCGCAACTGCCGTGGCGCGGCCGCGATCAGCCGGTTGGCGGCCACCTCATCATAGTGCAACACGTCCGCCTTGCGACAGGCATCGCTCCAGAGCGCATCGGTGGCCGGGCTCGCCGGCTCCAGCTTGAAAAGCGCCGTGGGGGCCATACGGCCGAATGCCTGTTCCTGTTGGTGAAGCTGGCGTGCAACCACGCCGGGTTGCTGGGCTGAAAGGGATCCGGTGATGGCAAAAGCCATCAGGAACACGTGTGGAGCTCGCATGTGTTTGGGGGCTGGTTGGTGAGGACCGGCTATGCCCAAATGACGCTCATGCCCCGCACCCGGATGCCCGGCACCGGGAACAATTTACCAACAGCCGATCCCTCAGCCCTCCTTGAACCAGCTGGCGTACAGCTTGTAGTTGCGGGCGATGCGCACAATCTCGCCCTCGCGCAGGGCCTGGGGCACCGCCCCTACCCGCTTGGCGGGCACGCCCACCATCAGGCTGCCGGGCTCCACCACGGTGCCCTGGGTGACCACCGCCCCGGCGGCGATCACGCTGCCCGTGCCGATCACGGCCTGGTCCATCACGATGGCGCCCATGCCGATCAGCACCTTGTCCTCCACCGTGCAGCCATGCACGATGGCGTTGTGGCCGATGCTGACATCGTTGCCGATGGTGAGGCCGCACTTCTGGTAGGTGCAGTGCAGGGTGGCGTTGTCCTGGATGTTCACCCGGTGGCCGATGCGGATGCTGTTCACATCCCCGCGCACCACCGCGTTGTACCACACGCTGCAGTCATCCCCCATCTCCACGTCGCCGATCACCACGGCGGTCTCGGCCAAAAAGGGATCACGCCCGAAGCGGGGCGTGATCCCTTTCAAGGTGCGTACCAAGGCCATGTTATTCCTGGTGTGCCGGTGCGGCAGGTGCGGCAGGTTCGGCAGGTTCGGCCGAGGGATGGTCGTTGTGGTCATCCAGCTGGCAGCACGCCGGCAGGGCCTTGCGGGCCTTCATGTCCGGCGCCAGGCCATCGGCTTCATAGCCGATCTTGGAGACGGCCTCACGCAGCTTTTCCGGGCCGGTCTTCTTCGGGTTGTACCCCACGTGGATGACCTTGGCCTCCAGGTCCACGGTCACGGAATGAACGCCCTTCACGTACAGCATCTCCGTCTCGATGGTGCGCTTGCACTCGCCGCACACCGGGTTGCTGTGGATATCGATCTGCGCGGTTTTGGACTTGGATGCCGTTTGGGCCTGCGTTGCGCCCGCCACGATCATCAAGGCGATGACGGCCAAGGTTTTCAGGAAGTTCCTCATGTTCATTGCGCGTTTGCGTTGGCTTTCTCTTTCAAGGTGAAACGGAGGCCGAAGTAGGCCATTTGTGCACTGGTGGGCCCCCAGATCATCGACGCGTCAAAATTCGGGCCGAAAGGATCCTGCGGCGAAAGTATCTGGCGGCTCTGCATGGCACCTGTCAGGTTTTCCCCGCCCAGGTAGAATTCCCATGCCCCCACCACACGGGTGAGCTGGGCGTTCAGCGTGGCGTAGGCGGGCGCCCGTTCCGGCAAGCGGTATTCCTCGGGATTGCTTTCGGTGATCGGCATGCGGGAGGTGCCGAAGCCGTTCAGGGTGATGTCGAAGCGCCACTTCTCGTCCTTGGAGATGTAGCCCAGGTCCAGCAGGCCGCGGTGGGACGGCACCAGGGGCCGTTCGCGCATCACGCCGGAATAGGTGGTACGGGCATCGTAGAAGCGGTAGCTGGCCTTCATCTCCACTTGGCGGCTGAGCTGCACGTGCAGGTCGGCCAGCACGCTGTGCGCGTAGCTGCCGCCATCGATCATGTAGAACACCGCTTGCCGAGGATCGCGGTCCAGGTCGGCCACCAGCTGGCGGGTGAAGTCCGTGCGGTACAGGTCCACGGCAAACGACCACTTCTTGTCGAACATCTTGAACTTGTGGAGCAGGGAGATGCCGGTATTCCAGGAGCGCTCAAAGCCGAGGTCGCCTTCGAAGATGACGCGGCGCGAGCTGGCCAGTGCGGCGCCGGTTTCCATGATGGGGTTGGTGCTGCGGAAGCCGCTGCCGGTTGAGAAGCGGACGGTGGTGAGCGGCGCGAGGTCATACTTCAGGTGCAGGCGCGGGCTGATGGCCTCGCCATACGCGGTGTTGTAGTCGGCGCGAAGGCCGGCCACCAGTGTGAAATTCTTCCGGGTACGGCTGTATTCGGCGAAAAGGCCGGGCATGCGCTCGGTGCGCCCCAGGTCCATCCGCTCCGCGTCGGGCTGTATGAAGAACTCCCCATAGTCATCGAACTGGAAGGAGGCGCCCGCCTTCAGCTGGTCGTTGTGCTTCAGGAGTTGCTGGTACACGAGGCTGGCGTAGGCGCTCCGCTGCACCCCTTGGTAGTCCTTGTCGCCGAATCGGGACGATACCGTGTGGTCGCGGAAGCTGGCCAGCAGGCCGATGCTCTGCATGGGGTTCTTCATGATCCAGCCGTTCTTGGCGATCACGTCCACCATCTCATTGGTGATATCGGCACGGTAGCGCCTTCCATCGGATGATTCGCCAAGCGTTGCATTGCTCATCTGTCCGCCTTCACGCTCATCGGTCACGTAGCGCAGGATCACCTGCGTGGTGCGCTTGTCGGTGCGCTGTAGCCAGCGGTCCATGATGTTGAACCGCTTGTTGAGGGGCTGGTCGCGGAAGCCGTCCTTGTTGTCGTCGATCTCGTGTTGCAACAGGCTGCCGTGCACCATCAGCATGTTGTCGCCGTGCTTGCCCATGTGCTGCGCCGCATTCACGTTGAGCTCCGCCCGCCCGTGGCTGTTGCCGTAGATGTTGGCGAAAAGCCGGGGGGCCGTGGCGGGGTCCACCAAGTGCAGGTCGATCTGGCCGGTCATGGCGTTGGGGCCGTTCACCGCCGTGCCGATGCCCTTGCTCACGTTGATGTCCTCGATCCACGGGCCGGGCAGCAAGGTGAGGCCGCTGTTGGCGGAAAGGCCGCGCACGAAGGGGATGTTCTCCACGCCGATCTGGGCGTACTTGCCATCGAGCCCCAGCATGCGGATGGTCTTGGTGCCGCTGACCGCATCGCTGAAGCTCACGTCCACCGTGGCGTTGGTCTCGAAGCTTTCGCTCACGTCGCAGCAGGCGGCCCGCTTCAGTTCGCGGGCACCGATGGACTCGATGGCCTGCAGGGTCTGCACGCTCAGGCGCGTGCTGGCCTGCCGCTCCACCACCTCGGCCGCGGCCAGTTCCACCGAGCCGCCAACGATGATGGTGAGCGGGGCTGAAGGAGGCCCTTGCAGGCGCAGGGAATCCGGCGTGGTGCCGTAGGAAGTGGTGACCAAAATGGCCGGCCAAGCGGCGGGCATGGGCAAGGCGAAATGGCCCGCCTCATCGGTCATGGCCGCCGGCCCGTCCACCCAGCCTACCCGGGCATGCGGGAGCGGTTCGATCTTCTGGTCCGCCTCGCGGACCTTCACGGTGCCGTGCACCTGGTCCTGGGCAAAGAGCCCCATGGCCCCCAAGGCCATGATGAAAAACAGGATGTTCTTTTTCAGGTTCATCGGAAATTCTTCAGTGTGAAAAACAGGAAACAGGCCTCCACCCGCCGGCAGAGGCACTCACCGTGAAGAACTCCTAGATCCGGAAGATGCCCGTGACCGCCAAGCATTGCGATCCAGGCCAGGCCGGCGGCCCCTTCGCCCATCCCGGCACCACCCTTGCGGCATGCAACGGGAGGGGCAGCACCACGGGCCAAGGCATCGCGATCGCCACCGGCAAGGGGCGGACAAGATCCTCTACCGCCGTGAAATCCGCGTTCAGCGGCCGGGCGCTGTCGAACACGCAGCAAGTGGCGCTGATGGTGGCCTGGGCGTCGTCCTGTTCCGGGCAGCAATCATCCAACTGGCCCCAGCCGAGCACCGTGTTGCCGCTCATCACGCAGGTCATCCGCGCCAATGCGGGGCTGGCCGTGGCCGCCATCAGCAGCAGCACGGCCGCGAACGACAGGGCCTTGGAACGGAACATGCGCATGATGTGCATCCTTGCAAAGATACGACTTGGCGATCCCGGGCCGGACCACCCCGCCCCCTGCTCTTGGAAAGCAAAGCCGGGAGCCGCCACCCGTTCAGGCTACCTTTGCCCCATGGAAAGCACGCAGCAACGCATGCCCGTTTCGGTGTACGCCGAGGATACGCCCAACCCCGCCACCATGCGCTTCGTGGCCAGCAAGGCCTTGGTGCCCGAAGGCCGGCTCCTGGAATTCACCTCGGTGGAGCAGGCGGAGGCCGTATCGCCCTTGGCGGCGCATGTGTTCAACCTGCCCTTTGTCACCGGCGTGTTCATCAGCGGCAACTTCCTGGCCGTGACCAAGAACGACAGCATCGGGTGGGACCTGGTGCAGCTGGAGCTGCGCGAATACATCCAGGAATTCCTCAACACCGACGGCCGCGTGGTGCTGGCGGACGCCCCGGCCCAAGGCCTGGCCGATGCCAATGAGCGCGCCACCAGCCATGCCGCGCCCGGCACGGAGGAGGAGGAACGGATCATCGCGGTGCTGGACGAGTACGTGAGCCCGGCGGTGGCCATGGACGGCGGGCATATCGCCTTCAAATCGTTCCGCGACGGTATCCTGGCCGTGTCCCTGCGCGGCAGCTGCAGCGGTTGCCCCAGCAGCATGGTCACCCTGAAGAGCGGCATCGAGAACCTGATGAAGGAGATGGTGCCCGGCGTGCGGGAAGTGGTGGCCGAAGAGCTGTAAGGGCATTCTGCACGAGCGCTGCCCGGCAGCCCGGAAACCCGGTTTTTATGCGATCCGGGTCCTTTCGGCATCCTCATGGTTGAACCCGATAAACAAAACGACCATGAAAAGGATGAAATGGATGAGCACCCTGGCCCTGGCGGGCCTGTGCATGGCCGCAACGGCCCAAGACCCCGGCGAGCTGCACGGCAAGGTGATGGACGAACGCGGGGAACCGGTACCCTACGCCATTGTCCGCGCCGAGCAGGGCGGCACCATCAGCGGCGCGCAGACCAACGACGAGGGGCGCTTCGTGCTGAGGCCTTTGGTGGCGGGCACCTATGAACTGACCGTGCAGTGCATCGGCTACAACACCCGGGTGATCACCGGTGTGCGCGTGGACCCCGGCCTGCTTACCCGGCTGCCCGACGTGGTGCTGAACGACATGCTCGATGTGGTGGTGGTGGAACGGATCAAGTGGGAGGAACCGCTGATCAGGCCCGAGGATCCCTCACGGATGGTGATCACCTCCACGCAGATCAAGGACAACGCCATCCGCAAGGAACCCGTGCGGATGATCGCGAGCATGACCCCCGGCGTGACCAAGGCGAAGGACAGCGATGAGCTCTACTTCCGCGGTGCACGGGCCGGCAGCATGGCCTACTATGTGGACGGGGTGAAGGTCACCGGCAGCAGCCCGGGCGTTTCCTCGGATGCCATCAGCCGCGTGAGCGTGTACACCGGCGGGCTGCCCGCCAAGTACGGCGATGTGACCGGCGGGGTGGTGGCCATCGAGACCAAGAGCTATTTCGAGCTGTACCAGCAGAACAACCGCTGATCGGTGCAGACCTTCGCATGCAGCCCCCGAACACCGCATGTTCCTGCGACGCCCGGATACCGAACGCCCCAGTGATGAGGACTTGCTCGCACAGCTCCGTGCGGGCAAGCGCCGTGCATGGGGGCCCCTGTGGGACCGGTACGCGCACCTGCTCTTCGGCGTGGCCATGAAATACCTGCAGGACACCGAACGGGCCAAGGACCTGGTGATGGAGTTCTTCGCCGACCTGCCCGCCTTGGCCGCCAAGCATGAGGTGCGCGCCTTCCGGCCCTGGGTGCATGCCGTGGTGCGGAACCGCTGCCTGATGGAGCTCCGCAAAAAGGATCCGTATGCCGGGCTGCGCAACGAGGCCGCCCTGGCGGACGGCGATACCGATGAGGCCGTGCTCCGCGAAGCCTCGCTCCGGGCCTTGGAGGCCGCCATCAACCAGCTTCCCGAGGGGCAGGCCCGATGCATCCGCCTGTTCCATCTGGAGCGCAAGAGCTACGCGGAAGTGGCCCAAATGACCGGCATGCCGGTGGAACAGGTGCGGAGCCACCTGCAGAACGGACGGCGCAACCTGCGCATCATGATCGAACGCCATGGCACGCAACACTGATCCCTTCACCCCGCGCGGCCCGTTGGACCGCGATACGCTGGAGCGCTATGCCCAAGGCCGCCTCAGTGCGGAGGAATGCCACGAGGTGGAGCTCCACCTGGAGCGCGACCCGCTGTTGCGCGAGGCCTTGGAAGGCCTGATGGCGCCGGGAGCCTTGGAGGCGGCCCGAAGCCTGCACCGCCCGTCCCCGCCCGCCGGGCCGGGGCGGTGGCCCGTGCGCATCCTGGCCGGTGCGGTGCTGGTCGGCGGGGCCCTGTTCACCGTATGGCAGGCGCAGCGCGGCCCCAAGCCGCACACGGGACCCGTTGCCGCCGTTGATGCCCCTCAGGTGGTGCCGGCGGCCGTGGAAAGCACCCTGAAGGTGGTGGACCAGGAACTTGAGGTGCTGGCACAACGGCCAGCCCTGCCGGAGCCTGAAGCCGACCGCGAGGAGAACTTCAGGCAACCTGCCGCAGCCAAGGGCGGCACGGCCCGCGCAAGCGTGGACCGGTTGGAGGTACAGCCCACCGTGCCCGGGAGCGCACCGGAGCGGCCAACGGCCAGAAAACCGGCGGGCGGCAACCGCACCTCCCGCCAACTGGTCTTCCTGCACGGGATGAAATTGGTGCACCCCTCTGAGCTCCCTTGGGCGCAGACCGATGTGCAGGGATCGCCCGGAAGCCCGGCCAATTCCGAACAGGCCTCCCGTGACCGCATCCCCTCCGGCCCCGTGGCCCGGCCATACCTGGACCTGATGGACGAGGCCATGGGAGCCTTTGCCCGCAACGAGCACCGGCGGGCCTTGGACGACCTCTACTTCATCCTCGGACAACATCCGGACGATGTGAACGCCCAGTTCTATGCCGGACTGGCCTGCTACCACCTCGGTCTTTATCCCCGTGCGGCCAAGCTGCTCCGGGCGGCGGCCGGCAATCCGGTGGACAGCTTCAACGAGGAGGCCGAGTGGTACGGGGCCCTGACCATGGAGCGGATGGAAGGCCGGGAGGCCGCGCGCCCAGCGTTTGAACGCATCGCCAGTGAGGGTGGGTTCTATGCGGACCAGGCGCGGGGACGCTTGGCGCCGTGAGGTTGGGCGGTCGGGTCCGGAGCCTGATCCATTCATGGCCATGAATGGATCAGCGGTGATCAACTCCCTGCTGCACAGGTCCCCACGGCCTGATTGGGCAAGGAGCATGCTCTCCGGCCCTCTGACACCACTTGGGTTCCAGTACATTACCTTCCTCGGCATGGCCCGACGTATTCATGGCCATGAATACGTCGGGC
>DAOKZW010000013.1:31600-63196 GCA_035325445.1 Flavobacteriales bacterium
GGGAAAGGGGGCTCCCTCCCCCGCCCTCCCACCCCTTTTGGTTCCATTCCCTTTCCTTCCCCCGCCAGGGCCCGCTTTATTCGGGCACATGAAAACGTCGGGCCATGCCGCTGGCAACTGCACAACAAAAAAGGGCCACCCTCGCGAGGTGGCCCTTCCGATTCCGGTCCATGGGGATTTATTTCCCGCCTTGCAGCTCGTCCTGCCAGGTCTTCAGCTCGTCCCACTTGCCGTCGCGGGCCATTTCGGCCTGCTTGGCCCAGGTGCCCGGGTCGTGCATGGCATAGTTCGGGCCTGCGGCCTCCAGGATCTCCTTCAGCTTTTCCACCGGCGTGGCGGCGAGGTCGGCAAAGGTGCGGATCCCGGCGTTCTGGAACAGCTCGTTGATCTTCGGTCCGATGCCTTCCACCTTGGTCAGGTCATCGCCCTTCTTGCTTTTCGGTGCCGCCTTGGCCATGGCCTTGCCGCCACCGTTGAGCTCCACCCCTGCGGGGATCACGCTCACATAGCTCTTGTTGTCGTGCTTGCGGCGGAATTCCACCGTGCCGTCCACCAAGGCGAACAGGGTGTGGTCCACGCCCATGCCCACGTTCTTGCCGGCGTGGTGCTGGGTGCCGCGCTGGCGCACGATGATGTTGCCGGCCACGGCATGGCTGCCGCCATAGATCTTCACGCCGAGGCGCTTCGAGTGGGACTCGCGGCCGTTACGGGTACTGCCTTCACCTTTCTTGTGTGCCATCGCTAATGGATCTTGTCTGTCTACTTAAGGGAATGTCACTCCGCGCGCAGTCGAGGAGTTACTTCTTGTCGTCCTTTTTGGGAGCGGCCTTTTTGGCGGCTGCCTTTTTTGGGGCGGCTTTCTTGGCGGCTGCCTTCTTGGGGGCGGCCTTCTTTGCCGGAGCCGTCTTGGCGGGGGCTGCCTCGGCCCTTTCGGCCTTGGTCTTCTTCACCGCCGGTGCCTTGACCACGGGCTTGGGTGCCGTGCTCTTGCTGGCGTCGAACTTCTCACCCTTGCCCAGGATGGCCTCCACCCACAGCTCGGTAAGGGCTTGGCGGTGGCCGTTGAGTTTCTGGTAGCCCTTGCGGCGCTTCTTGTGCCCCACCAGCACCTTGTCGCCCTTCGTGTGCGCAAGCACCTTGGCGGCAATGCGGGCACCGTCCACCACCGGCGTGCCGATGCTGGTCTTCTTCCCGTCGCTGACCAGGAGCACGTTATCGAGCTCCACGTGCTTGCCTTCCTCCAGCTCGAGGCGGTGCACCTTCAGTTTCTGTGAGGCCTGCACCTTGAATTGCTGGCCGGCGATCTCTACAATGGCGTACATGGTACCTGAAAAATGGGGTGCGAAGGTAAGGGTTCTTTGTGATCCACCAAATGCAAAGTGTTTATCCGTTGCCGCCCGTTGATCGCCGCCGGGGTGACTTGCCTGCTTCCCCGTGGCCTGTATGGCCCGAACGCCCACTTGGACCTCGTGGCCACAAACAGCGCTGAGGGGTGCCCCACCGGATGGCAGCCACCAAGGACTGCCACAGCAGATACTTTCCAACCCCCAAGGCCGTTCCTTCCCTTGACCGGAAGATGGCTTCTTATTCCTATCTTGCGGACAACCCTAATAACACCAAGGCCATGAAACACCCAACCCAACCCAACCCAACTGCAAGCCTGCCGGGAATAAAGTCCGAAAGCCCATCCTGATGGGCGTGGCATTTATGGGCCTGGAGAGCCTGTTCGCCTCATGCCAGAAGGAGCCTGCCGCACCCTATTCTGAAACCGGGCCCGGTCAGGCGGGAAATGTCAAAAGCTTGGTGGAAACATTTGTAAGCCAGGCCAGAAGCAGCTTGGCAAAGGCAGGGAACACGGTATCTGTTGACAGCGCCGAATGGTATGTGGAGGCCGGCCTGAACTACAGCCTGGCAAAGGCGTGGATTGAATACGAGAACACGCAAGTGGACTCCGCATGGGCCACCCTTCCCACATCCAACGGCTCGGTGGCGTTGGCCGATGTTTACAGCGCGTTCAATGAACTGCATGATGCCTTGGCAGACATTGAACAGGAGGGCGAACAACACTTGGCCCTCGCGGATGTAAGCGTGGAGACCGTCCCGGCCGGCCTGAACCTCGTGGTACGCTACGTAGTGGGCTCCGGATATGCAAAGGGAGCACCGAACACAAGTTATCCGCCCGGCTATGCATTGTTGTGGTGGCAGCCAGGCGCACCGAATTGCGGTTGTGGCACCTACACAAGTACCAAATGTGCGGACAAAACGATCCAACAAAGGGTGAAGGCCGCCATCCTAACTCCTTTGCAACCGGGGGATTTCCTGACAAACATTGAAACGTGGACCGTCAGCTACCTGGCCTCAACCAGCATTCCGGGCAAGTCCTATGATGCCAACCACTTCCTGAACGTGCAAGGGGTCCCAGGACATAGCAATATGGACAACCCTATTTATTCATGCACCTTGCCCGGAGGGGATTGTTCCAGCTGCCTGGATGCAACCGATCTCTCATTCCATACACAGGGAGTGTATAATGTGTTGATGTGGATCAGGAACACACACATTCCCTCCAAGATCCCGATCACGTTAGTGGTGGATGGCGAGCTGGGCCTGTTCGACCTTGGATCCTGGTATTTCCACGGATGTTCCTTCACTTACGGGATCATTCAACCCGGGAATGCATCATGAGGCAATTGGTCTTCCTGGCCATCTTGGCCCTATGCCTTCCGCTCAGCCTTCCGGCACAAAACACGTGGGAGAGGACCTTCGGCCCGGCCGTGCAAAGAATGACCGTGAGCGATGCCTGGGAATTACCTGACGGCTCCTGGGGGGTTGCCATGGTCTCCGTTGGTGCCCAGCTCAACCCATGGAGCATGACCGTGATCAACAGCTGGCTGGCCCTTCTTGACCCAACGGGGGAGACCACCCTGCTGGAAGCCCTTGATGTGGGAGACGATCAATCGCTGGCAATAAATGACCTGGAGATACTGGACAACGGGGACATCCTGGCCATTGGAGCGACATGGGAGCAAAATCCCGTCGGCAACAGCAAGGTCGCCATCCATAGGTTTTCCCAGGCCAGCGGCAATAGCGTAATGACCCTGTCTCCCCTTCCCGGTGATACGCTGCAATTCATCGGCACCATTTCCACGTTGGATGATGAGGGTGATCTTTTCATTCTTGGCGTAGCACAAAGGACCGGCACGGCCTTCCCGAATTACCTGAGCTTGCTCAGGGCACAACCGGACGGCCTGATCCTGGCGGATACCATAATGCAGCACGGCGGGGCATTGGGGCTGGGCCACCATGCCTTAAAGGGCTCCGATGGACTATGGCGCGTATCCATGGATGGCAATTTACCGGGCGGTCCCTTCGGATTTTCGAGCATCCATCTATTCACACCGGAACTGCACCATGAGGGCGGCTTGGCATTTACCTCGCTGAGCGGCTCGGGCCAACCTTCGCCACTGGACAGCATCATGCGGGACGGATTGTACATGAGCGCATTGGCCGGTGATACGCTCATCGTTTCGGGCCGCTTCGGGCTCTTCACCAACGGAACAAGGGCAGCGTTGGTGCGATTGGCACCGGACGGCACCTACGCCGGCATGTTCCTGCCCCGCAGCACCTACCCGAATGATTACATCGGCCTGATCCAGGGACATGACATAACGCCGGAAAACCAAGTCGTCTTCGCCACGGTCGAGAATTTTGACCCCATGAATACCTATGTCGGCACAATTCCTTCGCGAATTCACATCTATCGCCTCGACACCCTGCTGAACCCCGAGTGCGAATACATCGTTGACGGTTTCGACGGGAATGTGTGTTACTACCTGAACCGGATCAAAGCCACCCGCGATGGCGGCTTCCTGCTCATGGGGTCGCGCCGGGACCTGAACACCATGGAGCAGCCCCGGGCCTGGATCATGAAGGTGGACGGCAGCCAGTGCAGTCCGATGGGCCTAACGGAGGAAACGAGACCCGACCCCACGATGGTGTACCCGAACCCGGGCAGGGACGGCTTCACCTTGGTGCTGAACGGAACCCACCGGGGCAACATGCGCCTGGAGCTGTACGATGCCATGGGGCAACTGGCCATTGCCCGCCCGATCACCCAAAGCATGGAATTCATCGACACGGAACAGCTTCCTCCCGGCATGTACCTCTACAGGGTCTCCGCTGCGGGCGGTGCGCTCATCGGGGGCGGGCGGTGGGTGAAGCAGTAGCCTCGGCCCCGGATGGTACAAGGGCCGTCCCGCATGCGCGGGGCGGCCCTTTGTACTTGGATCAACAAGACCTACAGCCCGAACACTTTTTTCACCGCCTCCACGGCATCCAACCGCTCCCACGGGAACAGGTCCACCTTGACGCTGATCTTTTTCCCGGCGTTGTCGAACTTCTTGGTCACCGTGCGCGGGGTGCGGCCCATGTGGCCGTAAGCTGCCGTTTCGCTGTAGATGGGCGTGCGGAGCTTGAAGCGCTGCTCGATCAGGTAGGGGCGCATGTCGAACTCCTTCATGCCGGCCACGGTCTTGGCGATCTGGCCGTCGGTCATCTTCACCTTGGCCGTGCCGTAGGTGTTCACGTAGAAGCCCACCGGCCGGGCCACGCCGATGGCGTAGGCCACCTGCACCAGCACTTCGTCGCACACGCCGGCGGCCACCAGGTTCTTGGCCACGTGGCGCGCCGCATAGGCCGCGCTGCGGTCCACCTTGCTGGGATCCTTGCCGCTGAAGGCCCCGCCACCGTGGGCGCCCTTGCCACCGTAGGTGTCCACGATGATCTTGCGGCCGGTGAGGCCGGTATCGCCGTGCGGGCCGCCGATGACGAACTTGCCCGTGGGGTTCACGTGGTAGGTGATCTTGTCGTTGAAGAGGGCCTGCACGCGCTTGGGCAGCCCCTTCTTCACCCGGGGGATCAGGATCTCCTTCACGTCCTTCTTGATGCGGGCCAGCATCTTGGCCTCGCTGTCGAAATCATCGTGCTGGGTACTGATGACGATGGCGTCGATGCGCACCGGCTTGTGGTCGTCGTCGTATTCAATGGTCACCTGGCTCTTGGAGTCGGGGCGCAGGTAGGGCATCTTGCTGTCCTTTTCGCGGCGGATGGCGGAAAGCTCACGCAGCAGGCGGTGGCTGAGGTCCAGCGCCAAGGGCATGTAGGTATCGGTGTCGCGGCAGGCATAGCCGAACATCATGCCTTGGTCGCCCGCGCCCTGGTCCTCGGGCTTCTTGCGCTCCACGCCCTGGTTGATGTCGGGGCTCTGCTCGTGGATGGCGCTGAACACGCCGCACGAGTGGGCCTCGAACATGTATTCGCTCTTGGTATAGCCGATCTTCTTGATCACGTCGCGGGCGATCTGCTGCACATCGAGGTAGGCCTTGCTCTTCACCTCGCCGGCCAGCACCACCTGCCCCGTGGTCACCAGGGTTTCGCAGGCCACCTTGCTCTGCGGGTCGAAGGCCAGGAAGTGGTCGATGAGGGCGTCGCTGATCTGGTCGGCCACTTTATCGGGGTGGCCTTCGCTGACGCTTTCGGAAGTGAAGAGGTATGGCATGATCGGTATTTCGCAATTGGTCCCCTTGGGGAAAACGCCTGCAAAGAAACGGTTTAGCGCGGGACGTTTGCCCCGGCCATGTCAGAACCCCCGGATCCGATCAGCGCTGCACCACCAACCGGTGGTATTGCACGCCACCGGAGTATCGAAGTTCCACCATGTAGGTGCCGTTGGCCAGGCCCTCCGTGGAAACCTCCAATTGCCCGGGGACAAGTGTGGTTGATCGCACCCGCTTGCCATCCATGCCGGACAGCACCACCTCCACGGCTTCCCTTCCGCTTTCCCGCAGGCGCACCGGTGAGCCGTCCGCCACCGGATTGGGGAACAGGATCATGTCCGGTCCCTTGTCCAGTTCCCCGATCGCGCTCACACCGCCATTACCGGTCTTGAGGATCTGCCCGTACTGCCCCACCACATAGCCTACTTGGCTGTTGGCGAAGAACACATCGAACAGGGAGACGTTGCTGCCGCTGACCATGCTGGACTGTGTGGTCCACGTGGCCCCGGCATCGGCGGTGTGGAGAATGGTCCCTCCCTGCCCCACCAAATAGGCATGCGTGGCATCGGTGAAGAAGAGGGAGGTCATTGAATGATTGGCTTGAATGGGGAGTGCGGTGCGCGTCCAAGAGGTGCCGCCGTTGGTGGTCTTGAAGAGCGAATCCACGCGGCCGACAACGTAGCCGGTGTTCGCGTCGGTGAACCACACGGATTCCAGCACCTTGTTGGTCCCGATGTCGCCGATATCCCATGTGGTGCCGCCATCGGTGGTATGCAGCACCTTGCCGGTCTCCCCCACCGCCCAGCCGTTGGTGGGGCTGGTGAAATGGGCGTCCGTGAGGTACACGCCCATCATGTTGAGGACGTGCTGCCAGGTGGCCCCGCCATCGGTGGTGCGGTAGATGGTGTTGGAGTCGCCGAAGAGGAAGCCGGTGGTGCTGTTCACGAAGCGCACGGTGGACAACGACCACAGCGTGCCGGTGGGCTGGGTGATCCAAGTTGTACCGCCATTCGTGGTGCTGATGACGTTGCCCTCCGAACCGGCGGCAAAACCGCGCTGCGCATCCAGGAACCATACGGAGCTGAATCGTTCCGTGGTTCCCGTTACCTGCTGCACCCATGTTTCACCTCCGTCGGTGGTCTTGAGGATGGTGCCTTGATCACCCACCACCCAGCCCAGATCGGGGGTGACGAAGTATGCACTGTACAGATCCCAGGTGGTGCCGCTGTTCTGCACGGTCCATTGGGCCTGGGCAGTAGATGCGGCAAGGATGGCGAGGGCGAGGGTCAGTTTCTTCAGCATGTTTCCATGACGCATCACGGAGCACCGGCGTCGCCTCATTCCGCGGCCAAGACCTGCCGGCGCTTGAGGTACAGGGCCACCATCGAGGCCAGGCCACACACCGCGGCGATCCACAGCATGCCCCGGACGGCCGGCCACACCTGCGCCATCTGGCCGTGTTCCACCAGCAGGATGCGGAAGGCCTTGAGGAAGTGCGTGAGCGGAATGCCCGCCGCGATGTGCTGCACCCAACCCGGCATCTGGCTGAGCGGCCAGGTGAAGCCGCTGAGGATGAAGCTGGGCGTGGCCACCACCATAAGCACCTCGGTAGCCTTCAGCTGGTTGGGGATGAGGATGCTGACCAGAATGCCCATGAAGGAGACGGCCAGGACGAAAACACCGGCAACCAAAGTGAGCGCCCCCATGTTCTCATTCACCGGGATGCGGTACCAGTACGTGAAGGCCCAATAGATCAGCCAGATACCGAAGCTCATAAGCAAGTACGGCAACACCTTCACGGCGATCATGCCGGGCAAGGAGGTCTTGCGCGCCAGTTCCTTGAAGGTGCCCGCTTCGTATTCGCTGGCAAAGGACAGGGCGAGGCCCAGCAGCAGCACCTGTTGCAACACCGTGGCCAGCACGCCCGGCCAGAGGAAGTACATGTAGTTGGTGCTGCGGTTGTACTTCTTGATGAAGGTGGTCTTGAACGGCTCGTACGAGGCCATGAGCAGCGCCTCCGGGGTGCCCTGTTTGCGCAGCGTTTCCATCTGCACGCCGGCCTTGAGCGTGCCCAGCACCAGCTGGATGGCGCCCGAGGCGTAGTTGGCCGTGAGCACGTTGGAGGTGTTGACGATGGTGAGCACCTCGGGTGCCTGCTTGGTGAGCACGGCCGCCTCGAAGTCCTTGGGGATCTTCACGATGCAGGCGGCCTCCAGGTCGATGGCCTCGCGGGTGAGGTTGGTCTCGTCGGGCTTCAGCAGGGCCACGCGCAGCACCTCGTTGTCCTCGAACATGTCGATGATCTTGCCGCTCATGGTGCTGCGGTCCTCGTCCACCACGATGATGGGCAGGTCGGTGACCTTGCCCTTCTTGTACACACCGCCGAGCAGGATCGCGTACAGCAACGGGGCGCCGATGAAGAGCAGGCGCAGCACCTTGTTGCCCCAGAAGAGGCGGAACTCGCGCCCCAGCAGGCTGATGAAGGTCTTCATGGATCAGAGCGAAAGCGTGACCGTGGTCTTGGTGAAAACGTCCTTCACCCCTGCGGGGTCCAGCGGCACGGCGCGGAACTCGAACAGGGTTTGTTGGAGCTCGTAATCGGGGTAGGCCGTGGCGATGTTGGCGTAGGATGCCAGCGCCTGCACCCGCGTGATGCGGCAGGGCACCTCGCGGTCCAGGTACACGATGCGGACCGGCACTTCCATCCCCTCCTTGATCTTGGCCAGGTCGTTTTCCGGCAGGGTGAAACGGAAGTAGGTGCTGGTGGGCACGCTGCCTTTGAAGAGCGTGTAGCCGGGCAGGGCCAGCTCACCGGCCTTGAGGGTGATGGACCGCACCACCATGTCGGCAGGCGCAAGGATGTAGCGCTCCCCTTCGGCCACGCCCACTTCCTGCAGTGCGCCCAAGGCCCGGTTCTTCTGGCCCAGGGCCATCACCTGCTGTTCGCCCCGCACGCCATGGGCCACGTCGGCGATCTCGGCCTTCACGGCGTCCAGCTGGGCCTTGGCCCCTTGGTATTTGGCGTAGGCCTCGTCGTAGGTCTGCTGCGGCACCAGCGAATCCTGCACCATGTTGCGCAGGCGGTCCACCGACTTCTGCGCGTAGTTGAACTGCTCCTGCAGGGCGTTCTTCTTGGCGTTGAGCTGGATCAACTGGTTGCGCGTGGCCCCGGTGACGCTCATCTGATATTGGGCATCCGCCGACTCCACGGCGCCCAAGGCCTGTGCCTTCTTGGCCTCCACCTCCGGAATATCCAGCACGGCCAAGGTGTCGCCCTTGTGTACCAGGTCGCCTTCCTGCACCAGCACACGTTCCATGCGGCCGGCCAGCTTGCCGGTCACCGCGATCTCATCCTGTTCGGTCTTGCCTTGGATCGTTTGCCTGTCGGTCTTGCCGCAGCTGGCCAGCACCAAGGCGGACAGGGCCAACAGCATCGTCTTCTTCCTGAATTGCATCGTTGTTGCGCTTAGCGATAAATGATCGTTTCCGTGAGTGAACCGGCCGCCTGCAAGGCCTCCATGGCCGCTTGGCGCTGGGCCACCAAGGCCCCTGCGCGCCCTTGGGCCGCCTTGAGAAAGTCGTTCTCGGCGGCCACCCGGTCGGTGACGGAGAGCAGCCCTTCCGCGTACTGCTCGCGGGCCAAGGCCAGGTTGTTCCCGGCCACCACCTCCTGCTGTTCCGCCAGGGCCAACTGCTTGATCTGCGTGGCCTGCGCGGCCTGCTTGCTGCTGAGCAAGAGGCCGAGCTTCTCGCGGCTGTCCTCCAGCTTGTTGTCCAGCTGGGCCACGCCCAACTTGGCCTTCTTCAGTTGATTGGCCCGGCCGTTGCCGCCCAGGATCTCCCAGCTCAGGCCCACGCCCACCATCCAGTTGGGGGCCAGCGTCAGCTCGTTCAACTGCACTTCCGGCCGGGCCACCATGGAACCCACCACGGGGATGTCGAACTCGGACCGTCCGTTGAACAGGCTGGTGTAGGACACGCCGCCGAAGACGCCCACCATGGGCAGGAAGCTGCCTTTTTCCTTGCGCACCAACCTTTCCGAGGCTTGCTTGTAGTGCTCCAGCGCCTGCAGCTCGCTGCGGCCATCGGCCGTGAGGCCCGCAGGCACCTCGATGGGGCCCAGCTCGTAGGCCACGGCCTCGGCCTCGGACGGCGCCATGCCCGTGAGGTGGCCGATCTTCTGCAGCAACAACGCATGGGATTCCTCCAACTGCGTGCGCTTCATCTCCAGCTCCAAGCGGGCCAGCTTCAGCTTGTCGCGGTCGAAGGGCACGGCCAATCCGTTGGCAATGGCGCGGGCCACACGTTCCTCCTCCTTCTGCAGGCGACGGTCGCTGTCGTCCACCAGCTCCTGCGAGGCGCGGATGTAGCGCAGCTTGTCGAAGCTGGTGACCACCTCCACCACGAGGGCATCACGGTCGGCCTGGATCATGAGCGCATCGCCCTCCGCCTTTTGCCGCATGGCCTCGGCCCCGTTGCGGATCTGCATGCCGCTGAAGAGGACACTCTTGGCCATGAGGCCCGCGTGGGCCAGGTTGCCGTTGTTGTGCGCCGTGGAGCGGTCGGGGAATACCTCCAGGCCCGTGAGGGGCAGGCGGTAGCCCGGCAGGTCCAGGGCGAGCTGGTTGTCGAAGTAGGCGTAGCCGGCCATGGCATCCACGTGGGGGATGTACTTGCCCAGCACGGCCTTGCGGTCCAGCCCGGCCTTTTCCAGGTCGATCTCCTTGTTGGCGATGGCCTTGTCGCGCTGCAAGGCCCGCTCAATGGGCTGCTGCAAACCGATGGGCAGGGTGACCTGCGACAAGGCGGGGCTTGCCGCCAGCACGCCCAGCAGGATCAAGGTCTTGTGGATCTTCATTGCTTGTCGCGGAGTTGCTGGATATTGCGGTCGATGCGGTCGAACACCTGCCGCAGCACATTGGCCTGTTGCCTGGTCACGCCCAGGGTGGCCACCTTCACGGCGCGTTGCACCGCCCCAGCCACCACCTTTTCCGCGGCCTTGCCCTTGCGGGTGAGGTGGATCAGGTTGATCCGCCGATCGGTGGCATGCGGGCTGCGCTCCAGGTAGCCTTCCTTTTCCAAGGCATCGAGCAGGCGCGTGGTACCCGCCCGGTGGCGATCGGTGGCATCGGCGATCTCCTGCTGGGTGCGGCCATCCTGTTTCCACAGCTCGGCCATCACCGTCCATTGTTCCACGCTCAGGGCCATGCCGGCCTCCTTGAGGAAGTGGTCCACCGCCCAGTTCATGTTGCGCGGGGTGCGCCCGGTGAGCAACTGGACGACCTCCGCGGATGTCAATGTTGTTGTCATTGTTCTTGTTGTTGCCGCAACAAATGTATGGACAACAATTTGAATGATGCAAGTTTTTTTCGGATGAAGTGAAGAAGAGAGGATGTGAAGAAGTGACGAAGGCCCTGATGATCAAGGGCTAAGGAAATTATGCATGGGAGCCGTCCGGCCGCACCGGCCCGCCCCTGTCCCGTTACTTTTCGATGCCGAGGCCGGTGGTCAGCTCCTTGAAGACGCTTTCCAGATCGCGCTCCACGCGCTGCTGGGTAAGCACCGTCAGGCCCTTGTCCACGGCAAACTGGAAGAGGGTCGGGCGGATATCGTGCTCGGCATCGTAGGTGAGCGTCCACGTGTTGCCTTCACCCCGCACCACGGCCTGTACACCCGGCAGTCCTTGCAGGTCCTCGGCCCGCGCCCGACCATCGAACTCCACAAGCACGGCCTGCCTGCTGCCGCCCAGCCCCCGTATGTGCTTGGCATCGTCGTCCGCCACGATGTGGCCCTTGTCGATGATGATCACCCGGTCGCAGATGGCCTCTACTTCCTGCATGATGTGGGTGCTGAGCATCACGGTGCGCTCCTGCCCTAGGTGGCGGATCAGGGCGCGGATTTCCTCCAGCTGGTTGGGGTCCAGCCCGCTGGTGGGCTCGTCGAGGATGAGCACCTTGGGATCGTGGATCATGGCTTGGGCCAGGCCCACGCGCTGGCGATAGCCCTTGCTGAGCGCCCCGATCTTCTTGTGCTGCTCGCGCTCCAGGCCCACCGTGCCGACCATCTCCTTCACCTTGGCCGGGATGTTCTTCAACTTGTACATGCCCGCCGTGAAGGCCAGGTATTCCCGCACGTACATGTCGGTGTACAAGGGATTGTGCTCCGGCAGGTAGCCCACGTTGCGGCGAACGTCCATGCTGGCCTCGCGGATGTCGAAGCCGCACACACTGGCCTCGCCGCTGGTGGGCGGCAGGAAGCAGGTGAGGATCTTCATCATCGTGCTCTTCCCCGCACCGTTGGGGCCGAGGAAGCCCACCACCTCGCTGCCGCCGATCTCGAAGGAGACGTCATCCAGCGCCTTTTGGGCGCCGTACAGCTTGGTGATGCGACGGACGGAAATGGACATGGGGGCGAAGTTAGGGGTGGTGAGGAGTTGCGGAGTCCGGGGTGTGCGGTTCGTAGGAGCACCATCCTACTCCGCCTCCTCCAGCTTCGCCTTCCACTTCTTCCAGTCGGGCATGGAGCGGTCCAGCAGGGCGTAGAAGGCGCGGCTGTGGTCCGGGTGTACCAAGTGACAGAGCTCGTGCATGGCCACGTAGTCGATGCAGGGACCTGGCTTTTGGATGAGCTCGGGGTTGAGCAGAATGCGGCCGCCGGGGGTGCAGCTGCCCCAGCGACGGGCCATGCGGCGGATCTCCAGCACGGGCTGCTCCACGCCATGCTTGGCGAGCACGGCCACCGCCTTGTCCACGGCCTGGGCAAAACGGAGGCGGGCCTTGACCCGGTACCAAGCGGCCAGCAGACCAGCCACCTGCTCAGGGTTGTTCGGGTGGCGGGCATGTACGTGAAGGCGGCCGCCGATCAGCTTTACGGTACCAACACCTGCGGCAGGGTGCACCTTCAGGCGGTACTGCTTCCCCAGGTAGTGGTGGGTCTCGCCGCTCACGTAATCCTTCGGCGGTTGCACCGGCAGGAAGGACCGGAACTGGCGTTGCTGCCGCAGGATCCACGCGGCTTTCCGCAACACGCGCCGGTCCACCTCGGCAGCATCGGCCTGTAAGGGGGCGCGCAGTTCCACCCGCGTATCGGGATGCACCACGAAGCCCAGTGTGCGGCGGTCGGTGCGCACCAAGTCGTAGTGCAACCGGGTGTTGCCGTACTGCACGGCACGTTCCTCTATGGGTGCCTGCTCATCCATAGTGCCGTTCCGCCACGCGCAAAGCGCCCTCCAACAGTTGGTCGATTGCATCGAAACCGAGCTCCAGCCCGTCGTTGCGCAATGCGTAGAGCCGGTCTTCCAAGGCCTGCTCCATGCGGTGCTTCACGTCCTCCTTGCGCGTCCAGTCCACCACCAGGTGGGCCTTGATGGCATCATCCAGGTCCACGGCCACCTCGGCCAGCAGGTCGGTATTGGCATCATCAATGTGGCCAATGAAGCCCTGAATGTGATCTGGACCAACAACCCGGCGGCGGCCCAAGCAACCTTCGTATCCACCTACAGCACGGAGATCGGCAACCTGCGCAATGGCGGCATCACCATGCCCCTGATGATCGACGGGCCGGATTGCGGGATCAACCTGGACGTGCTGGCCGAGGTAGGGAACCAACTGCTGCAGGCCGACCCTTTGGGCAACTTGATCTTCAGCGCGCACGGTTATTGGCACAGCTTCGCCAACAACGATCCCGCACAAATGCAGACGAAGGTCGATCAGGCCTTGGACCAAGGCATTCCCTTGGTCATGGGAGAGGTGGCCAACCTGCAGGACGATGCGCAGATGTGCCAATACACCTTGGACCACAATTCCCTGCTGAACATCTGCACTGATGCCCGGGTGGGTTGGTTGGCCTGGAGCTGGGACCACGATGGATGCAGCGCGCGACAGATCTTCACCAACGGGTTGGCCTCCAACTTGACACCTTACGGCAATGCAATCGTGAACAACCCGGACCACGGGCTGATGGTGAACACGGTACGCAGCGCGCACTTGGTGCTTGAGGACTGCGGACCGGCAGGTATTGTGGATGCCATGCCCGCAGATAACGGTTGGCAAGCCGTGGTGGATCCCGGAAGGCACCTGATCCAGATCCATGGGCTACACACCCTGAAGCAAGCCTACCTGCTCGACCTTTTGGGAAAACCGCTTCCCCTGGCCCAGGCCGGCAGCAATTCGTATCGCTATGGCGCGCTGCCAACCGGACTATATGTCCTGGTGGTGATCACCCGCGATGGTGGGATGCGCACCTGCAAGATGTATGTGCATGCCGATGCCTGACGGACATCGGGACATCAACTGATCGGCCAGGCCGACCTCGCCCTTCGCCGCATGGCCACAGGCCCAGAATTGGGCGGCCTATACCTGGCCTCAACGTATGGCACCCCTGTCCCATCTTTGTCCATCACCTTGCGCCAAGGTAGAGAGCCATGCAAACCGGCCTCCTCATGCGTTCCACCGGCAGCCGCTACACCGTGCGCGGCGAGGACGGCACGTTGCATGAGTGCATCGCCAAGGGCAAGCTGCGCATCAAGGGATACAGCAGTACGAACCCGCTGGCCGTGGGCGATGTGGTGGACTTCGAACCGGCTGCCGAGACGGTGGGTAATGAGCTGGTGGGGGCCATCACGCACCTGCACGACCGCCGCAACTACCTGGTGCGCAAGAGCGTGAACCTCTCCCACCGCAAGCATGTGATCGCCAGCAACATGGACCAGTGCCTGGTGCTGGTGACCATCGCGCGGCCCTTCACCTCCTTCGGCTTCATCGACCGGGTGCTCGTGACCGCCGAGGCCTACCACATCCCGCCCGTGCTGATCTTCAACAAGGTGGATGATTACGATGAGGATGAACTGGCCCTGCTGGCGGAGTATGAGGCGATCTACCAGAAAGTGGGCTACCGCACTTTGCGCACTTCAGCCCTGACCGGCACCGGCGTGAAAGAAGTGAAGGAGCTGCTGCGCGGAAAGGTGACCTTGCTGGTGGGCCACAGCGGCGTGGGCAAGAGCACGCTGGTGAACGCCATCGACCCCGAGCTTGACCTGCACACCTACGAAGTGAGCGCCAGCACGGAGAAGGGGCAGCACACGACGACGGTGGCGGAGATGTTTGAGTTGAAGTTGACAGTTGTTGGTTCCGAGTTGTCAGGGAAGGACCTGGAGAGCACTCCTGACAACCGACAACTGACAACCGATACCACCTCCCCCACCTTCATCATCGACACCCCCGGCGTAAAGGGCTTCGGCCTGGTGGACATGGAACCCGACGTGATCGTGGACCAGTTCCCCGAATTCCTGGCGCTGCGCGGCGAATGCCGCTTCGGCAACTGCACGCATACAAACGAACCGGGCTGCGCGGTGCTGGCGGCATTGGACGAGGGTGAGATCGCACCCAGCCGCTACGACAGCTACGTGGACATGGTGCAGAACGCGGAGAGCGAGGAGAGTTACCGGTGAGGTGTAGACCTTAGTTCGCAGTTCGCAGTTCGCAGTTCGCAGTTCGGGGTTCGGGGTTCGGGGTTCGCAGGCTCACGGATCACGGCTCGCACATCACTTTCCACTTCGTCCCGCCATAGCCCGAAGGGCGAAGGCGGACTTGCGCGCGCCGAAGGCGCACTTTATACTTCCTTCCCCAGCCCGCAGGGCCAAGGCAGGTCTACGTTCCTAAACGGCTTCCACCTTCACCACCTCGGGTGCGGCGCGTTTGATCGCTTCCTCCACCCCGGCCTTCATGGTCATGGCCACCATGGTGCAGGTGCTGCAGGCCCCGTGGAGCTTCACCTTCACTTCGCCCTTCCCGTTCACCTCTTCCAACGAGATATCGCCGCCATCCGCTTGCAGGAAGGGTCGGATCTCGGTGAGTGCGCCCTGGATGCGCTCCTTGAGCTCGGTCAAATGCTTGGGGTCGATCAAGGTCGGTGCAGCCATCACTTCACGATCATTTCATGCGCCGGGTCAGCGGTCTTCTTCGGGCCTTGCTCACCCAGTCCTGCCAAGATACGCTCCATGGAATCCAACAGCGGCACATAGGCCTGCGCGGCCGGGGTATCGCCCTGCAGGATGGCCGGCCGGCCCACATCGGCGGCCTCGCGGATGCTCTGCACCAAGGGGATCTCCGCCATGTAGGGCACCTTCAACTCCTCGGCCAAGGCCTTGGCACCGTGCTTGCCGAAGATGTAGTGGCGCTCACTCTCGGGGATGTCCATCAGGCGGCGGCCCTTCAGAGCCTCGTCCGTGGCGAACCACGACATGTTCTCCACGATGCCCAGCACCGGCACGTTCAGCGCATCCATCTGGAAGAGGGCCACACCCTTGCGCGCGTCGATCAACGCCACGGGCTGCGGCGTGCTCACGATGACGGCCCCGCTCAGCGGAACCGCCTGCACCAGCTGCAGGTGGATGTCGCCCGTGCCGGGCGGCATGTCCACCAGCATCACGTCCAGCTCGCCCCAGTCAGCGTCCTTGAAGAGCTGGTCCAGCGCCTTGCTGGCCATGGGGCCGCGCCAAGCGATGGCCTGGCCGGGGTCCGCGAAGAAGCCGATGCTGAGCATCTGCACCCCGTAGCTCTCCACGGGCACGATCACGTTCTTGCCGTCCAGCTGCTTCACGCGGGGGCGCTCCTTCACCACGTCGAACATCAGCGGCATGCTCGGGCCGTAGATGTCGGCATCCACCAGGCCCACCTTCAGGCCACGTGCGGCCAGGCCGGCCGCCAGGTTGGCGGTCACGGTGCTCTTGCCCACGCCGCCCTTGCCACTGGCCACGGCGATCACGTGCTTCACGAAGGGCAGCACCTTGCGCAGGCCGCCCCGGTTGCCGCTCACGGGCCGCGTGCTTACATGCACCGATACGCCTTCACCGAAGGCTTGCTTCACCTGGAACTTCACCGCTTCCTCCATGCGCTTGCGACTGTGCATGGCCGGGTTGGTCACTTCCACGATGATGGTGATCGAATTGCCGTCCACCGTTACGTCCTGTACCAGATCAAGCTCCACGATGTCCTTCTTCAGGTCGGGATCGATCACTTTGCTCAATGCAGCATAAAGGGTCTGTTCGGTTATCTCCATAGTGCGGCGAAATTACCCACTGGAAAACGGACCCGCACATCGGCTATCGCTGCGCGATACCCCACTCTTGCGATCCCATGACTCAAAAGCCCAGTTCCACCGACGGGTCCCAGAATTTCTTGGCAAAGTCCACCACCTGGTCGTTCTTCACCAGCACCCCTTCCGCCTCCAGCAGTTCCTGCATGGCCGTGGGGCTGCCAAAGTGGTGTTTGCCCGTGAGCAGGCCGTTGCGGTTCACCACGCGTTGCGCCGGCACCGGCGGATGCACGGCATGTGCGTTGTTCATGCACCAGCCCACGATCCGCGCGCTGCGCGCCGCACCCAGGTACTTGGCGATGGCCCCGTAGCTCGTCACCCGCCCGCGTGGGATCTGCCGCACCACGTCCATCACGTCCCGGAAGAAGTCGCGCTCCTGCACGGCGCCGTCAATGATCTGTTTCTTCTTGGCCATGGAAGCGAAAGTACGGGGACGCGGCTTCCGTTTCCCCCTCACATCGGTGAGTGAGGTGGAGCAGAGCGAGCAGGCGGAGCGTTGCTTTCCTGCTCCCTCCACCCTCCCTCGCAGGCGGGCGAGGGAGATAAAGTTGCCGCAACCCTCCGCCAGCTTGTTGCGGGCCTTTCGCCATACATTCAACCCATCATGGCCCGCCGCATTTATGATCCCCAACGCACCTCCTTCGCCAAGGATCTGCGCAATGGCATGACAAAGGCCGAGGCTTGCCTATGAAAATATGCATTGAAGGGCGGCAAGCTCCGGGGCTACGGCTTTCACCGGCAATGGCCCATGTTCGGGTACATCGCGGATTTCTATTGCGCCGAACTGCGGCTGATCGTGGAGGTGGACGGAGGCATACACAACACGCCGGAACGGCAGGCTCACGACGCAAAGCGCACGGATGTGCTGAACGGGGAAGGGTTCCAACGTGGTGCGATTCACCAATGAGCAGGTGCTGGAACACATGGTGTCCGTGATAGGGCACCTGGAGGACCTCGTGCAACGCATCGAAGACGACCAAGGCGACCGTTCACGGGAGGCGTGGAAGGGCCAAAGGTGAAGGAATGGTGGTATAATCCCTGGCCAGGGCATCAGGTCCGTTGCCGAAGCAGGGGCAATAAGCCTGGCGTGCGTCTTGGCTCCCCCGACCTCCGCTCCGCTACGGTCTGCCCCCTCGCATGGGCGAGGGGGACAGGATTGCCGCACGCCAGGCTTATTGCCCCTGCCGCCAGATCACACCCCGAAACGCACGTAATGGATGGTCCGCCCCTCCGCCAGCCACATCTCCTCGTAGCGGGTCCGGATGTTCAGCACCGCCTGCTCCTTCTCGTCCACCCGCTTCACCAGGTCGGCGTACACGTTGTCGCTCTGTTCGTACGTCGGCAGCTTCTGTTCCACGATCTGCTCCAGCGTGTACTCATACAACAGCGGGCTGTCCGTCTTCAGGTGCACCACGCCGCCCGGCGCCAGGATCTCCCGGTAGCGCGCCAGGAAAAGCGGGCTCGTCAGCCGTTTGCGCGGCTTCTTCACCTGCGGATCGCTGAAGGTGAGCCAAATCTCGCTCACCTCGCCCGGCCCGAAACAGTGGAGGATGTGGTCCACGTGCGTGCGCAGGAAACCCACGTTCGCCAGCCCCTCCTCGTGGGCCGTCTTCGCCCCGCGCCAGATCCGCGCACCCTTGATATCGACCCCGATGTAGTTCTTCCCCGGCTGCAGCCGCGCCAAACCCACCGTGTACTCGCCTCCGCCACACCCCAACTCCAGTACCAAGGGCGCATCCCGCTTGAAGAAGTCGCTGTTCCACCGCCCCTTCAGCGGCAGGTCGCCCGCCCGTAATTCCTCAAACGTAGGTTGTACCACGTGTTCAAACGCGGCATTCTCGGTAAAGCGGCGGATCTTGTTCTTGCCCATGGGAGGATGAGGGTGCGAAGAAACGAAAGGGGGTGATAGGGTGAAGAAGAGAAGGAGTGAAGGAGAGAAGAGGTGAAGAAGAGAAGGAGTGAAGGAGAGAAGAGGTGAAGGGGTGAAAGGGTGTAGAGGTGACGTCGATCCATCGCGCCCGTAGCGTCGACCCACGGCGGACGCCGAAGCCGGGCGAAGGCGGATCGGGTCGACCTCTCAGACGACATCATTGGTGGATCGTTGGGCCGCCTGCGGGCTGTCCGCTGTAGTCCCGCTGGTCGTTGCTGCAGGGGCGGCGCTCCGGGGGCCTGCTCCTAACCTCGCAGTCTCCTCGCTGCACGCCCCTTCACGCAACGCCCGCGCTGGAGCTGCCGCTTCCCCCGATGCCTATCGGGGCCTGGCGGAGTGCCCGTGCCACGGCGTGTGCGACCTTCGCATCATGTTCCGCGGCGCACGCATACTGGTGGCCCCCTTGGACTGGGGGCTCGGCCATGCCGCACGCTGCGTGCCCATCATCCGCGCCCTGCTGGAGCTGGATGCCGTGCCCATCATCGGGGCCGACAAGGGCCCCTTGGCCCTGCTCCGTGATGAGTTTCCTGATCTGGAACACGTGCGACTGCCCGGCATGGAGGTGCGTTATGCCGCTGGCAACTCACAGGCCTGGGCCATGGCCCGCCAGCTGCCCCGCATGCTGCGCCAAGTGCGGCAGGAGCACCGGCTGTTCGCCACCATCCGTCAGCAACTGCGCCTGCAAGCCGTCATCAGCGACCAGCGCTTCGGCCTCCGCGCCGATGACCTGCCGAGCGTGTTGATCACCCACCAGATATTTCCATTTTCCCCCTTCGCACAAGCCCAGGCACGGCGGATCAACCTTCGCCACATCGGCCGCTTCCATCGCTGTTGGATACCGGACCATGCCGAAGCGCCGGGCCTCGCCGGGGAATTGTCGCACGGGCCACAGCTGCCGGCCAATGCACAGTACATCGGTCCCCTGAGCCGCTTCATGGGCCCCCACCCCCCAGAAGGCAAGCCAACCTGGCGCACTGTGGCCGTGATCAGCGGGCCCGAGCCCCAACGCGCACAGTTTGAGCAGGCCGTTACCGGGCAGCTCGGCCGGATCCACGATGGCCTGCACTTGATCATTCCGGGCCGTATCGATGTCGGCACGCAGCGCCTGCTCCAACTCCCCACGGACGAACTGCACGCCACCCTGCTGGGCACAGACCTCATCATCAGCCGCACCGGCTACTCAACCCTTATGGACCTGGAGGTATTGGGACGGGGGGCCCTCCTGGTGCCTACGCCCGGCCAGCCCGAACAGGAGTACCTCGGCCGCCTGCATGCCGCCAAGGGGCGGCACGTGGTGCAGCGACAGGACGGCCTGGATATTGCTTCAGTCCTGCAAAACCCACCACCATCGGGCAGCCCGGCGGCGAAAAGCGATGCCCTTTTCAACGCCATGGCCGATCTTGCACGCTTGATCGATCCCTTCCTCCCCTCTTCCGCCAGTCGAGCATGAACATCCGCCACCTCCTTCCCACCCTCACCCTGTTGATCACCGGAGCCGCCACCGCCCAATCGCCGGAGGCCGAAAACCTGCGCAAGGCCGAGGCCCGCTTCGCGGAGGCACAAGCCCAACTGGACCACGTGCGCGACGATCTCGAGGCCGCCAAGCTGGCCGTCATGCGGCATGACCTGGCCCAATGGGGCTACCCCGCGCTCGCGCCCGGCGATGAAGTGATCGTGCACCCCGGCCATGCGCTGGTGTGGGACGATGGGCACAAGTTCCCGAAATGGACGGCCCACATCATCGTGCCGGACATCATGGAGGGCAACCTCGCACGCATCGACTCCTTCAAGCCCGATCCGCTCGTGAAGGGCAACACCAATCTGTTCAATGCCTATTGGTTCAGCGGGTACGACCGCGGCCACATGGTGCCCAGCGCCGACATGCGTTGGAGCATGCCCGCGCTGGAGGCCACCTACCTCTACAGCAACATCGCGCCGCAAAAGCCCGAGCTCAACCGCGGTGCCTGGGCCGAGCTGGAGGACTGGATGCGCCGCTATGTGCACTACTCCGGGCATCGGCTGTTCGTGGTAACCGCGCCGGTGCAAGGCAAGGACATGCCCCTGCTGAACAAGCCCAAGGCCAAGGAGGACGTCTACGCGCCACCCTATTGCTTCAAGGCCATGGTGGACATCGACGGGCCGGTGAAGAAGGGCATCGCCTTCATCATGAGGAACGGCCTCAACGACCAAGGCATTCTCAGCTATGCCGTGTCCATCGACAGCGTGGAGGCACTCACCGGCCTCGACCTCTTCCCCGCCCTGGACGACACGCTGGAAGCCCGGATCGAGAAGATGTGCAACACGCAGGATTGGTACGGCGAGGGCGACCGCGCCATGGGCGAGGTGGCCCCCCTGCCAGCTCCGCTGCCCGGCGGGCGGTTCAACACCATGCAGGCCAAATACCACATCGGCAACAAGGCCACCATCTGCGGCACCGTGGTCAGCACGCGCCGCACCAAAAAGGCCAACGCGCTCTATCTCAACTTCGACCGCATGTACCCCAACCAGGATTTCTATGCCACGGTCTGGGAGTCGAACAGCCCCAACTTCTCCTACGACCCCGAGACCTACCTGCAAGGCCGCAAGATCTGTGTTACCGGCACGTTGACCACCTTCGGCGACATCGCCCGCATCAGCATCAACAACGAGAAGGAGATCACCTTCTGGGAAGATGTGGTCCGGGAGGCGGAGCGGTGATCCATGCGGCCTTCCCGTTGGGTGTTCATCCACCGATCACGCGGATGATACGGCCGGAAGGTCAGGCCAGTGGCCGTAAGGCCGTCATCTGTGGCGACCCGCCCATCCGTGGACGACATCCCAGGTAGTGCCTACTGCACCACCACCTCGTCCGTGTAGACCGTGTTGCTCAGGTTGAGCGCCCGGTCGGCGATCTTCACGCTGAACTTGACCGTATCGCCCGGCACCTGCGGCAACACCTGTGAGGCGATCTTCACGGAGATGTCCCCTTGCAAGGCCTTGTTCTGGCCCGTGGGTGTGATCACCGGAATACGGTAGTAGAGCGGCAGCGTGAACTGCTGCAACACCCACTCCCCCTCCTGTTTCTTGTAGTAATCCACGAAGAAGTTGTGGTACCAATCACTGCCGGGATTGAACGGGGCCAGCGTGTCGCCCTGGTTCAGGCCGATATCGCCATCACCGTCGGTGAAGGAGATCGTCAGGCGCGCGGAGTCCGGATATTGCTCGTAGGACTTGAATTCGATGTGCGGCTCCTTGGGGAACTCCTCCGTTTTCAGGCAGCCCCCGAGCAACATGGCCATCGCCAGCAATCCTCCCGATACCTTTGTTGTTCCGCGCATCTTGTACTTGCAAAGCTATGAACGACGCGCCGCCCGGCCCCATTGTGTCCACCACCCTGCTGGAAAAGCCTTTCCAGGTGGACGGTCCTGCCGCCTTCGAGGCCTTGGCACTGGAACTTTTCCGCCTGCATGCCCGGCACAATCCGGTGTACGGTGAATACCTGCATGCGCTCCGGATCGACCCGGCCAGCGTGGAACGGGAGGAGCAGATCCCCTTTCTGCCCATCGGCCTGTTCCGCAACAAGCGCGTACTGCTCGAAGGCCTGGACGCCGACCTTCAATTCACCAGCAGCGGCACAACTGGCGCCACCACCAGCACGCACCATGTGCCTTGGTCCGCCTTGTACGAACGGTCGTTCAACACCTCGTTCGGCGCGGAGTACGGCCGCCCTTCGCGCTGGCGCATACTCGCCTTGCTGCCCGCCTACCTCGAGCGGCCGGGCAGCTCACTGGTGTACATGGTGGAGAAGCTCATCGCCCAGACAGGCGATGCAAAGAGCGGTACTTGGCTCCACGACCTCGATGGACTTGCGGCGCTGTTGAGGCAGAGCGAGGAGGAAGGTGTGCAAACGCTGTTGTTCGGTGTACCCTTCGCGCTGCTGGACCTGGCTGAAAAACATCCGATGCCGCTGCCCAACACGGTGATCATGGAGACCGGCGGCATGAAAGGGCGCCGCCCCGAAATGGTGCGTGAAGAATTGCATGGGATCCTCAAAGAGGCATTCGGCGTGCCGGCCATCCACAGCGAGTACGGCATGACGGAGCTGCTCTCGCAAGCGTGGTCGCAAGGCAATGGGGCCTACCGTTGCCCGCCGTGGATGAAGGTGCTCACCCGTGACGTGAACGATCCATTCACCCGTACCCAGCCCGGCCGCACCGGTGGTATCGACGTGATCGACCTCTGCAACATCGCCAGCTGCCCCTTCATCAGCACGCAGGACCTCGGCCGCGTCCATCCCGACGGCAGCTTCGAGGTGCTCGGCCGCTTCGACCACAGCGACCTCAGGGGGTGCAATTTGTTGGTGGGGTGAACAGGGCACCGTTAATTCGGCACTTTCATGTCCCTCACACTGCGTTTCAGGTTCCCGCGCAGGGCGGGCAGGACCAAGCGTACCGCATACTGGATCTTCCTGCTTGCCGTGATCGTTGTTGCGGTATGGCAGGCCTGTCCCACGGCACCCCTGCCGGACGGTGCCATGGGCGGCAAAGTGGTGGCCGTGAAAGACGGCGACACCTTCGAGGTGCTGATGGACGGAAAGGCGCAGGTGGTACGGTTGGCCCATGTGGACTGCCCGGAACTGGGGCAGGCCTATGGGCGTGCCGCCAAGCGGTTCGCTTCGGACCTCTGCTTCGGCGAAATGGTCCTCGTGCAGGAAACCGATGGCCGTGATCGCTGGGGTCGGATGATCGCCGTCGTGTATCTGCTGGACAGTACAGAGGTGAACCGGGAACTGGTGCGGGCAGGCTATGCCTGGCACTTCAAACGCTACTCCAAGGACGAGAGCTATGCGCGGCTGGAAGAAGAAGCGCGGACCGCCAAGAGAGGGCTATGGGCCGACCCGGATCCCATACCGCCGTGGGAGTGGCGGAAGGCGAATCCGAGGTGACGAAATTGTCCTGGATCCGTTGCAGACGTCCCTATGCATCCGCATTCACCGCAAGGGTGGAACTTCCCTGACCAGTGCCTTCAACTCCTTGTCCGTAACACTGCCCTTATCGCTTTTGCTATAGATGGAGCAGGGATACACAACACCACCGCTGTAACGGACCACCGTGATCACCCTTGCGCCTTCGGATTTCTCTTTTCCAGCCGAGGTGATCCGCATGCGGACCTTATAGACATCATTCCCAGGTGCCATGCCTATGTGAGGAGTTGTTTCCAATTCCTAGAATAATGCACCCAAGTCATCACGCAAGGACGGCCATCGCTTGGCCAGCCTTTTGGCCTCCTTGTCAAAGTTGGGCGTGGTAACAACCTTAAAGCTCATCCAGCAGGCGCTGTGCAGGACGGCCCTTCAATCTGCCCTCCTTGATCAGTTCCACCTCTTTCAAGCCTTGGCGCACATTGGCAACCACCTCATCATGGGTGTCTTCGGTCTTTGCCACCGCCACAACGTCCAAGGAACGGATCAGCTCCATAAAGAACCGGAACCGCTCCTCCTTGATCTGAAGTGTGATCTGTTTCATGGCCTGTGGCATTTGCAGCTCCTTCAAAGATACGACACCCTCACCGAGGGTCATAATGGCCAATGCCCAAAACGATGCCCTATCTTGCGACAGATTGGAGATCGCCTCCTACCCCACCTTCACCAAAAAGTAGTTCTTCTTGCCGCGCTGAAGCAGGATGAACCGGCCGTTGATCAGGTCGTCCGTGGTGATGGTGCGGGTATCGTCCACCTTCACCTTGTTGACGCTGATGCTGCCTTCTTTCAGGGCGCGGCGTGCCTCACCCTTGCTGGGCAGGAAGCCGGTGGCCTCGCTGATGAAGTCAATGATGCCGGTGCCGGCCTCGATGGCGGTGCGGGCCACTTCGGCTTGGGGCACGCCGTCGAACACGTCCAGCCACTGGCGCTCGGTGAGGGTGGTGAGCCCCTCGGCCGCATTGCCGAAGAGGATGTTGCTGGCCTGGATGGCCGCGTCCAGCTCGCCCTTGCCGTGCACCAAGGTGGTGATGTAGGCCGCCAGCTCCTTCTGCAATTTGCGCAGGTGCGGCGCCTTGGCGTGCTCTTCCGTCAGGGCTGCTACTTCACCCTCGCTCCACGGCGTGAATATGGCTGCCATGCGGGCGGCGTCGGCATCGGCGGCGTTCAGCCAGAACTGGTAGAACTTGTACGGGGAGGTGCGCGCCGCATCGAGCCACACGTTGCCGCCCTCGCTCTTGCCGAATTTGGTGCCATCAGCCTTGGTAAGCAGCTGCGTTGTGACGGCATAGGCCTCGCCCCCGTCCATGCGCCGAATGAGCTCAGTGCCTGTGGTGATGTTGCCCCATTGGTCGCTGCCGCCCATTTGCACGGTGCAGCCCATGTGCTTGTTGAGCCAATGGAAGTCGTAGCCCTGCACCAACTGGTAGCTGAACTCGGTGAAGGACAGGCCGCTCTCCAAGCGGCTCTTCACGCTGTCCTTGGCCATCATGTAGTTCACGGTGATGTGCTTGCCCACCTCGCGGATAAAGCGCAGGAAGCCCATGTCCTTGAACCAGTCGTAGTTGTTGACCATGCGGGCCGCATTGCTGCCCGAGAAGTCAAGGAAGCGCTCGAGCTGCTTCTGCACGCACTCCTGGTTGTGGCGCAAGGCATCCTCGTCCAGCAGGTTGCGCTCGGTGCGCTTGCCGCTGGGATCGCCCACCATGCCCGTGGCGCCGCCCACCAAGGCCACGGGCTTGTGGCCGCAGCGCTGGAAATGCGTGAGCGTCATCACCTGCACCAGATGCCCCACGTGCAGCGAGTCCGCCGTGGGGTCGAAGCCGATGTAGCCGCTGGCCGGGCCCTTCAGCAAGTGTTCCTCCGTGCCGGGCGTGATGTCCTGCAACATGCCACGCCACCGCAATTCCGCTATGAAATTCATTCCTGCCATTCCTGTTCCGGCGCCAAGGGCGCAAAGGACGCAAAGAAATGCGACTTCGCCGGAACACCGGTCGGATGCACGGTAACCGGTAAATTGCAGCCGCGCCAATTCGCGCAACAATGGACTTGGTGACCGGTGGAACGGGGATCGTGGGGGTGCACGTGATCGATGCGTTGCTGGCGCAGGGTCGCAGCGTGCGCGCCCTTTTGCGCAAGGGCAGCGACGCGACCATTGTGCACCGTATCCTGCGGTTCTACCACCCGGACGGGGGCGAGCGTTTTGGCCGCATCCACTGGGTGGAGGGCGATCTGTTCGATCTGGATGCATTGCGGGAGGCCATGCAGGGTGTGGAGCACGTTTACCACTGCGCTGCACTGGTGTCTTTCGATCCGCGCGATATCCGGCAACTGCAGGAGGTGAACGTGCGTGGCACCGCCCATGTGGTGGATGCCGCTCTGGAAACAGGCGTGAAACGGCTTTGCCACGTGAGCTCCACGGCAGCCATTGGGTCGCCCCCGCCCGGCCGGGCCGCTGATGAATCGCTATCCTTCATACAGGATAAGCGTTCCTCCGGCTATGCGATCAGCAAGGCGCAGGCCGAATTGGAGGTTCATCGGGGCATCGCGGAGGGCTTGGATGCCGTGATGGTGAACCCTTGCGTGGTGCTCGGACCCGGACTGCCGGGGCGCAGCAGCATGACGATGATCGAGCGCGTGCGAAAGGGCACCCGGTTCTTCCCCGGGGGAAGCAATGCGGTGGTGGATGCGCGCGACGTGGCCACCGCCATGGTCCGATTGATCACCGGGGGCGCCACAGGCGAGCGCTACCTGCTGATCGGCGAGAACCTGTCCTACCACAAGCTGTTCACCCTGATCGCCCAAAGCGCCGGCAAGCCCACGCCTACGATCCAGCTACCGAAATGGACCTTGGAGGTCGGCTGGCGCGCGGAGGCCTTGCGCACGGTGTTCGGCGGCAGGCCCTTGGTCACACGCAACACGGCCCGCACCGGCACACGCCAACGGCGCTATGATGGATCTAAGGCCGCCATGCTCCTGGGCATGCGGTTCCGGCCGGCCGAGGAGGCCGTGGCCAACGTGGCCCATTTCCTGGGATCCTGAGGCTGTCACTGCCCCAGGCTGTCCGCCTGTTGCTGCAATTGGTTCAGCACCTCCTCGTAAACTTCCTTCAGCAACCGGGGGTGCTGGAGATAGGCCTCGTAGGTGGCCTTGAAATCGGCCTCGGAAACTCCTTCCCGCTCGAAAAGCTCCCCGTAATAGGCGGAAGCGCTGCTTCCCGATGTTTCCTCCAAGGGCAGTTCCTGTGTCAACCTCGCCTGGATCAACAAGGAGCCGGCAAGCACCCGCTCGAACTTGGCGCGGTCCAGCGGCGCATCCGGCCCTTCGCTACCGCCGCATGCGGCAAGCAGCATAGGCATCAATAACAGGAACCCGGCCGTGCGTCTCATCGATCGAAGGTCAGGCGCATTCCGCGCACCGCATGGTCCACCTTCCCATCGGCATACACCAATTGGCCATTCACCCAAGTGCGCAGCACCCGTGAGCGGAAGCGCTGCTCCTCGAAGGGCGACCAGCCGCATTTGTACAGCAGGTTCCCCTTCTCCACGGTCCAAGGGTCATTCAGGTCCACCAGCGCCAGATCGGCGTAGAAGCCCTCGCTGATGAAACCGCGGTCCTTCACCTGGAACAGGCGCGCCGGGGCATGGCTCATCTTGTCCACGACCTCCTCCAAGGTGAAGATGCCGTCGTGCATCATCTCCAGCATGGCGGGCAGGGCATGCTGTTCCAGCGGCCCGCCGCTCGGGCATTGGGCGTACGGCTTGGACTTTTCCTCCATCGTGTGCGGCGCATGGTCGGTGGCCACCACGTCAATGCGCCCATCCTTCACCGCTTGGCGGATGGTGTCGCGGTCGGCCCGGGTCTTCACCGCCGGATTCCACTTGATCAGTTTGCCCTTGGTGGTGTAGTCGGCATCGGTGAACCACAGATGATGCACGCATGCTTCCGCCGTGATGCGCTTGCCGTCCAGCGGGCCCGGTGCGAACAATTCCAGTTCCCGTGCCGTGCTGATGTGCAGCACGTGCAGCCGCGTGCCATGCTCCCGCGCAAGTTTTACGGCATTGCTGCTTGAAAGCCAGCAGGCCTCGGCGCTGCGAATCAGCGGATGCTCCCCGATGGGGATGTCGTCACCGTACTTGGCCACGGCTTCCGCCATGTTTCGCCGGATGGTGGGTTCATCCTCGGCATGCACGGCCAAGATCATGTGCGCTTCCCTGAAGAGGTGGACCAGCGTCTCGGGGTTGTCCACGAGCATGTCCCCCGTGCTGCTCCCCAGAAAGGCCTTCAGCCCGCAAACCGTGCGTGGGTCGGTGCGCAACACCTCCTCCAGGTTGGTGTTGCTGGCGCCCATGTAGAAGGAATAGTTCACCCGGCTGGAAGCCGCGCCCAGGGCGTATTTCTGCTCCAGCAGCTCCTGTGTCAGGGTCTGGGGAACGGTATTGGGCATCTCCATGAATGAGGTGATGCCTCCCGCCGCGGCCGCCGCGGACCCGTGCGCGATGTCATCCTTGTGCGTGAGGCCCGGCTCGCGGAAATGCACCTGATCGTCGATGGCACCGGGCAGCAGGTGGCGGCCCTTGGCATCAACTTCGCGAACGCCTTGCACTTGGCCGATGCCTTCGGGTGCCACGCGTTCGATGCGGCCATCCCTGACCAGCACGTCCGCTTCCGTCACCTTTCCTTCATTCACCACGCGTGCACCGCGGATCAACCAACTGTTCATGACCGTACCTTGGGTTTAATGGTACTCCGCATCAACAACACGCCCAACAGCGCTTCTTGGAAGATGTTGGTGCTCATTTTGCTTTTGCCCTTTTTGCGGTCTTGGAAGATGATGGGCACTTCCTTGATCTTCAGGCCGGCCACCTTCACACGGTACTTCATCTCGATCTGGAAGGCGTAGCCCTTGAAACGCACCTCATCCAAGGCAATGCTGCGCAAGGTCTCCGCCCGGTAGCACACAAAGCCCGCCGTGGTGTCCTTCACGCCCAGCCCGAGGACGAAACGCACGTACAGCGATGCGCACCGGCTAAGCAGCACGCGGTCCCAGGCCCAATCGCTCACCCCTCCGCCCTTCACGTAGCGCGAGCCCACGCTCATATCGGCGCCCTCCCCGCTGCATGCGGCATACAGGCGCAACAGGTCGTTGGGGTTGTGGCTGAAATCGGCGTCCATCTCGAAGATGAACCCGTAATCCCGCTCCAAGGCCCAAGCAAATCCGGTAAGGTACGCGGTACCCAGTCCGAGCTTGCCCTTCCGTTCGAGCAGGTGGATGCGTCCGGGATTTTCCAGCTGCATGTCCTGGACGATCCCCGCCGTGCCGTCAGGCGATCCATCATCCACCACCAGCACCTCGAATTGCGGCTCCAGGCCCATCACATGCGTGATGATGTCCCGGATATTCTCCTTCTCGTTGTAGGTGGGAATGATGACCAGCCGCTTGCTCATACCGTTCGGTTCGGCGACAAAGGTCGCGGAAAAGCACCGGATGGGCGGACCTTACCGCAGCAGGGTGACATGCCCGATGCGCTCAAAGCGGGTCTTGGCGATGGCGTCCTGCCCGACCAGCTTCCATACATACACGTCCTGCGGGGCTTCCCTGCCATTGACCGTGCCGTCCCATTTGGCGTTCATATCCTCGGTGGCAAAGGCCAGCTGGCCCCAACGGTCGAAGATGTAGAAGTGGTAATCGTTCGGGTCCAATCCGCTCACCACGGGCGCAAAGCCATCGTTGTCGCCGTCCGCATCGGGGGTGAATGCGTTTGGCACGAACACGGCTGCGCTCGCCGGGATCAAGAGGTCGGTGCATACCGTATCCGCGCAGGTGGGTGAAGCATAGGCGATGAGGCAAACGGGATAAATGGCCTCCACATCGTACGGGAAGGTGAACTGCGGTGCCCATGAGGTGGATGTCCCGAGCCCGCCGAAATCCCAGAGATAGCTGCTTGCGCCCGTGCTATGGTTCTGGAACGATGCCGTGGGGCTATGGGTGCTGATGGTGGTACCCACGACTTCCATGGCCGCCACCGGCTTCACCACCACTTGTACCAATTGATCGACCGGCATGGTGGCGGGGCAGCCGTTGCCGGGATCGGCGGTGAAATGCACGACATAGTCGCCCGGCTGGTCGTAGATGACGGTGACAGGCCCGCATTCCGTGCTTTCCATGCCATTGCCGAAATCCCAGTGGCAGGTTCCCGGTCCGTTATAGCCACTGGTGAAGGTGGCGCTCACAGGGGCGCAGCCACCGTCCAGCACGAAGCCGGGATCGATCACCGGCAGCGGAATGATGTTCACCCCGACCGTGGCCACGGCTGCGGGGCATGGCTCCGCAGGTGTGACCGTGTAGGTATACACACCGCTGACGGCGATTCCGGGATCAAGCCAACCATTGGGGGCCACCACCGCCGGTCCGGCCCAGGTGCCGCCCTGATCAACAGGCCCTTGAAGCAAAGTGGCCAACGCGAAGGCCTCCCCATTGGCGCACACGGTGGTATCACCGCCAATGCCGGCCTGTGCCGCCTGTGATACGGCAATGTGCAACTCGGCCATGTCCTGCGGGCATGGCCCGATCGCCGGCACCATGTACCTGTACATGCCGGGCAGGCCGCTGGAGGGATCGAAGATGCCGTTCACGCCGTTTCCACCCTGATCGGTCCACGTCCCGCCGGGGTCCGACGCACCACCAAGCATGGCGGACATGTTCACCACCGGATCGGAACTGCAAAACACCACGGCCGTGTCATTCCCGGCGTTGGGCGCCTGTGTGATGGTGACGCTGACCTGGGCACTGGCCGACGGACATGGGACTTGACCTTGGACGGTGTAGACATAGGAGCCCGATGAAGCCGTGGCCGGATCGAGGACACCGCTGAAGGGTACGTTTCCGGGCATCATGGTCCATTGCCCGCCAAGACCAGGCGTACCGCCGAGCAAGGTGAACAGCGATACCGGGTCATCGCTGCTGCATACGCTCAACGTGGCGTTCGTCCCGGCATCGGGCGCTTGGTTGATCGTGACGGTGAGGGTGGCAGTCGCATCGGGGCAGGCAGCATTTCCCGTGACGGTATAGGTGTAAGCGCCACTTGCCGCCGTGGCAGGATCGAGCGTTCCGCCAATGGTGGTCGATCCCGGACCGGTCCATGAACCTCCCTGATCGGGTGTACCGGACAAGAGCCCAAGCAAGTTCACGGAAGGACCGGAACTGCACAAGGCGACCGCATTATTCTGGCCTGCATTGGGACCGGGAAGCACATCCACCACGATGGCGGCCGATACATCCGCGCAAGCCGTTCCGCTGATCACGTACGTGTATGTGCCGGAAGGCGATGTAGCTGGATCGAACAAGCCGACCCATGGTGTCCCGGCCGGGCCAAGCCACGCTCCACCCATATCCGGATTGCCGTTCAACATGGCAAACAGGTCGAACGGAGCATCGCCCGTGCAAACCGTAACGTCCGCATTCATGCCCGGGTTTGGCAAACTTTCCACGGTGACCACCACCACGGCCGTGGCATCCGTGCAAGGAGCTTGTGCCGTAACCGTGTAGGTATAGGTGCCCGCAACGTACGTGGCGGGGTCGAACAGCCCGTTCACCAGGCCGCCGCTCCAGGTGCCTCCTGCATCAGGGCTTCCACCCAGCTGCGCGAACAGGTCGATCGGCGCGCCGTCCGAGCATACCGTGACCGCACCGTCCGTGCCCGCATTGGGGCTACCCGTCTCGGTAACCGTCACCGTGGCGCTGACCGTGCCGCAGGGTGCTTGGCCCGTCACCGTGTAGGTGTAAACGCCCGGGTCCATCGTGGCCGGATCATACATACCGCCCGTCCCCGTGCTCGGGCCGCTCCATGCCCCGCCCGCATCAGGCGTGCCGCCCAACGCAGCGAACAAGCTCGTGGCAGCACCTTGGTCGCACACCGTCAGGCTGCCGTCAAGGCCCGCCTCGGGTGCCTGGATGATCGTGACCACGACCTCCGATTGCGCGGCGCTGCATGGCGGCGTGGCCGCCAACGTGTACGTGTAGGTGCCCGCAGCGTGCATGGCGGGGTCGAACAGGCCGT
>DAOKZW010000013.1:63296-100059 GCA_035325445.1 Flavobacteriales bacterium
TCACCGCGCTCGGGCCTGTCCACGTCCCGCCCGCATCGGGCATGCCGCCCAACTGAGCGAACAGGCTCGTGGGCGCGCCTTGGTCGCAGACCGTCAAGCTTGCATCAGACCCCGCATCCGGCGCGGCCGCCACCGTCACAACAACCTGCGACTGGTCGCCTTGGCACGGCGGCGTGGCAGCCAACGTGTACGTGTAGGTGCCCGCAGCGTGCATGGCGGGGTCGAACAGGCCGTTCACCAGGCCGCCGCTCCAAGTGCCTCCTGCATCCGGGCTGCCACCCAGCTGCGCGAAGAGGTCGACCGGCGCGCCGTCAGAGCATACCGTGACCGCGCCGTCCGTGCCCGCGTTCGGGCTGCCCGTCTCGGTCACGGTCACCGTCGCGCTGGCCGTGCCGCAGGGTGCTTGGCCCGTCACCGTGTAGGTGTAAACGCCAGGGTTCATCGTCACCGGGTCGTACATCCCGCCCGTCACCGCGCTCGGGCCTGTCCACGTCCCGCCCGCATCGGGCATGCCGCCCAACTGGGCGAACAGGCTCTCCGGGGCTCCGTTCGCGCAGACATCCAGCGTACCGTTCGTGCCTGCAACGGGCGCAGCGATCCGGTCCACCGTCACCGTGGCGGTGGCGTTGCCGCACGGACCGGCACCTGCAACTGTGTACGTGTACACGCCAGGGGTCATCGTTGCCGGATCGTACATCCCGCCCGTGACCGCACTCGGGCCTGTCCACGTCCCGCCCGCATTGGGCGTGCCGCCCAGCGCGGCGAACAAGCTCGTGGCTGCGCCGTTCGAGCACACGTCCAAGGTCCCGTCCGTGCCAGCGTCGGGAGGTGTGCTCTCCGTCACCGTCACCGTGGCCGTGGCGTTCGCGCAAGGAGCCGTGCCTGCCACCGTGTAGGTGTATACGCCGGGGGCCATCGTCGCGGGGTCGTACAAACCGCCCGTCACCGCGCTCGGGCCCGTCCAGCCGCCGCCCGCATCAGGGCTGCCGCCTAACTGGGTGAACAGGCTCTCCGGAGTGCCGTTCGAGCACACGTCCAAGGTGCCATTCGTGCCCGCGTCGGGCGGCGTGCTCTCCGTCACCGTCACCGTGGCCGTGGCGTTCGCGCAAGGAGCCGTGCCTGCCACCATGTAGGTGTACACGCCGGGGGCCATCGTGGCCGGGTCGTACATGCCACCGGTCACCGCGCTCGGGCCGCTCCAGGTGCCGCCTGCATCGGGCGTGCCGCCCAACTGCGCGAATAGGTTGACCGGAGCTCCGTTCGAGCACACATCCAAGGTACCGTTCGCGCCCGCGTCGGGCGGCGTGCTCTCCGTCACCGTCACCGTGGCCGTGGCGTTCGCGCAAGGGGCCGTGCCTGCCACCGTGTAGGTGTATACGCCGGGGGCCATCGTCGCGGGGTCGTACAAACCGCCCGTCACCGCGCTCGGGCCCGTCCAGGTGCCGCCCGCATCAGGGCTGCCGCCTAACTGGGCGAACAGGCTCTCCGGGGCTCCGTTCGCGCAGACATCCAGCGTACCGTTCGTGCCTGCAACGGGCGCAGCGATCCGGTCCACCGTCACCGTGGCGGTGGCGTTGCCGCACGGACCGGCACCTGCAACTGTGTACGTGTACACGCCAGGGGTCATCGTTGCCGGATCGTACTGGTCGTTGGTGACGGTGCTCGGGCCTGTCCATGCGCCACCCGCGTCGGGCGTGCCGCCCAAGGCAGCGAACAGGTCTTCAACGCCGCCGTTCGCGCAGACATCCAAGGTGCCGTTCAAGCCCGCATTGGGCGGGTTGTTCTCCGTCACCGTCACCGTGGCGGTGGCGTTGCCGCAGGGCGCTTGGCCAGTGACCGTGTACGTGTACACGCCGGGGTCCATCGTAGCCGGATCATACTGGCTGTTCGTGACGGCGCTCGGACCTGTCCAAGTGCCGCCCGCATCAGGGCTACCGCCCAACTGCGCGAACAGGCTCTCCGGGGCTCCGTTGGAGCAGACATCCAGCATACCGTTCGTGCCTGCAACGGGCGCAGCGATCCGGTCCACCGTCACCGTGGCCGTGGCGTTCGCGCAAGGGGCCGTACCCGCAACCGTGTAGGTGTACACGCCCGGAGCCATCGTGGCCGGGTTGTACATGCCACCGGTCACCGCGCTCGGGCCGCTCCAGGTGCCGCCTGCATCGGGCGTGCCGCCCAACTGCGCGAATAGGTTGACCGGAGCTCCGTTCGAGCACACATCCAAGGTACCGTTCGCGCCCGCGTCGGGCGGCGTGCTCTCCGTCACCGTCACCGTGGCCGTGGCGTTCGCGCAAGGGGCCGTGCCCGCAACCGTGTAGGTGTACACGCCCGGAGCCATCGTGGCCGGGTTGTACATGCCGCCCGTCACAGCGCTCGGGCCTGTCCAGGTGCCGCCCGCATCGGGCGTACCGCCCAACTGGGCGAACAGGCTGACCGGCACACCGTTCGAGCAGGTCGCCAAAGTCCCGTTTGCACCGGCATTGGAGGGTTGTATGACGCTCACGGTGACCGTAGCACTTGCCGACGCACATCCACCTGCCCCGGGAACGGTGTACACAAACACCCCCGGAGCTTGTGTCGCGGGATTGAAATTGGGGCCAACCGCCGCGCCATCAGACTGTCGGGTCCAAGTGCCCGTAAGGTCCGGCGTACCGCCCAGGCCAGTGATCAGGGCCACGGGTGCGGAATTCGCACACACATTCAATGAGCCATTCACGCCCGCATTGGGGTTGCTCGCCGTGAAACTGACCGTGACGGTGGCGGTGGCATTGGAGCACGCATTGCCCACGGTGTAGGTATAAACCCCGGCGACATCAGTCGCCGGGTTGAATTGGGGTCCGTGCACGCTCCCATTCGGGGCTGTCCAAAAACCGGTCGCGTTCGGGGTGCCACCCAATTGGTCCAACAAGTTGAATGGCACGGCTGTGGGGCATACTTGCACGTTGGCATTGGTGCCCGGGTCCGGCAGGTTGGTCAGCGGTATGACCGACGAGATATTCACCCCGACGGAAACCGTGTTCATAATGGGGCACGCACCATCGTTGGTCTGGAACAGCAGGTTGACGGGGGTATGATTGATATCGCCTGTCCAACAAACCGTCACGGTAATGGGGTTGGTCCCCGATACGGTCGTGGTTGAACCGGGCATCAGGCTGGCCGCTTGGGAGGTGACCGCCAGCACATCCGCCGCATCGGGATCGGAAAAGGATAGCGCGAAGCAAAAGGGGGCGCCGTTGCACACTTCGATCGTGTTGTTGCCCAAGTACAGGATGCCGTCGTCCGGCCCCACGATCGTGGCCGGCCCCTGCACGCTTGGCGGCGATCCCGTGCACGGCATGGCAATGAACATGATGTCCCGCATGACCGTTCCGATGATGTTGCCGGCCGCATCGTACTGGTTCACCTGCACCACGAAGACATACTTTCCGGTTTGGGGCGGCGTGAACAAGAGCTGGCCGGTGACCGGGTCCATGATGCTTCCCGGAACGGGAAAGCCACCACTAAAGCCACCTTGGTAGTTGATGGGCTGCGAGGTGTCGGCATAACCACGCGCACCGATCAGGTTGAATGAGAGGTAACTGCCGCTGCCGCCCGAAACCCCGAAGTTATAGTTGAACGGCTGGCCTACACATATATAAGGCACCGTGTTCTCATTGAATTCCGGGGAGGTCGGGCACGGGTTCAGGTCATTGCGCAATTGGGCGTCGATATAGGTACCCGACGCCCCGACCAGGTTCCGCGTGATGGCCCTGCAGCAGGATACCCAATGGATGTTCCAACCGCCCGGGCACGGCGGCAGGTTCACCACCGTTTGGAAGCTGTACAAGTTCACCCCCTGCAGCCCTCCCCCGTTACAGGTGCTGTTGGCCAACTGGCTGGTACAAATCTGGCTCACCTCCACCGGCGGCGGTGGTTGCACCACAACAGACTGATTGCCACAGGCGCTCGTGAAATGCAGGGTTTGGGGCAAGGCGGCCACGCCGGAACAATCGTAAAACAGGTCCAACGTCACCAAGAAGTTATTCCCGCCCTGGCAGGTGTACGTGATATCCCCGCCCAACACGTGCGCGGCATGCGCATTCATGCCCCATACCGTGGCCATGCTCGCCAAGAGCAATCGCCAAAGCCAAAGGGGCGAAAAACTGCGAAGAGGGCGGACAGGGGTCACGTCGGGCAAGTGATTGACCTTCAAAAGTAGCTCAACAGCCACCTCGGGTGCCACATAATTGTCTTGACGGCCAGCCCAACCCCGTCGTTGCCTCCACGGAACGACTCCGTCCAGAACACTACTTTTGGCCCCCTTATTACCTTCCATACCATCAACCCGACCTGCTGATGCGGAAAGATCCACCCCATTCCGGGAACGCGACGGCCCTGCTGCGCGGAACGTTCTTCCTCGGGGTCCTTTCGGTGCTTGTCGCCCCGCTGCGGGCACAAACCGACACGACAGGCACCACCCGGCAGGACAGCTCCCTCCTGATCGTGATGCCCGACACCTCCACGGTGGACCAGGATATCCGTGCAGGGTCATTCACGGTAGGCGCCAGCGATCTGGACGCCGAGATCGCCGGGCAAGATGTATCCAGCATCCTGCGCTCTTCGCGCGACGTGTTCAATGCCACGGCCGGATACAACTTCGGGGCGGCCCGCTACCGCGTGAGGGGATTGGGCGGGGAATACACCCCGGTAAGCCTCAACGGCATGCGCATGAACGACCTGGAAAGCGGTTTCGCTGTATGGTCGCTGTGGGGCGGCCTGAATGATGTGACCCGGTGGGGCGAAAACCGGACCGGGGTGAATGCATCACCATACGGCTTCGGGAGCATCGGCGGTTGGTCCAACATCGACATGCGCGCCTCCCAGCTGCGTAAGGGTACGCGCATCTCGTACGCCATGGCGAACCGCACCTACCGGAACCGCGCCATGGCCACCTACAATACCGGGATGATGGAAAATGGCTGGGCCTTCAGCCTCAGCGGCTCCATGCGGTGGTCCAATGAAGGCTACGTGCCCGGCACCTTTTATAGCGGGGGCGCTTACTTCCTTTCTGCGGAAAAAAAGCTGAACGCCAAGCACAGCATCGGATTCACCGGGTTCGGCTCACCCACCGTGTCGGGAAGGCAGGGATTGGCGGTGCAGGAAGCCCAGACCTTGACCGGCAACCACTACTACAACCCGAACTGGGGCTGGCAGGACGGCAAGAAGCGCAACGCCAACGTGAGCAACAGCCACAAGCCGGTCCTTATCCTCTCCCACTACTACAAGCCCGATGAGCGCACCCAATGGAACAGCGGCGTGATGTTCACCACGGGCCGCGACGGCTATACAGCACTGAACTGGTACGACGCACCGGACCCACGCCCCGACTATTACCGATACCTGCCCAGCTATTTCGAGGACACCCAGCCGTGGATCGCATCGGCATTGGCCAATGCCTGGACAAATGATGAAAACACCAGCCAGATCAACTGGGAACAGCTGTATTTCGCCAATGGCAAAAACCTGTACACGGTGCAGGATGCCGAGGGCATCGCCGGCAACAACATCACCGGCATGCGCAGCAAATACATCGTGGAGGACCGCCGTGCAGACCCCACCCGCCTGGCCGTGAACAGCGTATGGGCCCGAGACCTGGGCAAGCAGATGAAGGTGACCGCCGGCGGCAGCTTCCAAAGTGAGAAAACCCATTACTTCAAGGTGATCGACGATCTGTTGGGAGGGGATTTTTGGGTGGACCTCGACCAGTTTGCCGCCCGTGACAGCGACGACCCCAATGCGGCGCAGAACGACCTGGCCCGGCCCAACCACGTGGTGCGCCAAGGAGATGAATTCGGGTATGACTACGACATCAAGACCCGGGTGGCCAACCTTTTCGGACAGGTGGAAAAGAAGTGGCACCGGGTGGAAGGCTACGCTGGCCTCACCTTATCGAGCACCAGCTTTTGGCGCGACGGCCACTTCCGAAAAGCCTTGTTCCCCGACAACTCCTTGGGCGAAAGCCGCAAGGAATCCTTCCTGACAGGAGGGATCAAGGCCGGGGCGGTGTATAAGATCAGCGGGCGCCGGTACATAACGGCCAACGCGGCATACATGTCCAACGCACCCACGCCCCGCACGGCCTTCCTGAGCCCCCGCACCCGCGATGCGATGGTGGACGGCCTGGCCGCAGAGAAAGCCTTGAGCGGCGACTTGAGCTATGAGGTGCGGATGGCCAAGGTGAAGGGTCGCGCCAGCCTGTACTACATCAACACGAAGGACGGCATCTGGTCGCGTAGCTTCTACCACGATGTGTACCGCACCTTCGTGAACTACTCCATGACCGGGGTGGACCGCGAATATGCCGGCCTGGAACTGGGCGCTGAATTCAAGCTTTCCCCCACTTGGCAACTGACCGCGGTGTATGCGGACGGCCAATACCTGTACAGCTCACGCCCGCAGGCCACCATCACCCGCGACAACAGCGACACCGCCTTGGCCGTGGGCCGCACCGTGTACTGGAAGAATTACCGGATGGGCGGCATGCCGCAACGGGCAGCCTCCCTCGGATTGCGGTACAACGCCCCCAAGTACTGGTCCGTGGGCGCCGATGTGAACTACTTCGGCAACATCTACCTGGAACCCAACCCCGACCGGCGCACCGCCGAGGCCCTGGGCAACCTCGTCAGCGATGACCCCCAGTGGGATCAATTGCTCGACCAGACCAAGCTGGATGACGGCATGGTGCTGAACCTGTTCTTCACCAAGAGCTGGCGACTGATGCACAAATACCGCCTCGCATTCAGCCTATCGGTGAGCAATGTGCTCGACAACACCGACCTGATCACCGGCGGCTATGAGCAGCTCCGCTATGTGCCCATGGAGATCGACAAGTTCCCGCCCAAGCTTGGCTACATGTACGGCCGCACCTATTTCGCCATGCTCACCCTCAGTTTCTGACCATACACGAACATGCAACGTTCATCCTCCCTCCATCGCTTGGCCCTGTTGGCCCTGCCCCTGTTGATGGCCGCCACCATCGGCTGCAAGAAGGAATTCGATACGCCGCCGGTGCGCACCATACCCAGCGGCAGCGTGGTGACCATAGCCCAGCTGAAGGCCATGTACCAAGGAGCTCCCGTGCACTTTGCCGACACGGCCGGGGCCATCACCACCGTGTATGCCGTGGTGACTGCCGACGAACAGAACGGAAACCTGTACAAGAACCTGTACATACAGGACCATACGGGCGCCATGGCCATCCGGCTGCTGAACTCCGGGGGGCTCTACCAAGGCGACTCCATCCGCATCCATCTGCCGGGAACGGTGCTCAGCCCCTATAACGGCCTGATGCAGTTGGACAGCATCAACGTGGACAACAACGTGGTGAAGCAGGCCACAGGCGTCCAGGTGACGCCCCGCCCCACCTTGATCACGGAACTCACCAGCGCCAACTTCGGCCTTGGCGGCCCCTACCAAAGCATGGTCATCAAGCTGAACGAAGTGCAATTCGTGGCAGCCGATACCAACCAGGCGTACGCCAATGCGGTTACCCAGCAAACGCTGAACCGCACCTTGGAGAATTGCGCGGGCAACACGGCCGTGGTGCGCACCAGCGGCTACGCCAACTTCGCTGGCCAGAAAGTACCATCCGGCAAGGGCTCCTTCACCGGTATCGCCAGTTGGTTCGGCAGTGCCGCCCAGCTGTACATCCGCGACATCAACGAGGTGCAGTTGAACGGTCCGCGTTGTGGCATGTCTTCCTGCGACCCCATCGCCAGCCTTGATGAGCAATTCGGCAGCGTACAGAACGCTGTGCCCATCGACCTGGACTGCTGGTTGAACGTATTTACACATGGCGATGGAATCCGCCGTTGGCGCGGGGGCGTAAGTGGCGCTGGCCAATATGCCGAAGCCACCGTGTCTTCAGCGGAAACAGGACCGGTGGAGTACTGGTTGGTGACCCCACCCTTGACCTACAGCCCGGGAATGGCCCTAAGTTTCTCTTCCGCCATTGGAAGCACATGGTTGCATAATGGCCTTTCCGTCCACATCAGCACCAACATCAACCTCACCGATGCAGCCAGCGTATTGGCCGCACCGTGGCAGTCCGTAACGGCGCCCTTGGCCGGAAGCACCACCCCCGTAGGTGAATGGGTACCCTCCGGAACCCTCGACCTTTCGGGCTACCTGACCCCTGGGGCCACTTTCGTGATCGGCTTCAAATACGTAGGCGGACCGGCCCCGCCCAACAACACACCCTACCGGATCGATAACGTGCAAGTAAACTAGATCAACGACCTTTGACACTCAAACCTTCAGACCCGATGAGAACAGCAGTACTCCTAACCTCCCTTGCGTTCGCCGGTATGGCCAGTGCGCAAATTTTCCAAAGCGGCTTCGAAGATTGGACCGGCACGGCCCCCGATGGATGGCTGGGCGCAAAAACAAGCATTCCCGCCGCCAATGTGTCCGAGGTAACGAACAACGTACATGGCGGAACCGCAGCTGTGCGCTTGGAATACACAGCGTCCGACCACAAGCGCTTCACCACCCAAGCGCTCACCGTGGTGGCCAACACCGATTATACCGTAAGTTTCTGGGTGCGCGGATCTGGCGAGATCCGCGTGGGCCTCTTCGACGACCGGACCACCGGTTCCGGCTATGCCTCTTATAGCGCGTATACCAGCGCAACCGCCACTTGGACCCAAGTCTCACAAACGGTCACGGCCACCAATTCAACAGCCATTGCCGAATTCATCCTTTCGGTCCGTAATACAGTAGCACCGGAACATCTGGTGGTGGATGATGTGACCATTACCACGGGCAGCTCCGTCCCGGACGTTTCCATCCACGACATTCAGTTCACTTCCGACCCCAGCGGCAATTCACCGTACAACGGCCAACTGGTCACCACCTCCGGCATCGTTACCGGCACCTATATCACCTACGACAACAACAACCCTCCTGCACCACAATACCGCTACACCTACATCCAAGATGGTAGCGGCCCTTGGAACGGAATTGTGATCTACGACTATTACAACAACAACAACGTAGCCAACATCGGCGATGCTGTAACGGTAAGGGCCACGGTGGATGAGTATTACAACCTCACCGAGCTGAAGGATGTCGAGAGCTTCATCATTACCGCCACCGGGCAGCCCCAACCAGCGCCCTGGGTGGTGGAGACCGGGGACGTGGCCAGCGAGGCGCTGGAAAGCGTATTGATCGAAGTACAGCAAGCAACTTGCACGTTGGTTCCAAGCGGTGCCTCCTACGGCAAATGGAATGTGAACGACGGCAGCGGTGATGCCGTAGTGGGCAAATTGATGTACACCACAACACCTGAACCCGAACTTGGGCAAGTGTTCAACGTAACTGGAGTGGTTGCCTTCACGAACTTCCAAAACAACCCCGAGTACAACATCCTGCCCCGTATGGCCTCGGACATTGATATTATCACAGGCATTGCTGATATTGCTGAGTTGGCTACTGTCTCTGTCGGTCCCAACCCCACCCATGACCTGCTGACCATCCGCATCGACGAGCCTGCTACCGGCAACCTCACCTACACGCTGACGGACATGCAGGGCCGTACCGTGCAGAACGGACAGATCAGCTCCGCCACCACCCGGCTGAGCATGACCGACGTGCCCGCCGGCCTGTACCACTTGACCCTCCGCAACGCGGAAGGGGCAAAAACCTTTGCCCTGCAAGTGATGCACTAAGCGCAGGCCTTGACCCCATGCAAAGGGCCGCCCGTAACGGGCGGCCCTTTCATTTTACCCCATGCCCACGCGGATGGGTATTCCCGGAAAACCACAAGCGGCCCGCCTTTATCGGCGGGCCGCTTGCACCATCATGGGCCAGGGACGGCACAATGGCCCCGCCTATTTTTTCCTTGCCACGATGGCAATGGCCTCCATTGACTTGTCGTAACGGCGGAACACCTTGCGCATTTCCAGGATGCGCTTCCGGGCCTTGCCGTGCGTGAGGATGTTCCAGGTGATCTTCAAGAAGCGGAAGAAGCCCTCATCGTCGATCAGTCGCTTGGTCTCCAACAGATGCATGGGGTTGGTCATCACGTTTTCAACCTCGAAGCCGGCCCCTTCGAGCAAATGGGTCCATTCGCTGCGTGTCAGCGGGCGGGCATTCACCTTGATCGTTTCAGCGAGCTCCCGTTGGATCTTCCTCTTGCCCTCCTCGGGCATGTCATCGGGCACCAGGGCGATCTCGTGGATGCCGTACAGCCCTCCGGGCCGCAGGATACGGTAGGCCTCGCCGATGATCTCCGCCTTGCGGTGGTCGGCCTGCATGGTGAGCATGGCCTCGGCGTATAGCTTATCCGCGGCGGCGGCCTCCACCGGTGCGCAGCAGGCATTGCCGATCACGATCCGGCGTTCCGGCCCATGGATCTGCTTCCGCAGGATGCCCGCCGCCTCCTCGTTCAGCTCCACGCCGGTGTAGCTCCGCGGGTTCTTGGCCAAGGTGATGCCGGCGGTGTAGCCCAGGCCGGGAGCGAACTCCACCACGTCGTCCTTGCCGCCAATGGCAAGTTTTTCCATCAGTTGCAAGGTCAGCTCCTTGCCGCCGGGGCGCAGGACCTTCTTGCCCATCTTGGCCAACAGCCAATGGCCTTGCTCGGTATTCAGTTTCTCGTTGGCGGTGGAGTGGTGCGGGGCAGGTGCCTTGGGCTTGGCCGAGGTCACAGGCTCGAGGATTTCCGTATCTGGCATTTCTCTTATTTGGAACAAATCTAAACAAGAGTTCGGTCCCGTGCGGAAACAGTCCGGCCATCCTTGTATACCAACGGGCCCAAAGCGGTGCACCCCGGCCATGATGGCCGGGGCGCACCTCCCTCTACCCTAACCCAACGCCTATTTGGACAGCACCTTGAATTCGGTCCGGCGGTTCGCCTGGTGCTGTTCCTCGGTGCACTTGGCACATTCGCATACCTCCACCGGCTTGGTAAGCCCATAGCCCTTGTAGGTCAACCTGTCCTTGGCAATGCCCTGTTTGATCAAGTATTCCACAGCGCTCTTGGCCCGTTTCTCGGAAAGCGACTGGTTGTAGGCCGCATTGCCGCGGCAATCCGTGTGGGAGCTCAGCTCGATCTTCACCGTGGGGTTGTCGTTCAAGGTCTGCACCAGCTTGTCCAATTCCGCAGCCGCATCCGGGCGGATGTTCCACTTGGCCAGGTCGTAGTAGATGTTGTCCAGGCGCACCACTTGGTCCACCTGCAACGGGAACAGGTTGAAGTCGGTGTGGATGACCGTGTTGGTCTTGCCCTTGGTGCTGATGCGTGCGCTTTGCTTGAAGAAGCCTTCCCGCTCCACGGACACCCTGTAATCACCTTCAGCCTGCAGGGCAAATTGATAATGGCCATCGGGGCCGGTGACGACCTCTTCCACCATGGTACCATCCGCCTTTACCAGCCGCACCGCCGCCCCCTCCAGCGGCTCCTTGGTTTCTCCGTGGCGCACGATGCCCTCGGAGCCGTAGTCATACTTCTCCAGCTGCAGCACCACGTGGTCCAGGTCGTCCAGCTCGCTGTCCACTACCCGGCCGCCCTGCCTGTATCCATTGCGGCTTGCGGTAAGGGCGTATTTGTCGCTGTACGGCAGTTCGATCATGAAGCGCCCCCCGTCCAACAGCTGCATGCGTGCCCCATCGATGAAACGGCCATTGGCATCCTTCACCTCGATCTGGGCACCGTCGACGGGTGATTGTGCGAGCTTGTCCACCACGGTGCCCATGATGCGGATGCGCGGTGGATGCACCGTACAGCCATAGATGTCCAAGCTGCCCTGCCCTCCGGGCCTGTCGCTGGCAAAGAAGCCGGTGCTGTCGTCGGCCAGCAGGATCAAGCTGATGTCGTTATGCGCGGTATTCATGGGATAGCCCAGGTTGAACACGCGCCCGGGGCCACTCGGCGTAAGCCGCACGGAGAAGAGGTCGTACCCGCCCAGGCCGGGGTGACCCGTGCTGCTGAAGTACAAAGTGCTGTCCGTGGCAACAAAGGGATACATCTCGCTGCCGGGCGTATTGACCTTGCTGCCCATGTTCACCGGTTCTCCCCAATCATCGCCTGATGCGTCGCAATACCAGATGTCCGTCCCACCTCTTCCCCCGGGCCTGTCGCTCACGAAATACAGGCGCTTCCCGTCCGGGGAAACGGAAGGGTGCCCCAAGTTGTACTCCGGGTCGTTGTAGGTAAATGGTACCAGCGCCCCCCACTCGGGCTGCCCGAATTCCCCCTTGGTGATGGCTGAATAGTAGATGCCCAATTTGACCTCCCCGTTGGAGGCCTTGCTGAGTTTCCCGTAGTAGAAGTTGTTACGGGTGAAATACAGCCGCTTGCGCACGGGGTCGTAGGTTGCCGTGCCATCGTGGTAACGGCTGTTGACGTCCTTGCGCATCACCATGGGGTCCGTCGCATTTTCACCCTTGAGCAGTGCGCTGTACAGGTTCAGGAAGGGTTCCTTGTCCCAGTTGTAGGCCGTCTTCCCCCCGGCACCTTCGCCTCTTGCGCTGCTGAACAGCAGGAGGTCCTCCATCACCGCCGGTGCCATGTCGGCCTCCACGGAGTTGATGGGGAGCCTGCGCACCACGTCCTTGGTGCTGTCGCGCTGCAACCGTTCGAAGTAATCACCGGTCTTCAGGTAGGCCTTCACCCATTCATCATCCGGCTCCCTTTCGCTGTAGGTGCGGTACCAAGAGAGCGCCTCCTCGTACTTGCCTTGCGCCCTCAGCGCGTCCGCGTAGCCCAACAGGTCCGTAGGTGCCGGCTCGCCCAGTTCCATCAGGCGCTTGTAGGTATCGGCAACCTTGGCATGCTTGCCCAGCTTCTTGTATGCGAAGGCCAGTTGGCGGTAATCGGCCGGGGTGGCGTTCCTGCCCGCCACGATATCCTCGTACACCTTGGCCATGTTGGTGTAATCAAACACGGCGGAATACTGGTCCGCCATGCGGTGCTTGAGCTTTTGTGCCTGCACGACGGTGGAGGCCAGCAGCACCAAGGCGACCGCCACGGCGGGCCTGAGGCGCGGGAATATGGTTTGGCGCATCTGCATCAGAAATAGCGGGGTGAACGGATCCCCTTGGGGGCGTTGCCGAAATCAAAACCGAGCATGAACTCATGCGAGCCGCCGCTGTAGTTCCGCAGGGGCGACAGCGGATAGTCGTAGGCATAGCCCACCGAGAGCCCGTCGGTGAGGTTGTATTGCACCAAGGCCCCCACCGCATCGGTATAGCGGTACATGGCGCCCAGCCAAAGCTTTTCATACAGCAGGAAGTTGGCCCCGAGATCGAAGCTCATGGGTGCGCCATCCACGGCCTTCACCATGAAGGTGGGCTTGAACTTGGTGTAGGGGCTGAGATCGAAGACATACCCGCCGCTGAGGAAATAGTGCGGGCGTTGCCCGTGATCGCTGATGTAGACGAGCGAATCCGTTTGGAAGAAATCGGTGCGCAGCACCTTCGGCGAGCTTAATCCGAGGTAGAAACGATCACTGTACCACATGACACCGAAACCGAACTGCGGGTCGGTCTTGGTGCTCACATTCTGCTGGAAGACCTGGTCGTTGGCGTCCAACGGATGCAATGACAGGAAATCGCCCTGGAACAGGTTCATCCCGCCCTTGATGCCGAAGGCCAGCTTCTGGTTGTTTCCCAGGAACATGCGGTAGGCCACATCGAGCATCAGCCCATACTGGGTGACGGGCCCGTGCTGATCGCGCATGATGGTGCCGCCCAGCCCGAGGCTTTGCACCAGGAAGGGGCTGTGCGCCGTGAGCGTCTGCGTGCTCGGGGCGCCTTCGAAACCCACCCATTGATGGCGGCTCAGGGCCTTGAGGCTCACGCGGTCGGCGCTGCCCGCATACGCGGGGTTCAGGGCCAGCAGGTTGAACATGTACTGCGTGTACTGCGGATCCTGTTGGGCTTGTGCCTGCTTGGGCATCAGGGCGGGCCCGGCGATCAGTACCGCGAACAGTGCGGCTTTCCAGCGGGAGGCTTCAGTGGCCATCGGCGTGGTTGTTTTGTTGCTTGCTTTCATGATCAGCGGCGCAGGTAGATGTAACCCGTGATGACCTCCTTGTCATTGCCCGGATCGAGGATGAAGTAGTAGGTGCTTTCCGGGAGTTTGGCGCCCCAGTTGGCCTTGCCTTCGCTGGTTCCATCCCACTTATTGAGGTAAGGGCTGCGCTCGTACACCTTGGAGCCCCAGCGGTTGAACACCTGGAACTTGTTGTTCGGATAGTATTCCAGCCCCTGGATGACATACACGTCGTTCACCCCGTCGCCATTGGGCGAGAAGGCATCGGGAACCACTAGGATGCTGCAGTCGCGCAGCACCACGAGCATAGTATCGGACGAAGTGCCGCAAGCACCGTTGTCCACGATCCACTGGAAGACGTTGTTGCCCAACTGCAGGCCGGTGACCTCGCTGTCAGCCTCACCGGGGTACTTGATGTCGCCATGCCCTTGGATCAGCTCCCAATGGCCGCTGGCGGTGCTGTTGGCCGCCACCGCCGCCATGTGCGTGTATGTGGTGTCGTGGCACAGCGCCTGGTCGGGGCCCGCATCGGCCAGGCCGGCGTTGATGTCGTACACGGACACCGTCATCTCATCCGAGGAGGTGCCGCAGGTGCCGTTGTCGATCGTCCAGATGAGGGTGGTATGGCCGAGGCCCACGCCAGTAACCGTTGTGGCCGGACTGGCCGGATCGGTGATGGTGCCGGATCCGATGATGGACCAGCTGCCCGTGGCCGGGTACACGGCCGCGTTGGCGAACATGTCCACGTTGATGCTTCCCGGCTCGCAGAACTGCTGGTCGGGGCCGGCATGGGCATTGGCCTGGGCATTGTCGTAGATGGTGATCACGACCTCATCCCTGATACTGCCGGTACCGCAAGGCCCGTTGCTGACGGTCCAGGCCAAGGTGGTCTGGCCGGGCGTCATGCCGGTCAACGTGGTGTTGGGGTTTGCCGGATCCGTGAGGATGCCGCTGCCGGACACGATGGTCCAGGCGCCCGTGGCCGGTGCCGACGCCGCCGTAGCGGCCAGGGTCACACTGTTGATGGGCCAGCAGTGCTGCTGGTCCGGGCCGGCATTGGTGCTCGTGATCTCACCGTTGAACACGGTGACGGTCACCTGTGCGGAAACCGTGCCGCAAGGCCCATTGTCCACGGTCCATTCGAACACGTTGGCACCGATGGACAGGTCCGTGACCTGCGTGCCGGGATCCGTGGCATCCGCGAAGTTGCCGCTGCCGGACACCACGGTCCACTGACCGGTGGCCGGGTAGTTGGCCATGGCCGCATTCAGCGTGGTCGATGTATTGGGGCTGCACAGCTCCATATCCGCGCCCGCATCGGTGGCCGTCAGGTCGGCATCGAACATCCGGACCAGCACGGTGGACGAACTGGTTCCGCAAGGGCCATTGTCGATGGTCCAGGTCAGGACATTGTCGCCCAGCGATAGGCCCGTCACTGTGGTGTTGGGGTCATGCTCGTCGGCAAACACGGCGCTACCATTGGCGGAGGTCCATGTGCCGATGCCCGGGTGGGTCGCTTGGTTGGCGCCCAAGGTGACAACCTCGTTCACGCCGCAGATATCCTGACCAACGCCCGCGTCTGCATCCGGCGCGGAGGCATCGTACACGTAGATCGACATTTCGTCCACCGTGGGGGGCCCAAACCCGCAATCGCCATTGTACACCGTCCAGCGGAAGACGTTGATGCCGATATCGAGGTCCGTGATGGCGGTGTTGGGATCGTTTACATCGGCGATCGTGCCTGACCCGCTGACCAGTTCCCAGGTCCCTTGGGCCGGGAAGAGGGGCTGGCCCGCAGCCATCACCGTGCTATTCGCCGGCGTGCACAGTTGCTGGTCGTCGCCAGCGTCGGCCACGGGGCCGAAGGGATCATACACCGTGATCCTGAGCGTATCGCTCATGATGCCGTTGTTCGGGCACGGACCGTTGTCCAAGGTCCAGAGCAGCGTGGTGATCCCCAGCTCCAAGTCATTGATCGTGGTATGGGGGTCCGTGGGGTCCACAATGGTGCCCGGGCCGCTCAGCACGCTCCACATGCCCGTGGCTGGCGGTAACGGCACATCGGCCGCGAGCTGTGCCGAGGTAAACGGCAGGCATAGCTCGAAATCACCACCGGCAAAGGCCGCATTGGTGCTGTCGCTGAAGATGGTGACCGTGACTTCATCGAAGGAGATGGCTCCCTCACAAGGCCCGTTGTTGGTGGTCCAGCGGAAGGTGTTCGCGCCGATGGCCAGGCCCACCACCTTGGAGTTGGGGTCGTGGATATTCTCGAACAGGCCCGCACCGTCGACCACGGTCCAAGTACCGGTGGCGGGGAAGATTGGCGTATTGGCTTCCAGGAAGGTGCTGTCCTGGGGTGTGCAGTAGGCTTGGTCCAAGCCGGCATAGGCGGGCAGGTTGGCGGCATCATAGATGAAGATGCTGACGTTGTCGCTGGTGAACCCGCACACACCGTTATCGAACGACCAGGTCAGGATGTTCTCCCCTACCGTTAGCCCGGTCACCGTGGTGAAGGGGTCGCTGGCATTGGCAAAGACACCGGTGCCTTGGCTCACGGACCAGCTGCCCACCGCGGGCGCCGTGGGGATGTTGGCCGCCATCGCCGCCGCATCATCGGGCGTGCAGAAGCTCTGATCGGGGCCCGCTGCGGCCGGCGGGGCGTTCATGTCGAACAGGGTGATCGTCACTTGGCTGACGCTGTTGCCGCACGCACCGTTCTGTACCCGCCATTCAAACACGTTGGTGCCGATCTCCAAGTTCGAGACCTCGGTATTCGGGTCGGACGGGTCCGCAATGACGGCCGAGGTGCCTACGGCCACCCAAACCCCCACGGCCGGGAAGGTGATCGGGCTGCCCGCCAACGTGGTGCTGGTCACCGGCGTGCAGATCTGCTGGTCCGGTCCCGCATCGGAGAGCGGGTTGTCCCCGTCAAACACAATGATGCTCACTTGGTCGCTGGTCGGCGCGGCGCAAGGGCCGTTCTCCACCGTCCATTCAAAGATGTTCACCCCTACCGCCAGGTCCGTCACCTGCGTGGTAGGCGAAGTCGGGTCCACGATGGTACCGCTGCCGCTCACCAGCACCCAATGGCCGGTAGCCGGGAAGGTGAGCGCGCTGCCTGCCATGGCGACGGTGCTTGTCGGCGTGCAGATATCCTGGTCGGGGCCCGCATCAGCCACCGCGTTGTTCACATCGTACAGCGTAATGGTGACCTCATCGAAGCTGAGGCCGCTCTCGCAAGGCCCGTTGGACACCGTCCACCGCAGGATGGTGGTGCCCACGGACAGCCCGGTGATGGTGGTGTTGGGATCATGCTCATCCGCGAAGGTGCCCGTGCCCTGTTGCACGGTCCAGGTCCCCACGGCGGGTGCTATCACCATGCTGCCGGCCAATTGGGCGCTGGTGCCCGGGGTGCAGAGGTCCTGGTCCGGGCCCGCATCGGCCACGGGGTTGCTGGCGTCGAACACCTCCACCGTCATGGTTGACGTGGTGATGCCGTTGACGCAGGGGCCGTTGTCCACCGTCCATTCGAACACGTGCGTGCCGACCGGCAGGTCGATCACAGTGGTATTGGGGTCGTTGGGATTGGTGATCACCCCGCTGCCCGTGGGCGAGGTCCACGTACCGATGGCCGGATAGGTCACCGCGCTGCCCGCCATGGTGACCGCGCTGCCCGGCGTGCAGATCTGCTGGTCCGGGCCCGCATCAGCATCCGGGTTGTCATCACGGTACAGGTAGATGGTGACCTCGCTGCTGCTGCTGCTGCAGAGGCCGTTGCTAACCGTCCAGCGGAAGGTGTTCGCCCCCACCGACAAGCCGCTGACAGCCGTGTTCGGGGCGTTGGGATCGGCAAACACGCCGGTTCCGTTGATGACGGTCCACGTGCCCGTGGCCGGGAAGATCACCGCGCTGGCGGACAACGTGGTGGAGGTCGTCGGCAAGCAGAGGTTCTGGTCCGGGCCGGCATCGGCATTCGGCGTGTTGGAGTCGAACAGGACGATGGTCACTTGGTCCACGGTAATGCCATTGGCGCAGGGACCATTATCCACCGTCCAAGCGAAGATGTTCTCACCCACGCCAAGGCCGGTCACCGTGGTGTTGGGGTTGTTGGCGTTGGTGATCACCCCCTGCCCTTGCACCAAGGTCCAGGTACCGGTGGCCGGGAAGATGGGGGCATTGCCCGCCATCGTGGTGCTGTTGATGGGCGTGCACAGGCTTTGGTCCGGGCCCGCATCGGCGGCCGCGTTGTTCTCGTCGTACACGAAGATGCTGACACGGTCCTTGGTCTCGGGATCGGCACAGGGGCCGTTCAGCACGGTCCACTCGAAGATGTTCTCGCCGACGGAGAGGCCGCTCACGGCCGACAAGGGGTCATGGACGTCCGCAATAATGCCGGTGCCGCTCACCAGGGTCCAGGTACCCTGGGCCGGGAAGGTGACGCCGCTTCCGGCAAATACCGTGGAGGTGTTAGGCGTGCAGAGCGACTGGTCCGGGCCCGCATCGGCCACGGGGTTGTTCGCATCATACACGAAAATGGACACCTCATCGCTCGGCGGATTCACCGGGCATGCACCATTGGTCACCGTCCAGCGGAAGGTGTTCTGGCCTACGGGTAGGCCCGTGATGGTAGTGGCCGGGTTGTGGATGTCGGTGATGGTGCCTCCGCCTGAAACAAGCTGCCAAAGACCTTGCGCCGGGCTGGGTGCCGCGCTGGCCTGCATGGTGGCCGTGGTCTGCGGGGTGCACAGGCTTTGGTCCGGTCCAGCGTTGGAACCGCTCACCGAGCTGTCGAACAAGGTAATGGTCACCTCATCCGTGGTAGGTGCCCCGCAAGCCCCGTTGCTTACGGTCCAACGGAAGACGTTCGGGCCCACGGCCAAGCCCGTGATGGCCGTGGTGGGCGATGCGGGGTCGGTGATCGTGCCGGTACCGCTCACCAGGATCCAGGTTCCGGTGGCCGGGTAGATCAGGCTGCTGCCCGCCATGGTGGCAAAGTCGGTCGGGCTGCACAGCTCCTGGTCGGGGCCGGCATTGGATGCGGGGTTGGCCGCATCAAACACGCGGATGTTCACTTGGTCCGAAGTGGTGCCGCAGGAACCGTTGTCGATGGTCCAGGTGAGGAGGTTGTCACCCACTTGCAGGCCGCTGACGACGGCGGTGGGCGAATGGATGTCGGAGAACGTGATCCCCGCTCCACCGGCCCAGGTGCCTTGTGCCGGCCCCACGGATATGTTGGCCGCCAAGGTGGCGGAGGAGGCCGGCGTGCACAGTTCCTGGTCGGGGCCGGCATTGGCCGCTTGGGCGCTTCCGCTGAATACGCTGATGGTCACCTCGTCGAAGGTGGTGCCATTGGCGCAGGGGCCGTTGCTCACGGTCCACCGGAAGATGTTGTTGCCGAGCCCCAGGCCGTTCACCTGGGTGGTGGGGCTGTTTGGCGATACGATATTCCCCTGCCCGCTCACCAAGGTCCACTGGCCCGTGGCCGGGGCGATCAAGCTGCTGCCCGTGAGCGTGGTGACGGTGGCCGGTGTACACAGTTGCTGGTCGGCACCGGCGTTGGCCACGGGGTTGGCCTGGTCGTACACGGTGATGCGCACTTGGTCGGTGCTGGCCCCGCAAGCGCCGTTATCGATGGACCATACCAGGATGTTCACACCCACGCCGAGGCCGGATACCGCCGAGTTGGGGGCGGCCGGGTTGGCGATGTTGGCCGTGCCTTGGAGCACGGACCAGCTGCCGGTGGCCGGTGCCGCAGCGGCATTGGCAGCCAGCGTTGTGGAAGCAGCGGTGCTGCACAACTCCTGGTCGGGGCCCGCATCGGCCTGCTGGGCGTTCCCGTTGAACACGGAGATGATGACATCGTCCGAGCTGGAGGCGGCACAAGGCCCATTGTTCACCGTCCAGCGGAAGATGTTGTTGCCCAAGGACAGGCCGGACACCATGGTGGTGGGGCTGTTCGCATTGGCGAACACGCCCGTTCCGCTCACCACGGTCCATTGGCCGGTGCCCGGAGCGATCAAGGCGCTGCCTGCCAAGGTGGTGCTGGCAATGGGGGTGCATAGGCTTTGGTCGGGCCCGGCATCGGCGGTGGACATGGTGGCATCATACACGGATATGGATACCTGTGCGCTATTGGCCGGGAATGCGCAGGGGCCGTTGGTGACGGTCCACTGGAAGACGTTGACGCCGATGCCCATGTCCGTTATGGTGGTGGTGGGGCTGGTCGGCGAGGTGATGGTGCCGCTGCCGCTCACCACGGTCCACTGGCCCGTGGCAGGCGCGATGGGCGTAGTGCCGGTTACGGAAACACTGTTGGGCGAAGTGGGCACGCAGATGCTCTGGTTCACACTCACGCTGACCGCCGGATGGGCATTGTCATACACGGTGATGGCCACCTCATCCGAAGTGCTGCCGTTGGCGCAGGGGCCATTGTTCACCGTCCAGCGGAACACGTTCACGCCGACGGGCAGGTTGTTCAGGGCCGTGGCGGGGCTGTTGGGCGTTACGATCGTGCCGCCGCCGCTCACCAAGGTCCATACGCCGGAGGCGGGATAGATAATGTTGCTGCCCGCCAGCACCGTCGAGTTCGTGCTGGAGCAGAGCTCCTGGTCCGGGCCTGCATTGGCCACCGGGTTGCTGCTGTCGTACACCCGGATGCGCACGTCATCGGTTGTCAACGGGTTGGCGCAGGCGCCGTTCAGCACGGTCCACCGGAAGATGTTATCGCCCACGCCGAGGCCGGTCACTTGGGTATTCGGGCTGTTGGCCGCAACGATGGTGCCGCTACCGCTCACCAAGGTCCAAGTGCCCGTGGCCGGTGCTATCACCGCGCTGCCCGCCAAGGTGGTGCTGTTGGTGGGCGTGCACAGGTCCTGGTCCGGGCCCGCGTTGGCCACGGCATTGGACGAGCTGTACACGGTGATCACCACATCATCCTGGGTGACCGGGTTGGCGCAGGCGCCGTTGTTGATCGTCCAGCGGAAGGTGTTCACCCCCAGGCCAAGCCCCGACACACCCGTGGCGGGGTTGGCCGCATCGGCAAAAACACCCGATCCGTTGACCACGGTCCATTGGCCGGTGGCCGGGAAAGTGGGCGCGTTGCCCGCCAGCAAGGTGGCGGTGGTCGGCGTGCAGAGCTGCTGGTCGGGGCCTGCGTTGGCCACCGGTGCGTTGTTGTCGTACACGAAGATGGAGACCAGATCGCTCGGCGGGGTGACCTGGCACGGCCCATTGGTGATGGCCCACTGGAAGATGTTCTCCCCGACGGACAACCCGGTCACCGTGGTGGTGGCGCCGTTGGGGTTGGTGATGGTGCCGGTGCCGCTCACCAAGGTCCAGGTGCCTTGGGCCGGGGCGGCAGGAGCATTGGCCTGCATGGTCACGGATGTGGTGGGCAGGCAGATGAACCGGTCGGGGCCTGCGTTGGCGCCTGCCACCGTGGGGTCATAGGCCGTGATGATCACCTGGTCGCTGGTGACCCCGTTGGCACAGGGGCCGTTGTTCACGGTCCACTCGAATACGTTGGCCCCGATGCCCAAACCGGTGACCGTGGTGGTGGCGTTATGGGGCGAGGTGATGGTACCCGAACCGCTCACCAAGGTCCATGCCCCGGAAGCGGGGGAAATGGGCGCATTGCCCGTAAGCGTGGCGGTGGCGGTGCCGCACACCTCTTGATCGGCGCCGGCATTGGCATTCGCGCTGTTGCCATCATACACGGTCACCGTCACATCGTCCTGAGTGATGCCCGGTGTGCAGGGGCCGTTGGCAATGGTCCAGCGGAACACGTGCACACCCACGGCGAGGCCGGTCACGGTGGTGTTCCGTTGGTTCGGGTTGGTGATGGTGCCCGCACCGCTCACCAAGGTCCAAGTGCCCACGGCGGGCGCCGTCGCCGTATTACCATTCAGGGTGACCGAGCTGGCCGGGCTGCAAATGCTGATGTCCGATCCGGCGTTGGCTGCTGCTTGCGCGCTGTTGTACACCTTGATCTCCACCTCGCTCTGGGTGGTGCCGCAAGGACCGTTATTGATGGTCCACCGCAGGCGGTTGGTGCCGAAGGCCAATCCGGTGACGGTGGTGTTCGGCGAGTTGGGGTTGGTGATGGTGCCCGACCCGCTTACGAAGGACCAAGTGCCCACCGCCGGGGCGGTGGTTGCGTTGGCGGCCAACGTCACCGTGTTCGGCGGCCCGCAGATCTCTTGGGCAGGGCCTGCGGCGGCGGCGGCCTGGGAGTTGCTGTAGCTGGTCACGGTGACCTCATCGGTGCGGGTGCCGCAGGTCTGGTAATTCACCGTCCAGCGGAACACGTTGGCCCCGGCCGACAGCCCGGAAACGGCACTGGTGCGAGAGTTGGGGTTGGCGAAGGTGCCGCTGCCGCTCACCACGCTCCAGGTGCCTTGCAGCCCGGAATAGGGCAACGGGGGCGCGGCCATGGTGGCCGTGGTACCGCACACGGAGAAGTCCGCGCCCGCATCCACATCCGTGGCCGGCGGGGTCACCAGGATGGAGAAACCGAAATCGTTCACCCCCTTCAGCGGGCATCCATTGTCCTCCACGTGCACCGTGAAGGTGTTGTTGCCGATGTTGGCCACCGTGGGCGTCCACGTGAAGGTGCCCGTGGGGAACGGCGACCCGCTGGTGGTGAATGTGGCACCCGGAATGCCGTTGTTCCAGCTCATGGTGACGGTCTGGCCGGCGTTGGCATCATTGGAGTTCACCGTGAAGGACACCGGCGTGCCGGCGCATACTTGCATGGAGTAATTCGACGTGCCATTGATGCCGCTGACCGTGGGCGCTTGGTTGCCGGTGCAGGCGCGGATCACGAATTGCACGTCACGGGTGATGGTACCCACCAGGACGCCATTGCGGTACTCCCGCACCTGATAGGTGACCACGGCCACCTGGATCACACTGGGGGTTACCGTCATCGTACCCGTTTGCGGGTCCAGTGTCACCGCGTTGGCACCGCCCGTATTCCGCACGGGTTGCAGGGCGGAGTAGTTGGTGGAATAAGGAAGGTTGGCCCCGTTGGCGCCCCGGGCGGCGATCAAGGAATAAGCCAAGGAGTCGCCATCGCTGTCCACGGCACCGGGGTTGTAGCTGATAGGCTCGCCCAGGCAGTAGAACGGCGCGGGTGAGTTGGTGAAGGTGGGCGAGTTGTTGCACAGGCCGGACGACTTGTTCAGGCGGGCATCCAGGTACAGCTCCCGGTTGCCCGGCTGGGTCAGCGAGGTGATGGCGTTGTTGCGGCAGCAGAGCGACCATGAGAAATACCAATCATCCCCGCCGCAGGATGCGTAACTGCTCAGGTCCACGATCTTCTTGTAGGTGTACTTCTCCACGCCGTAGGTGCCGGAAGTGCTCACGCACCGGTCCGTTTCCGAGGGGCAGATGGGCGTGATGATGGATACCGTGGGATTGTTGCTGAAGCACTGCGTGAAATTGGCCCCGCAAGTGGCCGAACGCACCCGGAACTCGAGGCCGTTGTTGCAGTTGGTGGGCGCAGCCACACCATTGCAATCCCGGTAGAAGTTCAGCGTCACCTCCCAGCGGTTGTTGCCCAGGCAGGTGTAGGTGAGCTCCCCTCCCATGGCATGGGTGGCATGGGCTTCACCCTGCCAGAACAACAAGGGCAGGACCACCAAGGCCAGCTTGCGCAGGAAGGACAGGGCGCCAGTTCTCGTACGCCGCTTGTGGATGTCCAGTATTTCGAAGGAGGGTATCTGATCAACCATGTGCCTGGGATGTGATCGTCGTTTTATTCGCTTTATCTCAGACTTGAAATCCAAGCCTTTCCATTCTATGCGGGCGCCCATGGATCGTGGAAAAGTCACCGACCTCATGTTCCCCCGGGGCAGCGCCGGCCACGCCCATGGCGTGCGGCACCGCGCCAAACATAGAGACGTGCGGCAAGGCCTCCGGTCGGAAGACCTTCGCATTTGTTAACAGGGAAATGTTGGGGGCCGCACAAAACCCAGCCATAGATATGCCTATGGGAATACCATCATGGCTCGCTTTTTTGGCCCTCGAAAAGGGGGTGTGGCCACACGGAAAAAAACCAGCTCCGCCCCTTTCTTGTGCCAGCCTTCCGGTTGAGCCGCCCAAATCCTTGCGCCGTGCCCGGCCGGTGCGCTCACCACGCGTTCAAGGTGCGCCTACATCGGTACCTGCCGGCAAGGCCGATTTCAGGAACCCGGTGGCCCGACCACATCACGAAAGGGGCGGGTCGCACGGGCACGATGGCCTTCGCGCATGGGCCTACCGCCCCCCTGCTGCGCGCTTGGCTTACAAACCGGCCAGCACGGCACCCGGGTCCTTGCCGCCCAGCACCATCTTGGCCGGGTCTTCCAGCATCTCCTTCACCTTGTACAGGAAGCTCACGCTGTCCTTGCCGTCCACGATGCGGTGATCGTAGCTCAGGGCCACATACATCACCGGGCGGATCACCACTTGGCCGTTCACCGCCACGGGCCGCTCCACGATGTTGTGCATGCCCAGGATGGCGCTCTGCGGCGGGTTGATGATGGGGGTGCTCAGCATGCTTCCAAAAACACCGCCGTTGGTGATGGTGAAGGTTCCTCCGCTCATCTCCGCCAAGCTCAACTTGCCGTCGCGGGCCTTGATGGCCAGTTCCTTGATGGCCTTCTCGATCTCAGCCAAGCCCATTTGCTCCGCATTGCGGATCACCGGGACCATCAAGCCTTTGGGCGAGCTTACGGCGATGCCGATATCCGCGTAATCAAAATTGATGATGTTCTCCCCGTCGATCTGGGCATTCACATTGGGGAACAGGCGCAAGGCTTCGGTGACCGCCTTGGTGAAGAAGGACATGAAGCCCAGGCTGACGCCGTACTTCTCCTTGAACTTGTCCTTGTATTGGTTGCGCACGGCCATCACCGCGCTCATGTCCACCTCATTGAAGGTGGTGAGCATGGCTGTTTCGTTCTTCACGCTCACCAAGCGTTCGGCCACCTTCTTGCGCAAGGTGCTCATCTTGGCCGTGCTGCTGTTGCGCGTGCCGCCCCATCCGTTCATCATCACCGGGGCCTGCAGGCCGCCGGCGATATAGGCCTCCACATCGCTCCGGGTGATGCGTCCCGCCGGACCGCTGCCCTTTACCTGGCCCCCATCGATGCCCTTATCGGCCATCATGGCCTTGGCCACGGGCGTGGCATGCACCGCGGCGGCAGGTGCAGCCGCCTTGACTTCCTCCTGGGCTACGGGCTTCGCCTGCGCCACGGCGGGCGCCACGGGGGCCTCGGCCTTGGGTTGCACCGGCTTGGCCTCTTCCTTGGCAGGCTTCACGCTGGTATCGATCCGCGCCACCACATCGCCCACATTCACCGTGTCATCCGCCTTGGCCAGCAGCGTGATCTTGCCGCCATCCTCCGCGCTCAGCTCCAAGGTGGCCTTGTCGCTGTCGATCTCGGCGATCACCTGGTCCTTCTTCACGACGTCGCCGTCAGCCACCATCCATTGCGCGATGCGCACTTCGCTGATGCTTTCACCGGGGCTGGGCACTTTCACTTCGATATTGGCCATGACAGGGAATGAGTGTGTCTGTTCTGGGTTTTCAATGCGATCAAGCAGCTACGCGCCTGGTTCGGCGGGCCTGGTTCATGCACGCACCTTGGTTTTCGCCGTCTTCGTCTTGGCTGCCTTGGTGCCCGATCGATCGGCAAAGGCTTCCGTCAGCAGGTGCTTCTGCTGGTTGGCGCTCCGTACGCCGCTGCCGGTGGCAGGGGGGCCGCTGGCCTTGCGCGAAATGATCCGCAGGCTTTCGGGTGCCGGCGCGCCGGCCACGCGGTGCAGGTTTTCATGGATATAGGTGGCCGGGCCCATGTTCCGGGGTTCCTCCTGCACCCAACGCACATCAGCCACGCCCTTGTAGCGGGCGAAAATGCCCGCCAACTGCGTCGTGGGCAACGGATACAATTGCTCTATGCGCACGATGGCCACGTCCTCCATGCCCTCTTCTTCCTTGCGCTCCAGCAGCTCGTAGTACACTTTGCCTTGGCAAAGGATCAACGTCTTCACCTTGGCCGGATCGGCGGCGCTGTCGTCCAGCACCTCCTGGAACCGCCCCTTGGCGAGCTCGTCCATGGAGCTTACGCAGCGCGGGTGGCGCAGCAGGCTCTTGGGGGTGAACACCACCAAGGGCTTGCGGTAGTCCCATACCAACTGGCGCCGCAGCAAATGGAAGTAGTTGGCCGGCGTGGTGGGGTTCACCACGATGATGTTCTGTTCGGCGCATTGCTGCAGGAAACGCTCCATGCGCGCGCTGCTGTGCTCCGCGCCCTGGCCTTCGTAGCCGTGCGGCAGCAGCATCACCAGGCCGTTCATCGTGTTCCACTTCTCCTCCGCAGCAGTGAGGTATTGGTCGATGATGATCTGGGAGCCATTGACGAAGTCGCCGAACTGGGCCTCCCACAAGGTGAGGCTCTTCGGGGTGGCAAAGGCATAGCCATACTCGAAGCCCAGCACCGCATATTCGCTCAGCAGCGAGTTGTACACCTGCATCAGGGCCTGCCCTTCCTGCAAGTGCTTCAGGTGGATGTACTCTTCCTCGCTATCCTCCACCTTCACCACGGCATGGCGGTGGCTGAAGGTGCCGCGCTCCACGTCCTGGCCGGTGAGGCGCACCGAATGCCCTTCGCACAGCAGCGACCCGTAGGCCAGCAACTCGCCCATGCCCCAATCCAAGCGGTCCTCCGCCACCATCTTGGCCCGGTCGTGCAGGATCCGCTCCAGCTTGTTGAAGAACTTCTTCCCCGCCGGGATCTCCGCCAGCTTGGCCGCTATCTTCAGCAACTGCTCCTTCTTCACCCCAGTGGCCGGTGATTTTTGCAGGTCGGCGGCGGAGGCCCGTTCGTAGCCCATCCAACGTTCGGCCATGAAGGAGGTGATGACCGCCTTGGGCAATTCCTTCGATTCCGTCAGCCGCGCCTGCAGCAGGTTGTTGAAGCTCTCCTCCATCTCCTCGGCCACGCTGGCGTCGATGGCACCGCTGGCCAGCAGCTTCTCGCTGTATATGGCCCGCGGGTCCTTGTGGTCGGCGATGGCCTTGTACAAGATCGGCTGGGTGAACTTGGGCTCATCCCCTTCGTTGTGCCCATGGCGGCGGTAGCCCAACAGGTCGATGTATACATCGCCTTGGAACCGTTGGCGGTAGTCCAAAGCCAGCTTCATCACGTGGCAAACGGCCTCGGCATCGTCGCCGTTCACGTGGAACACCGGGCTCTGCGTCACCTTGGCCACGTCCGTGCAGTAGGTGCTGGTGCGCCCGTCGATGTAATTGGTGGTGAAGCCCACCTGGTTGTTCACCACCACGTGCAGGGTGCCGCCCACCGCATAGGGCTTCAGGCCCGACATTTGCGCCACTTCGTACACCACGCCCTGTGCGGCCAAGGCGGCATCGCCATGGATCAGCACCGGGCACAGCTTGTGCGCATCGAATGCGTGGTTCTTCTCGATCAGTGCACGTGAAAGGCCCTGCATCACCGGGCCCACGCTCTCCAAGTGGCTGGGGTTGGGCACAAGTACCACGTTGACGCCTTGGCCCTTGTTGGTGACCACGCAGCTGTTGAAGCCCATGTGGTACTTCACGTCGCCCTCCACATAGCTATCCTCGTAGTCCCGCCCTTCGAAATCGGCGAAGATGGACTCGTAGGTCTTGTTCAGCGTGTTGGCCAGCACGTTAAGGCGGCCACGATGGGCCATGCCGATCACCATGTCCTTCAGGCCGTGCGCATCGGCACCGTGCTCGATCACGGTGTTCAGCGCCGGGATCAGCGACTCGCCGCCCTCCAGGCTGAAGCGTTTCTGCCCGATGAATTTCTTGCCCAGGAAGCGCTCGAACACCACGGCCTGGCCCAGCTTGCGCAGGATCTCCTTCTTTTCCTCCACGGTGAACTCCGGCGTGTTGCGGTCCTTCTCCATGCGCTCCTGCAGCCATTGCACGCGCTCCACGTCGCGGATGAAACGGTACTCCGCCCCTATGCTTTGGCAATAGGTGGCCTTGAGGTGCTGCACAATGGTGGCCAGCGTGGCACGCCCGATGCCGATCTCGGAGCCGGCATCAAATTCCACGTTCAGGTCCTCCTCGCCCAGCCCGAAATTCGCCAGATCCAAGGTGGGGGTATATGTGCGCCGCTCGCGCACCGGGTTGGTGCGGGTGAAGAGGTGGCCGCGCTCACGGTAGCCGTTGATGAGGGCGATCACCTTGAACTCCTTGGCCACATGGGCGTTGGCCGCCCCACTGAAGGCCGCTTCGCCGGGCAGTTCGGGGTACCGTGTCCGGGCCAGGTCAAAACCCTCGAAAAACCGGGCCCAATCCGGCGATACCGAAGTGGGGTCCGATTGATATTGTTGATACAGACCGTCCAATGCGGACGGGTCGATATTGCTGAGGAATTTGTTCTTATCCATGGCCGGAAAGGGAACCGGGCCGCAAAGGTAGCCACCGTTCGGCGCTTTGGTACGGGCCTGCCTCCGGGAGGTTGCCCCCGTCACCGCCCCCTTCCGGGAACGTGGCCGTACCCTTCGGCCGCCCTTCCGGGTCCATGCCTGCCTTGACCACGCCGATCAGGCCAATCCCGCGTACCGCATCCGGCTCAGGACTTTCTGCAGGCAACGCAACACCACCGCGCCCGCCAACGCATGCAGCCCGCCTGCCGCCATGGCCGAGCGCAGCTGCCGCTCGGTCAGGTCCACGCGGTTCACCACCAGGCCGAACGCATGGGGGCCCTCCCCCTCCCTTTCCTCCAGCACCCTCAGCACCTGGGCCCGCAGGTCCTCGAATGCACCATCACCCACGGGCGGCTCTTCCAGGGCCTCCTCCCGCAGGTCCTTGCGCAACTGCTCCACCGTGCGCAGCAGCACCACGGCCTCATCCAGCCGCTTGCGCAACCCCTCGGCCCCCGTTTTCGACAACCCTTCGTTCATGGCCTTGAGGCTGCCGCCAAAGGTGGCACCTCCTTGGCACTAATTTCGCATGCCGAGGTGCCCGGCCCTGCCGGAACCCCGAAAGAACGTCCTTCCCGAATTAATGGAACGCATGAAAAACACCTTCCTCGTGGCCGCCCTGCTCACCGCGGCATCCGTGAACGCCCAATACGGCACATTCGACAAAAAGGCCATCACCGCGGCCAAGGCCACCACCACCATCGTGCTCCGCGATGCCCAGGACACGCCATACAGCCGCGAACTCACCAACGCGGTGAAGGCCGATTGGAGGTTCACGGCAAGCCCGGATTTCGGCACCATCACCGACCTGGTGACCGCCCCGCTGGACGTGACGAAGACCTACCTCATGAAGGTGCGCAGGACGGACAAGGAAAAGCACACCGCCACCTTCCTGGCCTTGGTGCAGGGCTGGAAGATGAAGAAGGGCGAATTCCTCAACATCGAGGACAATGCCGCCACCAATGTGCCGCCCGAGCAGGAGCTCGCCTCCATCATGATCGACCCCCAACAACTGGAACAGAAGGGTGCGGCCATGCTGGGCGTGTACGTGAAGGCCCTGCAGGATTACATGAAGCAGGTGGAGAACGGCAAGATCACCGACAAGGCCACGGCCGACCGCCTTTATGCCAGCCGCAACCGCCTGATCAAGGAACAGGAGTTCTGGGTGGCCAAGGAACAGTTGGACAAGAGCCTCCCGGACCTGGCGGCCCTGAAGGGGGTGTACAGCCATGAGGTGAAGCTGATGGACTATTCGCAGCTGATGGCCGGCGCGGCCAAGGGGCAGAACGGCGTGTGCGTGGCCGACGTGGTCATCACCGGCGAGCACAAAAACAAGTGGTGCTTCCGGCGCGTGTTCAACAGCGGCACCGGCGAGCTGATGTACCTGCGCGACGAGGCCGCGCTCTTCGACAAGAAGATGGGCTTCATCCAGGAGGATTTCCGCATCCTGGAGCAATCCCGATAAGGCTATGGTCGCCACCGGGCGGGGCACCGTACTGATCACCGGCGGCAACGGGCTGGTCGGAAGCCACCTCACCCGGATCCTGCTCGCTGAGGGCCATGCCGTGCGCCACCTTTCACGGCAGCCCCGACCGGGCAGCCCGGTTCCCGTTTTCAAGTGGTCCGTCGCAGACGGCTACTTGGATCCCGGGGCGCTGGAGGGCGTGGACCATGTGGTGCACCTCAGCGGCGCCAACATCGCGAGCCGGCGCTGGACCCCGGACCGTATGCGCGAGCTGTACAGCAGCCGGGTGGATGCCGCGGACCTGCTGCTCCGCGAGGCCAAGCGGCACGGGCTTTGGCCACGCACCTTCATCAGCGCCGGCGGTATCAACTACTACGGCACGGCCACCAGCGACCACATCTTCACCGAGGACGACCCGCCCGCCAACGACACGCTGGGCAACCTGTGCCAAGCATGGGAGCGGTCGGCATTCGCATGGGCCCCACATGCCCGTGTGGCGGTGCTGCGCATGCCCATGGTGCTGGCGCGCGGGGCAGGCGCCCTGCCCAAGATGGCCGGGCCCGCCCGGTGGGGGCTGGCCGCGCCGTTCGGCACCGGCAGGCAGTGGATGCCCTGGGCCCATGTGGAGGATGTGGCCAGGGCCTTCGTTTTCCTGATCCAGCAGGATGTCGATGGGGCCTTCAACCTGGCCGCCCCGGAACAGATGCGCAACCGCGACTTCATCCGTGAATTGGCCCATGTCCTGCACCGGCCGTGTTTCCTGCCGGCCATCCCGGCCCCGTTGCTGCGTGCGGCCATGGGCAGCATGGCCTCGTTGATCTTGGAAGGTTCACGTGTGCACGGCGGCAAATTGGCGCGGGCCGGGTTCCCGCTCCTGCATCCCGCCCTCCGGCCGGCCTTGGCTACGCTCCTTCAGTGACTGCGCCCCATCAGCCGGGTGAAGAGCCCGCGCAGGGGTTGCTTGCGCTCCTCCGGGGCCGAGATGGCATCCAGTGCCTCCGCGGCCTTCCGCTCCTCCGCCTGCACGGCCTTCTCCGATTCCTCCCGCACCCCGAGTTCATCGATCACCCGCAACATGCGCGACACGTCGCGGTCGGCGGCGGGCTTGGCCAGCTCCTCCGCCAGCTCCATGCGTCCATGCTCCTTGCCCAGCTCCAGGCCGCGGATCAGCAGGAAGGTCTTCTTGCCCGCCCGCAGGTCGCCGCCCTGCTGCTTGCCCGTGCTGGTCGGGTCACCGAAAGCATCGAGCAGGTCGTCGCGCAGTTGGAAGGCCAGCCCCAAGTGTTCGCCGAAGGCACCGATCCGTGCGCTGTCCTCCTCCCCTGCCCCGGCCACGGCTGCACCGATGCGCAGCGCCCCCGCCAACAGGACAGCCGTCTTCAGGCGGATCATCGCCCGGTACTCATCCACCCCCACCTCGCGGCGCTGCTCAAATTCCATGTCCAGCTGCTGCCCTTCGCACACCTCCAGCGCATAGCGGCTGAACAGGGCCGCCACCCCGGGCCGCTTGGCCATCAGCTGGTAGGCCTTCACCAGCATGGCATCGCCGCTGAGGATGGCCGTGTTCACGTCCCACTTCTCGTGCACGGTGGCATGGCCGCGCCGCAGCGGCGCGGCATCCATGATGTCGTCGTGCATCAGCGTGAAGTTGTGGAACAGCTCGATGCCCAACGCCTCATCCAGCGCGTCCCCGGCCTTGCCGCCGAAAAGCTCGCAGGCCATCAGCACCAGCAACGGCCGCACCCGCTTGGCCGGCAGGCCCATCAGGTAGGCCATGGGGGCATATAGGCCGCCCGGAGGCAAGGCCTGCACCCAGGCCTGCACATGGGCGTCCATCAACGGTTGGAAACGGGACATGGCTTTCTCGTGAAGGAGCGTCATGGATTGTCGGACAGGGCCTCTCCATCGCCCCCCGGGTTCCTTCAGGCAAGCAGGTTCAACAGGTACTGGCCATAGCCGCTCTTCACCAAGGGTTCGGCCAGGGCCTTCAATTGCACGGCATCGATGTACCCTTTCTTGAAGGCCACCTCCTCGATGCAGCCGATGCGCAGGCCCTGCCGCTCCTCGATCACCTGCACGAACTGGCCTGCCTGCATCAGCGAGGCGAAGGTGCCGGTGTCGAGCCAGGCCGTTCCGCGGTCCAGCACTTCCACCTTCAGTCTCCCGCGCCGCAGATACTCCTTGTTCACGTCGGTGATCTCGTACTCGCCCCGCGCGCTGGGCTTCAGGTTTGCGGCCACCTCCACCACGGTATTGTCGTAGAAGTACAGGCCGGGCACCGCATAGTTGCTCTTGGGTTGCACCGGCTTCTCCTCGATGCTCACCACCTTGTTGGCCTGGTCAAACTCCACTACACCGTATCGCTCGGGGTCGCTTACGTGGTAGGCGAACACCAGCCCGCCCTCAATGGCCCCATGAGCCTCCAGCTTGCGGCCAAGGCCCGCACCGTAGAAGATGTTGTCGCCGAGGATGAGCGCCACGCTGTCGGCGCCGATGAAGTCCTTGCCGATAACGAAGGCCTGCGCCAGGCCGTTGGGCACTTCCTGCACGGCATAGCTGAAGGAGCAACCCAGGTTCTTGCCATCGCCGAGCAGTTTTTTGAACTGGGGCAGGTCGTGCGGGGTGCTGATGACAAGGATCTCGCGGATGCCGGCCGCCATGAGCGTGCTCAGCGGGTAGTAGATCATCGGCTTGTCGTACACCGGCATGAGCTGTTTGCTGACCGCCAAGGTGAGGGGGTGCAGGCGCGTGCCGCTGCCCCCGGCCAGGATGATGCCTTTCATTCTGTCTGTTGTGTTTCGGCCTTGGGCACCTCCACGGTAAGGGCACCCAGTTCAATGTCCTCCTCCTCGTCCAAGATCTCCAGCAGCGGTTCGCTGAGGGTCTTTGACATGATCCGTTTGTTCAAGGAAAGCACCAGGGCGGGCAACACCAGCAGGTTGGTGAGCATGGCCGTGAGCAGGGTGATGGTGGTGAGCACGCCCATGGCCTGGATGCCGCCGAACCTGGAGAAGGCGAAGGTGGCAAAGCCCAGCACCAGCACCACGCTGGTGTATATGATGCCCACGCTCACCTCGCGTACCGCGCTGTCCACGCTGCGCGCCAGGTCGCCCTTGGTGAGCTTCACCATCAACCGGTAGCGCGCCAGGAAGAAGATGGCGTTGTCCACGGCGATGCCCAACGCGATGCCGAACACCAGCATGGTGCTGGGCTTGATGGGGATGTGCACGAAGCCCATGATACCCGCGGTGGCGATCAGGGGCACCAGGTTGGGAATGAGGGCCACCACCAGGATCCGCACCGAGCTGAACAGCAGGGCCATGAGCACCACGATGATGACGATGGCCCAGAAAAGGCTGGTGACGAGGTTGCTCACCAGGTAGCTGCTGCCCTTGAGGAAGACCACGCTGGTGCCGGTGAGGACCACCTTGTAGCGGTCCGCCGGGAAGATGCTGTCGGTCTGCGCACGCAGCTTGCCCAGCAGCGCGTCCATGCGCGTGGTGCCCACATCGGCCATCTGCACCGTCATGCGGGTGGTGGACATGGTGCTATCGATGAAGGCCTTGCCAATGCTGGCGCCTTCCTTGCCCTTGCTGCCGATCTGTTCCAAGTAGGGCAGCATGAAGCGCTTGTCGGTGCCGGTAAGCAGCCCATACCGTTCCGGATCGCCGTTGTAGAAAGCCTGGCGCGTGAACTTCACCGCATTCACGATGCTCAAGGGCTTGCTGAACTCGGGATAGGTGGCCAACGTATCGCCCAGCCTGTCCAACCGCTTGAGCGTGGCATCCTTCAGCACGCCGCCCTTCTTTTCGGTGTCCACGATGATCTCCAAGGGCATCACGCCGTGGAAGCTCTGTTCAAAGAAACGCAGGTCCACCAGCACCGGGCTGTTCGCCGGCAGGTCATCCACGATGCGGCTTTCATCCTTCAGGCGCAACATGCCGATGCAAGCCACCACCACCAGCAGGAACGTGGTGCCGTAAATGGCCGGCCGCCGTTCCTGCGATACCCGCACAATGGCCTCCACCGTCCGGTCCAGCCAGCGCCGGTCCAAGTGGCTCAGGTGGCGCGGCTTGGGGTCGGGCATATAGCTGAGGATGATGGGGATGAGCGTGAGGCCGAACACCAGGATGCCCATGATGCCCACGGTGGCCACCTGCCCGAACTGCTTGAGCGTGTCGCTGTACGTGATGATGAAGGCCGCGAAGCCCGCCGCCTTGGTGGCGTTGGTGATGAAGCAGGCCGCGCCCACGCGGCTCACCATGCGCTGCAGCGCCTTGATCTTGTTGCGGTGGTGCACGTAGTCGTGGTGGTAGGCGTTGATGAGGAAGATGCTGTTGGGCACCCCCACCACGATGAGCAACGGCGCGATCACCGACTGGAGCAGCGTGATCTCGTAGCCCATCAGGCCCATGAAGCCGAAGGCCCATACAACGCTCACGGCCACCACGCCGAGGCTGATGAGCATGACGCGCCACGACTTGAAGAAGAACAGCAGCAGCGCCGCGCAGACGGTCAAGCTGAGGATGACGAAGATGGGCATCTCCCCCTTCACCAGCTGGGTGCTCTTCACGCGCACCCACGGCAGGCCGCTGCGGTGCATCGGCAGGCCGGTGGCCCGGGCAAATTCGTCGGTGCGCGCCTCCAACGCCTGGATTACCCGGTCGCGCGCCCCCGTATTGAAGAGCTTGCCGTTGACGAAGACCATCATCAGGCTGGCCTCCGTGCTGTCGTTGTACAACAACCCCTTGTAGAAGGGCAGGTCGCGGATGGCCGCCTTCAGCGAATCCATGCCCGGCTGCGTGGCCGGCGGCGCGGTCATCAGCTTCCGCAGCTCAAACTTCTGCAGGCTGTCGTTGCGCACCAAGGTGAACAGGTTGGCCTCGCTGAACACGCTGTCGATGCCGGGGATCTTCCGCAGGTCGTTGCCGAGCTGGTACCACTCCCGGAAGTTGTCGGGGGTATACAGGCCTTCACCCTGGGTGCCGATGACAATGACGTTGCCGTCCTCGTTGAAGGTCTTCAGGAATTCCTGGTAATCGGCGTAGGCCGGGTCGCTTTGGGGCAACAAGCCGCCGTGCTTGTAGCTCATCTGCACCTTGGTGGCCTCGTAGCCCATGAAGGCCGTGAGGATCCCCACGACGATCAGGATCCCCGTCCTGTTGCGCAGTATGCGTCCGGCAAGCCAGGCCCACATTGGTCACCCGCAAGGCCATCAGGGCCGTCGCGAGGCGCGCAAAGGTGGTGAAAAGAGGGGCAACCGCCGAAGATTTTCCGCCTCCGCTGCCCGCACGGGCCATGATCACCGCTCAGAACACGAACCCGATGGCGAGCTTCACGGCGATGTTGTCGGCCGCCTTCGGCATCGCATAGGGTCCGTAGCGGTAGAACGCCCCCACACCCAGGCCGGTGAAGCCCGATCGCAACAGGTTGTCGATCTGCAAGCCGCTTTCCAAGTACGTGTCACGCAAGGGCGTAAAGTCGAGCCCGTCGTGGTTTTCGGGATGCGCCAGCCCGCCGATGCCCACGCTGGACACGATGGCGGGATTGGGCCGGAAGCGCTTGCCGCGCACCAGCAGTTCGCCGAAGCTGTGCTTGAGGTGCAGGGCCGCATAGCGGTCGGCCAGGAACTCGTCCGGCCGCATGGTCTCGAAGACATTGCTGCTTGCCACGGGCACCCGCCGGTAGTCGGTGCCGCGCAGGTTGTACAGGAAGGACATCGGCGCTTGATCGTCCGCCACGCCGCCCATCAGCCGCAACGAGAGCTGCCCCAGCAAGCGGATCTTGAAGGTCTTTTCCACCTGCACGTCCACGCGCCAAGTGTCCAGGTCACCCTCCCACAAGCCTTTCACCGCCTGCATGGCATGCACGTATACCACCGGGTATTTCGTGCCGAGGGATACCTCCCGGTCGGGCAGGCGTGCCAACTGCTCGCGGAAGGCCCAACGCAGGTCCAGCGTGAAGGCCCCGGTGGGGAAATCGCCTTGGCGCAGCGTCACCGCCTCCCCTGCCGGGTACACGTACCGGTAGCCCATCCCGTTCACCCGCAAGGCCCGCTCGGTGCCTGCCCACAGCTTCAACGAGCCGCCCACGCGCGTCATCACCCGCGCCGACCAACGCTCGATGCGGTCCATGCGGTCCACGAAGATCATCCGGTAGCTGTCCGTATTGAGGCTCCAACCCCGGCCTTGGAACTCCACGCCACCGATCTCCGACGCGTCGTTGGCATAGCCCAGTTCCAGGTGCAGGTCGCGGCCATGTACCGGCTTGATCACCAGGTCCCCGCCATACTTCCATGTGCGGTCCTCGAACCCATACGCGAAGTAGCCGCCAAGCACGGCATGCCGGCTCACCTTGTCGTTGGTGGCCAGGCCCGCGCCCAGGCGGAACCCTTCGTAACGGTTGTAGGCCATGAACTTGCTCATCAGCAGGTCCACGGGCCCCATGGGCAAGCGGCCGCTCGCAACCACCGTCAGGAACTTCATCTTCCGGTCCAGATGCTCGGCATCGCCCAAGCTGTCGAGCATCTCGTAGGTGCGCAGCTCCTTCGCCCCCAAGGAATCGCCGCGCAGGCCGTTCCAGAACTCCTCATCCTTGCGGATGCCCATCTTCCCCATCACCAGCTCCGGGCCACGCACCTCCCTGCGCTCCACATCCACGCCCAGGTCGATGTCCTTCAGGTAGGTGCGCCCCTCCCCGTACACCGCGAGGCCATTGATGCTTACGTTGTTCAGGTAAATGAAGGGTTGAATTAGGCACTTGGATGTTAGGGAGCCGGCCAATAGATTGCCACCTACAAC
>DAOKZW010000014.1:0-97511 GCA_035325445.1 Flavobacteriales bacterium
TTGTAGGTGGCAATCTATTGGCCGGCTCCCTAACATCCAAGTGCCTAATTCAATACATTGTTTTGTATTGGATAGACATAACAATGAAAGATGGGACAAAACGCACATTCAGAATTAATGGTAAAAACATCAAAGAAAGTAACGACTACTGCTTTGACTTAGTAGACAATAAATACGCGGAAACTCTTTGGACAATGATGAAATAATGCAGAAAATAAAAACGCCCTATAACAGCACATTTGCAATAGGCGGGGTTTCGTGCTACGTAGACAATTATGTGGTAGCAGACAGTTCAGTTCTCCGCATCAACATTTGTGCAGAAAAGCCCGCCCATCGCAAATCTGCAAAACGTTATGCCACAGCCGAGAAAAGACCACCACCATCGACCGACCGAAATACCGACCGACCATGACAGAGGACCAAGAGAAAAAGATCACTGACCAAATCCACAACGGAATCAGTTCAGTGTTAAGAAACCAAGAAAAGATCTTGAGAAACATCATTGCTGCACGAGAGAATCAGATAGAACCGACTTTGGTTCAGGCGCAGCACAATGGGAATCTGATTGTCGAGCTTCGGGAGCAGGTCGAGAAGCTTCAGAGGCGATTAGCCCAACTGGAGCAGAAGGTCGGCCAATGAGCTTTCTATATGCTTCATTCTGGGCCGACCACTTGCTACCCGGTGCGCACACGTCACGCAGCGCCGAAAGCAGTTCCAGTTGTTCTAGGGCAAGCACGGCCTTCCGGAATGTCTCGATAGGCACATGGGTGGCCGTGACAGATGCAGTGCGTTCTTCCAGCGGCAGGACATCGAACGAGCTTGACAGCAACGTTCCATCGTCAGAGAAAAGAGAAGAGTTCATGTCTAACAGGTTTTTGAGTTACTACGGTCGGTCGGTGGTGGAAATACTCCCGCGCCACAAGGCCCAACGCGGGAGAGAAAAGGCTGGCCAGAAACACACGTCGAGAACCCAGAGCGTTCACGTCATGGGCCAGCCAGAGGAACGGCCGTGGCATAACAGCCGCTTGCTGCAAGCCGCCCTCGTCCTCGTTGATAGGTTTCGGTTGAAGGTTGAAGTTGATCATTGGTTCACGTTCTCGTTAGGCGGCATGCAGCAATCGGCAAACCGCTTGCCGCAAGCCGCCCTCGTCCCGTTGACAGCTCACGTCGAAGCGATAAACACTTCGTCCAAGAATAAGATCATGAAAGGCGGCCTGCGGCAAGCGCAGGCCCGTTAGGCCTCAGTCGAATTCGCTTCATCTTGTATGACCAACCATAGATAAATGAAACGTCATAGCTTCAGTCTTATACCTCTTCTGCTCACACTTGCTTGTAATTCATCAATTGAAGCAAAGAAGTTCAATTCATCGGAATCCAGTCCGACTGATTCATCCGTTGTCGTCCAGCATAGCTTCTATCCGAAGGGACAATTACGCGCAGAAGTAGGAACTATCGCGGGCCTTCAGCATGGCGTGTTGAAAGAGTACTTCGAGGATGGTTCGATCAAGGCCATTCAGGATTGGCAGCATGGCCAGCCCATTGGTGAGTTCAAGATCTACGATGAACACGGTGCGACTATCTATCATGCAAAATCTGAGTACAAGGAATACCCTGAAGGCACCTTCCTGGTACATAGCACTCTCGTATATGACTCGACAAAAACCTTCTCGACAGATAATCGAATTGTCGTCGCCGACGCTGAGAGTTTGAACGAAAAATTAATCGTTCGGCCAAGAGAGATAAGGTTCGGTGACACGACCGAAATCCAGATAGAAATACCTAACATGGAAATTTACCAAGCTAGAATCACCAATGGGACGATTATAAAAGGTCGTGGGCCGAATACATACGTCGTGCAACCAAACAGCGCAAATGGGAATGTGATGCTGTATGTCGTTTCAAGAGTTAATGGCAAAGCGATTGACTTCGATCCCATCGAACTTATCGTCAAATAACAGCACCTAAACACATGAAGAAACCGAGGCATAACATGCGTTAGCCACAATATGAAAAGACGATGAAACAACTGTCGACAGAAATAACAGAATTGCTGAATAAGAAATCAACGACTGACTTCTTAAATGCTGCTCGACAGTTTGTGACTTTATTGGAAAATGGTGATTTAAACCAAGAGACATTTTATAAGGAATCTCATAAAGCGTTATCAGAATTATATCGGACTGCATTAGAACTTGAAACAGTCGACTTGATTCATTCGGGTCCTGATAGTGAGTTTGACGAAATTGACAAAGACGAACTGAGAGAAATGAATAAAGGTTTGATTTCGAAACTTGGTAAGGAATGCTTCTATTGGGAAGTATTCGACCCAGCATATGACAAAGAAAACGAACCGACACAAGGATGGTTAGTTGACGACTTTGCCGACATTTATGCTGACCTCAAAGAAGAATTGACCAAGATTGACCAAATCAGTACAGACGAATCAATTGAAGACGCTTTATGGCAACTGAAATTTGGTTTTAATCACCATTGGGGGAATCACTGCATTGACGCAATGAGAGCATTACATTATTTGTGGTATGACGGAAAAGTGGCAATGTGAAAAAGAAAAAAATACTGTGGCTAACAAAACCTATACGCAATGCGGGTTGACGAGATAAACGAAAGGTCGGTGCTTTTAGCCCGCCAAAGCTGCGCTTTGACGTTTTTGTTGAATAAATTTAAAAACACAAAACGCAGCTTTGGCTACCGTTTGTGCAAGGTTGAAAGTTTCGGCTTTCAAATCCCGCACTGCGAATACCCAAACCGTTAATAGCAATCAGAAAACAAGCTTAATGAATCGAGAACCTGCTCTCTTGCTTGCCTTATTGATGCTTGCCTGTAACCGTGGTGCCGGAATCGATCAAAGCACAGATCCGGTAGTAGGTCCTCACGAAACAGTGGAAATGCCGCTGACCGGGGAATTGGACTGGTTGATCGGCGACTGGAAACGACTTAACGAGAGGCCCGGGATGGAAACCTTTGAGAGCTGGGACAAAACCGGACCAGGTGAATACCACGGCATCGGCTTTACCATGCAGGAGGGAGATACCGTAGGCCAAGAACGAATGACCTTTAGGGAGGCCGATGGGAAATGGAGCCTTGCCGTTGAACTTCCGGATTACGAGGAATCGACCGTGTTTGAGGTGACCGAGCTGGATAGCCTCGGTTTCACCTGTGTGAACGATTCCAATGACTACCCCAAAGTCATCCAATACTGGGTGGATGGCGAAATGCTTCGGGCCAAGATTTCCGGAGGAGGCCCGGAAATTCCCTACGAATTCGGAAGGATACGGTGATGTGGGATGCTCGTACGGATCCAGCGAGTTGGTGACCGTTAACCTGGTCGATGAATGAGGATCTGGTCCCTGCACCCCAAGTATTTGGATGCCAAGGGGCTGGTGGCCCTATGGCGCGAGACGCTGCTTGCGAAACACGTGCTGGAAGGCAGGACCAAGGGCTATGGTCATCATCCGCAGCTACACCGCTTCAAGCAGGCGGATGAGCCGCTTGACAGGATCAACCAGTATTTGGCGACCGTTCATGATGAATCCTTGGCGAGGAACTACAACTTCGATCCAAGGAAGATCGATGGAGGTTTCGACCCTGCGGTTATGCTGGTGACCCGTGGGCAGATCCAATTCGAAACACAGCACTTGCTCCACAAGCTCATGGTCCGGGACAAGGAAAAGTACAAGGAGCTGATCGGTCTGGAAGTGCTTGAGCCGAATCCCATGTTCGAGGTGATCGAAGGGGATGTGGAGGCGTGGGAAATAATCCGGGGACCTTCGTTGGTTCAGGGTCATTCGCAGAAGACCCTGCACCAACGAACTAGGTAGTATGGACCCGCAGTGTTGGAGAACCCCCAGAGGATGAGCGAGGACAGCCTCTATTTGCTCGGGTGTGGCCTGTTGTTCGGCCTCACGCTATGCCTACGCGCCATAAGGAGCCCGGCCCGTGCAAGGACGGTGGTCGTGAACTTGGCCTTGGCCTCACTGTACAGCGGCTTGTTCCTGTATGCCATGCTATGCCACGGCGATGGGGGAAGCTCGTTCGTGTGGTTGGTGTACTGGATGGCTGCCCTGGTCCTCCACAGCTTGGTCAATCTGTATCGGGCCATCTGGCCCCGTGGCCGGTAGGGAGCCGATCCGGTGATCCGTTGACCTTAGTTTCAGCATAGGGTGGAGACGGGCTACACAAGGGAACCATGCGGTCAAGTTTTCCACTATATTCGAAGTGCATTGGGGTCATGGCTATACCGTGGCACCGGCATGGCGCCTGAGGGTCATGGCGGGAGTTGCAGAAGCTATGTCATCCCCAAGAACTTGACACAATGAAGAGCATGATCCTTTTGGTGCTGATCGGTATGGTCCAGGCATCGTTCGGGCAAGTAGACGATTGCGGGAAATTCAGGAACGGAAAATTTGAGATCATTGATCCACAGTACGGAAACTCAATCATTGAAAGAAAGGGAGACGAGCAAGTTGAGTATGGCTCCGGGTCGGGATTAAAGCTCAGATTCAAGGTGGAATGGGTCGGGGAGTGTGTTTATACCCTTCAGTTGAAGAAGGTGCTGAAGAACCCGAAGGGATATGTTCTTCCGAAAGAGATGATCCTGACCGTGGAGATCATTGAGATGAAGGAAAATTCATATGTACAGCGGTCAACATCAAACCTGTATGACAAGGTGGTGGAGAGTGAGCTTGTCCGGATGGAATGACATGCTCTGCGTAGATGCCGGATGGAAGTTCATACGGGCGCTGATGCAGAGCCCGATCAGTGAAGCTATGCGCAGTGTTGTCGTCATCACCGGATTGGCCTTGAACATGGGCCTATACGGGCAAGCAGGAAGGGAAATGACGCCGACCTTGGGGTATCTGGTGGATAAAAGCCCTGAAGAGGAGCTCGCCTTCCGGGACAAACAAGAGGCGTGCAAGCGGTTTTGGGAGGAACAGTGGGCCAAGCCTCCCGGCGCGGAACGGACCGTGGAGGAACAGCAACGGCGGGATGATTGCGACGAAGGAATGGAGAGCTATTGGGATATCGTCGGGCCGGGTTGTAGCTGGTATTGCGGGGGCGGACAGGACACGCTCACGGCCTCCTCGGAATTGGGGTCGGCAGAGGGCCGGGATTTCCGTGCGGCGAACGCGCATGATCTCAGCTATGGAACGGCGTGGGTAGAAGGAGTGCCCGGCCACGGCATCGGCGAATCCGTGACCTGTCACTTCCCGCCGGTGAACCCGCGCATCACCAAGATCATCGTGGTGAACGGCCTGGTGCGGTCGGAACGGGAGTGGAGGGAGAACTCGCGGGTGAAGAAGCTCAACATGTACCTGAACGATGAACTCTACGCCGTGCTTCTATTGGAGGATACCCGTCGCGAACAGGCATTCACCTTCGAGCCGCTGGGCCACGGCGACCGGGACAACTGGAAGGAGCTGGAGAAAATGCCTTGGTGGACGATCAAGTTCGAGATCGCCGAGGTGTACGAGGGCGAGAAATACGACCACACGGCCATCGCGGAGATCTACTTTGACGGTATTGACGTGCACTGACCATTGGTTGGGTAGCATTGGGCAGATTGCCGCAAGAACGACCGAACATGCTCAAACTATTCAACCGAAAGATGGGAGACCCGGGCAAGCCGAGCTACGAATTCGATGAACCCGAAAACACAGCCTGTTTTATTTGCGACCACGTGTTCTCCAAGACCCGTCCGATCCTATACGCCGTGCACGGCGAGGATGGCGATTGGCAATTCTTGTGCGGGGAAAATGACCATGGTGATGAGAGCATCCGGCTCATTTCACTTCTACAGGTGATCGAGCGGGACGGGACGGTCAATGCCTTGCACGGGATGCCCCGAGGCGTGTGCGCGGAGCGCACGGCCGTCGGAGATGAATGGGTCCAGCGCGGACACGGAGATCAGGCATGGGATTGAATCGAATGGAAATGCCCCCGGAACAGTTGGACCGGATCAGAGGGGTGTTCTACGGACAGGCCATCGGTGATGCCTTGGGCCTGGGCACGGAGTTCATGACCAAGGAGGAGGTTTCCCACCATTACCCGGCCGGCCTTTCCGAATATGCCCAGATCATCCGGGATAATCACCGGAAGCGATGGGAGCTGGGGGCGTGGACGGATGACACCGACCAATTCCTATGCATCCGTGACTCCATCCTCAAGGTCGGCAAGGTGGATGAATGCGCCTTTGCGGAGGAGTTGTTCCGATGGTACCAGGAATCATCGCTGGGGATCGGCAATACCGTGCTCAGGGTGGTCACCTTGCCGCAATTTACCCTGTATCCGCACAAGGGTGCCGAGCTGGTCTGGAAGACGTCCAAACGGCAGAACGCCTCGAACGGGGCGGTCATGCGGACGTCCATACTGGGCACCTATGAATTCTGGGACCCTGATGCGGTCGTCCGGAACACGGAAACGATCTGTAAGGTGACGCACTGGGATAGCCGGTGCATCGGCTCCTGCGCGATCGTCACCCTGCTCATCGCCCGGATGATCAACGAACGGGAATTTCTTGATCGGGAGCAGATCGGTCAGATCGCGGAACGCTACGACGAACGGATCAAACCGTTCATTGAACTGGCATACCAAGGCGACATCGCGCAGCTACAGCTGGATGAACCGGCATCGATCGGCTATACCCTAAAGGCCTTGGCCGCGGGCCTGTGGGCCTATTTCCATGCGGGCAGCTTCGAGGAAGGGCTGCGGGCCGTAATCAACGAGGGCGGCGATGCGGATACCAATGCCAGCGTTGCAGGAAGCCTGCTGGGGGCGAAATTCGGTTATCAAGGCATCCCTTCAAGGTACATCCATGGGCTGTTGCACCGGGACAAGTTGGAGCAGAAATTGGAAGAATACCTGGGGCAGTTGAACAAGCTGGCCGCTGATCGTGGGCTTGGACGGGCGGAGTGAGCTGGGCGGAATCCCTTTGCAGAGAGTCTCTACTTCTCCTTCTTCTCCTTCTCCCGCTTCTGCGGCTGCAGCGGGTTGGCCGTCATCTCCTTGTATGCTTCGCGGTGCTTCAGGATGTCGCAGGCCAGCCATACCGCGTGGCGGAAGGAGCCTTCGTCGGCCACGCCCTTGCCCGCGATGTCGTAGGCGGTGCCGTGGTCGGGGCTGGTGCGCACCACGGGCAGGCCGGCGGTGTAGTTCACCCCGTGGCCGAAGCTGAGCGCCTTGAAGGGGGCCAAGCCTTGGTCGTGGTACATGGCCAGCACGCCATCGAAGTGCTTGTAGGTGCCGCTGCCGAAGAAGCCGTCGGCCGGGTAGGGGCCCAAGGCGGTGATGCCCTCGTCCTGCAAATTGCGCACTGCCGGCAGGATGCGCTCCTTGTCCTCGCTGCCCAAGGTGCCGGCATCACCGGCATGCGGGTTCAGGCCCAGGATGGCGATCTTGGGTCCTTCCAGCCCGAAGTCCCGCTCCAGGCTCTGGCGCATGATGCGGGCCTTGGCCACGATGCGGTCCGTGGTGATGGCCGCCGCCACGTCCTTCAGCGGGATGTGGCCGGTGACGGTGCCTACGCGCAGGTTCTCGCTGACGAGCATCATCAGCACGTCGGTGTCGCCGCCCGCCAAGTGGGCCAGGTATTCGGTGTGGCCGGGGAAGGCGAAGCCCGCCTGGGCCATGCTGTGCTTGTCGATGGGGGCCGTCACCAGCACGTCCACCTTGCCGGTGGCCAGGTCGTTGGCAGCGGCTTCCAGGCTATTAATGGCGTAGGCGGCGGTGGCCGCCGAGGCGGTGCCGGCCGTGATCGGTGCCTCCTCCTCCCAGGCGTGCACCACGTTGAGCTTCTTCACCAAGGCCTCCGAGGCGTCGGCGATGCCGTTGATCTGCATCTGCTCGGCCCCACCGATCAGCTTGCGGTGCAGGGTGACGGCCCGCGCCCCGCAGTACAGCACGGGGATCAGGTCCTGCAGCATGCGGGGGTCCTCGAAGGTCTTCAAGATCACCTCCAGGCCGATGCCGTTGAGGTCGCCGCAGCTGATGCCGACGCGCACGGGTCCTTCTCTCATGTTCGGGTTCACTTGGCCGCTGCGCGGCGTTTCAGGTAGTTGTACAGCAGACGGATGCCCACGCCCGTGCCGCCCTTGGGCCGGTAGTGGTCGCGCCGGTCCAGGAAGGCCGTGCCCGCGATGTCGAGGTGGATGAAGGGCTTGGTGGTGAAGCGCGCCAGGAACTTGCCGGCGGTGATCTGCCCGGCATAGGGTCCCCCGATGTTCTTCAGGTCGGCGATGTCACTCTTGAGTTCATCGGCGTATTCCTCCCAGAAGGGCATGGGGGCGAGGCGCTCAAAGGTCTCGGCGGCCGCTTCCTGCAGCATGGCGAAGCGTTCCTCCGGGGCGGTGCCCATCACCACCGAGCCTTGGGTGCCGATGGCACGCGAGGCTGCGCCGGTAAGGGTGGCCGCGGTGAAGATGGTCTCGGCATCGTAGCGTTCGCCGTAGCTCAGGGCGTCGGCCAAGATCAGGCGGCCCTCCGCATCGGAGTTCAGGTTTTCCACGGTGAGGCCGTTGTGCATCCTCAGCACGTCGCCGGGGGCGAATGCCCGGCCGCCGGGGCGGTTGTCGGTGGAGGGCACCAGGGCCACCACGTGCACGGGCAGCTTGCGCTTGGCCACCGCCGCGATGGTGCCGATCATGGCGGCCGCGCCGGCCATGTCGCACTTCATCGCGTCCATGCTGTTGGGCGTGGGCTTCAGGCTGAGGCCGCCGGTGTCGTACACCACGCCTTTGCCCACCAGCACCACGGGCTTCTTGTTCACCGCGCCCTTGGGCTTCCATTCCATGATGATGAACACCGGCGGGTCGATGCTGCCTTGGTTCACCGCCAACAGGCCGCCCATGCCCTCGGCCTCCACCTGTTTCTTATTGAGCACCTTCACGCTGAAGCCGTTGGCCTTGCCCAGTTGCCGGGCGGCCTCGCCCAACTGTACCGCGCTCAGGTGCGAGGCCGGTTCATTCACCAGGTCGCGGGCGGTGTACACGCACTCACATACGTCCATCAGCTCCTGCAAGGCCTCGGTCTTCACCTCCGGGGCCACCACGCCCAGCTTTTTCAATGCGGGCGGCACCTTCTCCGTCTTGTGGCGGTGGAAGGTGTAGGCCCCGAGGGCCGCGCCCTCCAGCAGCGCCAGCGTCAGCGCGGGGTCGTCCTGCAGGCTCACCACCTGCGCCTCCTCGCGCTTGGCGTCCTGCAGCTTCAGGGCCATGGCGTTGCCTGCGCGGCGCGCCATCTCCAGCTGCCGGGAGCGGTCGCCCTTGGCCACTTCATGGACCATCACCAACCGCCCGCTGATGTCGCAAAGTGCCACCGGCTTGTTTTCCTTCAGTTGCTCCAGCAGGTATTGCCGGTCGTTGCGCACCAGGTCGATGCCGCGCAGCGCGGACGGGTCGGACAGCAGCACCAGCAGGTCTTTGCCGCCGGAGGTTCGGGTGGTCTTGGAGATCTGGATCATCGGTTGCGGGAAGTGCCCTTGAACGGGAGGCCGAAGATAGCGGTGATGCACGGGTGTGGGCCGGTCTTGGCCAATGCGGCAAGGCATGCCCAATGGCCCCATCGCCAAGTGCCGCAGGTCGGCCCATTCCGCCGACCAAACCGGCCAACGGTGGTTTTCGCCCATGCAACGGCCGATCGCGACCGCCGCCCTTGCCCCGGAATTCCCGTACTTTGTAACCTTGCATGAACGGTTTCCTCCGCACCCTTCTGGCCGCGCTGCTCATCGGCTTCGCGTTTTCCGCAAAGGCCACGCACAACGAGGCGGGGGAGATCTTGGTATGCCACGTGGGCGGGCCGGGCAGCCTCACCTACGAGGTCACCATCATCACCTATACCAACCCCAACTCCCCGGCTGACCGGCCCGAGTTCATCCTGGACTGGGGCGATGGTTCGCCGCAGGACACCATCGCCCGGGATGCTGCCGACGTGGTGATCGTAGCGGGCATCAGCACCCAGCGCAACCTGTACATACAGCAGCATGTCTATCCCGGCCCGGGGGTGTACATCCTGCAGTACATCGACCCCAACCGCGTGGCCGACGTGGTGAACATCCCCGGCTCGGTGAACGTGCCCATGTGCGTGCAGACCCAGCTGGTGATCAGCGTGATGGGGAACAACTGCAGCCCCACCTTCCTGAACCCGCCGATCCAGAATGCCTGCCTGGGGCAGCCGTGGATACACAATCCCGGTGCCTATGATGCGGACGGCGACAGCCTGTCGTACGAGCCCATGGTATGTCTGGGCGCCGACCTCAACAACGACGGCTCGGGAGATCCCATCCCCGGCTACCTCTTTCCGAACCAGCTGGCGCCCGGCCCGAACAACCAGTACAGCATCGATCCGGTCACGGGCACCATCACCTGGAACGCGCCCCAGCAGAACGGCATCTACAACATCGCCTTCATCGTGCGCGAATGGCGCAAGATCAATGGCCAGTGGGTGAGCATCGGCTGGGTGGAGCGCGACATGCAGGTGATCGTGGGGCCGTGCAACAACCGGCCGCCGGTGATCGCCGCCCTGCAGGACACCTGCGTGGAGGCGGGGACCGTGCTCAACATCACCGTGCAGGCCACCGATCCCGACGTGGGGCAGACCATTACCCTGGAGGCGGTGGGCGGACCCTTCCAAGTGCCCAATTCGCCCGCCGTGTTCACCTCCTCACCGGCGCAGAACACGGTGTTCGGCAATTTCTCCTGGAGCACCAACTGTTCACACGTACGCCAGCAACCCTACCAGGTGGCGTTCAATGCCCGCGACAACTATCCGCCTGTGCAGCTGCAGGATTTCAAGACCATGCGCATCACGGTGGTGGCCCCGGCACCGCAGAACCCTTCCGCCACGCCCAACGGCGCGGTGATGGAACTGGCCTGGGATCCCAGCGTGTGCACCAACGCCACGGGCTACCGGATCTACCGCCGGCAAGGCCCATCGGGCTGGCAGCACGCCCACTGCGAGACCGGCGTGCCCGCCTACACCGGCTTCCAGTACATCGGCAGCACCACGGGCGTGAACAGCACGACGTTCACCGATGCGGGCCTTGGCTTCGGTGTGCAGTACTGCTACCGCGTGGTGGCCACCTTCGCCGACGGTGCGCAGAGCTATGCCAGCGAGGAGTTCTGCAACATGCTGCGCCGCGACCTCCCCATCATGACCCACGTGAGCGTGGGCGTCACCGACAACAGCGCCGGCATCGATACCGTGCGATGGAGCAATGCCTACGACCTGGACACCGTCCAGTTTCCGGGCCCGTACCTGTTCAAGCTGTACCGGGGTGCGGGGTACAACAGCGCGATGCAACTGATCCATACCGGCCCGCCATCACCCTTCCTGGCCAGCCAGGATACCTCTTTCATCGATGAAGGGCTGGACACGCGTGGCACGCCGCACGTGTATCGTGTGGAGCTGTATGGAAATGGCGGAAACACGCTTGTGGGCAGCGGCAACCCGGCATCCTCGGTGTATATCGAGCCGGAACCGAATGACGAGCAGGTGACGCTGCACATCCATTACAACACGCCTTGGCTCAACACGCAGTTTGACATCTATCGGCAGATCGGCGGCACCTTCACCCTGGTGGGCACCAGCACGGGGCCGTTGTACGTGGATACCGGGCTGGTGAACGGCGAGACGTATTGCTACTATGTGAAAACGACCGGCGCCTACGACGACCCGGCCATCGTGGCGCCCCTGATCAACTTCAGCCAAGAGGTGTGCGCCGTGCCCGTGGACCTTACCCCGCCATGCCCGCCCACCTTGGCGCTTGACAACGATTGCGAGGTGCCTTTGAACACGCTCACATGGACCAACCCGGTGATCAGCTGCGGGGATGGCGATACCTGGCGGTACAACATCTGGTTCAGCGACAGCCTGGGCGGCGTGCCCGTGCTGATCCACACCATCACCGGGCCGGAAAACACCACCTTCGCCCATGTGGACGGACATTCCGTGGCGGGCTGCTATTGGGTCACGGCCATCGATTCGGTGGGCAACGAGAGTGCCTTCAGCAACCGGGTGTGCGGCGACAACTGCCCGGAGTACACGTTGCCGAACGTGTTCACCCCGAACGGGGACCGCGTGAACGATCTTTTCGTCCCGTTCCCATACCGGGGCGTGAAGGAGATCGACCTGCAGGTATTCAACCGATGGGGCCAACTGGTGTTCAGCACCAACGACCCGGACATCGGATGGAACGGCACGCTGGACGGCACGGGTGAACCGGTGCCGGACGGGGTGTACTTCTATGTGTGCCAGGTCTTCCTCAAGCGGCTGGAGGGGGCGGAGCCATTGATGCTGAAGGGGTCGGTGCAGGTCCTCGGGGGAAATCATATCCAGCGCAATTGATGTTCACGGGTATTGTGGAGGAGGTGGGTGAAGTGGTGGAGGTGCGCGACATCGGCGGCAACAAGGACCTGGTGATCCGCGCCGCGATGACCCCTGAACTGCGGGTGGACCAGAGCGTGTCGCATAACGGTGTGTGCCTGACGGTGGTCGAGGTCTCGGCTGCGCTCGACCTGACACCGTCAGCAACATCCGCCTTGATCCCCTCTGCTGCGCCCGACCGGACACCGTCAGGCGCTGTCGGCCTGCCGCCGGGCTGCTACCGCGTGACGGCCGTGCAGGAAACACTGGAGCGCAGCAATATCGGGCGGCTGAAGGCCGGCGACGGCGTGAACCTGGAACGCAGCCTGCGGGTGGGGGACCGCTTGGACGGGCACATGGTGCAAGGCCATGTGGACACCATGGTGACGTGCACGGGCGTGGAGGAACGGGACGGCAGTTGGTGGTTCACCTTCGCCCTGCCGGGGCAACGGGAGCTGCTGGTGGAGAAGGGATCAATCTGTCTCAATGGCGTGAGCCTCACCATCGCGGCGCTGGACGCCTCTTCCTTCAGTGTGGCGGTGATACCGTACACCTACGGGCACACCATCTTCCGCAACCTGCGGCCCGGGGATGCGGTGAACGTGGAGTACGACGTGCTCGGCAAATACGTGGCCCGCATGGTGGCCGCACGCATCACTCCTTGATGAAGCGGCCGTGCCGACGGCCCGCGCTGCCTTTCAATTCCAGCACGTATTGCCCGGCAGGCAACCGGGAGATGTCCAGACTGGTGGCATGTGCACCGCCTTTCAGCACCTTGCGGCCCGTGGCATCGTAGATGACCACCGACTGCATGCGGCCCAGCATGGGCGCATGCCAGTGGATCTCCGAGGACGACGGGTTGGGGTACACGGCCACGGAGGAGGCCATGCCTTGCGGGTCGTCCACGCGCGTCACGAAGTTCTGCGCACTGATCAGCCAGATATCGGGGTCGAACAGCACGGTGTCCACCTCGAAGGGCAGGTGGAAGGAGAAGAACTGATCGTTCACCGTATTGTCCAGCACGATGGTGCTGTCCGTACCGCCTCCCCGGAACAACAGGGGCACGGGCATCTCGAAGAAATCCACCGACGGGTGCGATGGGACTTGGGAGAGGTTCACGGTGACCGTGCCGTCCGGGTCCTGCCCCCAGATGGTGGTGTACGAAGGATAGCCTTCCCCATAGTACCAGTCGGCGAAAAAGCCGTCGAGGTCGAGCCCCGATGCGGCCTCCAAATGCGCCTGTAGGTCGCCGGTGGTGGCCGTGCCGTACGCCAGCGCGGGATCGTCCAGGTAGTTGCGCAGCCCGGCATAGAAGGCGCTGTCGCCGCATACCCAGCGCAGCATGTGCACCACCAGCGCCGCCTTGTTGTAGGTGAGGCGGGAGTCGAACAGGCGGCCTTGGTCCACGGTGTCGGTAACGAACACGCTGCCCCCGGGCTGGCTGGTCACATGGTCTACTTTCTGGCGTTTCCAGATCGGCCAGTAGAAAGGCTCGAGGTATTGGTAGTTCAGGGCGGCCAGGTAGGTGGCAAATCCTTCGTTCAGCCATAGTTCCGCCCAGCTGTGGCAGGTCACCTTGTCGCCGAACCACTGGTGGGCCAGCTCATGGCACGCCACCTCCTTGTTGTAGGTGCCCATGAAGCTCATGGTTTGATGTTCCATGCCGCCGCCCCAACCGAATTCGGCATGGCCGTATTTCTCGTCGGCGAAGGGATAGCGGCCGAAGAGGGAATCATAGAGCGAGATCACCGGCAGCAGGCTCGTGGCGGCGTTCACCGCCTGCGTGTAGTGTTCCGGATAGGCATAGGTGAGCATCAGCAGGCTGCTGCCGTCGGAAAGCTGGGCATATTGCTCGTCCACTTCGTAGTCGGTCACCGCCACGCCGATCAGGTAGTGGTCCACCGGGTACCGGTGCCGCCAATGCCAGGTCACCTGCTGCCCGACGGTGTCGGCGCCCGTGAGCAGGCCATTCGCCCCGGCGCGATAGCCCAATGGCGTGGTGATGTGCAGGTCCACGGAGTCGATTTTGTCGTTGAGGTCCTGTTTGCAGGGCCACCAGTCCTTGGCGCCGTATGGCTCGCTCAGCGTCCACAAGGCGGGCGTGCCGTTGTGGGTGGTGGCCGCGAAGCTGCCGAAGCCCGTGTGGGGGGGAACGCCCTGGTACTCCACGGTGATCGAGTCCAGCGCGCCGGCGGCCATGGGTTCCGGAAGGGTCACCGTGAGCAGGTCGCCCGCACCGTGCGTGTAGGACACGGGGCTGCCGTGCATGTGCACCGCGGAGACCTCCAGGCTGTCGCTCAGGTCAAGCACCACCTCGCTCAGTGGGGCCGTGGCGGTGAACCGGAAGGTCACGGTGCCGGCGATGTACCGAACGGCCGGGTCCAGGTCCCAGTGGCAGCGGGCATATTTCATGTCATAGCCCCGCGTGGGCGGTGCCCCGCTGCGCAGCTGGCCGGGCCATGGCCGCCCCCGTTCTTGTGCGGCGATCTGTTCCACGGCATCGGAACCGGTATCAAGCTGGGCCCACGATGGCAGGACCGCCAAGGCCGACAAGGCAAGCAGGAAGTGGCGCATAGGCCGCAAGTTACACGTTGCACCGGCCGGTTGATGCGGCGGCGAATCAGTAGAGCCGCGAGGCGATGGTCCGCAGCGCCTCGGAGCGCCCCATGGTGTAGAAGTGCAGGCTGGGCACGTTGCGTGCCTGCAGCTCCTTGGCCTGCGCCGTGGTCCATTCGATGCCCAAGGCGGCCACCTGCTCGTCCGTCCGGCATTTCATCAGCTCCTTGGCGTAGTCCTCCGGCAGGTCGATGTGGAAGGTCTTGGGCAGGAAGCTGATCTGCCGCAGGGTCGTCAAGGGCTTCAGGCCTGGTATGATCGGCACCTCGATCCCTTCCTGCCGGCACCGGTCCACGAAGTCGAAGTACTTGCGGTTGTCGAAGAACATCTGCGTCACGAGGTATTCTGCGCCCGCCTCCACCTTGCGCTTCAGGTAGGCGATGTCCGTGGCCAGGTTCAGCGCCTCCGGATGCTTTTCCGGATAACAGGCCGCCCCGATGCACAGGTCGGTGGGGGCCGCCTCCTGCTCTTCCTCGTAAAGGTATTTGCCGCGGTTCAGGGCCGCGATCTGCCGGATCAATTCCTCCGCGTGGGCGTGCCCGTCGCGCTCGGGGATGAAGTGCCCTTCATTTTTCACGGCATCGCCGCGCAGGGCCAGCACGTTGTCGATCCCCAGGAAGTTCAGCTCGATCAATGCATCCTCCGTGTCCTCGCGGCTGAATCCGCCGCAGATCAGGTGGGGCACCGTATCAACGTCATACTTCGCCTTGATCATGGCGCAGATGCCCACCGTGCCGGGCCGTTTGCGCAGGCGGATCTTCTGCAATAGTCCCTGGCCGCGCTCCTTGTAGATTACCTCCTCGCGGTGGTAGGTCACGTTGATGAAGCTGGGCTTGAATTCCATCAACGGGTCGATGCCCGCGTAGATGGAGCGGATGTCCTTGCCCTTCAATGGGGGCAAGATCTCAAAGGAGAACAGGGTGCGCTGCCGGGCGCGCAGGTGGTCGATCACCTTCATGAGAGGACTGGAAAAGGGGGTGGAAATTGATTCCCGATGGAATTTCCGCCCGTTGGATCAAGGGGCTGTTTGCAACAGGGGCGCAAGGTAGGCCGGACAGCGAAGACCGGCCCTCAGCGTAGCAGTGTCACGTGCCCGGTGTATTCCTTGCCCCCGTCCAATTTCAGGATGTAGAAGTAGGTGCCGTCGGGGACCTCCCGGCCCGGCCGCCAAGTGTTCTTGTAGCTCGCACTCGCAAAGACCACCTGCCCCCAACGGTTGAACACCTCCAGCGAGGCATGGGGATAGTACTGCGCCCCCTCGAAGACCAGTGCGTCGTTGTGCCCGTCGCCGTTGGGGCTGAAAACATTGGGCAGGATGATCTCCTCCGGTACGACCACCTGTACGTACGTGTAGGTGTGCACGCAACCGTCCGAGGTGGTTACCGCGAGCGTGACCGGCCAACTGCCCGGGATGTTGAAGGTGAGGGTGAAGGAGCTGCCGCTGCCCGTGCCCATGGCGCCTGCATCCCAATCCCAGGAGACGATGGTGGCCCCGTTGCCGGTGGACTGGTCCATGTAGGTGATGGTGGTGCCGGGCTCCGCCGGACCGGCCGGCTGGCCCGTGAAATAGGCGGTGGGCATATCGGCGATCTGCACGTTTACAGAGGCGGAGCTGCCGGTGCAGCCGAATTCATTGGTGACGGTGACCGAATAGGTGCCCGTGCCTGCACTGATCGAGGAGGTGGTTGCGCCGTTGCTCCATGCATAGCTGCTGTACGTTCCGGCCGTGGAAAGCAGGGTGGCCCCACCACCGCAGTTGAACAGCACGCCTTCGATCACCGGGTCCGGCAAGGGCGAGCCATCCACCGTGAAGGTGTCGGACAGCAGGCCGCACCCCACGGGGCCGCCCGATACGGTATAGGTGCCCGGGCCTACGGTCACAGTAGGCCCGGTTTGGCCGTTGGACCACTCGTAGTACGGGTAGTTGCCCGAGGCGGAGAGCTCCACCGTTGCGCCTTGGCATACGCTGGCGGGGCCGGTGATCACGGGCACGACGGTGGGTGCCTCGTTCACCTGCAGGACCACGGTGAACGTGGAGGACATCGGCGGCGTGCCGTTATCGGTGGCGGTGTAGGTGACCACATATAAGCCGGTATCGGATAGGGCGGGCGTAAATTGGAGATGGATGTTGGAGGGGTTGCCGGGCCCGGTGTTCACCACGGTCACGGGCGCGTTCAGCGCGGGCGATATGATGTAGCTGGCCGTGGCCTGCTGCCCTTGCTCGGGGGCGAGGAAGTCCACGCTGATGTCCACCGGATGGCCCGCGCACACATGCATGGTGTCGCACAGCGCGCTGCTGCTGGCCACGGGGGCCAGGTTGGACGAGCTGGATGCGGTGGAGAACACGAAATGCTTGTTGCTCAGCCACCATACCTCGTCCGGGTTCCCAAAGGGTCCGTCGTAGGCCATACCCGGCATGTTGAAACGCCCGAACTGGGCGAAATCAGGGGCGACGACGCCGCGGTTGGCCCCCACGGTGGCCGGCACCCCGCAAAAACCCAGCTCGAGCCCGTCGCCGGGCGAGCAGGAATAGGATCCCAGGCTGTTGGTGCAGGCGAACCCGTTGCCCGGGTCCCAGGTGCACGATGCCGAGCCCGTGGTCCATTGCATTTCCTTGTAGCAGAACGACACGTTGTTGCCGATGCCCACGTCGGTGTTGGTGCCGTCGCTGATGATGAGCTGGAACGTGTTGAGCTTGTCGGTCTGCTCCGCGTAATAGCCCACGCCGGTCCAGTTCACGTACAGCGCGTTGGAGGTGAGCTTGTACTTCACCGTTCCCGCGCCACGCGTGTCCACATCACCCCAGAAGGGGGCCACCATGCGGAATCCCGCGGTGGGGAAGCCGGAGGCGGAGAAGGTGGAGTACGGGAGCAAGAACGACACGTTGCCGTTGTTGTTGATGTAGCAAGAGCTGTACAAGTCGCCATACAGGTTGAACTGGAAAGGCAGGGTGATGGTCGACGAGCTCCAGTCATCATTGGGCTCCATGGCCAAGGCGTAAGTGCTGTCGGGCTCTATCCAGCAGTTGCAACCTCCCCCTGCGCGCTCCGTTCCGGAAGCGGGCTGCACTTTGGGGGGTGGAAGGGTCGGGTAGTTCAAGTGGAACTCGGCCGGCAGTGCGCCTGCGGCCTTCAAGTCATCATATTGTTCCGGTGTCAGTTGTACGGATTGCCCCATGGCGGAGAAAGCCAAGAGGCACGCCGCGAGCGGCGTGAGCGTGTTTTTCAACATGGATGGCGGACCCGGGGGCCCCGATTGCTTGGAGAGTGTGCGGAACGAAGATAACCCGCCGCATCGTGAAGGGGCTAAAAAAGGGAAGCCCCGGACCGGCCGGGGCTTCCAAGAGCGGTGCTCAACGGATCAACGCACCAGCGTCATGTGGCCGGTATATTCCTTGCCGTTGTCCAGCTTCAGGATGTAGAAGTAGGTCCCATCGGGGATCTCCTTCCCCGGGCGCCACGTGTTCTTGTAGTTCGAGCTCATGAACACCTCCTTGCCCCAACGGTTGAGCACTTGCAGGGAGGTGTTGGGGTAATACTGCACCCCCTCGAACACCAAGGCATCGTTGTGGCCGTCGCCATTGGGGCTGAACACGTTGGGGATGATGATCTCCAAGGGTACCACCACCTGGTCGTAGGTGTAGGTGTGGGTGCATCCGTCGGAGGTGGTCACCGTGAGGGTGATCGGGTAGGTTCCCGGCGTGTTGAAGGTGGTGCTGAACGATTGGCCGGTCGCCGTGCCCAGGCTATCCGCGTTCCAGGCCCAGGATACGATGGTACCCCCGTTGCCGTTGGATTCGTCGGTATAGTCCACCGTGGTGCCCGGGAATACCGCGCCCGCCGGATTGGAGGAGAAGAAGGCGATGGGGGAGTTGGCCGTCAGTACGTTCACCGATGGGGAAGTGCCGGTGCAGCCAAATTCATTGGTGACGGCCACCGAATAGGTGCCTGTGCCCACGCTCGTGGTGGGGCTGGTGGCACCATTGCTCCATGCATAGGACACGTAGGGCTCGGTGGTGGACAGCAGGGCCGGGTCACCGCCGCAGTTGAACAGCACGCCATTGATCACCGGGTGCGGTGCGGGTGCCTCGTGTACGACGATGGTGTTGGATACCAGGATGCATGCTCCCGTGCTGGCCTGCACATAGTAGGTGCCGGGGCCAACCAGCACGATGGAGTCGTTCCATCCGTTGGACCAGCTGTAGTGCTCATAGCCGCCCGTGGAGGTGAGCACCACCCCTTGGCCGGGGCAGGCGATGGTATCGCCCGTGATGATGGGGGGGGGCGCCGGCACATAGAACACTTGCAGCACCACGGATACGCTCGATGTCAGCGGCGGTGTACCGTCGTCGGTGGCGCTATAGGTGATCACATGGATGCCGTTGTTGATCGTGTCGTCCACGGTGGGCACAAACTGCAGGTGCAGGTTGGCCGTGTTGGCGGGCCCGGAGTTGGTTTCGGTCACGGTGGCGGCCAAGGGCGGCGTGATCGTGTAGCTCGCCGTGGTGAGCTGACCCGGCTCGGGCGACAGGAAGTTCACGTCCAGGGTCACCAGCTCGTTCACGCAAATGCGCACCGTGTCGCACAGCGAGGTGCTGCTGGCGATGGGCGGAATGTTCTGCGTGCTCACCGCAGTGGTGAAGACGAAGTTCTTGTTGTCCAGCCAGCTCACGCCATCGTTGGCGCCGAAGGGGCCGTCGTAGTCGGTGCCGGCGTGGTCAAAGCGGCCGAACTGGATGTAGTCCACGCCATTGCCGCGGTTGGCGCCCACCGTGGCCGGTGTGCCGCCAAAGCCGTTGATGCCGCTGGAGGCCGAGCCCGTGGTCCATTGCATGTCCTTGTAGCAGAATGATACCGTGCTGCCGATGCCCACGTCGGTATTGGTACCGTCGCTGATGATCAGCTGGAAGGAGTTGCGCTTGTCCGTCTGTTGGTTGTAGTAGCCCACGTCGGTCCAGTTCACGTACAGGGCGTTGGAGGTGAGCTTGTACTTCACCGTGCCCCCGTTGTTGCGCGTGTCCACGTCAGCCCAATAGGGGGCCACCATCTTGAACTGGGAGTTCGGGAAGGCCGCGGAGGAATAGGTGGAGAACGGGGTTTGGAATGAGACGTTGCCGTTGTTGTTCACGTAGCACGTGGTGTACAGGTCGCCGTACAGGTTGAACTGGAAGGGCAGGGTGATCATGGCCGAGCTCCCGTCATCGTTGGGCTGCAGCGCCAAGGTGTAGGTGTTGTCCGGCTCGATCCAGCAATTGCAATCGCCGCCGCTGGAACCGCCCTTGAGCACGTTTTGCTGTACTTGCGGGGCGGGCAAGGTGGACCAGCTCACGTGGAACTCCTCGGGCAAGGTGCCGTTGAGCTTCATCTGGTCATACTGCTCGGGTGTGAGCTGCACGCCTTGGCCCAAGGTGCTTCCGGCATAGGCCAAGGCGATCAGCAGCAACGGGGAAAGGAATTTCGTCATATTACTGGGGTTGGGAACGGGTGGGCTTTTCCTTTTGGGGACAGGGGTGCCAAGATAATTCACAGGTGGTGAATTTCGAGGGCTTGGAGGTTGGGTTTCAATGGACCTGATGCTTTTTTACTTGTTCAGGGTCACGGTGCCGAAGCGCTCGGCAAGTTCGGATGAGTTGAGGGGGCGGTAGAGGATCCGCCACACATAGACACCGGAAGGTAGGCTTGTTCCTTTGGCGGTGCCGTCCCACCCATGGGCGGGGTCGGTGCTCTCAAAGACCAAGCTGCCCCAACGGTCGAAGATGTACAGATGATAGTCGGGCAGGTGAGTGTCCAGCATCACCGGCAGGAAAACATCATTAATGCCGTTGCCGTCGGGGGTGAAGGCATTCGGCACCCACAGGTTGGGCACCAGGATGGGGATGGTGTCGCACTGGCGATCGGTGCAACCGTAGCGGTCCGCCACGTACAGGCACACGGGGTAGCTGTCGGCCAGCTTGTCAGGGAAGGTGTATGCCGCCTGCTTGCCCATGGGCCACGTGCCGTCGGGAAAGGTCCATTGGAAGGTTGTCGCGTGCGGGTCCGTGGCGGTGAAGACCAACGTGCTGTTGCCGGCGGTGCCGGGGTTGGGGGTGTACACGAAGGTGGCCTGGGGCACCGGGTCCACCAGCACGCTGCCCGGGGCGATCAGCTCATCGGTGCATCCTTCGGGGGTGGTCACCTTCAGTTTTACATGGTACCACCCGGCATCCTGGTAGGTGTGTTCCACACTGCCGCAGGCACCCTCCTGCGGACTGCCGTCCCCGAAGGTCCATAGGCAGCTGTTGCCCACATAGATGGGGTCCGTGGTGTTGGTGAAGGCCACGGTCAGCGGGGCGCAGCCACTATCTGGGTCGGCCGTGAAGGAGATGACCGGCAAGGGGTTGATCACCACGCCCACCACCGCCGTGTCGCTGCGGTGCGCGCAGGTGCCCGGCCCGATGGAGACGTAGGTGTACTGGCCCGATGGCCAGGAGGCGGGTTCGAGCACTGCATCGACCACGGGTTGCCCCAAGGGGTCGAGCCAATGCCCTCCGATGTCGGGCGTGCCGCCCAGCAATGGAAACAGCGGGGTGTTGTTGCCGTTGGCGCAGATCACCAGGTTGCCATCCAGGCCCGCATCGGGCAACTCATCGAGCTGGATCGTGAGCGTGGCGGTCTGGTCGGGGCACGGTAGCGTGGCCTGTACGGTGTAGGTGTATGTGCCCGCAGTTCCTGTTGCCGGGTCGAAGAGGTCGGGTGCCGCCAGGCCGCCGGCCGCCGTCCATTGCCCGGTGGCATCGGGTGTACCACCCAGCTTGCTGCGCATGCTGAAGGGCGCGGCGTCGCGGCAGAGGGTGAAGGAACTGCTGAGGCCGGCATTCACGGACCGGGGAATGGCGATGCTGAGGAGGGCGGTGTCGTTGGGGCAAGGCGACAGGCCCGGCACGATGTATTGGTAGGTGCCCGGTGCCGCTGTGGCGGGGTCCAAAGTGCCCGTAAAGGTGCTGCCGTCGGGTGCACGCCAAATGCCACCGTTCTGCGGAGCGCCGCCCACCAAGGGAAACAGCTGCACGGGCGCATCCCAGGAGCAGAAGGCCAGGTCCGTGCCGGTGCCCGCATGGGCGTGAGGCACCTTGATCATGGTGGCCGTGCCGGTGGCCGGGCACAGGCCGCCCGAGGAGACTGAATACACGTAGTCGCCGTTCCCGTCAACCAAGGGATTGAAGGTGCCGGTGTGCGCCGTTCCATTGGGTGCCAGCCAAGTGCCGCCCGGCGTGGCGGACGGGCCGAGTATGGTGAGCATGTCCACGGGTATGCCGTTGTCGCAGACCAGCAGGGTGTCCGAGATCAACTCGGGGGAAGGCAATATGCGGATCACCACCGATACCGTGGACGTCAGCGGCGGAACGCCATTGTCAGTGGCCATGTAGGTGATCACGTGGAGGCCGGTGTCGGCCATCACGGGTATGAACTGCAGGTGCAGGTTGGCGGTGTTGGACGGGCTGGTATTGGTTTCGGTCACCGTGGCATTCAGCGGTGGGGTGATGGTGTACGCGGCCGTGGTGAGCTGCCCGGGCTCGGGTGCCAGGAAGTTCACGTCCAGGTCAACCAGCTCGTTGGTGCATACCAGGATGGTGTCGCAGAGCGAGGTGCTGCTGGCAATGGGGGGTATGTTCTGGGTGCTCACCGCCGTGGTGAAGACGAAGTTCTTGTAATCCAGCCAGCTGATGCCGTCGTTGGCACCGAAGGGCCCATCGTAGTCGGTGCCCGCATGGTCGAACCGGCCGAACTGGATGTAGTCCACGCCATTGCCGCGGTTGGCCCCCACGGTGGCCGGTGTGCCTCCGAAACCGTTGGTGCCGCCCGAGGCGCCACCGGTGGTCCACTGCATGTCGCCGTAACAGAAGGATACGTTGCTGCCGAGCCCCACATCGGTGTTCGTGCCGTCGCTGATGATCAGCTGGAACGTATTGCGTTTGTCCGTCTGCTGGTTGTAATAACCCACGCCGGTCCAGTTCACATACAGGGCGTTGGAGGTGAGCTTGTATTTCACCGTGCCCCCGTTGTTGCGGGTGTCCACATCGGCCCAAAACGGCGCCACCATCTTGAACTGGTTGGTGGGGAAGCTTTGCGAGGAGTAGGTGGAGAACGGGGTTTGGAACGAGACGTTGCCGTTGTTGTTCACGTAGCACGTGGTGTACAGTTCGCCATACAAGTTGAACTGGAACGGCAGGGTGATCATGGAGGAACTGCCATCATCGCTGGGGGGCAATACCAAGGTGTAGGTGTTGTCCGGTTCGATCCAGCATTCGCAATCGCCACCAGCGCGGGAGCCGCCGTCCGTGGCGGGCACCGGGTGGGCGGCAGGCGGTGCCTCCGTGGACCATGTGACATGGAAGGATGCGGGCAGCGTGCCTTCGGCCTTCATCTGTTCATACTGGTCCTCGTTGAGCTGTACCGTCGTTTGTGCCATCGCCGGAACGGCGGCCAACAACATGCACAACCCGATCAACGCATGGAACCCCGCACGCATGGCGGAAAACACCCCGAAGGGGAAGCTGTGCGGCGGCCGGTCAAAGTCCGCGAAGGAACCCCGGGGCGCACCTACAGGAGCATCTTTCATCACTGGTGTCACCGATAGAGCCGTACAACTTCCGACTTGGTCTGCATGCCGCCTTCCGCGTCCGTCACCCGGACCACGCAACGGTAGTATCCTTCCTCGGCATTGTTGCCGCTGGGCAAGCGACCGTCCCACATGTTGCCCAGGTCATTGGAGTGGAACATCAAGGCCCCGCTCTTGGTCGAGAACACTTTCACATCCACCCGCTCGTAGGTGTCCACCACCACCTTCAGGCGGTCGTTGATGCCATCGCCCTGCGGGCTGAAGACGTTGGGGATGAAAATGTTTGTTTGGGCCTTCTCCCGGGGGAAGGGGTCCACTCCGGTGGAAGCGTCGGGGTTGTTCGGCTGCTCAACAGGGGTTTCCACCACATCCTTTTCCCGCGTGGCGAGGGGGGTGGGTTGTCCCGCGGGGGGTTGGTCGCCCGGTGCCGGTACCTGTGCCACGGCCTGCTGTTCCGGAGAGGGCTTGGCAGCCTGTTCTTCGCCACCCACGGAAGGGGCGGTCGTGCTTGTCTCGGGTGACTCCGTGGTAGCCGGGTGCTCCACGGGGGGCTCAAGCACCTCCGGCCTGTCCATTTCCTCTTGGCCTGTGCTTGTTACGTCGGCTTCCTCCTTGGATGCCATACTTTCCGTGTTGGCTACCGCCGGAAGTGGGCTAACGGCCTCCACGGCCGCCGGTGCGGGAGATGGGGCAACGGGAATCCCGGCGGCTTCCGCCTCATTCGGCATGGTGCTGGCGGCCGGTTTTTCCACCGATGCCGTTGGAGGCAGGGGGGCGGGTTGGTCGGTGCTTGGGCCATTCCACAGCAGCGCACCGGCACCCACCAGGACGGCGGCCACGCCGGCCGCGATCCACAAGGCGGCCGATGTGCCGGCCACGGTGCCGGCCGGGGCCAGTTGCCCGCTGATGTGGGTCCATGCCGAGGACGGCACGTTCACCTCATGTCCTTGGAATTTCTTCTGGAGGGTTTCGCGCAGGGCATTGTCGCCCGGGGCGGCATCGAGTTGCCCGTTGATGCTTTCCCAAGCGGAGGGCGGCACATCCACCTCATGGCCGGCAAAGCGCGAGCGCAATAGATCTGTCAGCTGGTCGGCCATGTTCATTCCCCGTGTAGGTCCACTATTTCCTTGGGCAGGAGCTTGCGCAAGTAGGCGCGTGCCTTCATGAATTGCGATTTCGAGGTGTTCTCCGAGATGCCGAGCATCTCGCCGATCTCCTTGTGCGGGTACCCTTCAATGGCGAACAGGTTGAACACCGTGCGGTAACCCGTGGGCAGGGCCTGTATCAGCGCCATCAGTTCGTCGGTGCCCAGCTGGCTGAGGGCCTGGCTGTCCACCGCATGCAGGTGCTCGGCATCGGCCAAGTCCAAGCTGTGCCCGAAAGGCTTGTTCCGGCGGATCTGGTCCAAGGCCGTGTTCACCATGGTGCGCGCTATCCAGCCACCCAGCGGACCGTCGCCCCGGTAGTGGTCCATCTTCTGGAACACCTTCACGAAGCCGTCCTGCAGGATGTCCTGGGCTTGTTCACGGTCCGGGGCGTAGCGCATGCAGATGCTCATCATTTTCCGTGCATAGGCCTGATAGAGTGCCTTTTGGGCAACCCGATCCCCCTTGAGACATCCGGCGACCATTTGCTCATCAGTCATGACCTTGCTCGGCTTATGATGCGATCCGTGCGCCCCGGGTTGCCTGGGGCAGGTGAATTTAGCCTGCAAAGATCCGGGTCCGGGCCGAATTCCCCATCATCGCCGCCATGTGGTGCCGTGGATCGGGCGGCTCCCGCCTCCTTTGATCGCGCCCTGGAGGTGGTATGCTTGGATGGTTGCCCCAACTTTGCAACATGATCACCCCACCTCCCCTGCAGCCCGGCGATACCATCGCCATTATCCCCACCGCCCGCGCCATCTCCTTGGAGGAGCTGCAGGACGGCATCGCCTTGGCGGAAAGCTGGGGCCTGAAGGTCCGCATGGGCGAAGGTGTGGACCGGCGGCAGTACCAGCAGGCCGGGTCGGCCGCCGAACGGGCCGGTGACCTGGAGTCCGCCTTGAGGGACCCCGGGGTGAAGGCGGTCTGGTGTGCCCGGGGCGGGTATGGCACGGTGCACCTGCTGGAGCTGGTGGACCTGTCCATGCTGCGCAAGCACCCCAAATGGATCGTGGGTTTCAGCGACATCACCGTCCTCCATTCCGCCCTCAACTGCATCGGCGTGGCCTCCCTGCACGCCCAAATGCCGTTCAACATCGCCAACAAGAGCGAGGCCTGCAAGGCCACGTTGAAGGATGCCTTGTTCGGTCAATGGCCCGGCACCACCATCACCCGGGGAGGCAGCCTTGAGCTGGACCGCGCCGGGGTGGCCGAAGGTGAACTGGTGGGGGGCAATCTCTCTCTCCTGTATGCGCTGCGCGGCACACCGTACGACCTGGACACCCGGGGCAAGGTCCTGTTCATCGAAGACCTCGATGAGCTGCTCTACCACATGGACCGCATGGTGATGAACCTGAAACTTGGTGGCCTGTTCCAAAACCTGGCCGGGCTGGTGGTGGGCACCATGACAGAGATGCGGGACAAGGACCCCGGAGATCCCTTCGGGCTCAGCGCCGAGGCCATCGTGGCGCGCGCCGTGGCCCAGGCCACGTACCCGGTGTGCTACAATTTCCCGGCCGGGCACATCGCCGACAACCACGCCTTGGTATTCGGCCAAAAAGTGAAGCTCAACGTCGCCCGCGACGGAGCTTCGTTGAGCTTCAATAAGGCTGTTGGGGCCGCTTAGTTCCTCTCGAACTTCGTGAAACCGGCCGGGATCTGGAACAGATCGGGCCGCTGCGCGCCGCGCGCCACCTTGGTCACCTCCAGGCGGCTCACCTCGCTGCCGTCCACCTTCTGTTCCACGCCCAGCATGGGGAAAACACCCTTCGCATTGTCCACCTTCAGGAAGAACAACGCCTGTTCATCCTTGCGGTTCAGGGTTTCCAGCATGGGAATGAAGAAATCGAACGCGTCCGCCGCCACCCAGTACGTGAGCACGCGATCTTCCGTGGGGCTCTTCACCATCCATTTTTCGCACTTGTAGCCCACCATGTCCTTCATCTCGCCCGTCTTCTTCACCTCCGCCTTGAACTCCTTGGGTAACCGCATGTTCGGTACATCCATGTAAAGCTTGCGGTCGGGGCTCAACGCCGTTACCGTCTTGTCCCGGTTGTCCACCAGCATAATGCCCTGCACGACACCCCGCGCGCTGAGCTCCTCGATGCGCACGTGGTCACCTTTCACGTAGTATTTGTAGTTGGTGACCACCGGTCCGGTGGTCTTGGTGAACTCGATGGTGCCCTCGAAGCTTTGGGCGATGGAGGCCGTCACGAAGGCCAACAGACTGCCGGCGACGGCAATAGTGCGGATGGATGGATTCATGTTCTTGTTTGCTATGGAATGACGGCGCACGAAAGATGTTGAACTTTGGTCCTGCAACGCGGCAGGCGGACCCCGGGTTACGCACGATCGGAAGTTAGGTTACATGGCACAGCACAACGAGACCGGCAAAAAGGGGGAGCAAATGGCTTGCCAATGGCTGCGCGAGAAAGGATTCACCATCCTGCACCGCAATTGGCGCCATGGCCGAAGCGAGATCGATATCGTGGCCCGGGAAGGGGATTTTCTCGTGGTGGTGGAAGTGAAAACCAGGCAGAGCGACAGGTGGGGCGACCCCGAATTGGCCGTGGGGCCCGCCAAGCGCCGCCAGCTGATGCACGCCGCCGACGAACTGGTGCGCACCTTTGCCGAAGAACTGGAGGTGCGTTTTGACCTGATCAGCATCACGCACGGTCCGGAAGGCCCGCAAATCCTCCACATCCCCAACGCATTCTACCCCACCTTATGAGCAAAAGCACCCGTTCCAGCGCCCCCAGGGGCCAACGCCCCGCCAGGCCCGCAAGGGGCGGAGCCCGCAAACCCGCCGGACCGGGAAGGCGCCCGGCAGAGGAAGGTGCACCCGCCCGGGCCCGTGGGCCACGGCGCGCACAGGACGGTACGGAGCGGACGGCAAGGCCGGGAGGGCCCGCACCCCGCAAATCCGTGCGGCGCGGCGCGGCGGAACGGGAGGAAGCACCTGCCCGGGCCCGTGGGCCACGGCGTGCACAGGACGGCACGGAGCGGACGGCAAGACCGGGAGGGCCCGCACCCCGCAGATCCGTGCGGCCCGGTGCTGCGGAACGGGAGGAAGCACCTGCCCGGTACGGACGGGGACACGCCGCCGGTGCACCACGGCGCACCAGTGGAAATACCCGCCGCACGCCAGGACCCGCCGCACGCAAGGGCCCGCCCGAAGGACCGCGCACGGCCCGCGCACCACGAAAGGCAGGAACGGGAAGGGCCCCGGCCTACAAGGAAGGATGGAGGCCAAGGGATGGCGACGCCCCGCGGAAACCATGGGGGCCGAAGAAAGATGCCAGCGAATGGAGGGAGCAGGACCCCGGCGCCCGGCGCCCCTTCAGCAAGGGGGAGCGCAGCAGCCGCTTCAGCCTGCCCAACCCTGCCAACGAAGGATTGGTGCGCCTCAACAAATACTTGGCGCAGGCCGGTGTGGGCAGCCGCCGCGAGGCCGATGAGCTTATCGCCGCAGGGGCGGTGACCGTGAACGGCAAGGTGGTGACCGAACTCGGGGCCAAGGTGAAACCCGATGATGTGGTGCGCTTCGGCGGGCAAAAGCTCAGCATGGAGAAGGTACGCTACGTGCTGCTGAACAAACCCAAGGATACCCTGACCACCACCGACGACCCCCGCGAACGCCACACGGTGATGAGCCTCGTCGCCAAGGCCTGCACCGAGCGGCTCTATCCCGTGGGTCGCTTGGACCGCAACACCACTGGCGTGCTGCTGCTCACCAATGATGGCGACCTCGCCAAGAAGCTCACCCACCCCTCGCATGGGGCCAAGAAGATCTACCACGCCACTCTGGACCGCCCCATTACGGCGGAGGAACTGCGCCTCCTGGTGGAAGGGGTGGAGTTGGAGGACGGCCCGGCGCAGGCCGACGAGGCCAGCTTCGTGGGCGACTCGCGCCGCGAGGTGGGCCTGATGATCCACATGGGCCGCAACCGTGTGGTGCGCCGCATGTTCGAGGCCCTGGGCGCGGAGGTGGTGAAGCTGGACCGCGTGATGTTCGCCGGATTGACCAAGAAGGACCTGCCCCGTGGCCACTGGCGCCACCTCAGCGAAAAGGAGGTGGTATGGCTGAAGCAGATGAAGAGCGATACGGCCAAACGAAAGCGCTGACCAGCAACGTTACGGCCGCACCAGCGACACCAGGTGCGCCTTCAGCGCTGCGCCCGCCACCTGCCAGTTCAAGTGCTGCCGGTGCTCGCGCAGCGCCGAAAGCGCAAGTTGCTCATAGGCCTTGCGGTCACCCATCAGGCGCATGATCGCGGCCACGTAAGCGTCGGGCGAGGCATCCGGCGCGAACACATGGCCGTTGCGACCCTCGCGTACCGCATCGCCCACCCCTTGGATCAGCCGCGCCAAACTGGGCACACCCATGGAACTGGCCTCCGTGTACACAATGCCGAAACATTCCGCTTGGGAGGGGAGCAGCAGGAAGTGCGATCCCAAGATCAGCTCCACCAAGGTGCGTTGACCCTCCGGCGTGCCCTTGTCAACGAACGGGACCACCCGCACCAGGGCGGCGGGCGTATCGGGGGGAGGTGTGCACCCCACCACCGTCAGGGTGCTGGGCAGGCCGGCCTTGTTCAACCGACGCGCCACTTCCAGTGCAAAGGGACCTCCCTTGCCGGTCCAGCTAACCCCGAGCAAAAGCAGGTCGCACCGGTCCAAAGGCCGCTTGCCCACAGCCCGCTTCACCTCTTCCTCCGTGGGTTGTATGTCCAAATTGCTGCCGAAGGGCACCACCTTCACCTTGTCCCGGCGCGCACCGTAGCGCACAATGGCCGATTCGGCCGCCCAATGGGAGGAGTAGATGGCCATGTCGCAGTTGGACAGGGCGGCGCGCTCGAGTTCCTCCCCCTCCCGCAGCTCGGCCGTCGTGTAGCTGCCATAGATCGGGGAGGATTCCACCATGTCGCCAAATGTGGCGTCGGTATAAAAGACCTTCGGTATCGACGTGTTCAGCAGGGCCACCGGGATGCTGCTGGGGGAAAAGATGAGGTCATGCCCGCCCCGCCTGGCGAAGGCGCCGATGGCTTGCGCATAGCGCCGCGCCATGGGGAAGGAGCGTTCCAAAGGCAGGGGACCCGGCAGGCCCGCCATGCGGCAGGCCCGGTTCACGGCCTTGTTGACCCATAGGCGCCGTGGAAACAGCTTACCCACATGATGCAGCTCAAGGCCCTGTTGCTCCAAGGCTTTCGCCATGAAGTGGATGGTGCCGCTCCAAGCCCGGATGTCCGAGGCCGGCCGTAGCGAGGCGAAGGCAACGTGCAACGGGACCTCAGGGGAGCGCCCGCCCACCGCCACGTATCGATCCGCATTCCCGGTAGGCTCCATGATTCCGTGGTTTCATTCCGACCACCCAAGACATTTGCTGTTAGGCGGCCCGCCTTTACGCGGTATCGCCCATGCATGTTCCATTGCCGGAATGCCCATTCAATGAACACGATGCAAGGGACGGCATTTGAACAAAGTTAGAGGCATTCACGGCGGGCCCTGTACCCCCGGCCTTCCCAGGTTACCACGGATCGTTGACCGGCACTGCGGCAACGGGCCGCTGCGTGGCGGACCACGGCGACACGCCCGGTGCGTGTGCGGCAGGTGATGGTCCCGCACAGGATGGGCACCCGCGGCAGGCGGCCTAACTTCGCATCATGTCAATTCAAGGCTGGCTGGCCGCCATGGCCGCCATGACACTGGGCGTAGGCTGCACCACGCCACCGGGAACATCCACTTTGCTGGACAGCAACTGGACGAGCGTGCAAGGGCAGCACGCCGCCTTGAAGGACTGGATGGGCGAGCGCGCCACGGTGTTCTTCACCATGGACCCCACCTGTCCCATCACGCAGTTGTACACCCAGGCCTACACCGAATTTGCGGCGAAGTATGCGGGGCAGGGTGTGAAGGTGATCGGTGTGTATGCCGGCCCTTTCATGCAACAAGAGGAAGCTGCCGCCTTTGCCGCCGACGCCGGCTTGGATTTCCCGCAGGTGGTGGATGACGCATGCCAGCTTTCGGTGGCCCTGCAGGCGCGGGTGACCCCCGAGTGCTTCATTGTGGACCCGGCCGGCCAAGTGGTGTACCGCGGTGCGCTGGACGATCGGCCCGTGCGCCAAGGACGCAAGAAGCCCGCTGCCGCACGCAATTACCTGTCCGATGCCATGGACGCCTACCTGGCCACGGGCAAGCCGCAGCGCGAGGTGGTGGCCGTGGGCTGTATCGTGGAATGTGACTGATGGCACGGCGTATTCTCCCCCTCTTGATGGTGATGGCCGCAGGAGCCTGGGCCGGCTGCGGGGCCGATCAGGCCCCTGACGGACCACACGGGGACGTGCCCGTGGTGGAAGGCCTGCCGGACACGGTGACCTTCGCCGACGTGGCGCCCATCATCCGCGCCAACTGCATCGGCTGCCACCGCGAGGGACAGATCGCGCCCTTTCCGCTGATCAGCTACAACGAGGTGCGGCGCAAGGCCAAGACCGTGCGCAAGATGGTGGTGGGCCGCTGGATGCCGCCATGGCCCGCCGACACCGGCTATACCCGCTTCCTGGGCGAGCGGGCGCTGAATGCCCGGCAGATCGCGCTCATCGCCAAGTGGGTGGACCAAGGCTCGCCCGTGGGCGATACCAGCCATCTGGTGCCGGTGGCCGAGGGCCTGGCCCGGATGACGCAGGGCGTGCATCCTGAATCGCGGCCGCCGGACAAGGTGGTGTGGCTGCCGGATACCTTCCACATCCCCGGCGACAACCGCGACCGCTTCATCATCACCAAGGCGCCCTTCGAGCTGGACCGCGACACCTTCCTGGCCGCGGTGGAATACGTGCCCGGCAACCGCCGCTACGCGCACCACATGAACGGGGCCATGATCAGCTATGCCGAAGGCGCCAAGGCCGACGTGTTCAGCGGCTTCGCATACATCGATGCCGACAGCACCAAGAGCCTCAATGCCTACGCGGACCTGGAGTTGCAGAACGATGACGGCACCTGGCCGCTGCTGACGCCCAACCTGGTGAACTACCTGCCCGGCCTGTCGCCGCCCCTGTATCCGCCGGGTATCGGCGGCTACCGCATCAGCCGCAAGGGGGCCTTCCTGATGAACACCATGCACTACGGGCCCAGCATGCGCGACACCATCGACCGCTCGCGCTTCAATCTGTGGTTCAGCCCCGTACCGCCGCAACGTCCCATCAAGGAGCTCTTCCTGGGCACCTTGGGCAGCAGCCCCGTGGAACCGCCGCTGGTGATCCCGCCCGACACGGTGATGACCTTCCGTACCCGCATGCGCGTGCCCGCCGACATCAGCGTGCTCACCATCAACCCGCACCTGCACCTGCTGGGCAAGTCGTTCAAGGCCTTCGCCACCACGCCCGCCCGCGACACCATCCCGCTGGTGTGGATCCCCGATTGGGATTTCCGCTGGCAGTTCGCCTACACCTTCCCCAAGATGCTGCACATCCCCGCCAACTCAGAGATCCAGGTGGAAGTGGTGATGGACAACACCCGCAACAACCCGAACAACCCCTACGACCCGCCCCGCCAGGCCGTGGCCCCCGATGGCCGCAACATGCGCACCACGGACGAGATGCTGCAGTTCTTCATCAACTACGTGGACTATAGGCCGGGGGATGAGGAGATCAGTTTGGATCCCAAGGGGAGCAGTGGGCCGTGAGCCACGAGCGATGGCCTGCAGTCCCCACGGAAACATGCGACCGCTGCCAACGGACTACGCAACTTCAAGCTACCCAACTACGCCTCCAAAAACACCTCCGGCTTGCCACGGTCCCTTCGGCGCTGGTACCACGCATTGAAGGTGATGCAGGCCAGGATCAGCGCGATGCCGACGTAGGACCCGGTGTGCATGCGCTCGGTATCCGGCCAAAGCCAGAGGGCGATGAGGATGGTATAGACCGGCTCCAAGTTCACGGTGAGCCCCAAGGTGAAGGGGGTTACCCACTTGAGCACGTGGATGCCCAAGGTGAAGGCGAGCGAGGTGCACACAAGCCCCAACATGAGGTGGCCGAAGGCATCATGCCCGTTCATGCGCCACAGCGCCGGCGGCAGATCACCCTGCCAGGCCAGGAAGAGCCCCATGCCCGTCATGGCGGTGAGCATCTCGTAGAAGGAGATCCGCATGGGCTCGCCACGCATCACCAGGCGGCTGTTTACCACCCCGAACCAAGCACCGATGAAAGCCGCCAGCGTGCCCAGGATGACGCCCATGCGGTACTGTGCCTCCAGGCCGAAGACGAGCACCAGCGCACCGATGATGACCAGGCCCAGCACCACCTCCACCCAGCTGATGCGTTTTTTGGTCCAGAACGGGGAGATCAGCGCGGTGAAGAAGGCGCTCATGCTCATGCAGGCCGCCGCCACCGAGGCGCTGCCGAGCTTGATGGCCAGGTAGAACAACGCCCAGTGCGTGAGGATGAGCAGGCCGGTGAGCATGTAGTGCAGAAGGTCGGGCGTGCGCGGTGACAGGGTGCGCCGCATGAAGGCGGCGGCCACCAGCAGTCCTGCGCTGGCGATGCCGCAGCGCACGTACACGATCTGCAGGGCGCCCTGGTCGATCCACTTGCCGAAGATGCCCGTCCAGCCCCACAGGAAGACGGTCAGGTGCATCAGCAGCACCGCTTTGCGGTGCGCGGCATGGTCCATGGTGCTGCTCATGGTTGTCCGGGAAGCGGGATCCGGGGTTCAGTGCACCGTGCGCAACTTTTCGCGCAGCTCCTCCACCAGGGCCTGCTGCCGCTGGATCTCGACCTGCTTGGCCGTTTGCTCCCTGCCGTTCTTGGTGAGCTCCCATTGCAGGTCCTGCATCTTCTTTTCCAGGCCTTGCCGGGTGTACGCACTGCGCTGGGCCCGATCTTGCCACATGCGCTCCTGTTTCCGGCGGTCCTTTTCAAGCGCCGTCAGCGCGCTGCTGTCGAGCCCCGTGGTATCTGCGCCCACCTGCAGCCTGCCGAGCTGTTCCTCTGCTTCCGCCTTGGTGCGGCCGGCCTCTTCGATGCGTTGCCCGGCCCGGCGGATGTTGTGCTGCGCCCGTTGCTCCTCGCGCTTGAGCATGTCCAGCTGCCGCTCCAGGTTGGCGAGTTGGCGCTCTCCGGCCTCCACCGCATCCTGCGCCAGCTGGCGCCGCAGCGCCAGGGCACGTTGCTGCACCCACTGCATGCAGCCGTTCTGCTCGCGGGCGTCCGAGTCGGGCCCCACGTAGCCGTTGACCGTGAGGAAGGCGATGTGCGCAGTGGTGTAGGAACCCCGGCCCTTCTGCCTTTCGAGGGCCACGAAGATCCGCATCGTGTCCGCCGAGGCGGTGGGGATGCGGGCCACTTCCCCCACCAGTTCCTTGCGGTTGTGCACCTTCATGCTGATCCCCTTGAGCTCGCTTTGCCAGAAGCGCGCCACCTCGCGCCCATCGGGGTCTTCGAAAACGGCATCGAAGGTGGGGTGCACCCCGTTGCTGAACTGGTGGGCGCCCATCCGCACCTCGTCCTGCGCGGCCAAGCTCCCGGCCAAGGCCAGGCCGAGGATCATCGCCAACAACGAACGGAACCGCCTCATTCCTCGTCCACGCGGGTTACGCCGCCGCTGAGGATGAACTTCATCACCTCGGCCGCCTTGGCATCGACGGGCTTGACGGCGGATGCCGGTACGATGAACAGGCGGCCGCTCCATGCGAAGCTGTAAGGCACGTACACGGCCACGTATTCCGCGCCGAGCCCCATCTGCGTCAGGTCTTCCTGGGTGAGGAAGCCCAACTGCCCCAGCCCGGAACCATCCTGCGGGGTGACCAGCACGGGCCGATCGAATTTCTTTTTGCTGCCAACCAGGCCTTCCATCAGGTCCTTCAGCGCGTCGTACACCGTTTTCAGGAAGGGCACCCGGCGCAGCAGGTCATCCCCGATCTCGGCCAGGCGCTGGTACAGGAAGGTGGAGCCCAGCCAGCCGATGAGTACCACGCTGGCCAACACGATCAGGATGCCCAACCCCGGGATGTCGACCTGTACGATCTGGTCCACCCAGGTGAGCACTTCGTATGCCACCAGCACGATCACGGCCACCGGTACGATGAGCAACAGGCCGCGGAAGAAATAACCCAGCAGCAGTTGGCCCAGGTTGCGTCTGTAGTTCATGGGGCGAAGGTATTGTTGTAGTGGGCAGTTGACAGTGGGCAGTTGCAGTAGGCAGAGGGCAGTGGGCAGTCCGCCTTCGCCCTTCGGGCTATGGCGGGACGAATTAGGCAGTAGGCAGTAGCAGTCCGCCTTCGCCCTTCGGGCTATGGCGGGACGAAGGGTGAGGTAACTACCGGGCCAAGGCTGCTTGGGCTTTCCGGGGCAGGGAGGCCACAACGAGGTCGTAGCTGTGCCGGAGCAGTTCCCTGATCAACGCATCGGGTACGCTGCCGTCGGCGAGCACGGTGTTCCAGTGCTTCTTGTTCATATGATAGCCCGGGAGGATGCCGTGGTAACACTCCCGCAGCTCCAGCGCCCGCTCTGGATCACACTTCAGGTTCACGCTTTCGAAGGTGTTGATGTCCGTGAGCGCGAAGATCTTGCCACTCACCTTGAACACGAGCGTGTCCGGGCCGAAGGGTGTTTCCTCGGTAACCCCTGGCAGGGCCAGGCACAACTCCCGGAAGAGTTCGATGTTCATGGCAGGTGGGGCTTGGACAGGATTAGACAGGATTAGACAGGATGGACAGGATGGACAGGATGGACAAGATGGACAGGATGGACAAGATGGACAGGATGGATAGGATGGATAGGATGGATAGGATGGATAGGATGGATAGAATGGATAGGATGGATAGAATGGATAGAATGGCGCCACACCCGTAAGGGTTCAGTGCTCACGGCTGCGGCGCATACAGCACCGGGCGGCTCGGGGCCGCATCGTTGATGAAGTGCGGGAGTTGCAGTTCCAGCAGGTATTCGCCGTCGCGCACATCATCGGGCACGTAGATCATCTCGGTGATGGTGCGGCTGAGGTCGGTGCTGCGCGGGTAGTCCCAGAAGGCGTGGTGCGCGGCCAGCCGTCCGTCGTCATGCTCGCGGTCCACGCTGGGCAGGTCAAGGAGCAGGTGCTTCACACCGATGCTGCGCAGCCAAGTGCAGGCCTCGGCCTCGATGAACGGCGGGTCGGTCTCCGTCCACACCTTGGTGCGCTTCTCGGGCCCGTTGGGCCAAGTGCGGATCACAAATGCCTCGGGGGCGCGGTCGCCCACGGTGTCGCGCAGCTGTCCCAGGGTGATCACCCGGGCCGTGCCTTCGGGCGTGCGCCGCTCCTGCGGCAATACGCTCACCAGCTGGGCCGTGAACCAGTAGCGCTGGAACAGGTTGCCCACCGGATGGACCATGGGTGTGATGTGCCCCACGCTTTCCGTGTGCGTACCATGGCCATGGGGGTTGAAGGTGACATCGCGGAAGTTCACCGGCGAGCCTTCTTGGACGGCGTAGGTCCGTTGGCCGTCGTTCACCGCCGTGAAACGGGGCGCGCCCACATGCCATGCCCGCGGGCCGCCGTTGTTGGCGTCCAAGGGAATGGACAGGTCGATGGGCTTGTTGAGCGCGATGCGCCAGATGCGGCCTTGGTGGGTGATTTCTGCGATCATGGTCCGGGCATGAAAAGGTCCGAAGCGATGCGGTCCGCGAAGTTCCGGCCTTTCAGGGTGAGCATCAGCCGGCCGTCGCGGATCTGCAGTTCATCCAGCGCAAGATAGCGTGCGATGGTGGCGGCATTCACTTCGCGGAACTCATCGCCAAGCTCGGCGAGCGGCACGCCCCACATGGTGCGCAGCCCGGTGAAGAGCTTTTCGTTAAGCTGTTGCACGGGTGTCAAGGCCTCCTCCTCCCAATAGTGCAGGCCCTTTTCCACGCCATCGGCATAGCGCACGTTGTTCGCCACGTTCCATCGGCGCACGCTGCCGCTGAACGAGTGGGCCGCCGGCCCGATACCGAGATAGGGCACGCCGCGCCAGTAGTTGGTGTTGTGCACGGCGAAGTGGCCTTCCCTGCCGAAGTTGCTGATCTCGTATTGCACCAGGCCCGCCGCCTCCATGCGGTCGATCAGGTGCCCGAACTGGGCGGCCTGATCGGCATCCGTGGGCAATTGAACCTTGCCGGTGGCGATCTGGTGGTGCAGGGCCGTGCGCCGCTCCACCGTGAGGCAGTAGGCCGAAAGGTGCGGCATGCCGTGGTCCAGCGCGATGCGGATCTGCTCGTCCCACTCGCCGATGTCCATGCCCGGCAGGCCGTAGATCAGGTCGATGGTCCATGTGCGCATGCCGCTGCGCGAAACGATGTCGATGGCACGCAGCGACCGGGCCGCATCGTGCAAACGGTTCATCCAGCGCAGGCAGTCATCCCGGAAGCTTTGGATGCCCAGGCTCACGCGGTTGATGCCGAGCGCCTGCCAAGATTCGATGGAGGCCTCCGAGACGTCCTCCGGATTCGCCTCCAACGTGATCTCAGCATCGGGCTCCACGGTCGCCAAGCGCCGCACATCGCCGAGCAAGGAGCCCAGTTCCTCCTTGGACAAAATGCTGGGCGTGCCGCCGCCGAAGTAGATGGATCCCAGCGAGGCACCTTCCAGCTCCTGCGCACGTGCTGCCAGTTCCTTGCGCATGGCGGCCAGCACCGGCTCCTTCGTCCGCAGCGAGGTGCTGAAGTGGAAGTCGCAGTAGGTGCAGGCCCGGTGGCAGAAGGGGATATGGAAGTAGAGGCCGGACATGGGAGGTGCAAAGGTGGGGAGGGAGAAGAAGTGATTGGTGGGAAGTGAATGGTGAAAGGTTGGCATTCGTAGCGTCGACCCACCGGATCGACCAAATGTGCAAGGGCCAACGGCCTGCCGCATACCAGCCCGGAGCAACGCTCCGGACGCTGGATGGAATTGGGGTCATGGAGGCTGTAAGCCCGGCGGCATAAAGCCTTATTTCTTCAACGTGATCCGGAACGTCGTTCCCTTGCCGACCGCGGAGTGTTTCACGAAGATGCGCCCCTTGTGGTAGCTCTCAATGATGCGCTTGGTGAGCGAGAGCCCCAGCCCCCAGCCGCGTTTCTTGGTGGTGTAGCCGGGCCGGAACACGGTCTTCAGCTTGGTGGCGGAGATGCCCTTGCCGGTGTCGCTCACGTCCACATGCACGTCGTCGCCGGCCTGCTCGGTGGCGATGGTGATGTGTCCTTCGCCCTCCATGGCGTCCACCGCGTTGCGGATCAGGTTTTCCAACACCCAGCTGAACAGGGCGCGGTTCAGCGGCACGGTGAGCCCGTTGCCGAAGGGTTGTACATCGATCTGCACGCGGCCCGGCAGGCGCGGCCGCAGGTATTGCACGGTGTCCTGCACCACTTCATTGATCTTTTCAGGAACCAGCTCAGGGGCTGAACCGATCTTGCTGAAGCGCTCGGTGATCACCTCCAACCGCTGCACATCCTTGCGCATCTCCGGCACCGCGGTGGCCGCCACGCCCGGTTCGCCCAGCAGTTCCGTCCAGGCCATCAGTGAGCTGATCGGCGTGCCCAGTTGGTGGGCGGTCTCCTTGGCCATCCCCACCCACACCTGGTTCTGCTCGGCATTGCGGAACAGGCTGAACAGCGCGTAGCTCACCAGCAGGAAAAGGCCGATGATGATGAACTGCACGTACGGGAAGTAGCGCAGCTGGGTGATCACGCGGCTTTCTTCGTAGAAGATGTAGCTGCGGCCACGGCCGGCCAACGAAACCTCTATGGGCGGGTTGGCCTGGGCCATCAGCGTGGTGCGCGCCAGCATCGCCGCCGTGTCCGCCGCCACCTCGGGGTCGATGTTGCTCTGCTCGATCACCCGCGTGCGGGTGCTGTCGGTGTAGATCACCGGCACGGCCGCCGTGTTCATCACCGTTTCGCTGATGAAGCTGCGGATGATGTTGTCCATCACCTCCTGCAGTTCGCTCACGATGTGCGAGTCCTTGTAGTGCAGGTATTGCTTGCGGCTGCCGTACAGGGTGATGGGGATCGGTTCCTGCACGGCGTCCATGCGTGCCACTTCGGCGCGCAGCGAGTCCGCGTTGCCCTCCAGGCGCTTGTCGAGATTGCGGCTGGCCATGGGCCGCCCCCGTTCATCCGTGATGATCACCGGGATGGTGGTGTTCTCGCTCACCACCTTCAGGTAGAAGCTCAGGTCGTTCACATCGTCGCTGGCCAGGCGCATTTGCGCGTCGGCCCACAGCTCCACGCGCTTGCGCTCCTCCTCGCGCAGCCGGTGGAAAAGGGAATCGGTGTAGTTCACCAACTGGGCGCGGTTGCGCACCGCCTCGGCCCACAGCTCCACCTTGCGGCGCTCCTCCTGGCGCACCTTGTTCACGATGCGGTTGCTGTACCACAGCGAGGCCCCAACGATGGCCAAGGCCGCCATGGCGAGCACCAGTTTCCAGCGCTGTTTCCGGGAGTAGAGGTTCATGGGTCAAGGCCTCCGGCAGGCCCAAAGATGGAACGGACCGGCCGGATGGGAAGGGAGCGATGCCGCCCGGCAACCTGGTGCGGCATACTGAGCCTACCCGCCGTAGCGATAATGGCCGATGATCTTGAAATCGAAAAGGCAGTCTTGCAATACCTGCCCGCTGCCGATGTTGTGGACGACCATGTTGCGGGTGGCGTCCGCGTTCTTCCTGGCCACAACGAGCCCGATGTGGGTGATGCCATTGCCGAGGTCCCAGCACACGATGTCGCCCGGGCGGTAGTCCTCCGGCCTTTGGGTGATGGGCAGCTTTTCCCCCTTGCGCCCGAAAAAGACCATCAGGTTCGGCACCCTTCTATGGTCGATGTTGGTGTCCGTGCCCTTCAGGCCCCAGTTGTTGGGGTAGAGTGCAAAGTGGGCCTTCATGTCCTCGTGCACCTCTTTCTGAAGGTCGATCCCCAGCTTTCTGTATGCCCTGATGACCACGTCCGTGCATACGCCGCGATCGCTGGGCACGTCGCCATTGGGGTAGGGCATGGAGAAATAGCCGGGGTCGTAGGTCACGTGTTGCTTCGTCAGTTCCAAGGCGGCATCACTGAGCCGGGAAGCGAGATCGTCCTGTGCCGTGCCCACGCATGCGAGCAGTGCAAAACCGATGGCCAACAGCTGCTTCATGGTCAGGCCGGTTCACTCGATGGTGATCACCGGTGGTGGATCCTTTTTGTTGTCCTTCTGCAGCAGGCGGCCCAAGCCCTTTTTTGGTTTGGTCCCGGGCTCGGGGTGGGCCACGGTCCCTTCATCGCCGAATTGCACGGTGATCTGCCCCTGTTGGGCGGTGGTCGGACCTGCCTTGGCCCCGTCGCCTGAAACGATGCCCTTGAGGATGCCCTTGAGCTCGGCGGTCTCCTCCTTCATGCGTTGGCGGCGGCGTGCTGCGGCCATGGCGCCGTCATTGCCGAACTGCAGGTTATCGGTGGTGCCGAACATGTGCAGGAAGATCCGCAGGCCCGTGCCGTCATCGATGATCGGCCCGAACTCGTCCTGCTGGGCGCGCCCGGCGCGGAACAGGTCGCCCAAGCGGAAGCTCAAATGGTCGTCCACCTGCCCATCGAAGCCGTGGGTGCCGCTCACCTCCAGGTCCATCAGCGAGCTGTTCACGGTCATCAACGGCAGGTGTACCTGCCGGTCCTTGATCTCGATCCGGTTTTCCAGCTTGGCGAAGCGCACGTGCTTGAGCTCCTTGCGCAAGGTTTTGGTGTCCACGAACGGCGCGATGAGCTTGTTGCCTTTGAGGTAGTCGGCCACGGCCATTAGGGAAGCATGGTCGTTCAGCTCGCCGTTGGTCAGGCTCACATCGGCCACGCAGTGCAGGCGGTCCTGGTCCAGGCTGAAGTCCGGCAGAAGGGGCGCGGTGAACAGGAGCTGTGCGTTGCCTTTGCCCTTGACGTGCTTGGCGGTGATGAACTGCTGGCCGAAGTCCTGGAACTCGGTGAAAAGCGTGGAGATGTTGATGCCCCGCAGGTCGGCCCGGATGGTGAGGGGATAGGCTTGCGCGGGGCGCGCGTCCAAGGCGAGGCTGCCGGTCACCTTCCCTTCCGCGGTGCGGAACTCCAACGGTTCCAGCATGAGACGTTGCCCCGCCATCCGCACGTTCATCGTGATCCCGTCGGCTTGGAACTTCTCCATCTTCAGGGTGCCGATGTCGGCCTTCAGGTCCAGGTCGATCAAGGCGGGCAGGGTGAATGCATAGGCCGTGGAGGCCTTGGCACTGTTGGAGGGGGCGGTTTCCAGCAGGGTGGCCAAGTCGATGGAAGGGGCGCTTCCCTTGGCCTCGATGGTGAGCTTCTGGTCGTCGAACAGCGCGTAGGGGACCAGGTTGCGCAGGGTGCCGGTGAGCTCCATGGCATTGCCTTGCAGCTGGAAACGCAGCCCGTGCACCAGGGCGTCGTTGCCGGCAAGGGCCATTTCGGCGTTGAGGCCGGTGACGCGGTGGCGCAGGCCCTTCATCTTCAGGCTGGCATCCTTGAGCTGTACGCTGCCGGTGATGGCCAGCCCTTTGAGGTCGGTGGCGCGGAAGTCGGCCACATCGCGCAGGCGGCCCTGCACGTGGGCTTGCGCCTTCAGGCGCCCCGATACCTGTTCCAAGGTGTCCAGGCCGGCGAAGCGAAGCAGGTCCGACAGGGCCAGATCGCCTTGGGCGTCGATGAGGACCTTGGCATTCTTCTGCCCGTTCAGCGAGAGGGCGCCGGAAATGGACCCGGACGGGGAGGTGGCGGAGAAGCTGCGCACCAACAGTTCACGCGGCTTCCAGTCGGGCGTGAACTCGGCGGCAAACTCGCCCTGCACCTTGCGGAAGGCCGTGCCGGACGCGAGTTCGGTGAAACGGCCGTCGCGCAGCTTCATGCCCAGGGTGAGCGAGGGGCCGCTCCCTTGCAGGGGCCCGCTGAAGTGCAAGGCGAGGTCGGCATGGCCCGCCATGCCGTAGCGCCGCAAGGTCTTTTGAAGGTTGTCCGGCAGCAGCAGCACCAGGCCGGCCAGGTCGAGGCCAAAGCCGTTGGCGCGGAGGTCGATGTTGTTACCTGCCCCGTCGGGCGCGATGGCGAGGGCGAACCCCAGGGTGTTCTTGCCGGCGGTGAGCTCGCCTTTTTCGATCCGGAAGCTGCCGTCGCCCCCGCCGAAGAGCATGGCGGCCTCGATGGCGGCCTTGCGGTCGGAGTGCACCACGTCCTTCCCGTCGAGCCAGTGCCGCAGCCACACGTCGCCCTTCGCCTTCAGTTGCGATCCGTCATGGCGGAAATGGCCTCCCAGCGCCATTTTTTCGCTGTGCACCAGCACCTCCATGGCACGGCCGTCATCCCGGTAGCGGGCCCTCAGGCCGTTGAAGGTGACACGCCGCAGGTCGATGTCGGCGCCATTTCCGGTTTCCGCCGCGGTGGTATCGCTTTTCCACACCGCCCAATTGCCATTGCCGTTACTGTCCAGGCCTGGGTAGAGGCATACATCGGTGCCGTGGAGCTCCCGCACCACGGGGTTGCCGGTGAGCAGGGAGAAGAGGCTGAACTCCAGGTACAGGTCCTTCGCATAGAGCAGCGTGTCCCGCTCCTTCCCGTCGGCGCGCACCTCCTGCATGTAAGCGTCGCGGATGCGCAGCGAGGCCTGCGGGAAGCGCTTGATCAGGGTGAGCTCGATGCCGTTCTGGTGCAGCGGTGCCGTCAGGTGTGTGTTCAGCTCGGCCACCAGCTTGGCCTTCACCTCATCCTGGAAGAACCAGCCCAAACCCGCCAGCACCAGCAACAGCCCGGCCAAGGAAGCCAGGACGGGCAGGGCGGCACGACGGAAAATGCGCAGCATGGGCAAGGTCTAAAAGTACCGGTACCGGCAACGGGCAACCGGCGTGCCAGCCTTGGTTAGTCCACAAGCCGGTGTTGACCATCAACGCCGGGGAGCGGCGTGAAGTGTGCGGCACCGGCCTCGCCGCGCTTGGGGCGTCCGGTATCTTTGCCCCATCATGCCCGCAGCGGAATCCAAGATCAATACCGGCCTTGAGCCTTGGCAGTACAGCCCCAGCCTTACACACTACGAGCGATGGAGGACCCGTGCGGTGCAGGTGGGACCCATCGGTATCGGCGGGGCCAACCCCATCCGGGTGCAGAGCATGACCACCACGGACACCATGGATACCGTGGGGACCGTGGCGCAGAGCATCCGCATGATCGAGGCGGGCTGCGAGCTGGTACGGATCACCGCGCCCAGCAAGGATGATGCGGAGAACCTGGCGGAGATCAAGAAGCGCATCCGTGCCGCAGGCTTCGACACGCCCCTGGTGGCCGATATCCACTTCACCCCCAACGCCGCCGAGATCGCCGCGCGCATCGTGGAGAAGGTGCGCATCAACCCCGGCAACTACGCCGACAAGAAGAAGTTCGATGTGCGCGAGTACACCGACGACCAGTATGCCGCCGAGCTGGATCGCATCGACAAGCGCTTCCGCCCCTTGGTGCGCATCTGCAAGGAGCACGGCACGGCCATGCGCATCGGCACCAACCACGGCAGCCTCAGCGACCGCATCCTGAACCGCTATGGCGACACGCCGCTGGGCATGGTGGAGAGCGCGTTCGAGTTCCTGCGGATCTGCCGCGACGAGAACTTCCACGACATCGTGCTGAGCATGAAGGCCAGCAATACCCAGGTGATGGTGCAGGCCTACCGCTTGCTGGTGCACCGCATGATGGAGCTGGGCTGGGATTATCCGTTGCACTTGGGCGTCACCGAGGCCGGCGACGGGGAGGACGGCCGCAATAAGAGCGCCGTGGGCATCGGTGCGTTGCTGGAGGACGGCCTGGGCGATACCATCCGCGTATCGCTCACCGAGGACCCCGAGTTTGAGATGCCCGTGGCCAAGGCCTTGGTGGCCCGCTACCCGCGGAAGGACCATGCCTCAATACTGCCGCTGTCCACACCCATGCTGCTGGGCGGCACCGGTGGCATGCCGCTCAACCCGTTCAGCTACACGCGCCGCACCACCCGGGAGGTGCTCAACATCGGCGCGCGGCATGTGCCCGTGGTGGTGGCCGACCTCAGCCACAAGCAGGCCGTCACCCCGGCATCGCTCTTTGCATGGGGCTACCGGTACAGTGTGCCCATCGACAAGTGGAACATCGCCGACCAAGCCGCCGACCTCGCCTACATCGGCGCCAACAGCATCAACTTCCACATCCCCGGCACGCTCGGAATCATACAGGACCATGCCGCGTGGCTGAAGGACCGCGCCAAGGCCCGCCATTACCCGCTGATCCATCCCAACGACTACCGCGCCGGCGTGGAGCAGCATCGCGACCTCAACTTCATCCATGCCTCGCTGCCGGAGTTCGATGCCAACCTGGTGACCCGGCTGCGCAATGATCCCACGGCGGTGCTGGTGGTGGATACACACAATGCCCATGGCATGGCCGAACAGCGCCGCCTGGTGATCGGCCTGATCAATGCCGAATGCCCGGTGCCGGTGATCTGGCGCCGCCGCTATGGCGACATCACCCGCGAGCAGTTCGTGCTGCATGCCGCCACCGACACCGGCGCCCTCTTCCTCGATGGCCTGGGCGACGGCATCTTCCTGGAACATGAGGCGGGGCACCATCCCGGCGGCATCACCGAGGACCTTACCTGCCGCACCGCCTTCGGTATCCTGCAGGCCACCCGCACCCGCATCAGCAAGACCGAGTACATCAGCTGCCCCAGCTGCGGGCGCACCCAGTTCGACCTGCAGGAGACCACGGCCAAGATCCGTGCCCGCACCAGCCACCTCAAAGGCGTGAAGATCGGCATCATGGGCTGCATCGTGAACGGCCCGGGCGAGATGGCCGACGCCGACTACGGCTATGTGGGCACGGGCCAAGGCGTGATCACCCTCTACAAGGAAAAGGTGGTGGTGAAGCGCAACATCCCGGCGGAGCATGCCGTGGACGAGCTGATCGCCCTGATCAAGGAAGGAGGGGATTGGGTGGAGCCCCCGGAGGAAGGGGCCTGACCTCCTAATTCATACCCGTTCCACACAGCTTCCCGCTACCTTTCCGCCCATGGCGGAGAATCCGTTCCCCTTCCCGGGCCTCAGCGATGCGGAGGTGGCGCGTTCACGGGCGGCGCATGGGAGCAATGCCTTGGAGAGCCACAAGGACCATAGCCTGTGGGCCGCGGTGCGCGAGGCCGTCACGGAGCCCATGTTCCTGCTGCTGCTTGCCACCGCCAGCATCTACTTCATCATCGGCGAATGGGCGGAGGCCTGGTTCATGACCGGCGCCATCCTGCTGGTGGGCGGCATCTCCTTCTACCAAGATCAGCGCAGCCGCCGCGCCCTCGACGAGCTGGAGGAGTTCACCGCCGCCAAGGCACGGGCCATCCGCAACAACCATGTGGTGGAGCTTCATGCCGATGAGCTGGTGGTGGGCGACCATGTGGTGGTGAATGAGGGCGAAATGGTGCCTGCTGACGGGCAAGTGGTCCACGCCAACGATTTCGCGGTCAACGAATCCATCCTCACGGGCGAGGCCTTCCCGGTGGGCAAGTCCGTCACGGTGGGCCGCGATGGCATGGCCTACCGGGGTACCCAGGCGGTGGACGGACTGGCTGTGATCCGCATCACCGCCGTGGGCAAGGACACCCAGCTGGGCCGCATCGGCGGTTCGCTGGCCGCCATCCAGGAGCACCGCTCCCCGCTCGAGCGCCAGATCCATCGCTTCGTACGCACCATGGCTATCATCGGGGCCGTGTTCTTCTTGCTGGTATGGGGGCTCAACTTCATCCAAAGCCGCGACTGGATGGACAGCCTCCTCAAGGGCCTCACCTTGGCCATGAGCATCCTGCCGGAGGAGATCCCCGTGGCCTTTACCACCTTCATGGCGCTCGGGGCTTGGCGCATGAGCCGCATGGGGCTGCTGGTGAAGCAGGCCCGCACCGTGGAAACCCTCGGCGGCGCCACGGTGATCTGCGCGGACAAGACCGGCACCATCACCCAGAACCGCATGGAGCTGGTGGCTCTGCACCTGAACGGCGAAGCCGTGGCCCGTCAGCCGGACCGATGGAATGATGAGGCCGCGCATCACCTGCTCGCCACGGCCATGTGGGCCAGTGAACCCGTGCCCTTCAACCCCATGGAGAAGAGCCTCCATGATGCCTATGAGAAGCATCTGCCGCAGGATGAGCGGCCCGCCTACCGGATGGTGCATGAGTATCCGCTCAGCGGCCGGCCGCCCATGATGACGCACGTCTTTGCCAATGGGCAAGGGACGCACGTCATCGCCGCGAAGGGGGCACCGGAGGCCATCCTGGCCGTTAGCCGCATGGATGCCGAACAGCGCCGTGCCGAGATGGACAAGGTGGGGCAACTGGCCCAACAAGGCATGCGCCTGTTGGCCGTGGCCGAAGCTGAATACACGGGTGCGCCATGGCCCGCCACGCAGCAGGAGATCCCGTTCCGTTACCTCGGCCTGGTGGCTTTCCATGACCCGCCCAAGGAGAATATCCCCGCCGTGCTGAAAAGCTTCCACGAGGCAGGCATCCGCACGGTGATCATCACAGGCGACAACGCGGTGACCACCACCGCCGTGGCCAAGGCCACCGGATTCAGGCTGGAAGGGCCCGTGATGGACGGCGAGACGGTGCAGGCCATGGATGATGCCGAACTGGCCAAGGCGGTGCACCGCAGCAACTGCTTCACGCGCATGTTCCCCGATGCGAAGCTGCGCGTGGTGAAGGCCCTGCAGGCCGATGGCCAGGTGGTGGCCATGACCGGCGACGGCGTGAACGACGGACCGGCCCTGAAGGCGGCCGACATCGGCATCGCCATGGGCAAACGCGGCACCGCGCTGGCCAAGGAGGCCGCCGACCTGATCCTGCTGGACGACGACCTGGGCCGCATGACCGAAGGCATCGCCCAAGGCCGCCGCATCTACGGCAACCTCAAGAAGGCCATCCAGTACATCATCAGCATCCACCTGCCCATCATCCTTACCGTGTCGCTGCCGCTGATCTTGGGCTGGATCTACCCCAATATCTTCACGCCGGTACACGTGATCTTCCTCGAGTTGCTGATGGGCCCCACCTGCAGCATCGCTTACGAAAGCGAGCCGATGGAGCCCGGCACCATGCAGCGCCCGCCGCGCCGGCCGGGGCTCACTTTCCTCTCTTGGGCCGAGCTGCGCACCAGCCTGCTGCAAGGCCTGGTGATCACCGTGGGCACCCTGTTCTGCTACCAACTGGCCGTATGGAACGGACTGGACGAGGCGGGTACGCGCACCTTGGTCTTCACCAGCCTGGTGGTGGCCAACATCGCACTCACCCTGGTGAACCGCTCCTTCGAGCACTCCTTGCTGGCCACGCTCCGTTACCCCAACAGCCTGCTGCGCGGCGTCCTGTGGGGCACGGTCGCCCTGCTTGCGCTGATCCTCTATGTGCCCTTCCTGCGCGATTTCTTCCGCCTGTCCACGCCGGAGCCAAGCCTGCTGGCGATCACTGTGGCTGTGGGCCTGCTGAGCGCGCTATGGTTTGAAGGCGTGAAGGCGTGGCGGAGGAAGGGCGCGCCCGTGGCGCGGACGTGAGGACGACAGCCGACCCACGGCACGGGATATGCACGGAATCGCCATCTTGCACGCATCATAAGGAACCCCCATGCATTTTTTCCGGCCCCTGTTTTCCTCCTTGGCCTTCGGCCTGGCCTTGTTGCTTTCCGCGCAGAAGCAGGCCACCATTACGCCCCAGCCCAATTGGCGGCTGGGCGACAAGCGCCAGGTGGATGTGCAGAACACCATGGTGGTCAAGACTGACGGCGTGACCATGGAGATGAAGTCATCCTCCTCCTTCGTGCTGGAGGTGACAAGGGCCAAGAAAGACGGCTATGAACTGACCGTCAAGGCCGCTACGGCCGAACCGCCGGTGATGAAGATGCGGGATGCGGAAGGGGAGCTGCCCATGGACGAAGCGAATGTGATGATCGACAAGTTTGTCAAGGCCGTGAATGCGCCCTTGGGCAAATGGCAGTACCGCTACGACGTGGACCGCAATGGCAAGGTGATCGGCCGCGTGGAGGAGAAGAACGAAAAGGACAAATTGACCGAGGCCATGCGGCAGGCCATGGAAGCAGCGATCACCGTGCTGGCCTCGGAAACGGACGAGCCCGTACGGATCCCCGATGCCAAGATCTGGTTCTTCGTGGACTCGGTCTACGACGCCTACATGCAGACGCAACTGAACGAGATGAACTACCTGTTGAAGGTGCATGCCACGGAATTCCCGTTGACCGGCTCGCTGCGTGTGCCCGTGTCCGTTGAGGATGTGCAGGCACCGCTGTATCCGGGCATGCCGCAGGCACCGGGCATGATGGAGGCCGGGCTTGACAAGAACGACCCGAACGAACTGGTGGGCCGCACCATCATCACGTACGATCCCGATGCCGTTTATGCGTACTTGGAGAAGGACCGCCCCGGTATGGTGAAGCGCGAAGGCCTGCACATGGTGGAGGAAAGCGTGGAGCATGTGGAGAAGCGGGGCGGGTGGCTGACGCAATCCACCACGGCCACGCGGCTGCGCAGCAATGCCATCACCATGGATGCCACCACGGAGACGCGCCTGAAGGTGGTCCAGTGACCCCTGCCTTCAACGGTCCTCCAATTCCACCTTTACCCGGAAGCCTTCCAGGTCCTTCAGGTAGGCGTCGCCCGACAGGTCGATGTCGCAGTTTGAGCGGCCTTCCTGCTTCCTGTTCCGCATGCTCCCGGCCCCGTTCATGAAGCGGCAGATCTCGCGCTTGTTCCGCAGGGTAAGGCCCGGTACGTGCGTAGGGCGCCCCGCATCATCCTTGGCCACCATGGTGAAGTAGGAGGAGTTGCAATGCTTGCGTGCACCGGTCCGGATGTTTTCCGCCTCCACGCGGATGCCCACGATCATGGAGCTGTGGCCCACATAGTTCACCGAGGCCTTCAGCGTCACCAGCTCGCCCACCTCGATCGGCTGCAGGAAGTTCACCACGTCCACGCTGGCGGTCACACAGTAGTTCTCGCTGTGCTTGCTGGCGCAGGCAAAGGCCACTTGGTCCAGCAGTGAGAGCAGATAGCCGCCGTGGATCTTGCCGCCAAAGTTGGAGTGGGAGGGCAGCATCAGTACCGACAGCGATACCTCGGATTCCTCAACGGTCTTGAATTCCTTGCTCATGATGATCGTCCGGCTGTGGATGGAGCACCAAGGTACTCATGGGGAGCGGCGGCACGGCGTGTTGCCGAACTTCACACCATGAAAATGACCATCCTGCTGGCGGGGGCCACCGGCCTCACCGGGAGCGCTTGCCTGCCCTTGCTGCTGGCCGATGAACGCGTAGGCAAGGTGATCACCCTTACGCGGCGGCCCATGGCCAGGCACGAAAAGCTGGAGCAATGGGTGGCCGATGACCTGTTGCAGGCCTTGCGCCCGCGATCGGTGGATGCGGTGATCTGTTGCCTGGGCACCACGATCAAGAAAGCAGGCAGCCAGGCTGCCTTCACGGCCGTGGACAAGGACCTGCCCTTGGGCCTTGCTCGCTGGGCCAAGGCCCAAGACGTGCCCACGTTCACGATCATCAGCGCCATCGGGGCGGATGCGCGCTCGCATGTCTTCTACAGCCGGGTGAAGGGGGAGGTGGAGCAGGAGCTCGGGTCCATGGGGTTCGTGCATTTGGCCCTGTTCCAGCCCTCGGTGCTCACGGGGCCGCGAAAAGAGAAGCGGTTTGGGGAAACGCTGGCGGCGGGCATCCTGTCCTTGCTGGGGCCGTTGATGGCGGGGCCGTTGCGCAAGTGGCGGGTGATGCCCCATGCGGTGCTGGCCAAGGCTTTGGTGAACGAGGCCCTCAGCCCGGCACCGGGGGCCAACAGGCTGACCTATGCCGGCATCGTGGAGCGGTCGATCTCTTAGAAATTGGCCACACGCACCGGGCGTGAACGGTCCTGGGCGCCATCGAGCAGGGCCAGCAGCTCATCACGGACCAGGCCGAAGGCGGCCATCTCCTCGGGTTTCAAGGGTTCCGCGCTGGGCATGATCTCCTTGCGGGGATCTATCTGCTGGCCGTTCTTCCAGAAGCGGTAGCACACGTGCGGCCCGGTGGCCAGTCCTGTGCTGCCCACCTCACCAATGGTCTGTCCCTGATGCACCGCCTGGCCCTGTTTCACCAGGATCTTCCGCATGTGCAGGTATTGCGTCTCGTAGGTGCCGTTGTGGCGGATCTTCACGTAGTTGCCGTTGCCGCTGGTGTAGCCCGCCTTGGTCACCACGCCGTCGCCTACGGCCAGGATGGGCGTGCCGTAGGGGGCCGCATAATCCGTGCCCAGGTGGGCCTTCATGCGCTTTTGCACGGGATGGAAGCGGCGCATGGTGAAGCCCGAGGAGATGCGCGAGTATTTCACCGGTGCGGCCAAAAAGGCCTTTTTCAGGCTCTTGCCCTCGGCATCGTAGTAACCGCCCTTGGCCTTGATGTCGCCGAACAGGAAGGCCTCCTGGGTGCGGGCACCCTCGTAGCGGATGCCCAGCAGCTCGGGCGTGCCGTACGGCTCGCCTTCCACGGTCCCTTGGCGGTACACCATGGCGAACCGATCGCCTTTTTGGATGCGGTGGAAGTCGACCGTCCAAGCGAAAACCCGGCTGAGCTCCATGGCCAGTGCGGGGTCGGCGCCCGCCCGGATCAGGTCGTTCCACAGTGCGCCGGTCACTTCCACGCTCAAGCTTTTTTCCTCCTGGCGGACGGGCCTCTTTTCGAGCCGTACCGAGCAGGGTTGGCGCAGGTCGAACACCACGTGGTCCACGGCGTCGGCCTCGTAAACGAAGTAGGCGGGGGTGGAGTCGTTGCCATCGGGCAGGATGAAGGCGAAGGTGTGGCCGGCCCGCATGCGCCTGACATCGAAAATGGGCTCGGCCAGGCGCACCAGGCTATCGATCAGTGCGGCACCGAAACCCAAGGGGGCCAGCATGGAGCTGAAGGTGGCGCCGGCCTTGATCCGGTCGCGGTCCACGCGGAAGCCGTCCAAGGGAATGCCGTAGGCGCTGGGCGGCGCGGGCAGGCTGTCCAGCGCCGTGGGCACCGCTTCCTCCACATATTCCTGCTTGGGCGCCAGGTCAACTCCCGTGTACACGTAGGCGGCTGCTCCCGCCACCAAGGCCAATACCCCCCATAAAAGTGCCGTTCCCTTCCCCATTTCGCGAATGAAGGAACGGAGGGTGCCGAAAAAGGTTGTGTTTCTTCGGGATTTTCAACAGTTCACGCAGGAAAAGCCCGCAAGGATGCCGCCAATAACGGTTCCGCTCAGAGCTTCGCGATGGGGTTGGCCAAGCCCTGGTAGTCGCTTAGCTCCATCTTGATCGAGCCCACGAGCACCTTGGCCTGGGCCAGCACCGGGATGCGGTTGCCATCGTCGGTGATCCACACGTTCAGGTCGTCGTTGGTCTTGAAGATGCGGCCTTCCTGCACCACGGGACGGAACTTCAGGCAGCGGTACTTGCCGTTGCGCAGCTTGATCGTCTCCTTGCCTACGTACTGGATGCGCAGGTCCCACTTCTCATTGTCCACGAAGGTGGGGATGGTGAAGATGTCGCCCGGCTTGGCGTTGGAGTAGTCCGTGGCCCGTGCGAAGTAGAACGCGCTGAGCATGTCCTGCACATGGGCGGGCACGTCGAAGGTTTTCTTTTCCTGCGTGGTCACCTTTTGGCGACGCTGCATGAAGGTGTAGTCCTGGTTGATGGTATAGCCCCCTTCGTTCACCCGGCGTACGAAGAGGTAGGGGAACACGCCCTCGCGGTCCATGTACGTTTCGTAGCGGTCCTCCACCTTGTAGAAGGTTTTGAACGCACCGGTGCTTTCGCCCAGCCCCACGGCGTGCAGCACCTTGCGGCCACCCACGTCCTGGGCTTCCTTCAGTTCCAGCGTGGCCACGCCGGCATTGAGCCAGCCGTAGTGCAGCACGTAGGTGAGTTTTTCGCCCGGGCCGAACGCATGGTGCGGCAGGGTCCGCAGGGCGGTGGCCTCCGGCGTGCTGGAGGGGTTGTCGGGGGCGGCGCTGTTCTGCGCAAAGCCGAAGGAGAACACGCAGGCCGCCGAGATCGCTATGACTGAACGCTGTGCCATGCCGACCCAACGGCAAGAGCCGTGCCGATCATGCATCGGGCTGGCGGCCAGCGCTTTCATCATACCACGATATTGACGATGCGCTTGGGCACCACCACCACCTTTTTCGGGGTTTTACCCTCCAGGCGTTGCTGCACCTCGGGGTGGGCCAGCACCGCGGCTTCCATGGCCTTGGCGTCCATGCTCAGCGACAGCTCCAGCTGCAGGCGCATCTTGCCGTTGAAGCTGATGGGATAGGTGAAGCTGTCCTCCTCCAGGTACTGCGCCTCCCATTGCGGCCACGGTGCCGTGCATACGCTTTCGGCATGGCCCATGCGGTGCCAAAACTCCTCGGCGATATGCGGCGCAAAGGGTGCCAAGGCGATGGTCAGCGGTTCCAACACCGCTCGCTTGTTGCACTTCTGCGCATGCAGCTCGTTCACCGCGATCATGAATTGCGCCACGCTCGTGTTGAAGCTCATCTTCGGAATGTCCTCCGTCACCTTCTTCAACGTGGCATGCAGCGATTTTAGTTCGGCCTTGGTGGGGGCATCATCGGAAACAAGGAACCCATCCCCGCTTCCTTCACCTCCCTTACCACCATCTCCTCTCTTTCCTTCCTCGCCCGCATGGAACAAATTCCAGAACTTTTTCAGGAAGCGGTAGGTGCCCTCGATGCCGTGCGTATCCCAAGGCTTGCTCTGCTCCAAGGGGCCCAGGAACATCTCGTACAAACGCAGGGTGTCGGCCCCGTACCTCGCAATGATGTCGTCCGGGTTCACCACGTTGTACTTGGACTTGGACATCTTCTCGACCATGGGCTTCAGCTCGATGCTCGGCCCGCTGAGGTGGAAACCGCGGAAGGCGGGAACCTCCCGGGTTTTGGCTGCGCCTTCCTCATCGATCCAGTGCTTGCCTTCACGCAGCATCACATGGTCCACGAGGTAGTTGCGTTCGAAGATGCCTTCGGCCTTTCTGTCCGGCGGTAATACGAGGTAGTGTTCCTCGCCATCCTTGGAGGAGGCCCGAACCTTCGCCATCATGCTCACCCCCTGGATCATCCCTTGGTTCACCAGCTTTTTCGCGGGTTCGTCAAAGGGCACCAGGCCGAGGTCGTGCAGGAACTTGGTCCAGAAGCGGAAGTAGAGCAGGTGGCCGGTGCTGTGCTCGCTGCCGCCGATGTACAGGTCCACCTGCCCCCAGTAGTTGATGGCCTCCGGCGCGGCGAAGCGCTCCGCGTTGTGCGGGTCCATGTAGCGCAGGAAGTACCAGCTGCTGCCGGCCCAGCCGGGCATGGTGGTGGTCTCCAGCGGATGCTCTTGGTAGGTCCAGTTTTTGGCGCGGGCCAAGGGCGGCTCGCCCGTTTCAGTGGGCAGGAACTTGTCCACCTCGGGCAGCACCAGCGGCAGTTCGCTCTCCGGCAGCGGATAGGGGATGTCGTCCTTGTAGTACACGGGGATGGGCTCGCCCCAGTAGCGCTGCCGCCCGAAGGCCGCATCGCGCAGGCGGTAGTTCACCTTGCCTTCGCCGGCGCCGATCTTCTCCAGCTCCTGGATGGCCCTTTCGATGGCCTGCGGCACCTTCAGCCCCTTCAGGAAGCCCTCGCTGCAGATCACGGCGTCCTTACGCTCATCGGCTTCCTTTTCCACATCGGCACCCTCGGTGACGGCGATGATGGGCAGCCCGAAATGCTTGGCGAAGCGCCAGTCGCGGCCATCGCCGCCGGGCACGGCCATCACCGCGCCGGTGCCGTAGCCGGCCAGCACGTAGTCGCCCACCCATACGGGGATGTCGGCGCCGGTGAACGGATGCTTGGCGTAGCTGCCGGTGAACACCCCGCTGATGCGGTCCACGTCGGCCTGCCGCTCGCGCTCGCTGCGGTTGATGGCCTTCTTCACGTAGGCCTCCACCTCGGCACGCCGGTCGTCGGTGGTGAATTTGGTCACCAGCACATGCTCGGGCGCCAAGGTGATGAAGGACACGCCGAAGAGGGTGTCGGGGCGTGTGGTGAACACCTCGATGAAGTCGTCGTCCACGGGGAAGCGCACACTGGCGCCGGTGCTCTTGCCGATCCAGTTGCGCTGGGTCTCCTTCAGCGCCTCGGGCCAGTCCAGCCCTTCCAACCCGTCCAGCATGCGCTGGGCGTAAGCGGTGATGCGCAGGCTCCACTGCGGCATGCGCTTGCGCTCCACGGGGTGGCCGCCGCGCTCGCTCACGCCGTCCTTCACCTCGTCGTTGGCGAGCACGGTGCCCAAGGCCGGGCACCAGTTCACCCAGGCCTCGCTGAGGTAGGCCAGGCGGAAGCGCTGCAGCACCATCTGCCGGGTGCGCTCGTCGTAGTTTTTCCATTCCGCGGCGCTGAACTCGCCGATGAACTCCTCCACGTCGCCCGTGAGCACGGTGGCATCCTGTCCTTGGCAGCCCTGGCTCTCAAAGCGCGCGATCAGCTCGGCGATGGGCCGGGCCTTGTTGGCGCGCGGATCGTACCAGTGGTTGAACAGTTGCAGGAAGATCCATTGGGTCCACTTGTAGAAGGACGGGTCGCTGGTGCGCACCTCGCGGTCCCAATCGAAGCTGAAGCCGATGCGGTCCAGCTGTTCGCGGTAGCGGGCCGTGTTTTCCTCGGTGGTCTTGGCCGGGTGCTGCCCGGTCTGGATGGCGTACTGCTCGGCGGGCAGGCCGAAGCTGTCGTAGCCCATGGGGTGCAGCACGTTGAACCCGTTGTGCCGCTTGAAGCGCGCCACGATGTCGCTGGCAATGTAGCCCAGCGGATGCCCCACGTGGAGGCCCGCGCCGCTGGGGTAGGGGAACATGTCCAGCACGTAGTACTTCGGCCGGGATGTGTCGTTGTCGGTGCGGAAGGTTTTCTGTTCCCTCCACCTGCGCTGCCATTCGGCCTCGATCTGTTTGTGGTCGTACGCCATCTGCCCTTGGATGGCGGCGAATTTAGGCCGCTGCGCCCGCCTGCGGCCCCACTTGTGCGCCGACGGGGTGGAAAACCGGTGCAAGCGCAACGGGGCAAGTGGCGCGTGTGCGAATAACTTCGCCGCCCGGTAACCCGCACAAATGGCCAAGGGACGGAAGATCCGCCGCTACACGCGCAGCAGCAACATGGGCACCATCGTGGGCATCACCTTGGTGCTGTTCATGCTGGGCCTGCTGGGCTTCATGCTGCTGAACGCGCGGGAGCTGGAGCGCCATTTCAAGGAGAACGTGAAGGTGGACATCTACCTGAAGCGCGACCTCAAGGAGGTGGATGTGATGAAGTTCCGCAAGCAGCTGGAGGCTGAGCCCTTTGCCCGGGAAACGCGATACGTGACCGCCGACGAGGCGGCCGAGCAGCTCAAGGAGGACATGGGCGAGGACTTCCTCGGCGTGCTGGGCGAAAACCCGCTGCTGCCCTCCATCGAACTGCGCATGAAGGAGGCCTACGCCCTGCCGGACAGCCTGAAGTGGGTGGCCGACCACCTGCGGCAGGACCCCAGCGTGCATGAGGTGAAGTACAACCCCGTGGTGGTGGAGAACATCGATGCCAACATGGGTAAGCTCCGCTGGATCATGCTCGGCTTCAGCGTGCTGCTGCTGGTGATCGCCGTGGCGCTGATCAACAACACCATCCGCCTCGCCATCTACAGCAAGCGCTTCCTGATCCGCACCATGCACCTGGTGGGCGCCACGGGCTGGTTCATCAAGAAACCCTTCCTGGGCGCCAGCTTGTGGCAAGGCATCGTGGCCTCCATCCTGGCCATGGGCCTGCTGGTGGGCACCATCCGCATGTTGGTGCACTGGCAGCCCGACCTGGCCGCCCTGGTGCACCCGAAGCCCTTGGCCATCCTGCTCGGGGGTATCGTGGCGATGGGACTGCTCATCTCCCTGCTTTCAACCGCCTTTGCCGTGGGGCGCTACCTTCGCATGAACACGGACGACATCAACTGGACCTGACATGGCTTCCCAAATAGAGGACGAACTGGCATTTGAACCGCTGAACTACAAGCTGCTGCTCATCGGGATCGGCATTGTCATCCTCGGCTTCATCCTTATGAGCGGCGGAGGCAGCGGCGACCCCAACGTGTTCAATGAGGAGGAGCTGTTCAGCGTGCGCCGCATCACCATCGCCCCCTTGATCTGCTTGGCGGGCTACGTGTTCATCATCTACGCCATCATGCGCAAACCGCGTCCCGAAGGTTCATCGCTCCCCTCCAAGGGCGATTGGGAGGTTGATCGTCCCGCATGACCGTCCTCGAGGCTATTGTCATCGCCGTCGTGGAGGGGCTCACCGAGTTCCTGCCCGTGTCCAGCACAGGCCACATGGTGATCGTGCAGGCCCTGCTGGGCCTGGAACCGACGGAGTTCACCAAGGCCTACATGGTGAACATCCAGTTCGGGGCGATCCTCTCCGTGGTGGTGCTGTACTGGCGGCGCTTTTTCCAGTCCCTGCAGTTCTATTGGAAGCTCTTGGTGGCCTTCATACCGGCCGCCATCTTCGGCCTGCTGTTCGGCGATGCCATCGACAGCTTGCTGGAGAACGTGGCCGTGGTGGCCGGGGCCTTGCTGGCGGGCGGGGTGGTGCTGCTCTTCGTGGACAAATGGTTCAAGCCCAAGGGCGTGGAGCAGGTGAGCTACGGGCGGGCCTTGGGCATCGGCCTGTTCCAGTGCCTGGCCTTGGTGCCCGGTGTATCGCGGTCGGCCGCCACCATCATCGGGGGAATGGGCTTGGGCCTTACGCGCAAGCATGCGGCCGAGTTCAGCTTCTTCCTGGCCGTACCCACCATGGCGGCAGCCTCGGGCTACAAGCTCTTGCAGGGCTGGAAGGCGGACAACGGCCTGTTTTCCGCGGATAACCTCCAGATCTTGTTGCTGGGCAACGCGGTGGCCTTCGTGGTGGCCATGCTGGCCATCCGCGGCTTCGTCGATCATCTCACCAAGCATGGCTTCAAGGCCTTTGGTTGGTACCGCATAGCCGTGGGGGCCCTGTTGCTCATACTGCTGGCCGTGGGTACCGATCTGAACATGGCATGAGCGGTGAACTTGACCCCGAGGCCGGCGCCATCCTGTTGGTGGACAAGCCTGTGGGATGGACCAGCTTCAACGTGGTGAACAAGGTCCGGGCGGCCCTCAGGGCGCTTACCGGCCACAATGTGAAGGTGGGCCACGCGGGCACCTTGGACCCCTTGGCCACGGGCCTGCTCATCCTCGGCACCGGCAAGTGCACCAAGCAGCTCCCCTTGCTCACCGATGAGGACAAGTCCTACTTGGCCACCTTGCGACTGGGGCAGTCCACCCCCAGCTATGATGCCGAAACCGAAGTGGTGCGCGAACGGCCGTGGGAGCACTTGGATGAGCCGGACATACGCAACGTGCTGGGCCGGTTCACCGGCGAGATCATGCAGCGCCCGCCGAATTTCTCCGCCAAGCGCTTCCAAGGGGAAAAGGCCTACCACCTGGCCCGCAGCGGGGAAGTGGTGGACCTGCCGCCCGTGCCCTTGACCATCCACCGGCTGGAGTTCCAGGCCATGCAGGGGCCCGAGGTGACCTTTGAAGTGGACTGCAGCAAGGGCACCTACATCCGCTCGCTGGCACACGATATCGGCGAGGCGTTGGGCTGCGGGGCCTACCTCACCGCCTTGAGGCGTACGGCCAGTGGCGGGTTCCATGTGCGCGATGCACGCACACCGGCGCAGTGGTCGGAGTGGTTGGATGCGTGGGCCCAAACAAGGCGCAAAAGCCTGTAAATGAGGCTCCTTGCCATGGGGGGAGGCGTTTTCATTACCTTTGCACCCCTAAAAAACCAGATCCGGGCCTGTAAGCCCTGCTCAAGCCATGAAATTAGCCGCATTCAAGTTCGATGTCCCCAAGGAGCTCGTCGCCATGTACCCCACCAAGGACCGCGATGGGGCCAAACTGATGGTATTGGACCGCAAGACCGGAAAGATCGAGCACAAGAAATTCAAGAACATCCTGGACTACTTCGATGAGGGTGACACCTTCGTTGTGAACGATACGAAGGTGTTTCCCGCGCGCATGTGGGGCAATAAGGAGAAGACCGGTGCCAAGATCGAGGTGTTCCTGCTCCGCGAACTGAACCGCGACAGCCTGCTGTGGGACGTGGTGGTGGACCCCGCCCGCAAGATCCGGATCGGCAACAAGCTCTATTTCGGCAAGGACGATGAACTGGTGGCCGAGGTGATCGACAACACCACCAGCCGCGGACGCACCCTGCGATTCCTGTTCGACGGCAGCTATGAGGAGTTCAAGAAGACCATCACCGAGATGGGCGAAACCCCGCTGCCCCACTACATCAAGCGCGACCTGGAGTCCAGCGATGCCGAACGCTACCAGACCATCTTCGCCCAGCACGAAGGGGCCGTGGCAGCACCCACCGCTGGTATCCACTTCAGCCGCGAGGTGATGAAGCGCGCCGAGCTCAAGGGCATCAACTTCGCCTACGTCACGTTGCACGTGGGGCTCGGCACCTTCCGCCCGGTGGAGGTGGAGGACCTCACCAAGCACAAGATGGACAGCGAGCAGGTGATCATCAACCAGGCCGCCTGCGACGTGATCAATGCCAGCAAGGATGCCAAGCGCCACGTGTGCTGCGTGGGCACCACCACCATGCGCGCCATCGAGAGCAGCGTCAGCACCGACGACCACATCAAGCCGTTCAACGGGTGGACCAACAAGTTCATCTTCCCCCCCTACGACTTCAACGTGGCGGACCGCATGCTCACCAACTTCCACATGCCCGAAAGCACGCTGCTGATGATGGTGGCGGCCTTCGGCGGGTACGACAACGTGTGGAATGCCTATAAGGTGGCCATCAAGGAGAAGTACCGCTTCTTCAGCTATGGCGACGCCATGCTCATCATCTGATTCCGGACAGACCGGTACCGGGCCGGCAAACGGACCACGGATCATGGACGGTGCGTCCGGAAAAACCCGCAAAACGGCCATCATCGTGGCCGGCGGGAAGGGAAAGCGTTTGGGCGCCGATATCCCGAAGCAGTTCCTCCCGCTCGGTGGCGAGCCCCTGCTGTTCCACGCCATGGAGGCGTTCCGGGCCTACGACAGGGGCCTGCAACTGGTGGTGGTGCTGCCCCCGGACCACTTGGACCGATGGAGGGAACTGTGCCGAAGCCATGGGCTGGACATCCCGCACATGGCCGTGCCGGGTGGGGCGGAGCGCTACCACTCCGTGAAGGAAGGATTGGCCCAAGTGGACCACGATGGTCTCGTGGCCGTGCATGATGGCGCCCGCCCGTTGGTAACCCCCGACCTGATAGCCCGCTGCTTCGAGGGGGCGTTGCGGCACGGGGCCGCCATACCCGTGGTGCCCGTGAGCTCAAGCGTCAGGGAGGTGTCCGAAGGCCGCTCCAGGGCCATCGACCGGGAACGGCTGCGCATCGTGCAAACCCCCCAATGTTTCCAAGCCCCGTTGTTGCGCAAGGCCTTCGGGCAGCCGTATGAGCCGGCATTCACGGACGAGGCCACCATGGTGGAACGCCTCGGCGCGGAGGTGTTCCTAGTGGCCGGGGATGAGAGCAACATCAAAGTGACCAACCCGCTGGACCTGCGGGTGGCCGAGGAACTGATGGCGGCATCCCCGCCGGGCGACTAACGGCCGCCCACCACGAAGCGCCGGACCTGCCGGCCGTCTTGCCCGTCGATCAACAAGGTGTACACACCGCCCGACCATGGCGCGGTCTGCCACACGGTGCGTTCACCCACCAAGACCCCGGCAGCCACCTGTTTGCCGGCAGCATCCACGATGCTGTATCGGTCAAGCGGTGCGCCGACCGGCCGTTGGAGGATCACTTGGCCATTCCCTTGTTGCAGTTGAGCGGTCGTCCCGGTAGCGTCATGCACGCCCACGTCCTCTTTTTCCCGGTATGAGATGGTCAGCTTGGGATGTCGGGCCTCGTTGGGATCGTTCCCGGAGGAGAGTATGATCATCCGGTACGGCTCCTCGGTCGCCATGCGCAGCCTGAACCCGCTTTCACCGGCCAAGATCATGTCCTGGACCAGCCCGGTCACATCAATATTCTCGAAGTCCACGGTGCCATTGGTGGTTGCGGGCATGGTTACCGCGTTGAGGGTCGTCACCATCGGCTGCGAGTTCCATGTGATGGCCGTGGGGTCCCATGTACCGACCACCCGTTCGATCACCTATGCGTTCGGCCCGCTATGCACGTCGATCCCCTCGTAGATATCGTCAGGATTGTAGTACAGGGAGAGCCGGGCGTCCAGCACGTCGGCGTTGTCGGGGATCGTGTCCAGGTCGAACTTGAGGAAACTCCGCTTGATGCGCGGGACCCCACTGTTGGTCCAGGCATAGAAATTCAGGGCGGGCAAGGACGAATAGTTATTGTCCTGCTGGGTGGGCCCGTTGTGGATGAACGTGTCCTCGCCGGTGCGATCATTGATGGAAATGGTCACCGTGATCTGTGCGGACAAGGAACCGGCGATCAAGAGCGGCAGGGCGAAGAGTAGGGTCCGGCGCATGTTTGAGGGGGAATTTAATCACTTGAAATATAACGAAGCACGGTGAAATGGTTGCTTCATAACACGCACGGGGCCAACAGGACCTTCAGGGAGGAATATCGCCGATGGCCCTTGGCAGGCTTCATTGTACGACCTTTGTACCATGGATGCCAAGCCCGTCGATCTGCGTGAACTGACCAAGGACGAATTGGTGCAGCTGGTGATGGACCTGGGCGAGAAACCCTACCGGGCCAAGCAGGTGTGGGAGTGGCTGTGGAAGATGAACGCCTCCTCCATCGAGGCCATGAGCAACCTGCCCAAGGCGTTCAGGACCCTGCTGGCCGAGAAGGTGGTGCTGCGCCCGCTCACGGTGGCCGAGGAGCAGAACAGCGAGGACGGCACGGTGAAATGCGCCTTCCGCACGTGGGACGGCCATGTGGTGGAAGGCGTGCTGATCCCCACAGAGAAGCGGGTCACCGCGTGCGTGAGCTGCCAGATCGGATGTAGCCTGAATTGCGCCTTCTGCGCCACGGGCCAGCTGAAACGTATCCGCAACCTCACCGCGGGCGAGATCGTGGACCAGGTGGTGCAGATAGCCCGCATGGCCGAGGAACGACTGCAGCGCCCGCTGACCAACATCGTGTACATGGGCATGGGCGAGCCCCTGCTCAATTACGCCAACGTGATGCGCAGCACCGAGCGCATCTGCGCCGAGGATGGCCTGAACATGAGCCCCAGGCGTATCACCGTAAGCACGGCCGGCATCGCCAAGATGGTCCGCCAGCTGGCCGACGACGGGGCCAAGTTCAACCTGGCCCTCTCGCTGCACGCGCCCACCGACGCCAAGCGCAGCAGCATGATGCCGATCAACGATTCCAACAACATCGCGGAACTGACCGAGGCGTTGCGCTACTACACGCGGACCACGGGCAAGACCGTCACCTTCGAATACATCCTCTTCCGCGACTACAATGATTCGCCGGAGGATGCGCGCGAGCTGGCACGGATCTGCTCCAAGCTCGATGCCAAGGTGAACCTGATCGAGTACAACGCCACGGACGACGGGCGGTTCCAGCGCACGCCCATCGAAAAGGCCATCGCCTTCCAGAACATCCTGGAGGGGAAGGGGATCACGGCCCGCATCCGCCGGAGCAGGGGCCGCGACATCGACGCCGCTTGCGGACAGTTGGCCAACAAGAACGAGCCCGCCTTGGCCCGGGGGGAGCGCCTGATGAAACCGGCCCCTCAGAAGCCGTAGCCGACCTTGATCCCAAGGAAAAGGGCGACCACGTTGTCGTGCTTTTCGGTCACCGAGTAGGTCCAGCGGCGGTCGGGTAGCTCCAGCCGCTCGTTCACCTGCGTAATGGACCGGTTACGGAAACCCGCGCCGCAATACGCATCGAAAAGCCAATTGCTCGTGGCCGACAGGCGCTGGTAGCCGAAGTACAGGCGGACATCGTTGTACACGCGCCGGTCCAGCAGGCTGTTGTCGCCCACATGCCCCGTGCTGTCCTTCATGAAGATGTTCTTGCTGTGGTCCAGGTAGGCGAATTCCACCTGGGCATAGGGGCCCTGCGGCTCGATATCGTCCGCCAGGTACCACCGGATGCCGGCATGCGCCGATGGCCGGGACCAGATCCGGGTGCCCGCGCTGAAATCATCGGGCAGGTCGCCCGTGAACCCGCCGCCGAAGTAATTGCGCGTGGTGAGCCCCACGCCCAGCTCCACGCTGAGCCGGTGCGAGAGCGCACGCTCGTAGTAAAAGGGCACCTCGCCGCGCAGGAAAAGCAGCGGGTTGAACTTCACCACGTTCTTCACGCAATCCACCGTGTCCCATTGCGCCGCCAGGCGGTCCTTGTACAGCAGCACCTTGGTCCCTTCACCCTTGGCCTGGGCCCGCGCACCGGGACCCGGCCAGAGCAAGGCCAAGAAAAGGAGGGTCGGGCCCACGGCGCCTTTCATCAGGCCGAATGTAAGCGGAACCCGGCCGTTGCCCGCGCATCGATGCACGATCGCCCGGACCTGCCCATCTTTGTACAATGATCGCCCCTGCCGCTGAACGGCCCATGGCCATACCGGTCTCCTTGGATGAGATACGCAAGCCGGTGGCCGCGGAGATGGACCACTTTGAGCAGCGGTTCCGTCAGGCCGTGAAAAGCAAGGTGGCCCTGCTGGACCGGGTGATGCACTATATCGTCAAGCGGAAGGGCAAACAGGTGCGGCCCCTGTTCACCCTGCTCAGCGCCAAACTGTTCGCGCCGGTGAACGAGGCCGGATACACCGCCGCATCGCTCATCGAACTGCTCCACACCGCCACCCTGGTGCACGATGATGTGGTGGATGACAGCAATATGCGGCGCGGCTTCTTCAGCATCAACGCGCTGTGGAAGAACAAGGTGGCCGTGTTGGTGGGCGACTACCTGCTGAGCAAGGGGCTGCTGCTGGCCGTGGAGCAGAAGCAATTCGGGTTGCTGGAGATCGTGAGCACCGCCGTGCGTGAGATGAGCGAAGGAGAGCTGCTGCAGATGGAGAAGGCCAGGGGGCTCAACTTCAAGGAGGAGGTGTACTTCGACATCATTCGCAAGAAGACGGCCAGCCTCATTGCGGCCTGTTGTGCCAGCGGCGCCTTGGCCGGTGGTGCCAGCGCGCAGGAGGTGGACCTGATGCGCCGCTTCGGCCTGCATGCCGGCACGGCCTTCCAGATCAAGGACGACCTTTTCGACTACGGCGCCGGGCTGGACGTGGGCAAGCCCACCGGCATCGACATCAAGGAAGGCAAGCTGACGCTGCCCCTGATCCATGCGCTGCAGCAGGTGGATGCCCGCGACCGCCGATGGATGGTGCGCACCGTGAAGAACGAGAGCCACGACGGCAAGGCCGTGGAGAAGCTGGTGGCCAAGGTGGTGGAGGCGGGAGGTATCGCCTATGCCCGGAAAATGATGTACGAACAGCGCGACCAAGCCTTGGCCTTGTTGCGCCAGCTGCCGCCCACGGAAGCCCGCATGGCCCTGGAGGGGTTGCTGGAAATGACCGTGGAGCGGAACAAATAGGAATGAAGATGGACAGGATGTGGATCGTGGCGCTGGCCATGTTCCTGCTGGGCTGCGGGGCAGGGAAGGCGGACCAGGGAAAGCCACAAGGCAACACCGCCGGGCAGGCACAGGAGCCCCGGCCGGCACAGCAGATGGTCGAGGGGCCCAACAAGATCTATGACGCCGAGGGCAGGCTGGAGATGGAGGGCAATGTCCACCACGGCATGCGCCACGGGGTATGGACGAGCTACTTTCCCGATGGGCGGGTACGGAGCCGAAGCGAATACCGGGAAGGCAAGCTCGAAGGGATCACCACAACCTTCAGGGCCAACGGGAGCATGTACTATACCGGGCAGCACCACAACGATAAGGAAGTGGGTGAGTGGCGCTTCTTCGATGACCAAGGCGAACTGGCCCGCACCGTGACGTACGACACCACGGGTTCAATTATCAACGATCGGGCCGCAGGGGGCCAAGGGCAGTAAATTCGCGGTCCGCCCATGGGCGGACCTTATTCCGCAGCGTGCCGTGATCACCGATCGTTCAGTACAGCAGGTCAAGGACCTTGTCCGTGTGGAGGAGGTGGTGGGCGATTTTGTGAACCTGAAACGGAAAGGTCCGCGGTATTTGGGGCTGTGCCCGTTCCATAATGAGAAGACGCCCTCCTTCAATGTGAGCCCGCAGTTGGGCATCTTCAAGTGCTTCGGCTGCGGCGAAAGCGGGGATGCCATCGCGTTCCTCCAGAAGCACGAGCAGCTTTCCTTCGTGGAGGCCATACGCTGGCTCGCCAAGCGCTACAACATCGAGCTGGAGGAGGAGGAGCAAACGCCCGAGCAGCAACTGGAGCAGGGCGAGCGCGAGAGCTTGGCCGTGGTGCAGCAATGGGCCATGGAATGGAGCGTGGACCAGCTATGGAACACCGACGAAGGGAGGCGGATCGGCCTGTCCTATTTCCAGGAACGGGGCTTCCGGGATGAAACCATCAGGGAGTTCGGGCTGGGCTACGTGCCGGAGCGCGACGATGCCTTTGCCAAGGCGGCCCTGGCCCATGGGTTCAACCCGGAACTGCTGGAGAAAGCAGGCTGGATCAAGCGCCGCGAGGATGGCACGCCCTGGGATTTCTTCCAAGGCAGGGTCACCTTCCCCATCCTGGGCCTCAGCGGGCAGCCCATCGCCTTCGGGGCACGTACCCTGCGCAGCGACAAGAAGCTGCCGAAGTATTTCAACAGCCCGGAAAGCACGCTCTATGTGAAAAGCCGATCCCTGTATGGGATCGCCATGGCCAAGAAGACCATGGCGGAAACACAGGAATGCCTGCTGGTGGAGGGCTACACGGATGTGATCAGCCTGCACCAGGCGGGCATCCGCAATGTGGTGGCCAGCAGCGGCACCAGCCTCACGGAGGACCAAGTACGCCTGATCAAACGGTTCTCTCCCGCCGTTACCATCCTGTATGATGGCGATGCCGCCGGCCTGAAGGCTTCCCTGCGCGGCATCGACCTGGTGCTGAAGGAGGGATTGAGCGCGAAGGTGGTGGCCTTCCCCGATGGGGACGACCCCGACAGCTTCGCCCGAAAGCACAGCAGCTCCGAGATACAGGAGTACATCACGCAGCAGGCCAAGGATTTCCTTGTCTTCAAGGCCGACCTGCTGGTGACCGAGGCCGGCAACGACCCCGTGCGCAAGGCCGCAGCCATCCATGAGCTGGTGGAAAGCATAGCGCTGGTGCCGGACCACGTGTTGCGCTCGCTGTATGTAAAACAGTGCGCCAGCCTGCTCGATGTGGCCGAGCAAGCCTTGATCAGCGAGCTGAACAAGGTGTTGCGCAAGGCCTACCGCAAGCGGACCGGCGGGGAGGAGCCACCGGAGGAGCGGCTGGAACCGGCACTGGTCACCCCGCAGCCCCAAGTGGAAACGGAGCAGGGCACCGCTCCGCAGGAACGGGAACTCCTCCGCCTGATGCTGTTGTACGGCCAGGAGCTTATCGAAGTGGAGGTGGAGGACGAGGAAGGCGGAAGGTCACTGGAGGAGTATTCTGTGGTGGGCTTCATCTTCGAGCGGTTGGCCACGGATGAAATGGAGCTGGAGGAACCCCTTTACCAGGAGCTGTACCTGGACTATCGAAGGGCGGTCAACCTCGGGGAGCCCGTCACGGCCCAACGCTATGTGAACAGCACCAGTGAAGAGTGGCGCACCTTGGCCATAGACCTGCTGGCGGAGCGACATGTGCTGAGCCCGAATTGGGAAGCCATGCACAAGATCCACGTCACAAGGGAGAAGGACCAGGTACGCGCAGCCGTGCAGCAGGCCCTGAACATGTTGAAGGAACGCCGGGTGGACCGCATGCTGAAGATGCGGCAGGAGGAACTGAAGACCGTGAAGGATGATAAGGAGTTGGAAATGGTGTTGGATGATCTGAAGAGGCTGCAGCAGGCCAAGAAAGCCTTTGCCCAAGTGACGGGCCGGGTGGTGGTGGGCTGAAGCGCGACACCCCGGCGGAAATCTTGGAACCACCCATGCTCCGATCATCGCCGACCCTGCGCAAGCGAGCGTTCCGCCTCTTGGCCGCCATCAACAGGAAGGTGCTGCCCAAGCAATGGCACCGGGACCTCTCCCGGATGGGCAAGCTGCGCCAACTGCTGGTGGCCTACCGGTACTGGGTCACCAGCAACGCGCTGTGAAAGCGTATCCGCGCACCCGTCCACGGAGGCTCGAACAACCACCCCGGGGCTCCGGTCCGATGCCGGGCGGGCCTATCGGACCACCAGCCGCCGGGCGGGAAGGCGAAGGTCGCCCAGGATCTGCACCGTGTACGACCCGGGCGCCAAGGAGGAGATGTCCACCGTGCCGCGGATGGAAGTACCACCGGGCAGGGCTTGTCGCAGCACCACCCTTCCGCCCACATCGCAGATCACGAGTTCCAAGCCCTTCACCGCCTGCAGCAGCTCCACCTCCACGCTGATGCGGTCCTTGGCCGGATTGGGCACCACCTGCACGTTGCCCGCCGGGGCCAAGCGCTCGTCGATGCCAATGGTACAGGGCGGGCCATCCAGCGTTACCACCACGTACGCGGTATCTGCCGGGCATGGGCCTGTTTCCACCACATACAGGTAGGTGCCCGCGCCGTAGGTGGCCACGTCCACCGGATTGTTGAAGTACGCGACGCCGATGCCGGTGGGGGAGTACCAAATGCCCGTGGCGTCGCCCCCGGAAATGTGCGCGCTCAGGTTGGCCGCATCCTCATCGAAGCAATACAGGCCGCTTCCCCCGGTGCCTGCATTGGGCGGCGTGCCGGCCGCCACGGTCACCGTGGCCGTGGGATCCGGGCAGGGAGCAATGCCTGTGACGTGATAAACGTATTGGCCCGGAGGCGTCGTGCCCGGGATAAAGGTGCCCGTGTTGGAAGGGCCCGTCCACGTGCCGCCCGCAGGAGCCGTGCTCCCCAGCAACGGGAAGAGGTCCACCACCGGAGAGCCCGGCAAGGTGCACACGCTGATCGAGGTGTCTTTGCCCGCCGTGGTGTTGGGCAGGTACGTGATGGTCAAGATCTGGTATTGCATATCGCACGGTGCCTGCATGTCGAAGTAATACAGGTAGTCACCGGCCGGGCTGGTGCCCGGGATGAACATGTCACCGGTCAGGATATTCAGCAACGGATCCTGCCATGTACCGCCCGCATCGGGGTTCCCATCAATCCTCGAAAGCAGATGGAACGGCTCATCGTTGGGGCACACCAGCGCCGTGCTGGGCAGGCCCACGTTCGGCAACTGGGGCGGCAGCACGTTGAGGGTGCCGGTCCAAGTGGAGGTGATGTTTCCGTTGCGCTCCAGCTTGAAGGTCATGTCGTACACGCCTTCGGCCAAGGCCGACATGGGCCCGATGCTATGAGTGAACGATGCCGACCCCGGCCCGGTGGACACGCTGAGGATCAACGTGATGCTGCTCTCCCCGATGTTGGTCTGCACGAAGCTCACGCTGAGCCCGCCCGCACTGGTGCCGTGTATGTTGAAGGTCACCGGCTGGCAGGCACGCAGGGGCGATGGCGTGGTGGTGACGTTCGTGATCTGCTGGGCTGAAGCTGCCGAAAAAAACAGGATGCCTGACAGGAGCAAGGGTAGGCGCATGGGGAGGGTACGGGTTTGGCCCAAATGTAGCAGCATTCCGAAGCCAGCAACTACTTTGGCTCCATGCGGGGACACCTCTTCTTGATGGGTTTTTGCCTGGCGGTATCCTCCTCGTCGCAGGTGCTCATCAACGAGGTAAAGCCCGGCCGGGACCCCGGCACCGATGGCAAGGGGCCGAACGGTGATTGGGTGGAGCTGTACAATGCCGGCAACCATTCGGTGGACCTCGGGGGGCATATCCTCGCCCTGGGCATGCGGGCGCATTACCTGCCGCAGGGCTTGAACGCCGGCCCCGGCCAGCACTTGGTGCTTTGGTGCGGGCAAAAGGACGGGCTTGGCATCCCCATGGGATTGCCGGCCAAGGGCGGGGCGTTGTTGCTGGTGGCGCCCGACGGTGCCCAAGTACTTGACGTATTCCGCTGGCCCTCCCTGCCGCCCGGCAGCTCCATGGGGCGGAAGAGGGACGGGGGAAAGGAGTGGGGCTTCTGCACGCAGCCCACGCCGGGCGGGGCGAACAAGGTGGATGCTTCGCGCCTGCTGCCGACCCCCGGGATACAGTATGCCGACGGCTTGTTGGAGCTGGTGGGCCCGCCCGATGCGGAGATCCGCTACACGATCGATGGTTCCACCCCCGATGCGGGGGGCCTGCTGTACCGGGCACCGGTACGGGTGGCGCCGGGAACGGTGGTGCGGGCGCGGGCCTTTGCACCCGAGGCCCTCCCCGGCCCCATGGTGGTGCGCACGCTGAATGTGGATGACAAGACGTGGGCCCTGGTGGTGGCACCGGAAGACCTATGGGGAAGCAACGGGTTGGTTGACACGTTACGGGCCAATCACGTGCGAAGGGGACGGAGCTGGCAGCGGCAGGCGTGGATACAACGGGGAGGGCAGGTACTGCCCGTGGGCGTGGCCATTTCGGGCAGCGGGTCACGCGGGTTGCCCAAGCGGAACCTGAAACTGATGGTGCGGGACCGGTTCCAAGGAGATCAACGGATCGGGCTTCCCGATGGGAGCCTATGGAAGAATGTGCTCCTGCGGGCCGATGCCACGCCGAACGCGTTCCTGCGCAACCTCTTCATGGAAGAAGTGGCCAGGCGCAGCGGCAATCGGGTGGATGTGCAACCCTCCCGGCCCGTGGACCTCCTCCTCAACGGGGAGCCCCAAGGGCTGTACCGGGCCATGCCGACCAAGGGTGCCGAATGGATCAGGAGCCTCAACGGGGACGGCCCGGTGGAGATCGTTGAAGGAACGGCGGCCACGGCCGTGAAAGGCGACGCCAAACACTTCCGGCGGGCCTTGCAAGCCCTGCAGGATGCACGGCCCGTGGACAGCTTGGAACGGCAGATGGATGTGCAGAGCCTGGTGGAATTGGCCTGCTACGACCTGTGGACCGGCCGCGTGGACCATGAGCTGAACGTGAGGGCCTGGCGCCCCCGCGCCAAGGACGGCCGTTGGCGATGGGTGATGTACGACATGGACCTGTGGGCCACGGCGGAAGACCGGACCGTGCACCGGATGTGCGGGACGCAGGTGCCCGAAACACCGTTCCTGCCGCAATTGCTGGCCCAAAGCGGCCTGCGCGACCTGCTGCTGGCACGCCTTTCGGCGCTTTGTGCCACCACGCTCAACCCCGGGCGGGCCATCGCCTTGCTGGATTCCCTGTACGACAGGCACCGCGATGCCATGGAGCGGGATCAGGCCCGCTGGGCGAAAGAGATGACCGTGCCCGCCCCCGAAGGGTCAAGGAATGTGCTGGTCCGCCACATTGCACGGAGGCCGGACCATCTCCTGCCCGAGATGGCGCAATACACGGGCCGCCCCCTGCATACCGTCACCGTGCAGGTGGAGCCCGCCGGGGCCGGGCAGGTGGAGGTGGAGCACTTGTTCCTTACGGCCGGGCGGCAGGACCTGAAGGTTTTTGATGATGTGCCCCTGCACCTGCACGCCAAGGCGGCCTATGGGATGGAGTTCGTGGGCTGGAAAGGCGCGGGTCCCGATCCGGACCTCACGCTGCGGCCGAGGGGGAACACGCGGGTCACCGCCATTTTCCGCCCCGTGGCCTGGTCAAGCCAAGGCGGCCTGTAGCAGCGATTCGAACAGCAACTTGCCGTCCGTGTTCCCCAGCAAGGGGTCGGAGGCCCGCTCCGGGTGCGGCATCATGCCGAACACGTTGCGGCCCGCATTGGTTACGCCTGCAATGTTTTCCACGCTGCCGTTGGGGTTGGCTTCTTCCTTGAGCTTGCCTTCCTGGTCGCAGTAGTGGAAAAGCACGCGGTCCTCATCGTTCAATGCCTTGAGCGTATCGCTGTCCGCGTAGTAGCGTCCTTCGCCATGGGCGATGGGGATGCGCAAGGGCCTGTCCTTGAGGTTTGCGGTAAGGGGTGTATTGCGCGTGGCCGGCCGCACCCAGGTGTTGCGGCATACGAACTTGCGCCCCTCGTTGTGCAGCAAGGCCCCCGGCAGGAGCCCGGCCTCGCACAGCACCTGGAAGCCGTTGCAGACCCCGAACACCAGGCCACCCTTGCGGGCATGGGCGGCCACTTCCATCATGATCGGCGAAAAACGCGCGATGGCCCCGCTGCGCAGGTAGTCGCCATAGGAAAAACCGCCAGGCAGCAATACCATGTCGCATCCGCGCAGGTCGTGATCCTTGTGCCATAGGCGTTCCACGGGCCGCTGGGTGATGGCTTCCACGGTATGGACCATGTCCTCGTCGCAATTGGAGCCTGGGAAGGTGACAACGCCGAATTTCATGATGATAGCTGCTTGTTGTGCCGGGTAGGTTGCAAAGGTAGCTCAGCCCGCCCACCGGGCCCAGAACGACAGCAAGAGCAGCATCCACAGGGCCGCATCGGCCCAGGCGCCCTTCTTGGCGCGCATGAGCGGATAGCCCAGCAGCACGCAGCCCGGCGCGGCCAGCAATACCGGGGGCACACGGCCGTCAAGCCACCAGGCGAACAAGGCCAGCAGGCCCAGGGCGAACGCAAACGAAAGGAAGGAGGCGCGGATGTTCTTTTCCCGCATCACGCTATGGGCGTACACCGAGGAAAAGGACAGGATCACCGCCACCGAAAGCAGGCCCAGCAGCGACAACAGGATCACCCGGTACATCCAATGGCCTTCGGCCGGAGTGGCGGCATCGGCGGGGAAATGCAGCGAGGCCACGGGCTGCCATTGGCCCGGGGCCGCGAAGTGCACAACCCCCCAACCCAACAGGAGCATGGCGGCCAGCCCCACCACAGGCAGCACGTATTCGCGCAGGTTGAACGGGCGGGTGACCGCCAAAGTGGCCCAGAGCACCACGGTGAGAAAGGCATATGGCAGGTAGAACAGGCTGGCCAGGCCCAAAAGCAGGCCCGCATCGAAGAGCGGGGAGCGGATGTTGGCCTTGCCCACAGCCGCCCAAATGCGGCCCAGGGCCCAGGTTACGATCAACATGCCCAGCATGGCCGGGTCGGCCATCAGCCCGAAGGGGAGCAGCGCGAGCAACAAGGGCAACAGCACGGCCGGCAGATGGTTGCGGCGTTCGTACAGCTCCGCATCATTGGCCATGCGGTTCAGCCCATGGGCCAAGGCCACGGTGAAGAGCACCCCCAAGAGCCATGAGGCCCAGGGCGAGGAGGCCGCCAAGTGGCCGATGGGGGCATGGAAGGGCATGCCCCTTACCGCTTGCCCGGCCAACGCACTTTCCGGCGGCAGCAGCCCTTGCCCGCCCGTGCCCGCGCCCGGCCATAGCAGCAGCACCAAGAAAAACAGCGGGAAATAGGCAATGGGCCGGTCCTGCCGGAAAAAGGCGGTCAGCATGCCCGGCAACGGAGTATGGCCCGCCATTGGGCGATGCCGTTATATTTGCCGCTCCACAACAAGCAGCATTCCATGAACTCCACGGACATTTTCTTTGCTATCGGGCGTTTCATCGAGTGGTCCCTTGGCGTCATCTCGGCTCCTGAGTGGGGGCTCCCCATCGCATTTATCTCCGTGATCCTGTTCGGGATGTTGTACTGGCTGTATTGGCAGCGGAAGTATACCAGCCGCGCCAAGGAGCGCAACGAGTTCATTTGATCCCGGACCTCGGGGCGGACCCGGCCGTTTGGCGCAACAGGTCGTGTCCGATGTCGGTGCGGTGCGTCTTTCCTTCAAAGTCTATCAGGGCCGCGTTGGTGTATGCGTTGAGGATGGCATGCTCAATGTCTTTCCCGAACGCGGTCACGCTGAGCACGCGGCCACCCTTGGTCACCAGGCGCTCCTGCTCCAGGGCGGTGCCTGAATGGAACACATGGGCGCCTTGCACCAGGTCGAGGCCCACGATGGCGCGCCCCGTTTCGTATTTGCCCGGATAGCCTTCGGAGGCCATCACCACGGTGACGCAAGCCCGGTCGTCCACGTCCACATGCCGCTCGCTGAGGGTGCCGGTGGCGATCCCCTCGAAGAGGTCCATCAGGTCACTGCGCAGGCGCGGCAGGATGGCCTGCGTTTCAGGGTCGCCCAACCGTACGTTGTATTCGATCACGTAGGGGTCGCCGCCCACGTTCATCAACCCCAGGAAGAGGAAGCCCTGGAAGGGGATGCCCTCGGTGGCCAGGCCACGGATGGTGGGCACGGCGATGCGGTCGTGCACCTTGGCCATGAACTCCTTGTCCGCGAAGGGCACCGGAGACACGGCGCCCATGCCCCCCGTGTTGGGGCCCGTATCGCCGTCGCCGATGCGTTTGTAGTCCTTGGCGGAGGGCAGCAGCTTGAATGCCTCCCCGTCGGTGATCAGGAAGGTGGACAGCTCCACGCCTTCCAAATGCTGTTCGATCAGGACCCGGTCGGCGGCGGCCCCCAGCGCCGTGCCGCCAAGCATGTCGTTCAATACCTGTTCGGCCTGTTTGCGGTCGGTGGCGATCACCACCCCTTTGCCTTGTGCCAACCCGTCGGCCTTGATGACGTATGGGGCCTGCATGTGCCCCAAGTAGGCCAAGGCTTCGGCCAATTGCCCGCGGCCGAAGGCACGGAATGCCGCCGTGGGAATGTTGTGCCGCAGCATGAATTCCTTGGCGAACTCCTTGCTGCCTTCCAAGCGGGCCCCGGCGGCGGTGGGGCCGATCACGGTGACCAGGCCCTTCAGCTGGGGGTCGGCGGCGATGCGGTCGTGGAGGCCGTCGACCAAGGGGGCCTCGGGGCCTACCACCACCATGCGGATGCGCTTGTCGATGATCAGTTGGCGCAAGGCACGCTGGTCGTTCAGGTCAAAGGTTACATTGCGGCCATGCCGCATGGTGCCCGGGTTGCCCGGTGCTATGTACAGCTCGTCGAGCATGGAGCTTTGGGCCAGTTTCCAAGCCAGTGCATGTTCCCTTCCGCCCCCACCGATCAATAGCACGTTCATGTTGTGTTCCCTTTCGCACAAAGGAAGAACCCTTCCCCCGGCCAATAAAATGAAGTTGCCAACAATCCAATGGGCCCGGGGGGGCGCCCCCGGTGCGTGCGGGCAGGCCCGTGCCTGCATGGCCTTGCCGGGCGGAAGCCGCGCCACGGAAGGGGGGACGGCTTCCGCCCGTTGTTGATAAGGCAGCGCTTGGTCCGCTAGCGGACCAAGCCTGCCGCAATGGCGATACGCACCAATTCCGCCAGGTTGTGCACCCCCAGTTTCTTCATCAAGTTGGTGCGGTGCGTGTCAACCGTGCGGTGCGAAATGAATAGGCGTTCGCCGATCTCCTTGTTGGAAAGACCGTCCGCCAAGGCCTTGAGCACTTCCCGCTCACGGGTGCTGAGCCTGTCCAACCGGTCCACGCCGCCGGGCGCTTGGCCGCCCTGGTGCAGCATGGCTTCCGCGGCCTCATCGGAGATGTGCCGGTGGCCGGCCCATACCCGTTGCACCGCCAGCAGGAATTCATCGCGGCCGCAGGTCTTCAGCAGGTAGCCGTCGGCACCATCGCGGACCAGCTGCCGGATGACCGCGGCGCCATCGTCCATGGTGAGGATGATCACCCGCATGTCGGGCCAGCGGTCCTTGATCCGCCGCATCGTTTCACCACCATCCATGCCCGGCATGTTCAGGTCGAGGATCACAATGTCAACCGGCAGGTGCTCCAATTGTGCCAAGGCCTCTTCGCCTCCCGTGGCGGTGCCCACGCACTCCACTTGGTCCATGTCCTCCAACAGCCGCTGCAACCCTTCGATGACAATGCGGTGGTCGTCGCAAATGAAAAGCTTGATGGCGGCGGCGGTGGTCATGGAGCGTTGCAACTCGGGGCCGAAGATCGGCATTGCGGGCCGAATCTGCGCAATGGCCTGCCCGGGCGGCGGCTGGCCGGTGATGCCTTCAACGATGTGGAACGGGCACCCGCACCGTGGCCAAGATGCCGTTGACGGGGCCGTTCTCGATGGAGAACATGCCGTGCATGGCCCGTACCCGCTCGTGGATGTTGCGCAAGCCGATCCCGCTGTCGCCTTGTTCCAACTGCAGGCCCCGGCCATCATCTTCGTAAATGAGGATCAGGTTGTTGTTGCTCCTCATCAATTGCAGGTGTACGGTGCGGGCCCCGGCATGCTTGAGCGTGTTTTGCACCAGTTCCTGGGCGATCCGGTACAGGCCCAGCTCCACCTCTGTCGGAAGCCGCCCCTGTATGCCGTGCTGCCCGAAGGAATGGGTGATGCCCGTGCCGCTGAGCGAACGCCCCAGCATCTCGTCGATGGCCGTGGCCATCCCCAGTTGCTCCAAGGCCCGAGGCATCAGGGCATGGGCTATGCCGCGCACCTCGCGGCCCACCTCACTGGCGATCGTCAGGGCCTCCGACAACGCTTGGCGGGGAACGGGTTGCTCGCTGGCCGCCTTCCCGGCGATCTCCTCCAGGCGGAACCGGAGCCCCGCCACTTGCTGGCCAACGCCATCATGCAGCTCGCGGGCTATGCGCTTGCGTTCCTTTTCGGTGGCCTCGATCATGCCGCGCAAGCCGGCTTCCCGTTGGCCGATGATGGCGGCATCCTCCCGTGCCCGCGACCGTCGGCGCTGCACTTGAAGCAGCAGCACGCTCGCCAGCACCACCATGGCCACACCGCCCCAAGCCGTGACCAGCCAAAGCTTGCGGTGTTCACTTTCGCGCTGCAGCTCCGTGATCGCCAGCCGTTGCCCTTGGATCTCGCGCTCCTTCTTTTCCGTTTCAAAACGTGTTTCCGCCACGGCCAGCCGGGCACTCATGTCGGCACTGAACACCGAGTCCTTCAGGGCCACGTACTGCTGGTGGTACAAGAAGGAACTGTCGCCATGGTCCTGGTTGGCGTGCAGCCGGGCAAGGTCCAGCAGGGCTTGCATCTCCTCGCTGCGGGCTCCGGTCTCGCGGCTAAGCTGCAGCCCTTCGTGCAGCAAACGCCCCGCCTCCTCCAACCGCCCTTGCCGGAGCCGTGTGCCGCCCAGGCCGATCAATGAGGAGGCGATGCCCTTGCGGTCGCCCGATGCGATGCGCAGCGACAGGGCCTCCTCATGGTTCCTGGCGGCCTCCTTCAATAGCCCCATGGGTACTTGGATGTTGCCCAGGTTGTGCAGCAGGATCGCCAGCTCGGGGGCCATCCCTTTTTTCCGGAAGTAGTCGATGGCCTGTCCGTAGTGGCCTATGGCTGCGGCCGTATCGCCCATCTGCACCTCCACGTTGGCCATGTTGCCGTAGGAGGCGGCCACGCCCGTGCTGTCCTGGATGCGGGCCCGGATGGCGGCCGCCCGCTGGTGGGTGGCCAGCGCCGTGGGCAGCCGCCCCAGGTTGAATTGCAGGACCCCGATGTTGTTCAACAAGGTGGCCTCATGGGCGGGAGGCCCGATGCGTTCATAGATCGCCAAGGCCTTCAGGTCCTCATCCAAGGCATCTTCAAGCATGAAGCGGGCCTGGTGGATGATGCCAAGTTTGTTGTGGACGGCTGCCATGCCGGCCGAGTCGCCCAGTTGCCGCCGGATGGCCAACGAGCGCTGAAGAAGGCTATCGGCCTTGCCGAACTCGCTGTGGTCGATATGCAGGATCGCCAGGTCGTTGAAGGCTTGTGCCTGGCCGCGTGAATGCTGCAGCTTCTCGGCCAACCGAAGGGCCATTTGACCGAAAAGACGGGCGGAATCGGTATCGATGCGGCGATAGGCGAAGCAAAGATCCGATAGCTGCATCACCTTGGCCGTGTCGTCGGGCATGGCCACCACCTGCGCCGGCGATGGGTCCCCTCCCTGGGCCATGGACCGGGGCGGGGATCCCGCCATGCAGGCCAGTGCAAGGGCAGGCGCGATCCAGGAGTGTCCGGATGGACGGATGTGGGGCATGGCCGAAATGTAACGCGAAGCGGGGCGGCGGAAGAAGGGGCGTAAACGAAGAAAGCCGTCGGATGACGGCTTCTTCGTTCACATGTCAGGGCCATGAGGCCAGACCTCAGGTCCAGTGGCTTGTACACGATCACCCCCGGCGAAATGATGCCGTTGACGAGGTGATGCTTGGCTTATTCAGAAATGACCTCTTCCCTGCTGGCCGTGCCCGTGCTGCTGCTTCCCAAGGGAGGGGTCACAACACCGGTGGTGCTTTCGCGAATGGAGGTGGCGGGCACGGCGGCGCCGATATGCTGCGGGTTAACAACGGTCGATCCGGAGCCCCCGATGGCGGGCGTGGCCAACTCTTCAGCTTGCTTCGAGCATGAGCTCATCGTCAAGGCAATGGCTGCTGCGGACATGAACACGACTTTCTTGCTATTCATCCTGATCTTTGTGTTGTTTGTTGTTGAAAAGGATGCGTTGTAACGGGCACCTTCAAAAAAGGTTTTCCATCGTGCATCGGCCTGGCTGATCAGACAGCATGGACGTACTGCCGGAATGCGGCGCAGCGACCGGTTGCTGCGCCGTCGGATGAAATAGGAAAGGAGGACCGAGGGTGGCCGGCAGCACCGGGAGCCCGTGGAATCGGGGGGCGGCCGGGGCGGTGGCGACACTTGCGGTACGCCGGGCCTACAGGGGCAGGTTGCCGTGTTTCTTGCGGGGCAGGGTCCGGGCCTTGTTGCGCAACATGCGCAGCGCCTCGATCACCTTGATGCGCGTATCGCCGGGCATGATCACCTCGTCGATGAAGCCGCGGGCCGCTGCTTCGTACGGGTTGGCGAAGCGCTCCTTGTATTCCGCCTCCTTCTCCGCCAGTTTGGCGGCCGGGTCGGCTGCGTTCTTGATCTCGTTCCGGAAGATGATCTCCGCGGCACCCTTGGCGCCCATCACCGCGATCTCGGCTGCCGGCCACGCGAAGTTGATGTCGCAACCGATGTGCTTGCTGTTCATCACATCATAGGCACCGCCGTACGCCTTACGGGTGATCACGGTGATGCGGGGCACGGTGGCCTCGCTGAAGGCATACAGCAATTTGGCGCCGTGCGTGATGATGCCGCGCCATTCCTGCTCGGTGCCCGGCAGGAAGCCCGGAACGTCCACGAACACCAGGAGGGGAATGTTGAACGCATCGCAGAAGCGCACGAACCGCGCGGCCTTCAGGCTGGCGTCAATGTCGAGCACGCCGGCGAGCACGGCAGGCTGGTTGGCCACGCACCCCACGGTTTCGCCCGCCACGCGCGCAAAACCGATCACCATGTTGCGGGCGTAGTCTGCATGCACCTCCATGCTGCTGTCCGGGTCGATCACCGCGTTGAGCACGTCGCGGATGTCATACGGCTGGTTCGGGTTTTCCGGAAGGATGCCGTCCAGCAGGGGGCGGGTTTCATCGCCGGCCTCGTAAGGCACCGCAGGGGTGCGCTCCTCGCAGTTGTTGGGCAGGTAGGCCACCAGCCGCCGAAGCTGGTCGATGGCATCCAGCTCGTCGGTGGCGGTGAAGTGGGCCACCCCGCTCTTGGAGGCATGGGTGCCCGCACCGCCCAACTCTTCGGAACTTACCTCCTCATGGGTCACCGTCTTTACCACGTTGGGGCCCGTAACGAACATGTAGCTGGTGCCCTCCACCATGAGCACGAAATCGGTCAGCGCAGGGCTGTATACCGCACCGCCCGCACAGGGGCCCATGATGGCGCTGATCTGGGGGACCACCCCGCTGGCCATCACGTTGCGGTGAAAGATGTCGGCATACCCCCCCAGGGAGACCACGCCCTCCTGGATGCGCGCACCGCCGCTGTCATTGAGGCCGATCACGGGAGCGCCGATCCGCATGGCCAGGTCCATCACCTTGCAGATCTTTTCCGCATGCGCCTCGGCCAGCGAGCCGCCCAAGACCGTAAAATCCTGCGAAAAAACAAATACGGTGCGCCCGTTGATCGTGCCATGGCCGGTCACCACGCCGTCGCCCAAGTAGTGCTGCTTGTCGAGCCCGAAATTCACGCTGCGGTGCGTTACCAGCTGGCCGATCTCCTGGAAGCTGCCCGGGTCCAACAGCTGGTCGATCCGCTCGCGGGCCGTGAGCTTGCCTTTCCTGTGCTGCGCTTCTACCCGCTCGCTGCCACCGCCCTGCAAGGCCTCGGCCGTCTTTTGCTCCAGCAGCCCATATTTCTTTTTCATATCCATGGCGCAACAATGTCTTGGGACCCGGTTTGTCGGGGTGGCCAAATGTAGAAAGCGCCGCAGCGTCGCTTGCCCTACTTTAGCTGGCCCATGAATTGGCGTTTTGCCGACCTTCCCATACGGACCAAGTTCTTGATCACCCTGGGCATACCCGTGGTGGGGCTGGTATTGCTCATCGGCAAGCAGGTGGATTCCAACCTGAAGCGGAGCGCCGTGCTGGGCTATGTTTCCAAGCAGGCCGGCAACATCAAGCTGATCGCTGATGTGGTGGACGGCCTCCAGAACGAATGTGCGGTGAGCGTGGCCACGCTGGAAAAGGTGCTGCCAAACACCAACGCCTTGGTGCTGGCGAGGAGCCAAAGCGACCACGCCATCGGGCGCCTCAGCGACCCCGCCATCCTGATCGATCCGGGGCTGCGCCCCTTTGATGTGCTGGCCTCGCTGGAAGGAGACCGTAAGCGTGTGGACCGCGGCGACATCACCGCCAGGCACGTGGGTGAATTGTACCGGAAGATCGATGGGGGCCTGCTGCGCAACCTCGGCGAAATGTCCAAGCAAGCGGTGGACCTGGAGGTGAATGCCCGCTTGTTCGCGCATCACAACATGCTGTACGCCAAGGATGCCTTGAGCGAGATCCGGATCAATGTCCTGAGGTCGCTGACCGCAGGCGCCGACCCCAAGGACATGGGCGAGCTCAACGAGCTGATCTCGTTGTATGAGACCAGCCTGCTCCTGTTCCAGCGCGATGCCGAGCATGACCTGCTGATGTATTTCCAGGATACCTACCGGGGGCCGGAGGTGAACTTGTTGCGCTCCATGTTGGGCGTGGTACGGAGCAAGGGCACCTTGGCCGATTCGGGCATCGATGCCAAAGAGTGGTGGAGCCTGAGCGGAAAGGCCATCGCGCAGTTGCGCCAAGTGGAGGACCGGTCCATCGATTCCATCATAACATCCAGTGCCAATGTGGCCGCAGAGGCCAAGCAGAGGCTGGTCCTGGTGCTGGCCGCCCTGCTGGTGGTGGTGGGCATGGTGGTGGTCATGGCCACGGTGATCACCCGTGGGATCACGAGCACCATCAAGGAGGTGACCCAGGCGGCGGCCGCACTCGCGCGGGGCGATGTAAGGGCGCGTGTTCCACTGAGGACAAGGGATGAGGTGGGCCAGATGGCCGGATCCTTCAACGAGGTGATCGATGCGATGCGCTCGCTTTCGGCCAGCGCGGATGCCATAGGGCAAGGCAACTACGATGTTTCCGTGGTGGTCCGTGGTGAACAGGACGTGCTCGGCCACTCGCTTACCCGGATGAGGGACAACCTGCGGGCGGCGCGCGAGCGCGACGTGGAGCAGAACCGCGCCCTGGTCAAGGAAAAGGAAAAACTCGAACAGGCCAATGCCCGCATCCAAGTGCTGATCCGCGAGATCCACCACCGCGTGAAGAACAACCTCCAGGTGGTTTCCAGCATGCTCAGGCTGCAGGCAGGAACCATACGGGATGAACAGCTGCGGCAATCGTTCGCCCAAAGCCAGAGCCGCGTGGCGTCCATGGCCCTTATCCACGAAAAACTGTACAAGGGGGACGACCTGGCGCAGGTGGACCTCTCGCAGTACATCAAGGACCTCTTTACCGAACTGATCCAATTGAACAAGGTGGAAGAGCGGATCCGCTACCGGACAGCCATCGATCCCGACCTGGTGCTTGACCTGGATACCATGGTGCCGCTGGGGTTGATCCTCAATGAACTCATCACGAATTCATTCAAGCATGCCTTCGTGGACGGCAGGGAAGGCTTCATCAACCTGCGGATACACCGCAACGGGAAGCAGGAGGTGGACCTCCATTACGATGACAATGGAATGGGCATTCCGGAGGCCAAGCGCAACAACATGGGCGATACGCTGGGGCGCAGCCTGATCGATAGCCTGGTGGAGCAGATCAATGGCCGGATGACCATGGGGTCGGACGGCTCCGGCACCCGCTACCACATCGTGTTCACTACGGCATGATCACCCCAAGGTGATCGGTTGGCCGCTGCCTATTGGCCGTCCGCCAACGCAGCCTCAACCTCCTCGCTCAACTCCATGTTGTGGTACACGGCGTTCACGTCGTCGTCCTCCTCCAGCATGTCGATCAGCTTCATCACGTTCTTGGCCGTGGCCAGGTCCGCCGGTACGGTGGTCAGCGGGAAGCGCTTGAGCTCCGCGCTTTTCGCCTCGATGCCCAGCTCGTCAAGCTTGTGCTGGATGGAGCCGAACTCGGTGAATGGCGCCAGGATGATGAACCCGTCCTCGTCGTGCAGCAGGTCTTCAGCGCCGGCATCGATGAAGGCCATCTCAAAATCATCATGGTCCATGCCCTTGAGGGCCGGACCATCCACGGTGAATTCAGCCTTGCGCTCGAAGACGTGGGCCAAGGAACCGCTGGTGCCCAGGTTGCTGTCGCACTTGTTGAAGAAGCTGCGCACGTTGGCCACGGTACGCGTAGGGTTGTTCGTGGCCGTCTCCACGAATACGGCCACTCCGCCCGGCGCATAGCCTTCGTAGGTCATCTCTGTGAAATCGGCCTCCTGCCCCCCGGCGGCCCGCTTGATGGCCCGCTCGATGTTGTCCTTGGGCATGTTCATGCCTTTGGCGTTCTGGATCGCCACCTTCAGCCGGTGGTTGGCCTCCGGGCTGGGCCCGCCGGCCTTCACCGCCATGGAGATCTCTTTGCCAATGCGGGTGAAGAGCTTGCTCAGTTTGGCATTGCGTGCAAAGATCTTGTGCTTGCGTTTCTCGAATATGCGGCCCATGGTGCGGAAAGGAGTTTGCCTGTGCGAATGATACGGAGGCCGCGAAATTACACAGGGCCGCCCTTTCGAGCGGCCCTGCCCGGGCGGATGCAAGCTGTATTCCCCTCGTTGCCGCGCCCGGAGGTGGGTTAGAAGCCCACCAAGGTGATGCCGAAGTTCACGGCGTTCATTTCCGGGGCCGTGCCCTTCTCGAACATCGGCGTCAAGGCATACTCGGCAAACAGGTTCACGCTGCCGAAGCCGACCTGGGCCCGCGCGGCCAAGCGATAGGGCAGCAGGTTGAAATCATCCTTGCTGCGGTTCTTCATGTTGTTGCCGCCTTCCTTGTACTTCTGCTTGTACATCGTGTCGAAGTACCAGGTGCCCACCACGCCGGCCGACAGGTGGAAGTTGTTCTTCCGCGAGAAGCCCCAGGAGCCCTTCGCTGTCGCCAGCTCCGCCACATCGGCGGGCAGCTTGGCCCGCGCCGTGTTGAACTCCAGCATCAACGGCACGCGCAGACCGATCTGGCGCAGCTTGTTCTTGTTCAGCACCGGCAGTTCCATGGGCACGGCATAGGTGCTGTCGCCATTGGCCTCCAAGGTCACATTGTCGCTCAGCTTGTAGTTGAGGAACTCGAAGCCCAGACCGGTGAACAGCCCGGCATGGTGGCTGCCGAACTCCACCTTCCTTTCCATGAAGTTGATGGCGAAAAAGCGGCTGCGTGCGTTGTTCAACTGCAGCGGGCCGCTCTCCGGGCCGTCGCCGAAGCGCCCGTCGGTGGTCAGGAACGTGCTCACGCCATATTCCAGGCCCGCCCAGTAGGTGAAGGTGTTGCGCCGCTCACGGCGAAGACTTTTCAGGCGCTCCTCCAGCAACTCGGTCGAGTCCGTGCAGGTGCGCGGGGCGGTGATGATTACATAGGACTTTCGTTTGGTGTTGATCCGCAGCGTGTCGCCTTGCGCCGTCGGCACGCTGTCCGTGCGGATGATGCCGCCCTCCAGCCCGTTGCGCCCGATGCCCAGGTAAACCGAGTGGTTTGAGCGGGAGGCGCTGTCAGGTCTCGCGCTTTGCAGGGTGTCCTGCTGGGCCACGACGGCCAAGGGAGCGAGCAGTACCATCATCAGTGCGGTCGATCTCATCGGGAAGGTCATTTAGGGATGTGACGGAACAAGGTCGGCTTTGTTACAGCCGGTATGGGGATCACTCGGGCTTGAACACGAACCGGGCATGAGAGATGGACCATAGCCCGGAAGGATTGGCACCGACACGGAGCTGCTTCAACTTGCGCACCACATAGTTGCGCAGCGCCACATTGACCGATTCGGCGGACAGCACCACCAGCTCCCCGTGGGCGTCCACCGCATAGGATACGGACACTTCACCGTACATTCTTTCGGGATTGCCGGAGAGGGGGAAGATCACATGGCGATCGATCTGCCGCTGGACCGCATGCTGCAAGCGGGCCTGATCTCGTGAAGGGCTGCCCGCCAGGGCCCCGCCGGGGTTGGCAAAGGCCAGGTTCAACAACAAACAGGAAGCTGCCAGGAGGCCGGAACGAAGCAGGGAGGTTTTCATGATCGGGGGGGTGTTGCGATGGATGTGATGTTTGGCATGGGACGAGGGCCGGGAAGGCTTGTTACAGTGATCGTGATGAACGGTCGAAAGACGGGGAGGGGTGGAGGCTGGACCTGGGCCATTACATCCCGGCGCCCGACGGATGCGCATCGCGGGCGTTCCATCACGGCGGAGATGCTGTTGTTGGCGGGCCCATGCACCCGGGATGCGATGCCAACGGGTTTGTGCCAATGCCCTCAACCCTGCAGGATGCTGCGCCCGAGGCGCATGCAAGACCCCCGTGGCCCCACGACAGGCAAGAACCCTGTAACTTTCGATCACCTCCAGCGTCACACACCAAAGCCACGCCCGTGGACCTTGCCGAATACAACAGCGCCGTGGACCGCTTCGCGGATGGCATTTACCGGTTCGCGGTGAAGCACCTACGCGATACGGAGCAGGCCAAGGACGTGGTGCAGGAAAGCTTCGCACGCCTGTGGCAACGCCTGGAGGAGGTGGATGGCGGCAAGGCCAAAAGCTACCTCTTCACCACCGCCCACCACCTGCTCGTGGACAGCGTGCGGCAGGCGGCAAGGCAAACAAGCCTGGAGGCAAAGCATGATCGCATAATGGCCGGTACAACGGCGCAGCCCGACCTGAAGGAGATCTTGGACGAGGCCCTCGCGGAGCTGCCGCCCATACAGCGGAGCGTGGTGCTCCTGCGCGACCTGGAAGGCTATGCCTACGAGGAGATCGCCGATGCCACCGGGCTGAACATCACCCAAGTGAAGGTGTACATCTACCGCGGACGCACGGCCCTGAAGAATTACATCGGAAGCCTGGAGAACGTGCTATGACACCCGATCGCGACACATACGAGGCTTGGCTGCTCGATCACATCGAGGGACGCCTGACCCCGGGGCAGGTGCGGGCTTTGGAGGCCTTCCTGGAGGCCAACCCGGACCTGGGGCCGGAGCCGGGGCCCTTGCCCGCCATCGAAGCCTCGCAGGAGGAAGCCTTCCGGAAAGAAGGGCTCTACAAGACCTTTCCCCCGAAGGGAATGCCGGACGCCGCCGGCTTGGATGACTTCCTGGTGGCACACGTGGAAAGGGACCTGGGCCCGGAGCAGGAACAGGCCCTGAAGCGCTACCTGCAAGAAGACCCCGAGGCGGCAAGGCAGGCCCGGCTGATGGCGTTGGCCCGGATCGGGGCCGAAACGATGGCCTGCCCCGGCAAGGAAGGCCTGAAGAAGCAGGGCGGACGGGTCGTGCCGCTGTGGGGGCGTCTGGCTGCTGCGGCAAGCATCCTGCTGGTCATGGGCCTCGGTGCATGGTACTTGGCAGGAACGGGCGGGCGGGGTACGCAAGTGGCCGACAATACGGAGCATGCGTCCGCCACCCCGAAAGAGGCCGTTCCGTCTGCGGCTGGGGAGCCCGCCCATACCAGTCCCAATGGCGAGGCGGATGCGGCGAACGAAGGCGGTGCCGACATGGCCGTGAAGCAGCCTTCCCGGGAGGATACCAGACAACCCGCTCACCAACGGATAGGGACACAGATGGAGGAAAGCAGGAAGCCGATGGCAACCTTGCCCCGGAATGGCGAGGCGAAGGGGGCTGAACAAGAGCACTCCCTTGACGGAGGCGCGGCCGCGGAAATGATGCAACAAGTGGTGGAGGCACCCGTGGAACCGATCGGGAACGGACCGCTTACCGGGCAATTGGACGGGCCACAGACGGAAGGCTTGGCGGCAGCGGGCTTGGAAACATCCGGTACCAACGGCCAAACCTTGGGACAGGCCTTGGCCAATGTGGCCCGCGAAAAGGTGCTGAACACCGGGGCGCGCCGCACCGGCTTGGATGGGGATGATCTCGTGGCCATGGCCGACAAGGCGGCAGGTGCCGTGGCACCGGGCAGCGGTGTGGAACTGCAGCGCGGTGATGGGGGCGATCGCCTGAAACTGCGATTGGGCCGCAACGTGAGCATCAATATGGGCCTGGGCCGATAGGTTTGCCCCATGCGCCGATCGCTGATCATCGCTGGGATCCTCCTGCTCCTTGCAGGCTTGTTGTGGCCTTGGATCACCAAGGGCAATTGGTGGTGCTGGATCGGCAACCTGCCGGGTGACATACGCATCGAACGCGAGGGGTTCCGCATGTACGTTCCCATCACCACCATGCTGTTGCTGTCCGCCGTGCTGAGCGGGTTGATGTGGTTGCTGCGCCGGTTTTGACAGGTCCCGTCAAGGCCTGCTTTCGGGCTTCCGTATATTCGACGGTCTTACCATCAGCAAATCACGATCATGAAAAAGCACAAGAAATTGCTTGTTATCGCATCCATCTCGGGTTTCCTGCTGTTGAGCGCGTTTGCCGCACCGCAGCCCCAGAACCCGCCCCACAAGAACAACCTGAAGGTGCTGCCCAAGGACATCTCCCACGACGACCTCATGGCCATCATGCACGGCTTCGAGGACGACCTCAACATGTCATGCAGGGATTGCCACGCGCCCTCCACCACCAACCCCGGCAAGCTGGACTTCCTGTCCGATGCCAACCCGCACAAGGATGTGACGCGTGAGATGATGCGCATGGTGAGCCGCATCAACCAAAAGGAATTCGGCATCAAGGGCAAGTTCAAGGACAACTACCTCTCCGATGCGTTCAAGGTTTCCTGTTATACCTGCCATCACGGGAACAAAACCCCGGACCGCAAGGCGCCGATGAAGGAAAAACAGTGAGCGGTATATCCGCATGCAAGCAAACAGGGGCGGCCGATCGGCCGCCCCTGTTTGCTCGGGACCGTGCAGGTCACTCCTGCTCCACCTGCACCTGGCCCTGCATCACAACGTGGATGCTGCAGAAATACGGGGTTGAGCTTTGGGCCACGAACCGCCAGCTGTCACCCGGGTGCAGCACGCCCGATGTCCATGCACTGTCCGGGAGCGCCGTGGCATCATGGTCCACCACATCGTTGTTGGTCCACACAATGGTGTCACCGGCATGCACCCGGACCGTGTCGGGATTAAATTTCATCTGCGCGATCGAGACGGCCACCGAAGTGGGCACGTGGGCTGCCGGCGCCGGTTCCGTGGCGGCCGGTGCTTCCGGTCCCCCGCACGATGCGAGCAGCAGCAACACCATCACAGGCACCAAGGGTGCCACCCGGCTTCCCAGCGTGTTCATTTCGAGGCGTGGAATTGTTGCTGGACCTTTTTGGCGTGTGCCAAGTGCGCGTCAAGCACCGGCGAAATGGTCAGGAACAATTGCTTCAGTTCCGCATTCTGCGTCTGCGGGATCAATACCGTCTTCACCGCATTGATTACGGCCTCGTGGTAGGCCACCTCATTGTCGATGTAGGCCTTGTCGAACTGTTCCCCGCTCAGCGCACGCAGCGCCTTGGCCTCCTTCACCTCACCGGTCTTCAGCGACTGGCTCAGGGTATTGTCCTGCGGTTTGACACCCAGCTTGGCGGCCAGGTCACCGGCTTGCTTGATCACCCCCTCATGGTCCTTGATCATGGTCTCGGCAAAGTGCCGGATGTCCTTGTTCTTGGATTTCTCCATCGCGATCTTACCGTAGTTTACATCGATCTGGTTGGCTGTCACGGCCGCATGCGCGATCTGTGCGTCGTTCAGCTTCGGGGCATCCTGTGCGATGGCAGCGGTGTAGAGGAACGCGGAAAGCCCAAAGAGCAGGGCGCCGCGCGTCAGCATTGTGGTTTTGTTTTTCATGATATCCCTGTCCTGATGTTTTTGGTTTGTTGCCTCAGGGCGATAAAGCATACAGATGAGCTTGAAAAAAGTTCTCGGGCCCTTCCGGAAAGCAGGATGATCCATCCTTCCCACCGGAAGAAGCAGCCGGGGAAACAGGGCCCCGGCCTACTTTTAGCGGGATTGACAAACCATGGCGCACACCAACTTCAAGGACCGCAACGTGCTCATCACGGGGGGCGCATCCGGCATCGGCAAGCTCATGGGCCGTGAGGTGTTGCAACGCGGCGCCAAACTGATCATCTGGGACAGGGATGCGGAAGCGATGGAGGCCACGGCGGCTGAGCTTGCGGCCTTGGGTCCCGTGGTGCGACAACGGGTGGATGTGACCGAGAGGGCCGCCGTACAGGCTGCCTACAACGAGTTGAAGACGCAACACGGGCCGGTCGATATCCTGATCAATAGTGCAGGCATCGTTACCGGCAACAAGTTCTTCCAGGATATCGGTTCGGACGAGATCGATCGGACCATGGCCGTGAATGCCGTGGCGCCCATGCACGTGGCGCGGGTGGTGTTGCCGGACATGGTGGCGCGCAACCAAGGGCATCTGTGCATCATCGCCTCGGCGGCCTCCTTGATCGGCAACCCGCGCATGGCCGTGTACGCCGCCAGCAAGTGGGCCGCCATGGGCTGGTCGGAAAGCCTGCGCATCGAGATGAAAGAGCAGAGGCTGGACATCGGCGTTACCACCGTGGCGCCGTACTACATCTCCACCGGCATGTTTGCGGGCGTGCGCTCACCGCTGGTGCCCATCCTGAAGCCGGATAAGGTGGTGCGCCGCATCATCCGGGGGATTGAACGGAGGCGCTCCATCGTATCGATGCCGTGGCCCGTGGGCTTCGTGCGCCTGATGCAGGCCGTGTTGCCGCAGGCGATCTTCGACCTGGTGGTGGGCCGCTGGATGGGCATCTATCACACCATGGACCGGTTCACGGGACGGGCGAAGCCGTGAACCATCCGGGTTTGTATTCGGGCATGGCTTGGCCTGTCAGTTCGAGCATAAGCGTAACGATGCTCCGCAGGACGCATGTCATCCGAGGCTTCTGAGATCCAAGCTGGATGTCAGTCCGAGCAGAAGCGAAGCGGCGAGCCGCAAGACGCGTAGCGTCTGAGGATTCGAAGGTTTCTGAATGGTCCGAAGCTGGATGTCAGGCTGAGCGCAGCCGAAGCCTCAATCCAGCTTCAGCACTGCCAGGAACGCCTGCTGCGGGATCTCCACCGAGCCTACCTGCCGCATGCGCTTCTTGCCCTCCTTCTGCTTCTCCAGCAGCTTGCGCTTCCGGCTGATGTCGCCGCCGTAGCACTTGGCCGTCACGTCCTTGCGCAGCGCCTTCACCGTTTCCCGCGCCACGATCTTCGCGCCGATCGCGGCCTGGATGGGGATGTCGAACTGCTGGCGCGGCAGCAGCTCCTTCAGCTTGCCGCACATCTTCTTGCCCAGCTCGTGGGCGTGGTCGCGGTGGATCAAGGCGCTCAGCGCATCCACCTTCTCGCCGTTCAGCAGGATGTCCAGCTTGATCAGGTCGCTCTCCTTGAAGCCGATGGGGCTGTAGTCGAAGCTGGCGTAGCCGCGGCTGATGCTCTTGAGCTTGTCGAAGAAGTCGAACACCACCTCGCCCAAAGGAAGCTCGAAGGTGAGCTCCACCCGGTCGGTGGTGAGGTAGTGCTGGTTGATGAGCGTGCCCCGTTTTTCAATGCAGAGCGTCATGATCGGGCCGATGTATTCGGCCTTGGTGATCACCTGCGCCTTGATGTACGGCTCTTCAATGTGCTCAATGTGCATCACTTCCGGCAACTCGCTGGGGTTGTGCACGTCGATCAGGTCGCCCTTGGTGGTGGTCACTTTGTACCCCACGTTCGGCACCGTGGTGATCACGGTCATGCCGAACTCGCGTTCCAGCCGCTCCTGGATGATCTCCATGTGCAGCAGGCCCAGGAAGCCGCAACGGAAACCGAAGCCCAGCGCGGCGCTGCTCTCCGGCGTCCAGGTCAGGCTGGCGTCGTTCAGCTTCAGCTTTTCCATGGCCTCCCGCAGCTCCTCATAGTCCTCGGTGTCCACCGGGAAGATGCCCGCCCATACCATGGGCTTCACATCCTCGAAGCCGTGGATGGCCTCGGCGCACGGGCGATCGGCGTGGGTAATGGTGTCGCCCACCTTCACCTCGCTGGCCGTTTTGATCCCGCTGATGATGTATCCCACATCGCCGGCACTCAGCTGTGTCTTGGGCTGCAGGTCCATCTTCAGCACCCCGATCTCGTCCGCGTTATACACGACACCGGTATTGAAGAACTTCACCTTGTCGCCCTTGCGGATGGTGCCGTTCAGTACCCGGAAGTAGGCGATGATGCCGCGGAAGCTGTTGAACACGCTGTCGAAGATCAACGCCTGGAGCGGGCCCTGCGGGTCGCCTTTCGGGGCGGGGATCCGGTGCACGATCTCTTCCAGCACCTTGTCCACGCCCAGGCCCGTTTTGCCGCTGGCGGCCATGATCTCCTCGCGTTTGCAGCCCAGCAGGTCCACGATCTGGTCCTTCACCTCCTCCGGGTTGGCGCTGGGCAGATCCATCTTGTTCAGGATGGGGATGATCTCCAGGTCGTGCTCCAGCGCCAGGTACAGGTTGCTGATGGTCTGCGCCTGGATGCCCTGCGTGGCGTCCACGATCAGCAGCGCCCCCTCGCAGGCCGCGATGCTGCGGCTCACCTCGTAGCTGAAGTCCACGTGGCCCGGCGTGTCGATCAGGTTCAGCAGGTACTTCTTGCCGTCGAGCTCGTAGTTCATCTGGATGGCCTTGCTCTTGATCGTGATGCCCCGCTCGCGCTCCAAGTCCATGTCGTCCAGGTTCTGCTCCTGCATGTCCCGGTCGGCGATGGTGCCGGTCATCTGCAGCAGGCGGTCGGCCAGCGTGCTCTTGCCGTGGTCGATATGGGCGATGATGCAGAAGTTGCGGATGTGTTCCATGGACGTTGGGGCCTGGCTGAAAAAGGATCGCGAAGGTAACGTGCGCCGCCCTGAAGGAGAAGAAGGGGCCGGGGAAACCTTGGCCCGGGGGCCGGGAAAACCGCCAAAGGGCTTGGCCGGGAAGGCTTGGTGCACTCCAAGCGGCCTTCGGCCATCTGCCATGTACTGGTGCCCAACGCCGCACCGCCGTGTAATTTCGCGCCTCATCCATGAAAGCACCCGCCCGCACCACCGTTACCGCCGCGCTGCCTTATGCCAACGGCCCCCTCCACATCGGCCACATCGCAGGCGCCTACCTGCCCGCCGACATCTACGTGCGCTCCATGCGGGCCCGCGGCAAAGAGGTCCTCTTCATCTGCGGCAGCGATGAGCACGGGGCGGCCATCACCCTGCGCGCCCTGAAGGAGGGCACCACCCCGCAGGCCATCGTGGACAAGTACCACGCCATCATCCACAAGGCCTTCCAGGACCTCGGCATCGCCTTCGACATTTACCACCGCACCAGTGCGGAGCTGCACCGCCAAACCTCGCAGGAGTTCTTCCTGCAGCTGCACGCCAACGGGGCCTTCACCGAGCAGACCGAGGAGCAGTACTACGACACCGAGGCCAAGCAATTCCTGGCCGACCGTTACATCACCGGCACCTGCCCGCATTGCGGCAACCCCGGCGCCTACGGCGACCAGTGCGAGAAGTGCGGCAGCGCCCTCAGCCCCAAGGAGCTGATCGACCCCAAGAGCACCCTCACCGGCAGCACGCCCGAGCTGCGCCCCACCAAGCACTGGTACCTGCCCATGGAACGCAGCCAGGAGTGGATGCAAGAGTGGATCAACACCGGCATGCTCGATGGCGTGCAGCAGCACGATGCGGGCGAATGGAAGCCGCAGGTGCTGGGCCAGTGCAACAGCTGGCTGAAGGAAGGCCTGCGGCCCCGCGCCATGACGCGCGACCTGGACTGGGGCGTGCCCGTGCCGCTGCCCGGCGCCGAAGGGAAGGTGCTCTACGTGTGGCTGGATGCGCCCATCGGGTACATCAGCGCCACCAAGCAGTGGGCCCTGGATCACGGTACGGAGTGGGAGAAGTGGTGGAAGGCCGACGACACGCGGCTCATCCACTTCATCGGCAAGGACAACATCGTGTTCCACGCCATCATCTTCCCCATTCTGCTGAAGCAGCACGGCGGCTACATCCTGCCGCAGAACGTGCCGGCCAACGAGTTCCTCAACCTGGAGGGGCAGAAGCTGAGCACCAGCCGCAACTGGGCCGTGTGGGCCCACGAGTACGTGGAGCGCTGGCCCGGCCGCCAGGATGAGCTGCGCTACGCGCTCGCCCACATCCTGCCCGAGTTCCGCGACAGCGAGTTTACGTGGAAGGACTTTCAGGACAAGAACAACAACGAGCTGGTGGCCATCATCGGCAACTTCGTGCAGCGCGTTTTTGTGCTGTGCAACAAGTACTACGGCGGCAAGGTGCCCGAGCCCGCGCCCTCCAACGCGCAGCAAGGCGAACAGGACACCGTGCTGTGGGCCGAGCTGTCAGCCCTGCCGGACAAGGTGGCCGCCGACATCGACAAGTTCCGCTTCCGCGATGCCCTGCTGAACGCCATGAACGTGGGGCGCCTGGGCAACAAGTACCTCACGGACACTGAGCCGTGGAAGCTGGAGAAGACCGACCCTGACCGCGTGCGCACCGTGCTGTTCAACGGCCTGCGCATCACCGCCGCGCTGGCCGTGGTGCTGGAGCCCTTCATGCCGTTCACGGCGGAGAGGATCCGGCGCATGCTCAACGTGGGTGAGCTGATGTGGGGCGATGCCCTGCGCGAGGGATTGATCGTGCCGGGCGCGGCCATCGGCAAGCCGGAGCACCTGTTCAAGCCGATCGGCGACGCGGAGATCGCCGCCGAGGTGGAGCGCCTGAAGGCCCATGCACCGGCCGCACCGGCAGCGGAGACACCCAAGGCCGACAAGCCCCTGCCGGAAGCGAAGCCCCTTATCCAGTTCGACGATTTCGCGAAGCTGGCCCTGCGCGTGGGCACCATCCGCGAAGCGGAGAAAGTCCCCAAGGCCGATAAACTCCTGAAACTCTCCATCGACATCGGCGAGGCGCAGCCGCGCACCGTGCTCAGCGGTATCGCCGAGCATTTCGTGCCAGAGGAACTGGCCGGCCAGCAGGTGGTGCTCGTGGCCAACCTGGCGCCCCGCAAGATGCGCGGCGTGGAAAGCCAAGGCATGGTCCTGATGGCCGAGGATGCCGATGGCCGCCTGCGCTTCGTGCGGCCCACCGAGGCCATGACCCCGGGCAGCGAGGTGCGGTAGCGGCGGACCACCGCCCGCTACCGCACCCCCCATGGCCCGCCCGCCACATGGTCCGCCCCTACCGGCCCGGTGGTCGGCCCGGACCACCGCATATCCCCCAAGGAAAAAGGGCCACCATCGCCGGTAGCCCTTTTTCGTTGGATCCAATCCGATCAACGCACCAGCGGTACCCGGAAGGTGCGCTGCACATCGCCGCTGGTGACGCGCACGAACCATACGCCCGTGCCCAGCACCCGGTCGCTGAGCTGGATGCGTACCGGCTGTACCAGGCCGTTGCGGCCGAGCACCAGGCGTCCCGTGGCATCGTGTACATCCACGTTCACCGGCTCTTGGCCGAAGGGATGCTCGATCACGATGTGGCCGGGCGTGCCCCACACCCGCAGGTTGCCGGGGGCCGTGGCCGCGATGCCCGTGCTGGTGCCCACGGCGGCCTCCATGGTGAAGGTGTCGATGCAATCCGCGCTGCTGGCCGTGAGGCTCACGGTGTAGTTGCCCGGCAGGGCCCAGGTGTGCACCGGTGTTTCCTCCGTGCTGGCGCTGCCGTCACCGAAGTCCCAGAAGTACTGGTCCGCCAAGATGGAGGTGTTGGTGAGGCCCGTCGGGACACCGGCCACGGCCTCGCCGTTCAGCGTGAAGCCGGCCACGGTGCCCTCGCCGGCGGGCACGGTCACCTGCACCGGGCTCGTGCAGCCGTTGGCATCGGTAACGGTCACCACGTATTCACCGGCCGCCATTTCCATCGAGGGTCCTTCAGCGCCATGGGGCCAGGCGAAGGTGTAGGGGGCGGTGCCACCGACTGCCGCCAGTTCCACCAGGCCGTCGGCGCTGGAGGGGCATGAGGTGGCCTCCACCAGGCTCTCCACTTCCACCGCGGCAGGCTCGCCGATGGTGAAGCTGGCCGCCACTTGGCCGCACTCGCCCGCCGGGCTCATGAAGACCATGTAGGCACCCGTCGGGGCCTGGAACTCGAAGTAGTCGCCGCTGGAGTTTTCCGCGCTCTGGCCCAGCAGCGCATTGCCGAAGGCATCGGTCCATACCAGGTTGATCGGGCCCTCGTTGGTGACGATGCCGGCCGCACCTTGGGCACCGTGGCAAAGGGCGTTGTCAACCGCCAGGGCCACGGGCTTGGTGCCGTTGATCACGAAGCGGGAGGCGTTGCCCTCGTCGCCGGCCGTGATGTGGAAGGTGTAGCTGGCGCCGTCGGTCAGCGGGGTCACCGCGCCGGTCTGCTGGTCCAACAGGCTCAGGCAACCCAGGCTGTTGATGCCGGAGAGGCTGGCGGTGATGGTATAGGTGCCGGTCACGTCCACGTCCACGGCCAAGGGGATCGCAATGGCCTCGTTGTAGCTGCCGAAGAAGTCGATGGCGAGGGCCTGTCCGTCGGTGCTGCGCACCGCCATGCGCGGCGCGCCGATGGTGCGGAAGCCCATCTTCAGCGCGTCGCCGTCGCCGTAAGCCGGTGTGCCCCCGGCGAAGACGATGGTGGCCTCATCGCTGTAGCTGTTCAGGCTGCTGGCGATCTCCAGGCCCAGGATGGGCAGCAACGGCTGTTCCGCGCCGCCGAAGAGGCCGCCAAAGGGCTCGTTCACCTTGGCCGACTCGTCCACCGTGGTGGTGAGGTCGGTGCCGTTGGCCTTCATCCAGAAACCTTGGCTGCTTTGGATCTTGCCGTTCATCGCTCCTTGGCCAACCCCGTTGGTCCAGGCCTTGTTGTTGCCCGCCACCGGGTCGAACACCCAGTAGGCGTTCTGCACGTCGGCGCCCCGGTTGATGGTGTTGAAGGAGATTGCGCTCGGCAGCGGGTTGCCCACCAGGTTCCAGCCATCGGCGGCCAACGTCCCGGTGGAGGTGAAGCTCATGGGCAGGGCGATCGGCGTCTTGGCGATGGTGGGGGCGCCGGTCACGTCCACCGTGAAGGCCATCGTGCTGGTGAGGTTGTCGCCGCACCAGGCCAGGAAGCCTTGGCCCACCTGCAGGGGCTGCTCGGGGCCCGACACGCCCACGATGCCAACGTCGGGGCTGGCCGACTGCACCGTTTCATCGTACCAGCGGATGCTGGGCCACAGCACCCCGCTGCCCCAGGGGCTGTCGAAGCTGGGGTAGTGCGAGCCCGGGAAGCCGGCGGTATAGAAGTCGTTCTTCCAGTCCAGGATGGTGGCCCCTGCCACGGGGCTGCCCAGCATGCGCCAGTTGGTCTGCCCGGCCGGGATGTAGCGTTGCATGGTGAGCTCGCCCACGTAGTTGGCGTTCTGCCCCACCACGCCGAGGCGGGCCGTGCCGCTGGCGGTGCTCACCAGGGTGATCGGCTCCTCGCTCTCCAGCTCGCCATCGGTGAGCTGCAGCGTGCCGTGGATCCGGATGACCGCGTCGGTGAGCGCGCCGTTCGGGGTGTTCACCTCCAGGTTGTACAGCTCCAGCATGTGCGTGCTTTCCAGGATCACGCCATTGGCGCCGGCCAGGATCAGGCTCGTGTTGTCGCCCGAGGTGAGCTGTCCGTTCACGCTCACTTGGTCGCCATGCACGGAAAGGGTGGTGCCGCTGTTCAGGGAAATGATGCCTCCCGCGTCCACCGTCAGGTTGGCCAAGGTGGTGTTGACGTTGTTGTCCACGACATGCCCGTTCTGCACCACCATGCTGGTGTTGGCGTTGAATACCGCCGGGCCGGGCGTGCCTACGGGCACCGTGGCCCAGATGGCATCGGAAACGTTGCCCGAGTTCTGGCTGTAATAGATCAAGGCGGCCGCGGTGGTCGTTGTGCTCTCCGTGTTGCTGTTGCCGCTGGTGGCGCAGCTGCTGGTGGCGCGCACACGGTAGTAGTAGGTGGTCTCGGGGTCCAGGCCCGTTACTTCCTGCGAGGTGCCTGCGACCGGCAGGTTTTCATATCCGGGAACGAAATCGGGACCACCCGTGCTGTAGGTCACATTGAAGTCATCGAAGGCCAGGTTGCCTTGGTCCTTCGTGTAGGTGAAGCGGAATTGCACGTAGCCGTCGTTGGCATCCAACGTGTAGGTCTGTGTGCCGGTGGCGTTGGAGGGTATGCTGGTCACGGTGCCGATGGTTTCCCACGTGCTCCCATTGAAGCCTTCCGTCAGCAAGGCGCTTGCCGACCCATTGGTGCCCTGCCCCTTGTACCAATAGCTGATGCTCGTCGCCGGGCCGTCGAAAACAGGACTGGTCAGCCGGTCGTTCGAGTCGTCGAACTTCAGGCTGGGGGTGCTGACACCGTAGTTGGTGTTGGTGGTATAGTCCGTGCCTAGTCCGGAGTGGCTCCATCCAGTGGGCAGGTTCGCTCTTCCACCATCAAAACCGGTGGTATAGGTGGCCGGTCCCGTTCCACCGAAGGTGGGGGAGGTGCTTACGTCCAGCTGGTACCCGGTGGCACCGGCGACAGCGCTCCAATTGGCCGTGAAGCCGCCAGCCGTTACATCGGTGGCCGCCAAGGCCACGGGCACGGAGATCACGGTGTTCGTGAAGCTCTGCTCGGTGCCGTAGCTGGTGCCGGTGTTGTCGGTGGCATAGGCCCGGTAGTAGTAGGGGGTGCAGAGGGCCAGGCCCGTGAGTGTGCTGCTGAAGCTGCCCCCGGAAGCATTGGTGGCGGCCACTTGCGTGCCCGTGCCCGGCGTGAACCCGGAGGTGGTGCTGTATTCGATGCCGTATGCTGATACGGAGGAGCAGCCCATCACATAGCTCCCCTGCACCTCCGCCTCGTCGTCGCCGGTCTGGCTGGCTGCGCCTGTGCTGGCGGTGGCGGGGGTGTTGATGCCGCTGCCCGTTACGGCCACCAGGATGTCGGTGGCACCGCCGCCGCCCACCACGATGTTGCCGTCATAGGATTGCACCGCCGTCGGGGTGAATTTCACCCAGATGTCCTGGGCAAAGCTGCCGCCGGGCTGGGCCAGCGAAAGGCTGCCGGCATAGGTGCCCATTTCGGTGGTGGAGAAGGTGAAACCGGACAAGGGCCCCACGGTGACATCCGCCGTGGTGAGGTTGGTGCCTGTGACCGTGAAGCTGGCCGGGCCGCCTTCCGTGTTGAGGCAGAGGGGGCCGAAGCCCGCGAGCGTGCCTGCAGAAAGCTCGGGCGTGGCATCCGCCGCCGTGGTCACGCTGATCACGTTGCTGTTCGGGCCGTTTTCGCAGCCCGTGTTGGCCCTTACGCGGTAGTAGTAGGTGGTCTCCGGGTCCAGGCCCGTTACCGCCTGTGAGGTGCCGGAAACGCTCAGGTTCTCATAGCCGGGAACGAAGTTGTGCTCAGTTCCATTCACCGAGATATTGTCGATCCGGCTTGTTCCGCCAGCCACAACGGTGCCATTATTCACGGAGGTGTTGGAGGTCATGATCCAGCGCAGGAAAACCTGCGGCTGGTTGTTGCAGGCCGCAGGCAGGGCGATGTTGTTCAGCACACCCGTGGTCGTGTTGTCCGCCACGGTCACGCTTGCCCCGGGCACGTCGTGCCATGGGCCCGTGGCACCGATGCGGAATTGCACCTTGAAATTCTTTGGTCCTGTGTTGGAACTCCGTTGAACGGACGACAAAGTGAGGTCGGAATGCCCGGTGGTCACCAGGTCGATCATCCAGTATTTGGTCCCATTGCCAGCATTCCATCCGTTATTGGAGATCATCCCGCCGGTGTATGTCGGTGTGCCTGTGGAGGTGGTGCTGATGGTCTTGGAGGCATTGGCAGGAATGCCGCTGTCTGCCGTGGTATTGTTATCGGAGAAATTCCAGCCGACCACGTGTGCGCCGGGCGTGCCGAATGTCGGGCTGGTGCTTACATCCAGGTAGTATTCCGTGGCCCCGGACACGGCGTTCCAATTCGCCGTGAAGCCATCGTCCGAAATGCCGGTGGCAGCGGTTGCCACGGGTGCGCTTACCGATACCACGTTGAACGTGACCGGCGTGCGTGTTTCATCGGCGCAAGGGGTGGAGGGTGCCCCGCAGGCCACATAGAAGGTGGTGCTGCCGACAACGTTCGGGTCCACCAGGCCGGCGGAAACGGGATCAAAGGCGCTTATGCCGGATGCCACCGGCGTCCCGCCGCTGGCGGTGGTGTACCAGTGCGGGGTGGGAAGCGTATAGTCGTATTCCACCCGGGCGGAACCGATCTGGCTGGTGCCGGTCGTATTCGGGCTCTTCCGGGTGGCGAGGGTGATGTTCCCCTCGGCAGGCTCTCCGGTGAGCTGGAAGATCATTTCCGGGGCGGTGCCTTGCCAAGTTGTATATCCCGGAAATAGTTGGACGGCCCCGGTGATCTCGCCCCCCAGCTGGATGTAGAGGTTGCTCCAAGGGGTATTCCCACTGGCCATCACATTGGTCAAGATCAGGCGGCCTGCCTTCAACACGGCACCTTCCGGCAACGGCGGGAGGTTCAGGGTGGAACGCACGGTGTACGAGGTACCGTCAAAAACGAAATTGCTGCCCGGGAATTCATACACGGCCGTAAATAGCCCGCCATCGGCCTCGGCGCACCCTGCAGCGGTCAAGCCTTCGCCGGCGGGTACCGTCCCGCCTTGGCACAAAGTATAATCATAGGCCGCAAGGGAAGGGCACGGGTCCGCCACCCCGAAGCTGACTACCGGGGTCAAGGTGGAAGCCAGCGTTCCGCCTTCCAACGCAGAGATCTGGGTGGCGGTAAACATTTTATCGTCCGCCAGGATATAGGTCCGCGCTGCGCCCGTTTCGTAGGAATACACTTGGGCGTTGGCAGACCATGTCCCGTAAGGTGGGCTGAAATTGGTGGTTTGGATGAGCAGGTTGCTCGTTCCGTCCCACACGAAGTTCGACCGGAAATGGAAGGTGTTGTCGCCCAACACCGGCTGATAGTCCACTGGGGTGGTGCTTGCCCCGTTGCTCGGGAATACCAGGAATCCGGACAGGGTGGTCGCCGTGGTATGAGCGATCCGCACCGTGTAGTCGTTCAGCACGCCGCAGCCTTGCACATCCGCCACGTTCCAACTTATCGAGGAGATCTCATCACCGGCGTTGAGGCCTGCGGCACTAAGCTCCGAGGCCAGATAGATGGACTGCATCCGTTGCCCCACGAAGTGATTGGCAAAGGGGGTCGGGAATTCGTCGTTTGCGTTTGCGGCGGTTGCCGTGCCTACCGTATGCCAGTTCTGTGCCTGTGCGGGTTGCCAGGAAAGGGCGGCGGCCAACGACAAAGCGGCGAACACGCCAAGCGTATTGGTTCTTTTGAATTAGGCACTTAGGTGTTAATGAGCGTTTGGTAGGGGCAAGGCTCAGTCC